>NZ_MTAV01000064.1 GCF_002154695.1 Nostoc sp. T09
TTAAGCAAATTCATCTATAGTCAGCTTTTTGCGCTTTCCTATCCGTCGAACTCACGTTAACTAAATACAAAATTTCACAAATACTCTTGCACAACAGTGTATAGTTCAGTTAGCCGATTGATTCGTTTCACATCTCCAGGAGAGTCCAAAGAATCATTGTGTAATCGGTCAAGCCAGACTCCCACTAAACCTGCCTGATTGGGGGCTATTGCATCTAGTTCAAGATTGTCTCCAACATAGATGGTTTCTCTTGGTTGTAGTCCCATTTTTTTGCAAGTATGGAGGAAAATTTCAGGTGCAGGTTTGGCAAATCCCGCCTCTTCTGAAGTCACAACCACATCTAAAATTGAGAGAATACCGCATCGTCTGAGTTTTTCTAGTTGTTGATTTTCCTGACCGTTTGTTAGTACCCCAATCTTGGATTCTTGTAACTGCATAAAACATTCATTGACATCATTAAACAACAGACACCTAGCCACGTACCTTTCCCAATACTCCGATAACAAACTGTCAGCATCCCTATCTGAGAACCGATAACCGTATGGCAAAAATGCTTCTCGCAGTTTTCCTCTAGCCGATTCTTGAAAAGTTACTTCTTGTGCATAAAACTTTTTATACCACTCTAGATTTAAATATATCCAACGTTCTACGAATGTCTGACGCTCGTTTTCTCTATTAGGTATCAGATTATCAAACAATGCACCAGCAGCACTTTTAATTGCAGCGTCATGCTCGATAAGCGTATCGTCAAGGTCAAAAAGTACAGCTTTAATCATGTATGGTACTGGTGAGGAGATTGAGTTATCCAAAAAAATACAGTAAGCTGATTGAATTACCGTATTTTATCTAAAGTAATAACCGCTTGCAAATTGTTCTTAGCAAGCAACTACCGCTTTATTGTTCAGTTGGTTTGCTAGAAAATAGTTATTAACTCGATAAATATCAAACTGCTGAATTGTATATAGCAAAGTCTTTAAAGCAAGATTGAATTCATGGAAGCTTTTAACAAAAGACTTGAAACCGAAATGATTAAAAGCGAACTAGCAAAGCAAATTTATGCAGCTTCACATCTTGTTGGCTCGTTTCAACTGCGCTCTGGACGAATATCAAGCGAATACTTTGATAAGTATCAATTCGAGGCAAATCCGAGCTTACTTGATGCTATTGTGAAGCAGATGGTTAATCTCATTCCCAGCGATACTGAAGTACTGGCTGGTCTTGAACTTGGTGCTATTTCTATAGTGACACTCTTATCACACTACTCTGGCTTACCTACTGCTTTCGTAAGAAAAGAAGCGAAAAAATATGGAACTTCCCAATTAGCGGAAGGTGCACAGATTAATAATCGGAAAGTGCTGATTGTAGAAGATGTAGTAACTTCTGGTGGTCAAATCGTCATCTCAGCCCATCAGCTTCGTCAACTTGGGGCTGAAATTAATTACGCACTCTGCGTTATCGATCGCGAGGAAGGTGCTGTTGACAAACTCTTAGCTGAAGGGATCGTACTGCTTTCTCTATTCAAGCGTCGTGACTTACCTACCTAAAAATCGCTAATTCTTATTCAACACCAAAATATGTCAGAAATTACCGATTTATCAGCTTCTCAACTGTTATCGCTGTATCGCGATCGCCAATTATCACCAGTTGAAGCAACCAAAGCTGCCCTAGAACGAATTAATACTTACAATAGCTTAGTTAATGCCTTTGCGATCGTAGATGAAAAGACAGCTCTTGCTGAAGCTTCTGCCTCAGAAGTGCGCTGGTTAAATAATAATCCCCTTGGCTTGGTGGATGGAATACCCTTTACTGCTAAAGATTTACTCTTAACCAAAGGTTTACCAACACGCCGAGGAAGTAAAGCAATTAACGCCAATCAAGCTTGGGAAGAAGATGCACCTGCGGTAGCCCGTCTACGGGAACAGGGAGCAATTTTACTCGGAAAAACTACAACCTCGGAATTTGGTTGGAAGGGTGTCACCGATAGCCCTCTAACTGGGATCACCCGCAATCCTTGGAATACAGAGCTAACCCCCGGAGGTAGTAGCGGCGGTGCGGCTGTCGCTGCTGCATTGGGGCTGGGAACCCTGCATCTCGGTACAGATGGCGGGGGATCGTCAAGAACACCGGCGGCTTTAACAGGTGTGTTTGGTTTCAAACCTACTTTTGGCCGTGTGGCTGGCTATCCATCAGCCCATACAGGAACTCTATTTCATATTGGCGTTCTAGTTCGCACCGTCTCCGATGCAGCCATCACATTGAATGCGATCGCCCATCCGGATGTGCGTGATTGGTATGCTTTACCAGATGCGCAACAAGACTATACTGTGAATTTAGATCGGGGTGTAGCGGGGCTGCGAATTGCTTACAGTCCCAACTTTGGCTACGCTGATGTTGAGCCAGAAGTAGCTGCTTTAGTTAAAGCCGCAGTTGATGTATTTGCAAAACTTGGTGCAGTTGTCGAAGAAGTCGATCCTGGTTTTGCCAATCCCCGAAGTATCTTCCAAACCTTCTGGAAAGCTGGTGCAGCCAAGCTACTGCGTGGTTTTAGTCCAGAACAACAAGCTGTGATTGAAGAAGGCTTGCAGGCTAATGCCAAAGAAGGCGATCGCATTACACTAGCAGAATATCTCAGCGCCCAAGATGCTCGTGAAGCTTTAGGAAGGCACCTGCAACGCTTTCACCAAAACTATGATTTACTGATTACTCCCACCTTACCTGTAGTTGCTTTTCCCATCGGACAAAACAGACCCCAGTCATATATTGACCATCCCGAACGAGATTGGTCACCTTTTTCTTACCCTTTTAATCTCACACAACAACCTGCTGCATCTGTACCTTGCGGCTTTACCAAAAACGGCTTACCTGTAGGTATACAAATTGTCGCTGCCAAGTACAGAGATTTACTAGTATTGCAAGCAGCTAAAGCTTATGAAACGGTTTCTCCTTTCATTATGCCTTCGGAAGTGAACACAAATCTTTCCCAGTAATTTCAGATGTACTACAAAGAAAAAGACGATGACTGAACTCATCACAGGAGGGTGTCTTTGCGGCTATGTGCGATATGAGTATAAGGGAGAACTAGACTCTGCAAATTATTGCCACTGTCGAGATTGTAGAAAGACCACGGGTAGTGCTTTCAATATTGGAGTTCGTCTACAATCAGCCGCGCTGCGTATCGTAAAAGGTCAAGTTAAGAGTTATACGAAAAATGGAGACAGTGGTAACAGCATCACTCGCGAATTCTGCCCAGAATGCGGTTCCCCCCTATTTACAAGAGCGCCAGCAAAGCCCCAATTCGTCTGGCTGAAAGCAGGAAGTTTGGACAATCCCCAGTTGGTTAAGCCGATGCATCAAATATGGACTGATTCCGCAGTGCCTTGGGCTTATATTGATCCTGAACTACCTGGTTTTTCCCGAAATCGCCATAGTGTATGACTGTGTTAGTCTGATGCAGAGAAACTGGATTGTAATCGGTAATTCATTCCTGTAATAAATATTTTTGAAGAAAAGCATTCACTTCATCGGCACATAACCCGACATGAACTGTTTTTCCTGCTTGTTTAAGAATATCTAATCCTTTACCGTTATTGCGAGGCTCTGGATCGACTCTCGAGACATATATTTCTTGAATGCGGGGGTCTTTAGCGATCGCTAAAGCACAAGAGGGTGTACGTCCTTGAAACGAACAAGGTTCAAGAGTGACGTACATTTGCAAAAACTGTAAATCTTGACCTTGAATGTGCGTGAGTGCATCAGCCTCAGCATGATGTTTTCCAGGCGAATGCGTATATCCTACTGCTACTATCTCACCAGAATGGACTATTACACAACCTACTGGTGGGTTAGGTAAGCATTCTAGTAAAGCTTTTCTGCTTTGAGCTAAAGCAGCCAGCATAAATTTATCGTTCATATTCTTGAATTTTTAAACCTGATAAAAAACTAGCACCATCAATAAATTATCAGATGCGTTAGTCTACCAGATAACACAACGCTAGTTTGAAAGCATTTGCTACAAGTCGGAAGATCCGCCCATACAAATAGCTCTCTTGCTGAATTAACTACGAGTTTATTCTTAAAATCTATGTATAAAATTCAAAATTATGACTTTCTTAGCCCAGACAAGATGGGTTACATCTGTAATCCATCTTCTTTTATTTGGGATGCGATCGCTCAAGCAAGCGTCTCAAACCATCGTTTCACCACTCCAAGATAGTTTGCCATATTTAATATTTGATAAACTAATAATTTGCTCATCATAAAATTGTGTTTTCCAGTACATATTTTTTTGTATGTATTGTGTAAACTTTATTTTTAATGTCTAGTAACTAGGTGAATGCCCAAGTGCCAGACACGATTACCTCAAAGCTTTACAGAAAAACAATTTGATAAGTCTGCTATCCAAGTGTATTTTGGGCGGATATCAGCAATTGAAAGCTTTGGTTCCGAGGCTGACAACTGCACTATAGGAAGAGTATTTAACGATAAAGCCAACCCCAAGGGTACGGCAATTGAATCCAAGGTAGCTCAAATCGAATGCCAACAACTAGTAGTGGCAGAGAAAGCGAGAATCGGGGAGTAGGGAGAAATGAAGAAGAAACATCCTCCTCATCCTCCTCATCCCTCACATCCTCTTCATTTCCTATTTCCCAAAACTATCCAGATGACAACAACGACTAACCCCGATTTCAGTGCTCTTGAGGCACTACGCCTAATCGGCCCCGCTCCGGAAAACTGGGTGAGCGATCGCCCAGGTATCGACCACAATGTCACAATAGTAGGTGGTAGTGGTAGCGGTAGTACCTTTGCATTTGCACTACGGCGTGCAGGTATCGGTCGCGTAACTGTAATCGATGCAGCCGAGGACGAGAGCTTTGCAGGCGTGTGGCTGACACGAGCGCGGATGAAAAAGCTCCGCACACCGAAGAACCTGCCCGGCCCTGAATTAGGCATTCCAGAATTATCTTTTCAAGCATGGTATGAAGCGCGACACGGTGCTGAGGCCTACGCGGCAATCGACCGGATTCCACGAGTAGCTTGGGCAGAGTACCTTAGCTGGTATCGGCAGATCCTCGGCATTTCAGTTCGTTACCGAACGAAGTTGGTGCGAATTGAGCCAGCCGCAGGTTTCTTTCGTCTGCACCTTGAGATAAACGGTGTCCCGCAAGTGGAAACTACACGTAAGATTATCTTCGCCAACGGTGTGGCTGGGACTGGTGGCCCCTATATACCTCCCGTACTAGCTGACTTACCACGCACGCTCTATGCACATACCGCCGATGCCATCGATTTTGCAGCACTGCGCGGTAAGACTGTAGCAGTGCTGGGTGCAGCGGCTTCAGCCTTCGACGCAGCAGGGGTAGCCCTAGAATCGGGAGCGAAGGCAGTACATCTGTTTGCACGGCGCTCGGCGATCGCATCTGTGCCCGTGCTGCGGGTGCGGGGGTATCCTGGTGCCTACTACAACTATCCACAGCTGCCTGATGCAGCTCGCTGGTTCCAAGCTTGGCGCTTTCGCCAAGTAGGCTCCACACCACCACCGGATGCGGTTGAACGGGCGATCGCCTTTTCCAATTTCCACTTGCATCTATCTGCACCTTGGAAATCTGCACAGGCAAAAGGCGGGCGTATCGTGGCTCAGGTGAACGATGATGTATTCGAGTTTGATTTTGCGATCGCAGGTACAGGTTACTTCGTCGATCCGACAAAGCGCCCCGAACTAGCAGACTTTTCCCAACATATCGCCCTGTGGGGCGATCGCTACGACCCACCAGCCGACCAGCGCGACGATGATTTGGGAACGCACCCCTACCTCGGTAGCGCCCACGAATACCTAGAAAAAGTACCTGGCGCTGCGCCCTACCTCAAAGACATCCACGTCTTCAATCCTGCTGGTTTCGTTAGCTTCGGTCTGCCCATTGGTGACGTACCCAGTATTCGCCGCGATGTGCCTGCAATAGTCTCACGCATCAGTCACGACTTGTTCTTCACCGACTGGGAGCAACACGAGGCACGCATCACCAGCGACAACATTGCACCAGATTTTGAGGAATCACTGTACGCCGCCGCAGTATGGAAACAGCCAGCTAAGGCTGCGGTCAGCTAAGTCTGCATAGGGTTAAGAAGCAGGGGGCAGGGAGCAGAGGAGAAATAATTAATGGCTATTGCCTATTACCTTCTTTCCTAATGACGCCACTTGACGCCAGTCGCCTCAAGTCAGAGAACCCTTTCGGCAGTTCCTGATGGGGGAACCCCCATCAGGAACCATCCGCGACAGGTTAAGAGAATTGCACATTTGTCTAGAGTGTGCAGGAAAAGGAGATAAATCCAGCTTGTAGACTGGTTTTCGTAGAGATTTGACAACTCCTAAATCTTGATTTTCTGAAGCAGCAAAGTACTTAATAGGGTCATCCGCCTTTCCTTTGTCATAAGCAACGCTGAAATGGTACAAACCACGATAAATCATCTCGAAAGAAATGCGGTCAAATGGGAGAGATAATTCATCCGCAACAGCATCAACTAAATCAACCAAGACAGCATAAAATAACCAAGTTGCCCATACTTGTAATTTAATTCCATTAACAGAGCCAGTACATAAATAAGACAACCCTAATAAGCCTTTAACAGAATAAAAAGCTTTTTCAATTCTCCATCTTCGTCCATATAAGTCAGCGACGGACTAGGGAGGTAAAATCTGTGGATCAATGCTAATAATCGAGTCAATTCTTGTACACCAGGAACTTGTCGCCACAGCAGTGTTAATACTACCGCAACCATGAGGGACAAATGGGCTTATGTTGATCTTCTTTTTTTTGTTTTTAATTTTTACTTTTTTAATTTGAGTTCCATAAATATTTCGGCTATTTCATTGTCATTATATTTATTAATTTCTTTAAATCCATATTTTTCAAAAATCTTCCTAGCTGCAATAGATTTTCTCATTGTATCCAATCTTAATATATGTAATTCGTTATTGTTGGCATTCAATAATAAATTTTCCATTAATAATGTACCTATTCCTTTACTCTGATATGAAGGTAAAACAAAGTACCTTTTAATCTCTCCTATTTTATCTATTTTGTTTAATATCTTTAATCCAATACTTCCAATTATTGCGGCATTTTCCCTCATAATCCAGAAATTTCCCCCTTGACTTTGGTATATATTTTTAATATTCCTTATATCTGACTGTAAGCCAGTAGGATCAAATTTATATCCTCTGTACGAATACATTATTTCCAAAAAATCTTCCAAACTAGCCTGGAATTCGGAACTGTATGAGATTAATTCCATTTGTTCAAAGAGAATTGTCATGGGTTATTACCATCCGTGAGAGGATAAGATAATTGCACTTTTGCCAACTAGTTAAAATACTCAAAATATCTTGAATAAGAATGATAATTAAAGCCGTTTTGAATAGCTACAATGGACAATAAAAAAGTATTGTAATGAGAGCATAACTTAATAAAAACTGAGTAACCTTCGCAAGGTAAATTCAAGTAGGCAAACAAGGTAATGAAAAGTTTGGTGTTCCACCATGCCCAAGGGACAAAAACAAAACGCTGACCACGCCCATAGACATAATACTCCTACTACTGCCTCACCACAGCGCTGGCTCCTTTAAACCGGAGAACCCGACGCCAGTTGCTACAACGGAGCGGAGCCGGAGACGCTTCGCCTCCGGGGAACCTCAACGGACAGTTTGACGCTACTTGCGCGACTGCCGGGAAACCCTTTCGGCAGTCGCTCATGGGGGAAACCACGCCAGTTCCTACAACGGAGGGAACCTCCGCAACGGACTGGCTCCCCAAGACCGCGCTGCCTCACCACGCAACTGTCCTCCGCAACGCACTGGCTCTCTAACGCAGTGGCTCCCCCATCCTAATTCACAATCTTAGAAAAATCCTCTTGTCGGCAGGGGCGTGCCGTTGATTTCGTAGTCTCCGATCGCACGGGCTTTGAAGTGACTTGGATTGTGAGATGCCAAAGTGCGAGCATTACGCCAATGACGATCCAAGTTGGAGCTTTTTTTGGTTGTGGAAGCCCCACCAACTTCAAATAGTAGGGTAGCGGAACGTAGTGCTAACTCATCAACAATCAATTTGGCTTTGGCTGCACTTAAAGAAGCTGCCAGCGCTGCTGCGGTTTCCGACTCTTCATCTTGGGCTTGGGCAGCAGGAAGGCGATCAAGAGCATCGGCGGCAGCCAGGACGATCGCTTCGGCAGCAAAGGCATTGGCGGCAATCTGACCGACGGTTTGCTGCAATAGTGGATCGTCTGCTGCTTGCTCAGTTACGGCATGATAGAAGGTTCTAGGTCGTTTGTGAACGAGGTTTGTTGCATCGCGTAGCACGCTGCGAATAATGCCAGCGTTAATTGCAGTCAGGAACAATTGCGGCACAATGTTGTAGGGTAAGTTCTCTTTATCTATATCTGTATCAAGAATTACTTCATCTGCCTCTACACGAACATTGGCGAACGTAGTCGTTCCCGTACCCGTGAGCCGTTGCCCAAAGCCGTCCCAGTCGTCTACAAGTTCAATCCCTTCGCGGTTGGTAGGAATGAGTATGAACGCTGTAGCATCATCGGGTGTTAACACCCGGACGAATATCAAGTCTGCATAAATACTACCAGTGCTGTAATACTTTCTACCGTTGAGACGATAGCCACCGTTATCGGGAGTCAATTTCGTATTCACCACTGCACCGCCACCAGAACGCTTAACTTCCAGTTCGGTGGTGGCGAGTCCGATAATCGCTCCATCAACGACAGCCTTGAGCCAACGGCGGTTTCTCTCACTGCGCAAAGAGCGCAAGATGCGCTCGGTCACGGAGAAATGATTCCGCACAATGTGAGCGACGTTCGGATCGGCATCTCCCAAACGAATCACCACCTCAAATAGTTCCCGCGCTGAACTACCACCACCACCTTCGGCAACAGGGATGCGTAATGCACCTAAACGCGATCGCCTAATTAGGTCGATGACATCAAAAGGCAGGATGCGATCGCGATCGCGCTCAGTTGCTCCCAAAGCGATAAAATCCAACAGAGTTTGCAATTCGGGAGAGTTAGCTGTGACAGGAGCCGAGAACTCAAAGCTGGAATCTAAAGCTTTTTCTTCAATTTGAGTCATGGTTTTTCTCTGTGATAATTTTTTTAATAGCTGCATCTAGCTAACAGATGCGGTTGTGGTCTGAAAGAAGCGATTAGCGGGGCGAGCGAGTCCCAGATTTTCCCGCAGCGTCTTGCCTTCGTACTCCTGGCGGAAAATCCCACGCCGTTGCAGTTCTGGCACAACCTTATCTACAAAATCATTCAGCCCCTCTGGCAGATAAGGGAACATAACATTGAACCCGTCAGACCCTTCCTCGGTGAGCCATTGTTCCATCTCATCGGCGATCGTTTGCGGTGTACCAACGAAAGCCAACCCACCGTAACTGCCGATACGTTGCGCCATCTGCCGAATTGTGAGGTTTTCCCGCTGCGCCAGCGCTATTACTCGTTCGCGCGATGTCTGCCCAGCGTTAGTTGGGGGAATTTCCGGCAAGGGGCTGTCTGGATCGAAGCCAGAAACGTCGT
Organism: Nostoc sp. T09; assembly: GCF_002154695.1. Classification (GTDB taxonomy): domain Bacteria; phylum Cyanobacteriota; class Cyanobacteriia; order Cyanobacteriales; family Nostocaceae; genus Aulosira. Next base: position 9,577 of record NZ_MTAV01000064.1, read on the forward strand.
AGCCAAGGGCGCTATTCAGGCTGGCAATACCACTGTCATAGTGTACTAAGCTATCCAAATCGACACGCTTGGCGCGTGCTTCGGCGACAGTTTCCCCGACAATTACTAAAGCACCTGGAAGAATTTTGATGCTTTCTGGATCGCGTCCGATCGCCCGTACCCGCCCTTTAATGTCAGCAAAGAAGGCTTTACCTACTTCCAGACTACTGGCTGATGCAAACACGACCTCGGCAGTTTCCGCAGCTAATTGCCGACCCGCTTCAGATGCACCCGCCTGAACAATCACAGGCCAACCCTGGACAGGTCTGGCGATGTTCAATGGCCCTCGTACCGAGAGATGTTTTCCCTTATGATTGAGAACGTGAATTTTTGCCGGCTCGAAATAAATCCCTGATTCCACATCTCGGATGAACGCATCATCAGCGAAGGAATCCCAAAGACCTGTGACGACATCATAGAATTCCCTAGCTCGCACGTAGCGTTCGTCATGTTCTACCTCTTCTTCCAAACCGAAGTTGAGCGCTGCATCGGGATTGGCTGTGGTAACGATGTTCCAGCCGGCGCGACCGCCACTGATATGGTCGAGAGATGCGAAGCGGCGAGCGATGTGATAAGGCTGATCATAGGTTGTAGAAGCCGTAGCTACCAGCCCGATGCGTTCGGTGACGCTGGCAAGGGCAGACAACAAAGTGAAAGGCTCAAAGGAGGTGACGGTGTGGCTACGCTTGAGAGCATTCAGCGGCATATTCAGCACCGCTAAGTGATCGGCCATGAAGAAGGCATCAAACTTGCCCTGCTCTAGTTTTTGAATAAATTGTTTCAGCGCTGGGAAGTTGAAATTTGCGTCAGGTAAAGCCCCAGGATAGCGCCAAGCGCCAGTATGTATGCTTACAGGACGCATGAATGCGCCCAGTTTTAATTGCTTTGATCTGCTCATCTTAAATGGTTATTAGTGAATACAAGTTTTTCAGTTCAATTCAAGAGTCGCTAGTCACAAGCGCGATCGCAAAGCCGTCGTAACCTTTGCTACCCACTGTTTGGATCTCTGTAGCACTCACACGCGGTTCTGCTGCCAGTAGCTCGTTGAAGCGGCGTATCCCCTGCACGCTACTATCACTACTAATAGCATCGACTACCGCCCCATTACGGACAACATTATCGGCAATAATCAAGCTACCACGACGGGAAAGCTTCAGCCCCCAAGCTAAGTAATCAGGATTGTTTGGCTTGTCAGCATCAATAAAGATGAGGTCAAATGGAGCGTGTCCTTCAGTGGCGATCTGTGGCAATGTATCCAACGCCCGTCCCAGGCGGATATCTACGAGGTTGGACAGACCAGCGCGTGCGATGTTACCACGAGCGATTTCGACGTGCTTTGGGTTAGCCTCCAGCGAGATCAAGCGACCGTCAGCAGGTAGCGATCGCGCGAGCCAAATTGTGCTGTAACCGCCTAGGGTACCAATCTCTAAGATGGTACGCGCTTTCTGGATCTGTGCTAACAGTAACAGCAGTTTACCCTGATTTGGTGACACATTGTGCGGTGGTAGTCCTGCATCAGTAGCAGTTTGCAGCGCTGTATCTAGGGCGAGGTCAGGCTGGACAAACAAGTCGGTGATATAGCGATCGACCGCAGCCCAATGTTCTTGGCTCATATTACCTCCTAAACCTCGATAGAGTTTTTTATCGATACCTTTAGTCTTTCAACAACGGTAAAGTATGCCCCCACTGTCCAGTAAAGACAAATTCTTCCAATGGCTTGCGGACACGGGGAGCCAGTTCGCGATCGCGTAGTCCGTCGGGGAGGCTTTGGGGATCGCCAGGATAGCCAACTGTCACTACAGTTGCAGGCTCATAGTCTTCTGGAATTTGGTATATTTCCCTGGCGGTGTCTGCATTAAATCCCGCTATTTGATGGGCGAATAAACCTAGAGAAGTCGCCTGAAGGATCAGGTTTTCTAACGCCAGTCCGACATCATGAAATGCGTGTCTGTTTGTTTTCCCATCATCAGTACGGATTTTAGCAACCGCAAGTATCAGTACCGGAGCATTTTTCGCCCATCCTTGGTTAAACTCAACCAAGGTACTAAGTAGACGATTGTATTCCGTTGGGTCATCTTTGGTGGCAACAATAAAGCTCCAAGGCTGATGATTATAGGAGGAGGGTGCCCAACGAGCTGCTTCTAGCAATGAGAGTAGTTTATCCTGCTCAACTGAGCGCTCGCTAAAAGCTCTCGGACTCCAACGACTGCGAATGAAGTCATGAACAGGATATTGCGTTTGGGCAAGTTTCTGCGTCATGTGAATGAATTTCCTGGTTAATACTCTATTTGAATTGGCACTAATAAACTGTCTATGCCTGCATTACTGATTGATAATTAATTGCGGTTTTTCAAGACTTGTAGCAGTTAAGAAAACTTTTTCTTAGGCACAGATTCTATACTACTGTTATTCTATAGATTAACAGTATTTTAATAATGGTACTGCATCAATGAGAGGATAATCAAGCATCAGCTACGAAAGATGATTTAAGCAGAAGAAAAACTTGACTGCGATTGTGCGATCGCACAAGGTACAAGTCATAATAATGTGCGGCAAACTGTTCTTAATCTGTCCGCAACGAGTGAAAATGTAGACACGAAGTGGTGTTAGCGCAGCGGTGAGCCAGTCCGGTGGACGGGTTTCCCGAGGCACTCCGTTGGGCGGGTTCCCCGACTTGTAGGAAGTGCCGTCGGCATAAAGGAACTGGCGTTCCCCGTAGGGGTTCTCGCAGAGTACCCGTAGGGTTAGCACAATCTTTTGCCGTTATAGCACCGACAACTATCCCTGCATCCAATGTCGGTTTAATTGTTGCCCTTTCAGGTAACGGCACTTGGCTGAGTATGGTTATAGGTTTGGTGGGACTGGTATTTGTTAGCATCAACATTAATCAATTTGCTAGCCGTTCTGCTTCACCTGGTTCTCTTTATTCGTACATCGTCAAAGGTCTTGGCCCGACAGCAGGTGTAATCTGCGGTTGGAGTTTGGTTTTAGCTTATCTATTCACTGCAATGTCGGTGTTGTGCGGTTTTGCCAACTTCAGCAGTGTGTTGATTGGTCAAGTGGGAATTCACCCTTCTAGCATCACCTTACTAGCGCTAGGTGCAGGAATCGCTTGGTATGCAGGTTATAAAGATATTCAACTCTCAGCAGTTGCCATGCTATGGATGGAGGGTATATCCATCGCATTGATCGGAATCTTATGTACGATGATTTGGGCGCACCACGGTTTTGCATTAGATTTACCCCAGATCTCTTTGAGTGGTGTGCAACCAGGTAGTCTAGCAACCGGACTGGTACTGGTAATGTTTGCTTTCTCAGGGTTTGAAAGTGCGACTACCTTGGGTGATGAAGCAAAAAGCCCATTGAAAACAATTCCTCGGTCAGTTTTAGGAAGTGTCATCCTCGCAGGTTTATTCTATATTTGTACTACATATATTGAAGTGCTAGCGTTTCGCAAATCAGGAGTAGACATTACCCAAACCGAAGAACCTCTAGGTTATCTATCGCAACAAATAGGTTTAGGTTGGCTGGGTGAATTAGTTGGCTTAGGTGCGCTGGCTAGTTTCTTTGCTTGCGTCCTCGGTAGCATTAATCCCGCCGCGAGGATATTTTTCCTGATGGCGCGTCATGGCTTGTTTCATGCCAAGTTGGGTAATGCACACACATCGAATAAAACACCTCATATTGCAGTCACGATGTGTTCTTTCTTAACCTTCTTGATCCCAGCGGTGATGGCGTTATTTCAAATCAAGCTCTTTGAGAGTATGGGTTATCTGGGTGCGATCGCTAGCTTTGGATTTGTCACCGTTTACATTTTAATTTCTCTTGCCGCACCAATTTACCTTTACAAAATTAATAGCCTGCGAGGCAGAGATATTATATTTTTCCTTGTAGCAATAGGATTTATGTTTATTCCATTGTTAGGCAGCGTAGGGATTCCTGGTAGTAAAATGTTTCCCGTTCCAGAAGCTCCTTATAATCTTTTTCCTTACCTCTTTTTAATATATCTTGCAACTGCTTGCGGATGGTTTATTTTTCAAAGACTACGCTCTCCCAAAATGGTCAAGAAAATGGTTAAAGCCATCGACGTAATTCACATCAGATTTGATAGCAACCACCGTAAATAGTCAATTATTCAAACGCTGACGCAAATCAACAAATAGAAGGTGCGGTAGCTATCAAAATATTCAAAGGAACGCAATTGATAGCTAAGAACAATCGAGAAACAGGAGCATTGGAGTTAAATATTTCTCCTAGCAAATTTTACAAGGCTGGTGATATTAATTGGTATATCCCCAATGTATCCGGGAAAAATATCGCCTTTAGAGTTCCTGATGTTCCTATAGGTGGCGAAGAAGAAGCTGATTAAAACATCAGATGCAATATGTAGAGGCGTTACGAGTAACGTCTCTACATATCAATACCTCTGCCAATTTACGAGGGTAAATTCATGTATTAACGTCCTTTTCTCTAGGGTTGGGCAAAAACAATAAACCCTAAAAATTCCTTCCCGATTTATCGCAAGGTTTTTTTGGCGTACTTTCGTATTATCAAGGGTTTGAGCCTCTAACCTACCTTATAAGCATTGAGCTTATAAGGTAGGTTATTTTGCCATTTTTGCCAAAATTTTTAACCCTCTTATTTTGGCGAAGGTATTGATAATATCAATTCACAATTAAGCCAGGCAAATTTTTTCTAGCTACTGCTACCTCTAGCTGGTTTGACGCAAAAATTTCGAGGGTCTTGACTAAATCTTAAGGAGCGATCGTCAGATATTGCGATCGCCCCTTGAGACTGTGATTTCTCTTCTTAGTCTCTAGGACTAGCAATTTCAAGGTGAGTCATAAAATATGTTTTTTTCTCTACGCTTCCCTTTGGGTTCACCAGTCGCCTGCGGAGGAGCCACTGCGCCCTTGCGGTTCCCCGGCAGTCGCGCAAGTGGCGTTGGAAACCCTCCCGCAGCACTGGTTCACTGCGCTCTCTGAGGTTTAAAAGTAATTTATCTAACCACAGAGGCACAGAGATTAGAGATTAATTTATAAGATTTAATATTTGAAAATCTAACAGTTAGGGTATCATATAAACTGAAATCATATGTTTATCAATACTGTTTGAACTTGCTGCCGACTTAGCCAACTTGCCAATGGAAACGAGAAAGTCAAATAACAATTCGGCAAGCTTAGTGACCACATGAATTCAACCCCCCAGATGAATCTGCGGGGTGATTAATTTTGAATTCCCCAAAGAGGGTGCAACTATCAATAAGGAGGAAAAAGAATTGCTCACAGTCGATAGCGAAACTGAACTACAACTAACCGCTGACGTGCTGGTAATTGGTGGTGGGCCTGCCGCAGCCTGGGCAGCATCGGCCGCCGCCGCCCAAGGTGTCAAAGTCATCATTGCTGATAAAGGTTTTTTAGGTACCAGTGGTGCAGCAGCAGCTAGTGGGAATGGCATCATGGCTCCTTCTCCAGAGGATTGGGAGAAAGTTGTATCGGAGCGTTACCGCATAGGAAAGAACCTCGCTAACTTACGTTGGATCGAGCGTGTCATCGAAAAAACTTGGTTGAGTTTGCCCTTAGTGGAAGATTGGGGCTATCGTTTCCCTAATGAAAATGGGCAATCTGTACGTCAGAGTTATTATGGCCCGGAATATATGCGAGTACTCCGCAAACACCTGTTGCGTGTGGGCGTGCAAATTCTTGACCAGAGTCCGGCTCTAGAACTGTTATTAGCTGACGACGGCTCGGTAGCTGGAGCTACAGGTGTACAGCGGCAAAATCATCGCACCTATACCGTTCGCGCTGGTGCAGTAGTTCTAGCGAATGGCGGTTGTGCATTCTTGAGTAAAGTCTTAGGTTGCAATACCAATACAGGTGATGGATTGTTGATGGCTGTGGAAGCTGGCGGTGAACTCTCTAGTATGGAAGCCTCTAATCACTATGCCATCTCAACTGCTTTTAATGCCACAGTCACAAGGGGTGTTCCTTTTGGTTGGGCTAGTTATACTGATGAAGCAGGTAACGATTTAGGTGGCTATATCAATGGTCGTCGCGATCCCGCGTTCCTCCCTAACGCCCTCTTGAAAGGCCCTGTTTATGCTCGTTTGGATCGAGCCACACCTGAAGTCAAGGCAGTAATTGAAAAGTCTCATTTCATCGCCTTTCTACCCTATAAAAAAGCTGGCATTGACCCTTATACAGAACGAGTACCTGTAACACTGGTTTTAGAAGGTACAGTTCGGGGTACAGGTGGAATTCGGATTATTAATGATAGTTGCGGTACAAAAGTACCTGGACTCTACGCTGCTGGTGATGCCGCATCGCGGGAATTTTTAGCCGGTTTAGCTTCTGGGGGTGGTGGCCCTAACGCTGCTTGGGCAATCTCTACAGGACAATGGGCAGGAGAAGGTGCAGCCACCTTTGCGAAAAGTCTAGGTGCTCATGCTCATGAACGGGTTGTGCGTCCTGCTGGTCAAGCGGGAATCCGTTCTCAGTCTCCTACTGCTGAAACATTTGATAATGAGGTGATCGTGCGTGGTGTCCAAGCTGAGGTTTTCCCCTTAGAGAAGAATTACTTGCGCTCTGAGCAGAAACTTCTAGATTCCCTCGCTAAATTAGAAACCCTGTGGCAGCAAGTACAAGGGAACCCAAAACAAGATACCGTGCGCGATATAGAATTTTCTCGGCGAGCTGCTGCTCTGGTGGCTGTAGCCCGATGGGGATATTTTAGTGCTTTACATCGCACGGAAACCCGCAGCGAACACATTCGTGTAGACTATCGCGAAACCGATCCCAATCAGCGTTATTACCAAGCTACAGGCGGCTTAGACAAGCTGTGGGTGAGACGGGATTGGATTAAGGATGCAACAGCTACACCATCAGTATTAACAACTCAAACTACAGCCTCAGTATCATGATCGAGCTTGTCAGCCATCAACTGTGCATTAATTGCAATGTCTGCGTTCAAGTTTGCCCTACCAATGTCTTTGATGCAGTTCCCAACCAACCACCTGCGATCGCTCGCCAGGAAGACTGTCAGACTTGTTTCATGTGTGAAGCATACTGTCCAGCAGATGCGCTCTATGTTGCACCCCAATCTCATACTAATGTTGCAGTCAACGAGGATGATTTAATTGAAAGTGGCATCATGGGTGAATATCGTCGTACCTTGGGTTGGGGATATGGCAGAAAAAACAATAGTGAATTAGATACTGCTCATAAACTGCGCCAACTACCACGCCCTTATCAAAGTTAATTTTCGGTATGCAATTAGTGATATTCGATATTGATGGCACACTTACGCAGTCAAATGATTTGGATAATAACGCATTTCTCCAAGCGTTGTTTGAGGTGTTCGGTTTTTCAGAAGTTTCAAATGATTGGACATCGTACAGCCATGTCACTGATGCATGTATTTTGAAAGAGGTATGTCAGCATCATCTCAATCGAATTCCGTTTCTTGATGAAGTTGCAAGATTCCAAAAGCGGTTTCTTGAATTATTAATAGAGAGTTCAGCAAGTATTGGGGGTATTCAACCCATTTCAGGGGCATCTAGTATTTTATCGAGCTTAATTTTGTCTTTCAATCATCACATAGCTTATGCAGGAGGATCTTGGACAGCCTCAGCCCTTTTCAAACTTCAGTCAGCAAATTTGCCAACCCAAAATATTCCCTATGCTTTTTCTGATGATGACGAATCCCGTGAGGAAATTATAAAAATCGCATTAACTAGAGCTGAAAAACAATACGATCAAGTATTTTCCAACATTCTTTATGTCGGCGATGGAATTTGGGATATTTGTTCTGCGAAGAAGTTAGGATATGGGTTTATTGGGATTGCATCTGGCGATCAAGCTGAAATATTACGCGGAGAGGGAGCAACTTATGTTTTCCCAGATTATAATGATGCCGAAATTTTCTTTGCAGCGTTGGCAGCGATAGCATAAAAATGGAGCAGATGCTCGAATGTTTACAGATATAAACAATTTATGAAGCATCTTTGTGTAATTTTTGATTTGGATGGAACTTTAGTTGACAGTGAAAAACTTTGTAACCAAGCATTTATCGATTTGCTACCTTTTATCAATGAGTCAGTTGAAAGTCTAATTCTTAGATATCGTGGCAGAAAGCTAGCTTTAATTTTAGCTGACATAGAAATGAGGTATGGCGAAAAGCTGCCCAGAGATTTTGAGGTAACATATCGCCACAGGGTGAATGAATTATTTGAATTTTACTTGCAACCAATCACAGGTGTTCCAGAGATGTTAAAAACCTTAGAATATACTGCTTGTGTAGCTTCAAGCGCGCCCATAGCAAAAATTCGCAAGGCTCTTAATGTAACAAATCTATCGCATTACTTTGGCGATCGCTTGTTTAGTTCTTATGAGGTAGGCTCGTGGAAACCCGCTCCCGGTTTATTTTTGTATGCAGCAAATAAAATGGGATTCTCGCCCGAATCTTGTGTTGTCATTGAAGATAGCGATGTAGGAATTCAAGCTGCATATTCAGCAGGAATCTATGCTTTGAAATATTCTAATGAGGAGGAAGTAGAGGAACAAAATCATGTATTTTCTAACATGAGATATCTGATCAAACGGCTCGATAAAATTTACTTAATAAAATGCGATCGCTCTTAATTAGCTAAGAATATGTAATAAGTTTATGACTTTTGGTGGCAGGTATCTTACTACAGCTTGTGGATAACTTGTCAGACTATTTAAATATGCTGTTTTTAGGGAAAACTTTGGCTGAAGAAAGAATATTCCTACCCCGATAGTCCAGAAGTTGTTAACGGCAACAACATAATTAGTCTCAATTTAGCCTATAACATGAGTCAAGGCAGATTCAGTTTTCTTTAGATTTTTTTACGAATCAGATCTCAATGGTCAGCTATATCATGAACGCCAAAAAAGTTCTTGACTTATTTTTGCTTAAGAGGTAGGTTATCAATATTGTAATTAAGTACGGTAAATTTATCGATATACAGTATTATGTTAAATTCAAACAAACTAAAGTTTTTTAAAGAAGTTGAAAATGAGGGTGAATTTTGATTAAAAATGCTACATTTTCGCCTATTCATGAACTCTATTAATATTTAAGTCAGAATTTGAATTTCTTTTTGTTAGCAGTCAACACCACTGTGTTAAGGAAAAGTTTTTTAGCGCTGTTATTGGTTATAGGAGTAGCGATGCCTAGGTTGGGCTACGCCTACGCTCTCATGATTCCTCCTGCCTTTGCCGCTACTGTAAATCCCTGTCCCCCAGAAATGGTAATGATTCCCAGTGGGAAATTCACGATGGGATCGGATAATTCAGGTTATATAGAAGAACTCTCAGCTCAAGAGGTAAGAGTTAGTTCCTTTTGTATCGATAAATATGAAGTGACAAATTCACAATTTGCAGAGTTTGTCAAAGCAACAGGCTATGTGACAGTTGCAGAGCGCCCTTTATCAAAGGAACAGTTTCCTGACTTACCAGATGAGCAGAGATTACCCGGTTCCTTAGTTTTTGCGATAGCACAACCAGGAGCAAAACAACTTAGTTGGTGGCATTGGCAGACTGGGGCGAATTGGCGACATCCATTTGGAAGAGAAAGTGCGATTCAAGACAACTATCCAGTCGTTCATATTGCCTACGAAGACGCTGTAGCTTACGCCCAATGGGCAGGAAAATCACTACCCACCGAAGCCCAGTGGGAATACGCCGCCCGTGGTGGGTTAAATGGTGCAACTTATGCTTGGGGTGACCAGTATTCTGAGAAAAAAGCCAACACCTGGCAAGGAATCTTTCCCTTTTTCAATACCAAAAAAGATGGTTACGCAGGTATTGCCCCCGTTGGCTCCTTTCCACCTAACGGTTATGGTCTTTATGACATGACCGGTAATGTCTGGGAATTAACATCCGATTGGTTTATGCCAGGACATAACCACAAAACCCACAGTGTTAATCCTACAGGCCCGGAACAAAGTTTTGACATCAATAAACCCACTGAAAAAGCCCTACACGTAATCAAAGGTGGCTCTTATCTGTGTGCGCCTAACTATTGCAGCCGCTTCCGTCCAGCAGCGCGAGAATCTCAAACCCCGGATACGGGAACAACTCATATCGGATTTCGCTTAGTGAAGAACTTGACTACAGAAAGGATGAAGAATGAAGTTTGAATCCAAGCACTGGAAATTGTTTCGAGAAATTGCCAAGGCGATCGCTTTATCTTTGCTAATCGCTTTGTTGATGGTCAATAGCCCCGCACTAGCAGCTACATCTGAGGTTTTACCCATGCCCTTACCAGAGTTTAAGGGTAAAGTCGGCCTCACCTACAAAGATTCACAACCAGACTTTCCCCAATCCATCACCGCCCCAGCCAAAGCACCCAACGTCTTGCTAGTCATACTAGATGATGTGGGCTTTGGACAAGCCAGTACTTTTGGCGGCCCGGTAGACACTCCAAATTTGACACGCCTAGGCGAAAGAGGATTACGCTACAACCAATTTCACACCACAGCCCTGTGTTCGCCTACTAGAGCAGCTTTGTTAACTGGGCGCAATCACCATTCAGTGAATACAGGGGTAGTTGAGGAATTAGCCACAGGTTATCCTGGCTACACAACGATTTTGCCCAAAAGTGCTGCCACCGTTGCCGAAATCCTGCGACAAAATGGTTATAATACAGCGGCTTTTGGGAAATGGCATAACACTCCAGACTTTGAAACTAGCGCCGCCGGGCCTTTTGATCGCTGGCCTACAGGATTAGGATTTGAGTATTATTACGGCTTCCTAGGTGGTGATACTAACCAGTGGAGTCCAGCTTTAGTAGAAAATACTAAACGTGTAGACCAACCAAACAAGCCAGATTATCATTTAACTCCTGACTTAGTAGACCATGCGATCGCCTGGATTCGTAACCAACAATCCATTGCACCGGAAAAACCCTTTTTCACCTATCTTGCCACAGGCGCTACCCACGCACCCCACCATGCCCCTAAAGAGTGGATTGATAAATACAAAGGCAAATTTGACCAAGGCTGGGATAAATTACGCGAAGAAATCTTTGCCCGACAAAAACAACTGGGTGTAATTCCTGCCAGTGCCCAACTCACTCCCCGTCCCCAAGAACTACCAGCTTGGGATTCCCTCTCCGCAGAACAGCAAAAACTTTATGCCCACATGGCCGAGGTATTTGCTGGATTTTTAGGTCATACAGATTATGAAGTAGGCAGGTTAATTAATGCTGTTGACCAACTGGGTGAACTGGATAACACCCTAGTCATTTATGTTGTGGGAGATAACGGTGCTAGTGCAGAAGGTGGATTAACAGGTAGCGTCAACGAACTCCAAGTCTTCAACGCTGTACCCGAAAATCTGCAACAACTGCTAGCTGCCTATGATGACTTGGGTAGCCCCAAAACCTTTAACCATTTTCCTGCTGCTTGGGCATGGGCAGTTAACACTCCCTTTCAATGGACAAAGCAAATCGCCTCTCACTTTGGCGGCACTCGCAACCCCTTGGTGATTTCCTGGGGTGCAAATATTAAAGACCAAGGCAGCATCCGCAGCCAATTCCATCATGTAATTGATATTACTCCTACTATCTTAGAAGTAGCGGGAATTACTGCCCCGAAAGAAGTTAATGGTGTGAAGCAACAACCAATTGAAGGTACTAGCCTCGCTTATACCTTTGATAATCCTGATGCGACCTCCCATCGGAAGACGCAGTATTTCGAGATGTTGGGTAATCGAGCCATTTACGATGAAGATTGGGTAGCGGCGGCGCGTCATGGTCGCTTACCTTGGGAACGAACTGTAAAAGGCAACTTTGATACAGATGAGTGGGAACTGTACAACATTGCCGAAGATTTCAGCGAGGCGAATAATCTAGCTAAGGAAAACCCAGAGAAGTTAGAAAAACTGCAAAAGCTGTTTTTAAAAGAAGCTAAGAAGCATAACGTATTACCGCTAGACGATCGCATCGCTGAAAGGTTTGATGTGAAAATTCGCCCCAGCCTCACTAGAGGACGCACAACATTTACTTACTATCCTGGTACAGTTGGCATCCCAGAAGGTAGCGCCCCAAATCTGAAAAATCGCTCCTTCACTATTACAGCTAATGTAGAAGTTCCAGAAAACGGGGCAGAAGGTGTCCTTTTGACTCAAGGCGGTCGCTTTGCTGGCTGGAGTTTTTTCCTTGAGGATGGCAAGCCTACTTATGCCTACAACTATGCCAATACTGCCCGCTACATCATCCAGTCAAGAGAAAAATTGCCCTCCGGTAAATCTACAATCCGGTTCAATTTTGATTATGACGGAGGTGTAGGTGCAGGTGGAATCGGCAAATTATTCATCAATGACCAACTCTTAGCTGAAGGTCGAGTTGATAAAACCATCGCTTACCGTTTAGCCCTAGACGAAACCTTTGATGTTGGCAGAGATACAGGTACTCCCGTTGTTGACACCTATCAAGTACCCTTTGCTTTCACTGGTAACTTACAACAAGTCAGCCTGGAGTTGAAGTAATAAAGATTGGGGCATGGGGATGAGAAAGCAGCGCCTCGACTCCGCTCGGCGACCGGAAGTTGAAGGAGAAGAACTCTTATTCCCAATGCCAATGCCGACTTGCCCTGAGCGAAGCCGAAGGGATGCCCAACCACCCTATAAATCATGAATGAAATATTAGTAGTAATCGACAAACTTGCACTATTCACATTCATTGTGTTCACTATGTTAGGTGCAGGTTTAGGTTTAACAATCAAACAAATTTGGGAGCCACTCCGCAGTCCCAGACTCGTCATATTGTCTTTGTTGACAAATTTTATATTGGTGCCAAGTTTTGTCTATCTGCTAGTACAAGTAGTACCTTTAACTGAAGCGCTCAAAGATGGTTTACTCATTATGGCATTAGCATCAGGGCCTCCGGCTTTGCCTAAACTTGCCCAAATAGTGAAGGGCAATATAGCCTTTTCTGTGGGATTAATGATGTTGCTGATGCTTGGCACGATTTTTTATATGCCGTTAGTACTACCCTTAGTGGTGCAAGGCGTGCAAATCAATTCTTGGGACATTGGCAAACCTTTGTTATTGATGATGATTGGCCCGTTAGTAATTGGACTATTCATCAAAGCTAAATTTGCAGCGATCGCTCCTGTTATCCGGCCTATTTTATTCAAATTATCTAATGCTGGATTACTTTTCGGTTTAGTAGTCAGATTAATAATTCACACCAACGATATTATTGGCTTATTAAAAACAGGCGCAATCTTTGTTTGTGCTGTATTTATTATCTTTTCCTTTAGCGTTGGTTATCTTTTAGGCGGGCCTGGTATTGATACTCAACGGGTGCTAGGAGTAGGAACAGCACAACGCAATTTTGCTGCTGCATTATTAGTAGGTACAAGTAATTTTGAAGATCCCAGCGTGGTGAGCATCATTATGGTGACGAGTATATTAATGATGTTGACAGTACTCATTGTCGGGCCAAAGTTTATCGAAATAGACCAACCACAGGATTTAGAGAGCAAACAAGTTATCTAGTTAGCAACTCTGAAGATGCTAAATTTGAGGCAACAACATGGGCAAGAATCGATTCAAGCTTGTGATTTTTGATTGTGATGGAGTTTTGGTTGATAGCGAAAGAATAGTCAATCGCATTTTTGCAGAAATGCTCACTGAAGTTGGGTTTCCAATGACCTATGCAGAAATGACTCAACAATTTACAGGCAAGTCTCTAAAAACCTGTTTAGAGATTATTGAACAATCTTATAACAAACCATTGCCGAAAAACTTTATAGAACTTTGCAAGGAAAGAGAAATCACTGCCCTACAGCAAGAATTACAGCCAGTTTCAGGAATTACTGAAATATTAGAACAAATTACATCACCAAAATGTGTGGCATCAAATAGCAGTCACCGTCATATTCAATTGGTATTGAAATTAACGGGGCTTCTGGATCGATTTGATGGCAAGTTATACAGTGCTAATGATGTTTCCCGCCCCAAACCTTTTCCTGATGTGTATCTTTATGCAGCCGAGCAAATGAATACAAATCCAGAAGATTGTGCTGTGATTGAGGATTCTGTACCGGGTGTACAAGCAGCATCCGCCGCAGGAATGACTGTTTTTGGCTATGCTCAATATAGCGATGTCTCACGACAAGCCGCTGCACGTCTACGCACTGCTCTTGCTGAGGCTGGAGCCAAGATAGTTTTTAACGATATGCGGCAGCTTGCTCAACTGCTATAGCTGGGAACTGGGGACTATTTAAAATCAAAAATTCAATGTAAAAGTAACTGTGACACAAACTACATTTTCATTGGAAAATAAAATTGCCCTGGTGACTGGAGGAAATCGCGGACTAGGGCTAGAAATAGTCAAGGCGCTAGCTAATGCTGGAGCGTTTGTGCTGGTAAATGCACGAAGTTTAAAAACACTAGAATCGGTAGTTGTGGCGGTTACTTCTTTAGGTGGAAAAGCTGCACCATTGCAGTTAGATATTACTGATGAAGCAGCCGTGGAAAAAGCATTCATAGAAATTAAAGATAAATATGGGCGGTTAGATATACTCGTCAATAACCCTCTTCTGTCACTTTCCGGAATAAGCAAGTAGTAAAGAAGCTAAATTATCCAGAAGCATAACAGGGTTTAAATTGATTCATAGCGGCAATTAAATGATTGAATCCCAGTAATAAATCTGAATTAGGGAAAATACTTAACCAGGGATAAATTAACCAAAATAGTAAAAGTGGT
>NZ_MTAV01000065.1 GCF_002154695.1 Nostoc sp. T09
TTTTTCCCCTCAACACTTGCAATTTTACCTGTTTTAGGGAATGAAACAGCCCTGCCTTGGCAAGGGGAGGGGCGGTTTTGGCTTTAGACAAAACCGGGGTGGGGTGACGCGGATCTTTGATGGTAAGTGATTTAATTCAAAATCGCTTTTTGGCAAGGCTTTCACGTTAAGTTGACACGTATGAGCAATGCTAAACCCCTACGAAAAACTTATGTGTATCAGGATTTTCGTGAATTAGTATCAGACCCTTCATGATCCCGAAATACCGCCGTCACCCTCCGGGTACTCTGCGAGAACCCCTACGGGGAACGCCAGTTCGACGGGACAGAAACTGACACCGCCGACTGGACTCACCATAGAATGGTGCGGCTAATCGAACAAAGCCTTATAGCCCAAGGAGGTGGGCTTTGTATTAATAGCCCCAGGCTTCCAGCCTGCGGGCGTTATGAGTTAAAATGAAGAATTACCGAGCACAGATGCAACACCTTCTCCGTGTTGCTGCGTCCTCTTCAATAAGACAACTCTTCTCGCAGCAATGCCCGAAATCCTGCCTGTAGAAAATGTTCGTTGGCAGTTAAAGCTTCTGTAATTCCGCTATATTGCATGACAATAAAAGATACGCAATCAATAAACCTCCACTCTTTCTCAGAGCGATCGCAATATAGTTGGAAAGCTCTATCATAGAGTTCCTGAGATAGAGGTACAATTTCTACCTTAGAGTCTGCTGCTAGGGCATTTAATAACGTGACTGCCCCATGACGTAATGGTTGTTTAGATAAAATATTGCCAATTTCTAACATCACTGCTTGTGTTGTCACTAAGCGAGTGCCTGCTGTTTCTAAAAGTTCAGCTAGATGGACAGCGCGCCGATGCAAGTTATCTTGCGGTGCAGATAAGGCGATCGCAAATGTTGTATCAAGAAAGACTTCAGACCTCATGCTGAATTTTTAGACCTTATACCAATTTTGGATTTTAGATTTTGGGTTAGAGATACTCATCCTGCTGCTGTTCCAGATTGCTGGAATAATACTAACTGTGCCGGTTTGGGATTACAAATATTTGTCAAGTTTGGTAGACCAATCAGCCGGACCTGGTAGTTGGAGCGATCGCGCGGTCATTAAAAATGATACACTCTCCTGTTTCTCCGGCGGTAAAACTTCGATACTCAGCCGTACACGAGTATTGGCTGGTAAGGCTATTGATTCAGTAGGATAGAACACTTTGCCATCAAATACAGCTGTGATTTTTTCTGCCATTATTTTCAAAAGCCCTGTAATTCTATCCTAATCTGGTTGTGGTATTGCTAAGGCGTTAACGTTGATACTTGTAAATGGACTGGGATTTGTTGCCCTTCAATTACGAATTACAAATTATTTGGTCATAGTTTACAAGATACCCAGATACCACGCCCATTTTTGGCAAATTCATCGATAGTTTGCAGCGAGAGTTCATGAGTGGTTATAGCTTGCAACATACTCAAAGGTAAGGTGAGATGCTGGGCACCTGCTTGTAGAGATGCTACTGCTTCTTCGGGAGATTTGATACTAGCTGCCATAATTTCTGTATTGCTACCTGCCACCACATTGGCCATCTGCTGCACCAAGGCGACTCCATCACCTAAAAGTTTAGTAGCTCGATTCACATAAGCGATCGCATATTTTGCACCCCCCTCTCTAGCTACAGCTGCTTGGGAAGCACTATATATTCCTGTTACTGCACAGGAAATTTCTCCTGATAATGCCGCAACCACCTGAAAGCCAACCAAAGATGCCGGAATCTTCAATACAGTCTGCTTGCCAATGATTCCAAAAGCTGCTCGCCCTTCTGCCAGCATTTCATCAAAATCAGAGGACATCAGCTGGTAAAATACCGGGCCTGTAGTCAACTGTGCCAGCCGTTTGAGTGTAGTCTCTACTGGTAAATCGCTTTTTGCCAAAAGAGTTGGGTTGGTCGTGATGCCCTTTACCCAACCCAATTCCTTAGCAGCCTGGGCTTCTGCGATTATTGCTGAATCGAGATAAATGCTCACGTGTCTCTCCTTAGAAAGTTTGTGTCGCTGACATTCTACAGCTGATTCAGAATAGCTTCCTTTGCAGGCAGTATTCTCCATCAAAAATAAAATATGCGAGGTATTGCAACTGCAATTGGAACAATACTGCCTTCTAGATCACAATCTAATTTTAAAAATTGCTGCTTGTGAGATGTCTTCCTTTATTGGTCACAGTATTCCCGCAATTGGTCTTTACTTTTCTAGACGCCGACAAACATATTCATTTGTCTGGCTAATTTGGTTGATTTTAGTAGCCTGGTTTCCAGATATCGACTATCTAAGTTCAGCCCTAAGACCAGATGGCATGAGAATTACTCACTCAATTTTGTTTTGCTCAATTTTGCCTTGCTTGACAATAATTGTTCTCAAATTTTCTAGGTTCAGAGAACCTGAATTCAAATTCATGAAAATTCAAGTTATTTTGACTGCTTTTTCACATTTGGTGCTGGATTTGCTAGTTGCTGTTGGGGCATTACCACTGCTCTACCCCTTCAGCTTACAAAGATTTAAACTACCTTTGGGGTTATTGCCTAGCGCAGGGAAAATAAATTTATCAAATTATTATTTTTACCGTAACTTGTTGATTGAAATGGGGGTTTTATTACCATTATTATTGAGTTCTTTGATTCTTATTCAACAATTGGAAATGAACATTAATAAAAAAATAGCTATCACTCTTCTCCTGACAATTTCAGGTAGCTTTATGTTTTGGGCGTTTTCTTTACCTCGATAAAAATAAAAGCGCACTCTTGAGTATCCAAGCGGCGGGGAAAGTTTGCTGATGTTATAGATTGAGGAATGTTATGGTACTGCTGCGAAGTTTGATAAGCGTGGGAAAATAGCCTAGTACTAAAGATTTATAGTTTAAAATCCAAACTCTAAAATTAAAAATTGGGATGAGTGATGGCTGAACACTATACATTTAAGAAAGTCAAAAAATCCCTGCACGAAGCTGGCGTCAAATTTGTTCGCATTCTTTGGTGCGATAACGCCAACATTATTCGCGGAAAAGCTGTTCATTTAGAGATGTTGTCTCACTATTTTGAACACGGTGTTGGCATATCCGCAGGAGAACAGGGAATACCTGTGATGTATGATGCGATCGTTCCTAACAGTGGTTTGGCACCAGTGGGTGAAATCCGCTTAGTACCAGATTGGTCTAGCCTTACAGCTTTACCTTATGCTCCCGGTCATGCCCGTGTCCTGGGAAACATGGTACTTGATGGGCAACCTTGGGCGTTTTGTCCGCGAAATTTCTTGATGCAGATGATAGCGGTGGCAAAACGTGAGGGTTTAGAAATTCAAGCAGCATTTGAAAACGAATTTTACCTACTACGGCAAACATCTGAGGGAATTGTTCCTACAGACTCTACGGTTTTCGCTTCCACCCAATCAATGGATATTAATCGTGAAGTCATTGATGCTATTGCCGATGCACTCATTGCCCAAGGAATTCCTGTAGAGCAGTATTACCCTGAATCCGGCCCCGGTCAGCAGGAAATTTCGATGCGCTATACCGATGCTTTACGAGCAGCTAACTGGCAGATTGGATTTCGTGAGACAGTAAGAGCGATCGCTCGTCAGCATCATCTTACAGCTTCTTTCTTACCCAAAATTTTCCCTGATGCTGCTAGTAGCGGTTGTCACATTCACCTCAGCCTTTGGCGTGATGGGCAAAATCTTCTACCAGATCCTCAAGGTGTCTGCGGTCTTTCCCAGATAGCAAGAGCATTTATTGCTGGGATACTGCATCATCTACCAGCACTGATGGCATTAACTACCCCTAGTCCTAACTCTTACCGCCGCATCCGTCCTCATACTTGGAGTGGTGCTTTCCGTTGCTGGGGATTAGATAACCGTGAAGCCGCTGTTAGAGTACCTAGCGACCCAGGATTAGAAAGTTCTAGCCATTTCGAGGTGAAAACCGTGGATGCATCAGCTAATCCTTTCTTGGCTTTGGGTGCAGTAATTGCAGCCGGATTGGATGGTGTGCAGCGAGGTCTAGAACCCCCAAATCCTGTAACAGAAGACCCCGGAAACTTGCCAATTGAACAACGTACAGCCAATGGTATTGACCCCTTACCAACCAATCTGGGGGAAGCACTAGACCATTTCAAACAAAACAATATCTTGTTAAATGCTTTAAATCCAAAATTATCACAAGCTTTTTTGGCAGTACGTCAAGCCGAGTGGGAAGCAATGAAAGATTGGGAATTAGATGCAGAAGTAAAGCTTTTATTAGAGAGATATTGATTTGTCATTGGTCATTTGTCATTGGTCATTTGTCATTAGTCGTTGATCAAGGTCGAAATGTTAGTTTTAAAGATGCAACTTTCAGGCTCAAAGGCGCAATCTCCAAGCTCAAAGGTGCAACTTCCAGGTTCAAAGCCTCAACTTTCGAGATAAAGGCGCAACCTCCAAGCTCAAAGGCGCAACCTCCAAGCTCAAAGGCGCAACTTCCAGGTTCAAAGCCTCAACTTTCGAGATCAAAGGTGCAACTTCCAGGCTCAAAGGCGCAATCTCCAAGCTCAAAGGCGCAATCTCCAAGTTCAAAGGTGCAACTTCCGAGATCAAAGGCGCAATCTCCAAGTTCAAAGGCTCAACTCCCAGGTTCAAAGGTTAAACTTCCAGGTTCCAAGGCTAAAGACATTATAAGTTCACAACGCCATTTGTCCTCCTTGTCCCCCGTGTCTCCCTTGTCCTCCTTGTCTCCCTTGTCCTCCTTCCCCTATCCCCCATTCCCCAGCTAAGTGAATATGCGAATCAATCTTGCTGATATTCCCTTAATTGACCAACACGCCCATAACTTGCTTCGACCGGAAGTAGCTGCGCGTTATCCTTATGCAGCAGCTTTTACGGAAGGATACGACGAGGATATAGTTAACAATCATGCCCGTCACACTTTATTTTATCGGCGCAGTCTGCGGGAAATTGCGGCTTTACTGGAATGTGATGCAGAAGAAAGTGCGATCGCAGCACGTCGGCAAGATTTAGGATTAGAAAATCTCACACGACTTTATTTCCGTACTGCCAACCTGGAAGCAATTTATTTAGATGACGGATTGGAAGTTGAGAGTATCCTACCCCTCTCATGGCATGAAAAATTGATTTCCGTTCAAAGAATTCTGCGGTTGGAGGTGGTAGCAGAACAGCTAATTCCTCAAATAGAAGATTTTGAAACTTTCCTTGCAAGATTCACTAGCGAAATTGACCCGCCACCACCTGGGGTTATAGGCTTCAAGAGCATTGTTTGTTATCGTACTGGTTTGGATGTTCAGCCTGTGACTGTTGAAGTTGCAGCATCTCGCTTTTACGCAATCAAACAACAGCTTACTAATCAACCACTACGTCTGGTTGATAAACCTCTAATTGATTTTCTGCTGCAACAAGCCTTATTGATTGCTGCTAAATATCAGCTACCAGTGCAATTACATACTGGGTTTGGCGACCCCGATTTAGATTTACGATTAGCTAATCCTCTACACTTGCGATCGCTCTTAGAATTACCCCAGAATCGTCATGCGCCTTTAGTATTACTACACGCTGCTTATCCTTATATGCGAGAAGCTGGATATTTAGCTTCTGTTTATCCCCAAGTCTATTTAGATTTTGGTTTGGCAGTACCATCTTTAAGTGTATCTGGAATGCGAGAGGCAATCAGGCAATTACTAGAGTTAGCTCCTACTAGTAAACTCATGTATTCCTCTGATGCTCACTCAATTCCAGAGTTGTATTATTTGGGAGCAAAATGGGGTCGCCAACTATTAGCAGAAGTTCTAGACCAGGCAATTCAAGATTCAGATTTAACAGTGAATGAAGCGGAGGCGATCGCTACTGCAATTTTACGCGAAAATGCCTTATCTCTGTATTTAAAAAAATGACCTACTTTTAAAGCTTCATTCTAGTAGGGTGGGCAATGCCAGCCCTTTCAACGCGAACAAATGAACTACTAAATCAAAGGCTGAAACCCGCTCCCAGACTGGGGCAAAAAATGATGCTTCTAAGCTATCGAACTTGATTATGCGATCGCACATCCAAAACGGTCAATTTATTGCCTCTTAAATCGAGCATTTTTTTACAGAATTGAGCGTGAATTTGATTGTGTAAGGGTTGAGGGGGCGTGTATTTTTGGCAGAAAATCTAGTACAAATGAACGCGTTGAAAGGGCTG
>NZ_MTAV01000066.1 GCF_002154695.1 Nostoc sp. T09
CCCTTTAACCTTTTCCCTTTTCCCACCTCTTGCAAAAACCACTTTTGCAAGAGGTCTATTACAGAGTTTGAGATTGCTTCTCTGCGAGACGCTACGCGAACGCTACACTCCGTTTCGCTCGCAATGACAATTGGGCATTTTTTTACTTGGAGTACTCTTATGTGTATTAGCAAAACCTGTACTGTGATACCGCTTTTCCCACAAAATTCTTGCGATTGCTTCACTTCACTTCGTTCCGTATTCTTCAAGAAGGCGTTCCGCCAACGCAATGACAAATGTATATTTAATTTTGCACGACTACTTAAGAGAAACAGACCATTTAAAATGGCGCAAAAGTCCGAAATATAATTCTTTTGACTTTTGACTTACTCGGCAGCGGTATTAGGGACTTCCAGAAATTAAATTATCCAATCAGTAAGAGCGAAGACGATGATCAAAATTCTTCCTCCCCCAGTTTCAAAAACCATGAAATTAACATCACTGCACGTCAAGCAATAGTAACGCAGGAACTGCCATCACTAGAGTAAACCACAGCCATCAGCTTGAACCTCTGCTTCAAACTCTAATTAGCTACAAACTGGCGAATCAGTTACTTGAGTTACTACGGGATTATCTGGAAAGCGTTTAGGTCTGCCTGGTTTGCGTTTATGCCGCTGATTAATTGACTTTTCGCTAGCTGCTGCCAATTCTTCAGGTGTGCATTTAAATAGACGCAAAGCATCTAAATATTTTTTTGGTGTCATTGTGGGTTCTGTACGCCCAGCTTCCCAGTTGCGAACACTGGTTTCACTGATTGCAAGCCTGAAGGCAACCTCTGCACGGCTAAGACCAGCACGTTCTCTCAGGACTTGCATATCCATATTCCATGCTCCCTTGAAAAACTTATATTGTGTTTATTAAATCGATTGACACTTTAATATCAACTGTCAACAGTATATTAACTATATTCTTTTATAAGCGATCGCCTCCCCCTCTGGCAAACGAGGCAACTTTATATTTGTGTACTATCCCGTACACAACCTGCGTTCAAAACAACAAAAGTCCGTGCTTACTTGTGCCTAATAGTAATGTTAAATGTGGTAATTCTATGTAAATACTCTAGTTTTACTGTGCATCTCGATAAAACTTTGAGAAATACATTTTACCCAAATTATTTGTTTAGACATTTTTGCTGACTATTCTCAAATTAATTATTTGAGTCTGGTAGTTAATTTGCGTCAGAAAGAGTTTTACTAGCCCCTGAAGATTGAGACTTAATGAGACTAAAAAACATATAAATTTATGCAAACAAGAATCCCACGCCCAGATACGAAGACACTCAATCCAGTTTGCGCCTTTGTATCTGTACGTGAGATTTCTAGATAGCGATCGCTCTTACCCTGAGTTGTGTAGCTTAACGCAACCAACGTGCTGCGTCTTTGGCATGGTAGGTCAAAATCAAGTCTGCGCCAGCGCGTTTAAATCCAGTTAAAGTTTCCATGACCACACGCTGTTCATCAATCCAGCCATTGAGAGCAGCAGCTTTGATCATGGCATACTCACCCGAAACATTATAGGCGGCAACGGGAAGGTTGCTGGCTTCCTTAACGCGCCAAATGATGTCCATATATGCCAAGGCTGGCTTCACCATCAGCATATCAGCGCCTTCAGCGATATCTAGTTCAATTTCTTTAATCGCTTCGCGGGCGTTACCTGGGTCCATTTGGTAAGTTCTGCGATCGCCAAATTGCGGGGTTGAATCGGCAGCATCCCGGAATGGACCATAATAAGCCGAAGCATACTTAGCAGCATAGGACAAAATCGGTGTATCTTGGAATCCCGCTTCATCCAAACCCGCACGAATTGCTTGCACAAACCCATCCATCATTCCGGAAGGCGCAATAATATCAGCACCAGCTTTGGCTTGGGAAACTGCTGTTTTTTTCAGTAATTCTAGAGTGGGGTCATTTAATACCCTTCCCGTTAAATCACCAACTTGCAAGTAGCCGCAGTGACCATGACTTGTGTATTCACACAGACAAGTATCAGCCACGACAATTAAATCTGGTACTGTTTCCTTCACCGCAGTAGCTGCTTTTTGTACAATCCCACAATCATGCCAAGCACCAGTAGCATCGACATCTTTATCTGCGGGAATACCAAACAGAATGATGGCGGGAATTCCTAGGTCATAAACTTCTTTTGCCTCTTCAACAATTTTGTCTACCGAAAGTTGGTAAACACCAGGCATAGATTTCACTTCATGAGCAATTCCCTCGCCTGGTACTGCAAACAGTGGGTAAATCAAATCATTAGTAGATAAAAGAGTTTCACGTACCATCCGGCGCAGTTGGGGATGGGTACGCAGACGGCGAGGGCGGTGAGTTGGAAACATAAAGTTTTATGAAGAATTACAACGCAAATGGACACAATATAAAGCGTCACAAAAGCAAGGAAAAACCTTACTCAGTTAGGACAGACTACCAGCAGTGCTTAACTGTCCTTTGCCCTACTGTTGATGAAGCTGTGGGGCAATTTCGTATTGTACAGCGTGGCAGACATCTCTTCGACGTACTGCAAAAAAACAAGATTAAAAATCCCCTAAAATTACAGCGAATTTCAAGTTAGTGAAGTACAGATCCTAAGCCTCAAACCCAAGCATAAAGACTGTTTTACTTCTGAATTCTAACTCCTGAATTCTGCTGTAATTAAACAAATTGGGTAATGAGTAATCGATAAAGTTTGTTTCTCAACTCAAACAATTTTCAATTACCCTGCAAAAATTATTAGTTACCAATTACCATTATTGACGTTAAAAGACGCGGAAACCGAACACATAACGGCATAGTTAATCTAAGTTGCTAATTACCAGGGCAATGGCCGCAATAGTTAGCTCTTGATGTAGTAGATACCCGATAACTCGCAGGGGAACAGTAAATACAAAGTCAGCCATAGCACTGCTGCAATCTATTGTTCCATAAAGGTATACATTAAAGTCGAAATTAATAGATTCTTTGGCATTTTCTTTGACTACAGACTCATCTGTTACAAATAATTGGATTATAGGGAAGCCTAAAGATAGAAGCTGAGTGTTTTGGCTGGTCTGTGTCCTAAATTGCTATCGCTTATTACTTTGTGCTAGTTAGCGATCTTACAACCCGATCGCGTGCGCCCTTGTTTTAAGATTAAAAGACTTACCAAACCAGAAAAAAATTAAGTTAAGTTAAATAGCAGGCAAACAAATACACTTATGTCAACTGAACTTCAGTCAGATATTCAAAAAGCAGTTGAACTTCGTCGCAACTTTGCGATTATTTCTCACCCTGACGCGGGGAAAACGACACTCACTGAAAAGCTCCTATTATACGGAGGCGCAATTCACGAAGCTGGGGCAGTCAAGGCACGTCGAGCCCAGCGAAAGGCTACCTCTGACTGGATGGCAATGGAACAACAGCGGGGTATTTCCATTACTTCCACAGTATTACAATTTGCTTACCAAGGTTGTCAGGTAAATTTGTTAGATACCCCTGGACACCAAGACTTTAGTGAAGATACTTATCGCACTCTTGCCGCAGCAGATAATGCAGTGATGCTGATTGATGTGGCAAAAGGCTTAGAACCTCAAACTCGCAAATTATTTGAAGTTTGTAAGTTACGCGGGATTCCTATTTTTACATTTGTTAATAAACTCGACCGTCCAGGAAGGGAGCCTCTGGAATTGTTGGACGAGATCGAGCAAGAATTGGGATTGCAGACCTATGCAGTCAACTGGCCCATTGGCATGGGCGATCGCTTTAAAGGTGTGTTTGACCGAGATCGACAACAGATCCACCTATTTGAACGTAGCGCCCACGGTAGCAAAGAAGCTAGAGATACGATAGTCGATTTGGGCGATGCCAGAATTGAGGAAATGCTAGAACAGGATCTCTACTACCAACTAAAAAACGACTTAGAACTATTAGAAGGAGTAGGACCGGAACTAGATCTAGATTTGGTACATCAAGGAAAAATGACGCCAGTGTTCTTTGGTAGTGCCATGACCAACTTTGGGGTAGAGCTATTCTTGAATTACTTCTTGGAATATGCCCTGAAACCAGGCAATCACAATAGCAGCGTCGGAGAAGTTCCTCCTACCTACCCAGAGTTTTCTGGGTTTGTTTTCAAACTTCAGGCTAACATGGACCCGAAACACCGCGATCGCGTGGCGTTTATTCGCGTCTGCACGGGTAAGTTTGAAAAAGATATGACGGTGACTCATGCCCGAACCGGGAAAGTTGTCCGTCTGTCTCGCCCGCAAAAACTCTTTGCTCAAGAGCGAGAATCGATTGATGAAGCTTATCCTGGCGATGTGATTGGTTTGAACAATCCTGGTGTTTTTGCTATTGGCGATACAATTTACACTGGGCAAAAGCTGGAATATGAAGGAATTCCCTACTTTTCGCCAGAATTGTTTGCGACTCTGAGGAACCCCAACCCTTCTAAGTTTAAGCAATTTCAAAAAGGCATAGCGGAATTGCGCGAAGAAGGTGCAGTGCAAATTATGTACTCAACTGATGAAGCCAAACGCGATCCAATTTTAGCGGCGGTGGGTCAGTTGCAGTTTGAGGTAGTGCAGTTTCGCTTACAAAATGAGTATGGTGTGGAAACCCTGCTAGAATTGCTGCCCTATAGCGTCGCCCGTTGGGTAGAAGGCGGTTGGGAAGCTTTGAATAAGGTGGGACGTATATTCAATACCACCACAGTCAAAGACAGCATGGGACGCCCAGTATTGCTATTCCGCAATGAATGGAATTGCCAACAGTTACAGGGAGATCATCCAGAGTTGAAGTTAAGCACGATCGCCCCAGTATATTCCGGTCAACAACCAGTGGAGGGATAATTCCGGACGCGATTGATTGGCTAGG
Source organism: Nostoc sp. T09 (assembly GCF_002154695.1). Classification (GTDB taxonomy): domain Bacteria; phylum Cyanobacteriota; class Cyanobacteriia; order Cyanobacteriales; family Nostocaceae; genus Aulosira. The sequence goes on from NZ_MTAV01000066.1 coordinate 4,884, forward strand.
GTATCTAAATTCATGCGCTTTGGCGCAAACTTGGATCAGTTAGAAGAGATGGGAGTGCCAGAATTTCTATGCCTTCACATGCCGATTTGTCTTTGGAGGCTGGTTTAGTTGCTCTCAAGCAGGGAAATTATCAAACAGCGATCGCTCAGTTAGAGCCTGTTGCTAGCAATCAGAAAAATGACAATGCTGGCTTGCAAGCCAGGGTTGGTTTAGTGATGGCTTATGCACGCAGTGGACAAGTCTCAAAAGCGATCGCCCTGTGTCAAAATCTCCTTGAGAGTCCAAATCCGCAAGTTCAAGAGTGGGCAGAACGAGCTCTTGAACATTTGAAAAAACGCCAAAAACGTCAAAACACATCTTCAAATTCTGCAACTGGATTTGTCGCTTTTGAGAATTCCAATGTGGATGCTGCTGAGTCAAAACAGCAGGCAAAACAGACAGTGGTGAAAGCCGCAAGCTCCACTGGCACTTCATCCACCATACCAGCAGGTGGCTACCAAAATCCAAATCTAGAAACTCCTATTGGACCAAGTAGTTTCATTGGCTCTGTTAATCGCCCCCAAGCTAAATCATTCAACATTTATTGGCGTCATGCAGGACGAGCTAAAGTTTGGCAACCCCTGCATAAGCTGAATTTAATACCTTTAAAATTACTGACAGCAGGAACATTCATCGCCCTATTTTGGGTGATGCGGGAAATGCTCCGGCTAGCAATGAGTTTAACCAATCAGATTTTAGTCAAGCTACCTTACCTAAAGCCATTGCAATTTTTATATCGCGATCCAACTGTGGTTGTATTCGTGGTATTGGCGATCGCAATGGCACTGTCACCTTGGTTACTAGATTGGCTATTGAAAAAATTTTATGGGCAGCAAGAGTTGTCCAAAGATATTTTAAATGGCTACAGTCGCGAAGCCATTCGAGTACTACAGCGTTCTTGCCAACAAAGAGGTTGGCAGTTTCCCAAACTGCGAATTTTGCCAATCGCTGCCCCAATGGCGCTGACTTATGGTAATCTCGCCCGCAATGCCCGAATAGTAGTTAGTCAGGGACTATTAGAACAGCTGGCAGATGATGAAATTGCCGCGATCTACGCCATGCAGTTCGGGCAGATTGTAAACAGGGATTTTGTGGTGATGTCTCTGGTATTGCTGGTGACAATGACTGTTTACATGCTGTATCAGCACATATCAAAGTGGGGCAGCAAATATCAAGGATTTTGGCGTTGGCCTGCCATAATTTTAGCTAGTCTCGCTTATGGGGTTTGGGGTTTGCTGACTGGTACGGCTTTGTGGTTGTCTAAGTTGCGGCTTTATTATAGCGATCGCTCAGCCTCAGAAATTACCGGCAACCCTAATGCCCTAATTCGCGCCTTACTAAAAATTACTATTGGTGTTGCTGCTGATATTGCCAAACAAGAACAAACTAGTTGGCATTTAGAAAGCTTGAATCTCCTAGCACCAGTTAGCTATCAACAGAGTATCTCTTTGGGTAGTGTGGCGGGTCATATTCCCTTTACATCTTTATTGATGTGGGAAAATTTCAATCCTTATCGCCGTTGGTTTACCCTCAACAACAGTCATCCTTTGATTGGCGATCGCATCCAACGCCTCTGCAAAATCGCTCGTCACTGGCATTTAGAACCAGAACTACATCTTACCAGCGAACAAGCTTTGAGAGGTAACCATCAGTCCTTTCTCTTACAAATAGCTCCTTGGCTGGGTATTCCCTTAGGTTTTTTGTTTGCGGGTCTCATCTGGCTGGTGTGGCAGTTGGGATTTGCACTGAAAATTTTGAATCTGAAATGGATATATGAGGATTGGTCGTTTGTTACAGGTTGCTTACTGATTGGCTTTAGTATCGGTATGGTCATTCGGATGAATGCCTTCTTTCCCGATATCCAACCTGCTAACGTGCAAACTGACGATCGCCTGCCTAACTTGTTAGCTAATCCATCTGCTATCCCCATTGACAGCATTAATGTCTGCCTTGCTGGGAAGCTATTAGGCCGCCAAGGTGTTGGCAACTGCCTAGCACAAGACTTAATTTTGCAATCTAATATTGGGTTGGTGAAATTGCACCACATTCCCTGGCTGGGACAATCAATTAATCCTCAAGACTGGATCGGTCGGCAGATTACTGTTGTTGGTTGGTTCCGGCGAGGTGCAACCCCTTGGATTGATATCCAATCGCTGCAAACTCAAAACGGTAAAACCATTAACAGCGCTCATCCTATTTGGTCTACTGTCTTGGCAGTTGCAGCCCAGGCATGGGGAGCTTACATTTTCTTGAGAGGTTAAGGGAAAGGCAAAAAGAGGCGGTGAGCCACTTGCGGTGCATGGGTTTCCCGGCATAAGCAAAGTGGTGAACCCGAAGGGTGACTCGGGGACGCAGGGAAATAACAAATGCCCAATGCCCAAAAATGTAAAGAAACATTGCAGTTTCTCTGAGCAAGTGTTACATTTATTTACATAACTAGCCTAATCTACAGAACTCAGCGCACTAGCTCAGTTATAGATAGCCAACACTTGCGCCGATCTATCCTTGTATTCTCCCAACACAGCAGTAAACTAACCAGCCACTGGCTGGTTTTTGTTTCACAATATCTCTGGTTGAGAAAAAAATGTATTTTATGTTACAATTTCCTTGAACTATATTGCCAGAAATGTATGCGCTGAACTAGCTACGTAGAAAATACCGTGATAATGTAAGGAATGGTGTTTTATTCTGCGAACAGGGGCATAAAATAAAAGTTTACTTTAGTAGTTAGTAAACTATTAATTTACAATTCTTAGAATTAAGGTGGTATGTAATCAAGCGTCGTGTACGCTTTTGTATTAAACAAGCTTGATCCCGACGAAAAATTGTATTGTATAGGTTGACAGTTTTGAGTCGAAAAATTTTGTTTATGGCAAATTTGGTCAATAGCATCTATGTAGTAGCCAAAGCCAAGCGATAGTTTTCTCACTTTGCTATTTTTATTCAACTCTGGAGGTATAGTTCATGTCCATTCGCCTATATATAGGTAATTTGCCAAAAGAAGAAATAGATCGTCAAGAACTGCAAGCAGTTTTTGCTGCCGAAGGTGATGCTGTCACCACAAAACTAATTAAAGACCGGAAAACAGGCAAATGCCGTGGCTTCGGTTTTCTCACGGTCAATAATGATGAACAAGCAGATCAAATTATTGAAAAGTATAATGGTCAGTTGTTCAAAGACACGCCGATCAAGCTAGAGAAGGCATTACCTCGCAATAAAGGTGAGGAGGGTGAGGAGCAAGCTCCTAAAGTGGCCCAGAATGCTGGTGGCGGGACTGCTGCCCCTGTTACCCATAAAGAAAGCAACCGTCGCGAGAAAAGTTCTAAGAAGCCTCGGCGTGGTAGTAGTAGCAGTAGTGGTGGACGCGACAATACCACAACATCTGACTCAGATGCTATTCGTCCAGATCCCCGTTGGGCTTCTGAATTAGAAAAGCTGAAGCAGATGCTAGCTGCACAAACTACAAATTAATCTCCAAGGGGAGTGTGATTAAAAATTAAAAATCAGATTTTTTTTGATTTTTAATTTTTAATTTCCAATTGGGCTGGAATACCAAAGTCTGGAATTCAGTGTTGTAAGGTCTTTGTGGCAAGAATAGACTCTGCCGTATAAACTCTGGTTTTTTGTTTAATACTTTAAAAAGTAGATTCCTCTGTTCGCTGGAACTATGTTGTGACAGCAGAGGAAATCCCCAACCCTACCAAGACAGATTTGGGGTTTTTGGAAGTGATCGCCAATTTGTAAGTTATGCTTCCTACAAGATTTTTGCTATTTGGTTTTTGAAATCCGCATAGTAGTTCAGTGCGTTGGAGGGGTTCCTACAGGGTGAGTGACTGTTAATCCCGAGTAGACGCGCCTGATAGATATAAAAATTATATTGTTATAAATAGTCATTAAAAGTTTTGTGGTAAAGGGAATAATATTCCTAGCAGACAAGCAAACTTTGCCTGGATAGACTTAAGTTTTTAAGAATTAAATTTAATATTTGTAAAAATTAATACTTGCTTCAGGGAAAATTCTGTGAAAATTCTCTTAATAGAAGATGATAAACAAATAACTTCACTGCTTATAGAAGCACTTTCAACACTTAATTATCAGATTGAGACTACTAACGATGGACAGACTGGACTAGAGTTAGTCAAAGCATTTGATTATGACCTGCTGATATTGGATGTAATGCTTCCAAGACTAGATGGGATTAGTCTTTGTCGCCAAATTCGTTTGGAAGCATATCAAATGCCAATTCTGATGCTGACTGCAAAGGAAGACATTAGCGTGCGCGTCATTGGATTAGAGGCGGGCGCTGATGATTATCTTATCAAGCCTTTTGAGTTATCAGAGCTAATAGCAAGAATTCGGGCCTTAATGCGGCGAGGAAAGGCTATTTTAGCAAAAGCGCTAGTTTGGGAGAACTTAGAGCTTGATACCAATATCAAAGAAGTTATGTATGCAGGAAAGCGCCTGCACCTTACGCCTAAAGAGTATGGTCTATTAGAACTTTTTCTAGAAAATCCCCGTAGGATATTTAGTAGAAGTGTCTTACTAGATAGAATTTGGTCTGCTGATGAGTTTCCTGGGGAAGAGGCTGTAACAACCCACATTAAGGGTTTACGACAGAAGCTAAAAGCTGTGGGAATGACCGCAGATTTGATCGAAACAGTTTATGGGTTGGGTTATCGCCTGAAAGAAGAACCCAAGAAATCAAATGGGAAAACAGTTTATAGTTCAGAATTAGCAGATACAAGCCAAGCCGAAGCTAAGATTATGGCTGTAGTGGCAAAGATGCGGGAAGAGTTTCAGAAGAGTTTTCAAGAAAAGTTTGAGTTATTAGAACAAGCGATCGCTCAATTATCAAGTGTAAATCCAGATAAAAGTATACTGAAACAAGCACAAGCAGAAGCTCATCGCCTAGCTGGTTCTTTGGGGTGTTACGGATTTTTGGAAGGTTCTAAGGTGGGGCGGGAAATAGAACAGTTGCTAAACAAACATAGCAGCCCTCACCAAAGTATGGCTTTACAGTTGGCGGAGTTAGTCAAATTGTTAAAACAAACATTGCAGCAACAGCCATGTTCGCCTGCTAACTCTAGCATCTCACAAACTCAACCGACACAACTGCTAATTGTTGACGACGATACTACACTGACTGAACGTATTAAATTAGAAGCACTATCCTGGGGTTTTCACGTAGAGATAGCAGCAAATCCAAAAACAGCGAGAACTAAACTGGCTCTAAATCCCCCCGAAGTTATCTTACTAGAGCTATCATTTCCTGACCAAGAGGAGAATGGTTTCACACTGCTGGCAGAACTCACACAGAATCATCCTGAAATTCCCGTCCTAGTATTTACTAACAGCAATCAACTGCACAACAGAGTAGAAGCTGCACGTCTAGGCGCACACAGCTTTTTAAACAAAACTATGTCTGTTGTTGAAGTACTAACCGCAGTCAACATGGTGTTTAACCAACAAATTACCACCGATGCCAAAGTTCTAGTAGTAGATGACGATCCTTTAGTGCTACATCAGGTTAGCACTTTGCTATCGCCTTGGGGACTGCAAGTAATACCATTACAAGAGCCTCAAAAATTGTGGGAAGTATTGGAATCTATTAAACCCGATCTGCTAATTTTAGATGTTGAGATGCCATATTTTAATGGTATAGAGCTATGCCAAGCAATACGTGGCGATCGCTTTTGGAGTCGCTTACCTATATTATTTCTCTCTGCTCATTTTGAACCGGAAATACTATATAAAGTTTATGCTGTCGGAGCCGATGACTATATAAGGAAGCCAATTGTCGAACCAGAATTAGTTGCCCGAATATTAAATAGGTTAGAACGGACACATCTTAGAAATAAATTATTACATAAATATTACCAATAGCCAGTTTGATACCATGCTCGCAAAACGTATCTTAGTAATTGATGATGAAAAAAATCTCTGTATAGTAATTAAAGCCTGTTTAGAAAATATCGGACGTTGGCAAGTCTTGGTGGCACAGTCTGGTAGTGAAGGCTTGGCTTTAGCTCAAACTGAACATCCCGATGCAATTCTCTTAGATGTAATGATGCCAGATATAGACGGAATGGCACTTTTCCAGAGATTGCAAGATAATTCGAGTACTAGCGAAATTCCAGTTATTTTACTAACCGCTAAAGTACAGACAGTAGACTTAAATGAATTTTCCTTGTTGGGAGTCGCGGGGGTAATTGCTAAACCATTTGACCCTTTGCGTCTATCGGAACTAGTTGCAAGCACTTTGGGGTGGCAGTTGTAAAGCGAGCCTAGGGTACATTATTGGCTATCTGTTATGGAAATTATATTTTTTAGGAATTAGCCACAAATACTCAGAATTTCCTCATAATTATCTTTTAAATTTATAACTAGTTAGTTGAGACACCGTAATAAATAGGAGATAACGAAATAATTGGGCTGATTATTTGACTTTCTTTCTCAGCAAAAAACAATATAGCGGTTCTTAATTGCATTAAACACAGCATATATTGTGAGGGATATGTATCTTGGCTGTCTTAGGAGGGCAAAAAGCTTATCCTAGCAGAAAAAACTGTCTTGTACTCAGTAGACTTCTTGCAGAAGTCGGTAAAAGGGAAAGGGGAAAAGGGGAAAGGAACTCAAAACCCTTTCCCTTTAACCTTTTCCCTTTCCCCCCTCTTGCAAAAATATATTTTTGCAAGAGGTCTAGTTAAGAACCGTTATCTCTCTAGTATTTCGATCTTTAAAATTGGCATTTTTATATGTCCAGCAAGCGTATTCTTTTGATTGATGACGAAAAATCTTTAGCCACAGTAATTCAGGCCTGTTTGGAAAACTTAGCTGATTGGACAGTGCTAAAGGCTGAATCCGGTAGAGAAGGGTTACTCAAAGCCCAAACTGAAAGGCTAAATGCCATTCTGCTTGATGTAATGATGCCAGATATAGATGGATTTACGGTGTTACAAGAGTTAAAAAATAATCCTGTAACTCAAAGTATTCCGGTAATGTTAATCACTGCCAAAGTCGAACCTACCACACATAACCAATATACCGAGTTGGGAATTGTGGGTGTAATTAATAAACCTTTTGATCCTTTGAAGCTGGCAGAACAAGTAGCAGCTATGATGGGTTGGAAATAATTACATTTCAGAGAAGTGCATTTAAAGCTAAATTTACACTTATTATTAGCAAGTCAATAAGATAGGATAACTAAAAAATATGGAAGAAAGTTTTATTCCTGATCAAAACTATAAATATGATAAAAGCAGCGCAGGAAATGCAATTTTTCAAGCTTATTTATCTGCTTTTTTTCGCCATGCGGCATACGTTTGGAGATTATACAATTCTGGTAATATCAGTGAATTACAAGCAGAGGAAAGAATTAGTATGGCTTGGCAGAGGCTGAAACTTATGCAAAACGACAAGCTAGAATACCAATTCAACGTTCATAATTATGGTGCAAAAACTGAGTTTTTTTAGTTAAATCTATTAATCTTAGCTGAAAGTAAGAACATACAGCAGAATGTAGGAGTTAGAATTCAGAATTCAGAAGTAAAACAGTCTTTATGCTTAGGTTTGAGGCTTAG
>NZ_MTAV01000067.1 GCF_002154695.1 Nostoc sp. T09
ATGGTTAGACGACTTGCATGATTTTTTACCTGCTTGGACTTTTCAAACAACCTCTTAGAAGCAAATCAGTATCAGGAAAGTTAAGCCCTTTTTGGTGAGGAATTTTGCTGCCCTTCAAGTTAGCATGGGTGATGCGTAACATGACCCCATCAGGCGTTAAAGACTCAACCTGCGCACCAATACTACCATCATCAATCCAAACAGTGGCACCAACCTTTAATTGATCTAAGACTTCGGGGAGAGAGCAATTTGCCTGGAAACAGTCAGAGCAGATTGTGGTAGGTAAATTACGAGTCAGCAAAATACAATCGCCTCGATATATACGCTGTGGAGATTGAGGTGCGATCGCCATTCCAATTCGCGGCTTGGAACCACCTAAATCCATCAGCACCTTGCAGCGATATCCTGTTTCTATTGCCGCCAGACGAACATTGGCAATCATCGCTGACCATTCGTTAACAGTATCGTGGGCACAGTTAATGCGCACACAGTTACATCCGCGTTGAATTAAATTCCGCACCAATTCATAATTGCTGGCTGCTGGTGTCGGTAAAGTCACGATAATTCTGACTTGACGCTGGTTACGTGTGTTGCCGAATAATTCTTCTGTATATTCTTGCAACAAGCGATCGCCTACAAAAAACTCTTCAACTGACGGACGCTTAGGTAGGGAATCTGGATCGGCTTGACAAATTGCTCCCAAAGTTGCGATCGCTGCATCTAAATTAGGCAATACCTGTGCTTCAATCCGCCTCAAAGACAAACCCCAAGGCATCAAAGCTGCTTGCACCTGTCGCAAATCGTGTCGTCGCAGTGCCAAGTAGTAAGCAAGGTTGCGGCTACTGTTCACAAAAACTTGCCTTTGGATCTGCGATCGCCACTGGTTAAAGATTTTTTCTCCCTCTTTTATCACTAACTGACGCAACTGTTGCAGCGTATTTAACAAATCTTGAGCATCGGATAAATTCAAACCTGAGTAATTACATAAAATCTCGTCATTTCTATCTAAGTTAGACATAATTGTTTCCTTTTTACAAGATTTTCCTTTCTACTAATACGCTTTGATAATCGAGTAAATATCTAAGGAAATTATGAAGGAGACAATCATTTTACAAGGTTGCTTCTAACTATAATTAATAATCTATTTTTAATACCTATTTAACTAATTCTTAATCTTGGGTTAATATAGCAATACTAAGAATAATCAATAAATTAAATCCAAAAAATTAAGACTCCCCTTTGAAGGCAAAAGTAAAAAGCAGACAAGGGAAGACTTGCAGCCTATAAAACATTTTTAATTAATTAAATATATTTACTGCTTCAAAAAAATAATAGAAATTCTTACTTATTTTTAATTACAAAATAGCACTAATAAACAAATATTCTGCCTTAAAAAAAATCCATTTTATCGGCGTTTATCAGCATTTATAATATATGTAGGGTGGGCACTGCCCACCATATCAGGGTTTTGATAGGCGATGCGCAACGCCACTTGCTGCAAGCCGGGGAACCACCAAGATCGGGCTACCTCACCGCAGTGTCTCCCCTTGACTCTTGACCTGTGGCTGTGTTGTACCAGGTGTGTAGATGCAAAACGGCTTAGCGTCAGACATCGCTTACGCAAGCAGTATTATCGTAAGAAATATCCTGTTACGCTATGAAAAATGCGATCGCTCATCAAACAGCATTATTATTTATAAGTTCTATGCTGTTGATAGCCTGTGGTAAAAGTGGCAGTGTTGGTGTAAATTCCGCAAATAATCCCACTGCGACATCAAATGCAGCTAATGCTATTCCTATTGGTATCGCCTTTGCTCAAACAAGCAATGTAGCATTACTTGGTCAAGAAGGAACTGATGGAGTAAAAATTGCTCAAAAGTATTTTAATGATAAAGGCGGTATCAACGGTAAACTCATTAAATTAATATTTCAAGATACTGGTGGTGATGAAGTTGGAGCCGTTAATGCATTTCAAAGTTTAATTAATCAAAATAAAGTTGTTGGCATTATTGGCCCTACTCTGTCACAACAAGCATTTAGCGTTGACCCTATAGCAGAACGCAATCAAGTTCCAGTTATCGGTGCATCAAATACCGCTAAAGGCATTCCCGAAATTGGTGATTATGTCGCTCGTGTTTCTTCATCTGTTGCTGTCGTCGCGCCTTATGCGGTGAAAGCTGCACTCAAACAAAATCCTCAAATCAAAAGAGTAGCTGTCTTTTATGCTCAAAATGATGCATTTAATAAGTCAGAAACAGAAATTTTTCAGAAAACAGTTAAAGATTTAGGATTGAATTTAGTCACAGTCCAAAAGTTTCAAACTACAGATACAGACTTTCAAACTCAAGCTAGCAGCGCTATTAATTTAAAACCAGATTTAGCGATTATATCTGGGTTAGCTGTTGATGGAGGAAATTTAGTTAAACAGCTACGAGAACTTGGTTATAAAGGATTAATTATTGGTGGCAATGGATTTAATACATCTCATATATTTTCTGTATGTAGAGCGCTTTGTGATGGCGTAATTATTGCTCAAGCTTATAGTCCTGAATATCAAAGCGAAATTAACACTGCATTTCGCAAAGCCTACGTTGAACAATACCATAGAGAACCACCTCAAGTTAGCGCTCAAGCTTTTGCGGCTTTACAGGTATATGTAGAAGCGCTACAGTCTTTAGATAAAAAAAGCAAAATTAGCAATTTGACGCTGCCACAGTTGCGTACAGCATTGAATAAGGAGCTACTCAAAGGAACTTATCAAACTCCTCTTGGTGAAATTGCTTTTACGCCAGTAGGAGAGGTAATTCAAAAAGAGTTTTATGTTGCCCAACTGAAGATGGAAGCAAACGGTGTTAATGGTAAATTTGCTTTCTTAAATGTCAAATAGCGACAATCTTTGCATGTCAGGTGGGCATTGCCCACACGACAACTAAGTAAGTCGCTGCTAATATTTCAACCTATGTTAAGAAATTTAAATGTAGGGTGTGTTGTCGCGTAGCGCAACGCACCAAAGCACCATCAACAATTTAAGGTGCGTTAGCCTACGGCATAACACACCCTACGGCAAATTTATATTTCTTCATATACATTAGTAGCGTGGTAATTTCTTTGTTTTTCGCTGGGAATGGCGGGAAGTCGCAAAAAAGTTGTAAATGAAGTGAATTAATGACTAATTCTCAAAAGCGATCGCCACAACTTTGGCACTTACACCAAGTGTTGCACAATCATCTACGGTAAGGATTTTCAACTAGTCAAGGAATTAAGGGTCAATAGTAAAAAGCTTTTAGACTTTGGAGTGTTTTCCTATCTGGCTTTGCATTTTGGTGAAACCTACGTATATCCTAAATTTTGAAATATAGTTAAGTTCAGGTTATGGCAGGACATAGTAAATGGGCGAATATTAAGCGCCAAAAGGCTGTAGTCGATGCAAAAAGGGCAAAGACCTTTACCCAGCTGTCGCGGGCAATTATTGTTGCGGCTAGAAGCGGTGTACCAGATCCAGCCGGAAATTTTCAACTGCGTACAGCAATTGATAAAGCTAAGGCGGCGGGAATTCCCAATGATAATATTGAACGCGCGATCGCTAAAGGTGGAGGTACATTTGGCGGAGATAACGCTAGTCTAGAAGCGATTCGCTATGAAGGTTATGGCCCTGGTGGTGTAGCGATTTTAGTAGAAGCCCTTACAGATAATCGCAATCGTACTGCTGCTGACTTACGCGCCGCTTTTAGTAAAAATGGTGGCAATCTTGGTGAAACAGGTTGTGTTAGCTGGATGTTTGAGCAAAAAGGCGTTTGTACAATTCAGGAAGTAGTTGATGAAGAACAACTTTTAGAAGCATCTCTAGAAGGTGGGGCTGAGTCTTACGAAATGGCTGAGGATGAGATGGCTGAAGTATTTAGCGCAGTAGAAAATTTAGAGACTCTCAACAAAACCCTCAACGACAAAGGCTTTCAGGTGACAGATGCCGAATTGCGCTGGATTCCTAGCAATACTGTCGAAGTTACCGATCCCGATCAGGCGCGATCGCTTCTGAAGTTAATTGACACTTTAGAAGGTTTAGATGATGTTCAAAATGTTACATCAAATTTTGAAATGGCAGAAAGCCTAATGGATTTGAGTATTGTCTAGAAAAATATTTACACCAGAATTCAGGAGTCAAACAATTTTGGATTTTAGATTTTGCGGAAAGTTGCCAGGAGGGTTTCCCTCCGTAGCAAACTTTCCAAGACAGATTTTGGATTGACCCCTTAGATAAATCTGGGGGCTTGGGAATTTTGGATTTTCCATTGATTCCACAGATAAATCTGCTTGCTTGTACCAACAAGGAATTATTGGTCAGAATTGAGAATTTAGATGTAAAACAGGCTTGATGCTTGGCTTTGAAACTAAGGCTGTAAACTTCAGCAAATTTAAACCTGCTGGATATTTTGTTGTCTAGATTACATATATAGCCATCCCATTTGATTCGTGAACTTACTGGTAAAAGTAGGTAACAGGGAACAGGAAAGAAGGAACGTAGAGGTGTACCTAACTTCGCAAAAATCAAATAGGAGTCACATATCTAAAAACAGACATACAAATTTCACATAAATCGCAAACTTATGACATATGGCTATGGGATAGTTTGATTATTAATAGGTGGATAAAAAATTCCTTTGAATAAGAATCCAGAATTCAGAATCAATCTCCCGCGTTTGCTATTTCCTGTTCCCTAAGTCATCAAATAATAGTGATATAAATCATCTTTCAGGTTGGTGCTAAAGCTAACAATTTTTTTACTCTGGTAAGAACATTTTTAATATTTAGATTTACTGCTATGATGAATGTTTTTTTGATTTTGAGTCTTATATGTATTTCCTAGAAAATTTTATATCAAAATCGTGGAACATCAGATGATATATGGATTCAAAAAACACTTTTTACAGAGAAAAATATAAAAATCTACATATAAAATTTATCTAAGCAACAAGTTAAAAACACACTATTTTGCGATATTATAATGGTCTGCTATTAAGTGATATGAAAAATATCAGATAGAGAAGTTGGTGTTAACTTTCAAGTTTGGCTCTATTTTTAGCTGTATTAACCGCAAACCTATTTATAACCAACGTTTGAGGTTCCTATATAGCCACCTTCGCCAAGAAAAAGTGACTGCTAACTTCTACATTCCATAGCAGAAAGAAAATTATTTTTTGATTTTCCCGTAACTACACACTATACCATTTGAGCCTGCTGCCTTCGGTAGCAGGTTTTTTGTCATGTTAATTTATTCAAATCAGATGAAAACCCTGAGCACTAAGTAGTTTCATGATTATCAAATTTTCTGCCTTTTCCTTGTTTCATATTTTTACAACTAAGTTCACAAATTAAAGAGGATTATTATAGAAGTAAACATAGTTATAGCTTCGTTTTTCAGGGTTTACATAGTTTTTTATTTATGGATATTAGCTTTAGATAATTAAACTATTACACCACGAATAAAATAAAAATATATTTACAATAAATACAGAGCTTATAGTAAAAATATACACTAAAACTTCATAGGAATAACAAATCACTGACATATAGCTCTGGGATAGTTACATTGTTGGTTCTTTAACTAAATAAATTGCAAGTTTCTCATGAATAAGTTAGCTAAAGGTTTACTTTTTGCTCTAGCGATCGCTACCCCTGTAGCTATTTCTGCACCGATTTTTCAAGCTGAAGCTGCTACGGTACATACTACTCATCATGTAGCAACAAATAAAGCTAATGGTGGCAAAGCTGTTAAGCATAAACATCACAAACATCATGCTAAGCGCCATACTAGTTCAGCAGTAACTAAAAAGTAATCTCTTGCATTTAGGCATATTATCTGAAAGCGGTGATTAGCTTGGTTATCGATAGTTTATAGTAGCTTTTCGACCTAATTTTTCTTTATTTATCTTTGCTCCAGATAAAAACAACAAACCTCGCCGCGTTCCTCAAAAATCAGCGAGGTTTTTTCTTGTTGAAATGGGTTAAGCTAATGCAGATCTAACTTACATATTTACCGATGAGAACAGGGAAAGGATTAGCCGCGAATATTGGGGTTTCAAGCCCTAAATTTACTTATGAAAATAAATAAGTTTATAGACTATTCCAAAATTCAAAATGGTATAGCAGTCCTATTTCTTTTGTGAAAAACAAAGTACATTTGTAGATCCTTGTTTCCTGTTCCCTGTTCCCCGTTCCCTATTCCCTGACTCAACGAGTCATTTCACAACTCCTACACGGATTGCTATATAACTTGCTCTAAACCGCCCAATTGCGTAAGAATAATAGTTAAGATGCTGTAATTTCTCTTAACAATGCCGCTAACACAGCTTTTGCAAACCCTAACCCCTCCCCAAACATCCACAGACAAGCGGGGATATGATTATGATTTAGTAATTGTCGGCGGCGGGATTATAGGATTAACCCTAGCCTCTGCCTTAAAAGATTCAGGCTTGAATATACTACTGGTTGAAGCCAAAGTAGCATCAGCCGCAGTAGCCAAAGGGCAAGCCTACGCAATTCATATGCTGTCGGCACTAATTTACCAGGGAATTGGTATTTGGGACAAAATCTTACCTGAAATTGCTAAATATAACCGTGTTTGCCTCTCTGATGCCGATTATTCTGAAGTAGTGGAATTTGAAACAGCAGATTTGGGTACGCCAGAGTTGGGTTATGTAGCAGAACACCAAGCGCTGTTGCATCCCTTGCAGGAGTTTGTACGCGATTGTACCAATGTCACTTATTTATGTCCCGCAGAGGTAGTCAATACACAGTACCTACAGGACATAGTAACCATAGATATAAAAGTGGCGGAACAGATCCAGACAATTAAAACTAAATTACTAGTAGCCGCAGATGGAGCGCGATCGCCTATTCGTCAAGCTGCGGGAATTAAAACTTTAGGCTGGAAATATTGGCAATCCTGTATCGTCGCTTTTGTCCAACCAGAAAAACCCCACAATAATACCGCCTACGAAAAATTTTGGACTAGCGGGCCGTTTGCAATTTTACCTTTACCGGGAAACCGTTGCCGAATCGTCTGGACAGCGCCTCACGCAGAAGCCAAAGCTTTATGTGAGTTGGATGATGAGCAATTTTTAAGAGAACTCACCCGTCGCTTTGGCAATCAGATGGGTAAGTTGCAATTACTAGGCGATCGCTTTATTTTTCAAGTGCAGCTTATGCAAAGCGATCGCTATGTCTTACCCCGATTGGCATTAATTGGCGATGCAGCTCACAATTGCCATCCCGTTGGTGGACAAGGTTTAAATCTAGGTATTCGAGATGCTGCGGCTTTAGCACAAGTGTTGCAAACAGCAAACGCAGCTGGTGAAGACATTGGCAAAATCCAGATCCTCAAACGCTATGAACGCTGGCGTCAGCGAGAAAACCTGACAATATTAGGTTTCACCGATTTGTTAGATCGGATTTTTTCTAACAACTTCTTACCTGTGTTGCTGGTTCGTCGTCTAGGTTTATGGATTATGCGACGAGTGCCAATGCTAAAAATCTATACTCTCAAATTAATGATTGGGTTAAAAGGTCGGACTCCAGAATTAGCAAAAAGGTAAGTTGGGCATTTGTCCTTTGTCATTCGTCATTTGTCATTTGTCAACAAGCAATAGACAAAGGTCATTTTTCATTTCTTCCCCTAGCCCCCTTGTCCCCCTTGTCCCCTTGTCCCCTTGTCCCTATCCTCTAACCCTGCTGCTTGAGCAATAACTAAAGCCAAATTTGCAGGGTTAATTGGCTTGGTAACATGAGTTTGAAACCCAGCTAATAGCGCCTGTTGCTGGTAACTATCTTCGGCATAGGCCGTGAGTGCGATCGCCGGAATTTGTCCTCCTAACTCTGGAGGCATAGCTCTAATTTGACGGATCAGCATGTAACCATCGATTTCTGGCATCCCAATATCGCTTAATAAGACATTTGGCTGGAAGTCAGGTAACACTTGTAGCGCTTCGGTAGGCGATCGCACTTGAGTAACTTCTGCTCCCAACTGTTCTAGAAAGAAACTAATTAAATCTCGGGTATCGAAATCGTCATCGACAACGAGAACTTTTACTCCATTGAGATCGGGACATTCATCTAGTTGTCTATCACCTTGATTACTATCTAAATAGCTCTGTATTAATGGCAGCGTTACTGTAAAGGTTGCTCCCTGCCCTTCTCCAGGACTTTCTGCTTTCACCGTACCACCATGTAGCTCAACAAGGTGACGGACAATAGCTAATCCTAAACCCAATCCCCCAAATTTCCTGGTATTCGTGCTATCAGCTTGTCGAAAGTAGTCAAACACATAAGGTAAAAAATCAGGGCTAATGCCTTTACCTGTATCCTGCACCTGTAACTGTACCTCGGAACCCAACGATGCTAAACGAATTTCTACTTGTCCATTTGGCGGTGTGAACTTCACAGCGTTGGAAAGTAAGTTCCAAACAACTTGCTGTAAACGACTGTTATCACCAGAAACCTGAGCGACATTCGGTTGCACTAGCACCTGAAGCTGAATTGATTTAGCTTCAGCAGCTAGCTGCACGGTTTCTATCGCTGCGGCGATCGTTGTTGCTAGATCAACTTGAGTAATATTGAGGCTGAGTTGCCCTTGCAGAATCCGGGAGACATCCAGCAAATCTTCAATTAACTCGGTCTGAAGCTTGGCGTTGCGCTCGATGGTTTCCAGGGCGCGGGCAGTAGTTGCTTCATCATACTTTTGAGTTTGCAGCAACTTCGACCATCCCAAAATTGGGTTGAGTGGCGTGCGCAGTTCGTGGGAGAGAACTGCTAAAAATTCATCTTTGAGTCGGTTAGCTTGAATTAATTGCTCTGTTTGCTGTTGTAAAGAAGCCATCAAATCAGCACGTTCTAGAGCAACTGCCACTTGGTCGGAAGTCGCTTGCAGCAGTGCCATCTCTTCTGGGGTAAAGTGGCTACGAGTGCGGCTGGCAAAGAAAAGTACACCTAGTAGTTTTCCGTGAACAATTAACGGCTGACTTGCATAAGCTGTGATTTTTAAAGCACAAAGGATATGGTTATTTGGATAAGTAGAGTGTTGCACGTTGTTGACAACAATTTGACGACGTTGCTGTGCGACTAATCCACAAATCCCTTGACCAAGTTCCAGCCATTCAATGCACTCAGCTAGTTGATCGTCAATCCCACTCCACGACTTCAAGCGCAGTTTTTGCCTATCTTCCTGTGTATCAATCAAATAGTTGAAGTAACAATGTAAATCCATCTGGGCTGAGAGTTTGCCGAACAAATCGTTCATTAACTCTAATGGATGCTCTGTTGAAAGCAAAGCGCTGGCTGTTTCCGAGAGCAGTTTCAGTCGTTCACTATGTTTTTGTAGAGCTTGTTCTGCTTGCTGGCGTTGTCGAAGTGCGCGTTCGCGTTCGGTAATGTCAACTGCCACGCCTCCCACTAAGCGTTGTCCACAAGGATCGGTAATGGGAAACTTATAAACCAAAAAGTCGCCCATTGTGCCATCTTGCAGTGGGGCTAGCTCGATCGCCTCAACGACCTGATTTGTCTGGGCAACCTTTCTAATATTATTGAAAAATTGTTGAGCAACTTCAGTTGGGTAGAGCTCGAAGATAGTTTTACCGATCGCGTCGGTTGTTGATAATTGGAATGTGCGGTAATAAGTGGGACTCAGGTAAAGTATATGCCCTTGGACATCCGTAATCCAGGCTGCGGTTGGGCTGTTGTCCATAAAAGCCTGAAATCGCTCTTCACTTTGGTGTAGCGCTCTTTCGGTTTGTTTGCGACTGCTAATATCAAGAATAAAAGTCACTAACTGCTGTTGAGTCCCGCGTAATGGTGAGTAGCCAACTACAACAGATACGCGAGAACCATCTTTACGAATGAATTCTTTTTCATAAGGAGTACAAGCGCCCTGAACCTTAGCTTCAGCAATACCTAATTCATCTAAATCTAAGTATTCTGGTGGCGTCATATTCACCCAACTGAGTTTACCTGCTTGGAGATCGGCGCGGCTATAGCCGACAATCCGCAAAAACTCGTCGTTGGCTTCTAGAATGCTACCATCCTCATGGCTAAAGAGAATCCCGACTAAATTCGCTTCAAAAAAACTCCTCAGCCGTTCTTGGCTAGCTTTTACCGCTGCTTCTGCCTGTCTGTGAGGAGTGATGTTCATCATGCTCACTAATACGCTGTCAAACTTGGCATTTGCTGGCGGAAACGTGATTGTAAACCAGACATTCAAATGCTCTCCTTGAAGAGTTTGGAGAATGGTTTCCGATTCAAAATAGGTTTGTTGCGCAACGAGCACAAGGAGTTCTTGGACAAATATTTCTAGAGTTGATGGGACAAATATTTGTTGTAGCGAACCCAGCAGTTGATTTTTGTCTGCTGCACCAAACATTTGCACCGCCGCATTATTGGCATTGATAATTCTCACCATACCCATTGCTTGTTGCACAAAATTAGGGTGTTCGGCAAAGAAGGTACGAAAATCTTGGATGCCTTGAGCTTTCAAATCATCAAGGGCGGCTTTAACCAGCGAAAAATCTTCTTCAAAAATCGCTACACCTGCGGCTTCAAAGATGTATCGGTATTTCCTTTCCTGTTCCTGAAATGCCTCTTCTGCGTGCTGGCGATCGCGCAGCGCTGTTTGGTGTTCGCTAATATTCTGAAAATATACACTTATACCCTGCTCTGAGGGATAAACATGAATATCGTACCAACAATCACAAGGCTGATAGTAAAATTCAAAGTTTATTGGGACGCCTTCAATGAAAGCGCGATGATATTGCTCATAAACTTGAGTATTGGCTAATACTGGGTATTGCTCCCAAATGTTTTTACCCAGCAGTTGATCGCGAGATTTACCTAAGATGCGCTCCGCGCAAGTATTAATGTAGGTAAAACACCAATCACGATCCAAAGTATAGAAGGCATCGGTCATGCTTTCTAAAATGGCGATCGCTTGCTCTTTTTTAGCTTTTAACTGAGCTTGCAATTGTTGCTGTTGCTGCAATGTTGCTTGATGTAACCGACTTATCTTCAGATTTACCTCGATTCGACATAACAGTTGAGAGTCGGAAAAAGGCTGACTGAGATAATCATCGGCTCCCGCTGCTAGCGCCGCCATACAAAGGTCTTCCTCGGCTCCTGCTGACAGCAGAATGATGGTTATATTTTGCGTTTGCTCTTTTGAGCGCAGCGATCGCAACAACTCCAACCCATCCATTCTTGGCATCATCACATCAGCTATCACTAAGTCAGGCAGCTGCTTTAATTGTTGGATATTACTTAAAGCATCTATCCCATCGACTGCTAAGTGAACTTGATAACGTTGGCTCAACAGCTGCTGCAAGCGATCGCGCATTTGCGCATCGTTATTAGCTAAGAGAATCCGAGCAGCAGGATTATTTACTTTTGCTTCTACAGTCACAGTCTCTGCTCCTCACTCTTTAAGTGTTTGGTTACTAAGTATTTGTTGGCGCTTTCTCAGAAAGTGCAGCAACTCCTCAATCTGCCTCCAAATCCGCTGTGATAGTTTTGTCCATCCATTCTGCTTCTGCTTAAAACAGCAGTTAGCTATTTGGAGTAGTCCGCCATATCTAGCAGTAAACTTTTCCAAAGACAGATGAATTTGCTGCTGAAGCTCAAGAACTAAGTCTAAAATTTTCAGCTGCTTGATTAAAGACATCTTATTTTTTATTCTTATATATAGAATAAACAATAAGGCAAATATTGGACTATTTGTCTCTTACTTAGGAAATATTTTAAAGATGAATATAATTTCTGCTATATCTCGCCTCTCTGCCAATATAAGTACTACAAAAGTGTATAAATACAGAGATATTATTAAAGATTTACTATTTTTACAAATGCTACAGCGCGCTTAAATTAAGCATTTTAGCAATTTTAAATTAAATTTTATAATTTTAATTTAATTATCTTTCTAGCTATTTTATTTAAACAAAATTTCTATACATGAGTTGGTTTATTAAATCAATATCAATAAGAAATAACGAATGAATATAGAAGTTAGACTAGATATAATTTGTTCACCCAAACTTACTAGTGAAAAAACACAGTAATTTTTCTCTGGTATTCAGTTATAGATGATCCCGCCTGAGTATTGGCGGTTTTTACTTCAGTATTTCGCCTAATATTTTAGATAAAGGCTACCTAGAGCAAAAGATAAATTAACTTTCATTAAGTGTGTTGCCGACGCTGCATTTCCACAAAAATTGGTCTATCCTCTACTAAGAGATAGATGTCATGGGATCGCTAATGCGCTAGAAGTAAGTCCAGTCATGGCAAATCTTAAAATTCGGAGATTTGCTTAATTTGAGATGAGATTAAAAATCAAAAATGAAAAAGTGGCGACACTGACCGTCAGTAATGCTAAAGTTTCAAGAAATTCACCTGAAATTTTCAGCGGGTATTCATGCTGAAGCAGCTTAAAAAAAATCCAATTCCTCTAATTGCTGGTGCAGGACTATGTGCCTTTTTAGCCGGAGCAATGGTGTCGGCACCTGAGATTGGAAAATCCTTAGGGCAATGGCTAAAACATGGCAATAATTCACCTGAGCAGATCTCGGAAACTAGCAAAGCCAAATCAGCCGTGTACCCACTGGTATCACAATCTCTGCCAGAACGAGCAGCAAAACTAGCAGAGATCGCCCAAAATCCTCGCTCGGCTGATCGAGAACGTGCTCGTTATCTTTTAGCTAGTGATTACATTGAAAGAACGCAAGCGAAAAAAGCACTAGTTTTATTAGAAGGGTTGGAGACAGACTATCCACTCCTCGCCCCTTACATTTTGCTGAAACAAGCCCAAGCCCAGGATTTGCTAGGTGAAGATGGCAAAGCCTCAGATCTGCGGCAAAAAGTGCTGAAACAGTATCCTAAAACAGCAGCCGCAGTTAAAGCCATCTATTTAATTGCGCAACCAAAGCAACAGAATTTAGCGATCGCTCAATTTCCCTCCCATCCCCTAACCTGGGAAATTATCCGCAAGCGCCTACAAGAAAATCCCAATCAGCCACAATTACAATTAATTTTGGCAAAATACGCTGCTAACCAACCAGGAACAGTTGGCGTTTTGGATGAATTAGCCAAAGGTTTTACTCTCAAACCTGAAGATTGGGAAATTATCGGTACAGCTTACTGGACAAATAATGTATTTGACAAAGCTGGCGCTGCTTATGCCAAAGCACCCAAA
Organism: Nostoc sp. T09; assembly: GCF_002154695.1. Taxonomy (GTDB): domain Bacteria; phylum Cyanobacteriota; class Cyanobacteriia; order Cyanobacteriales; family Nostocaceae; genus Aulosira. The sequence goes on from NZ_MTAV01000067.1 coordinate 13,223, forward strand.
ACACCGCTCAATCTCTACCGTACTGGACGCGGTTTGCAAGTATCAGGCAAAAACCGAGAAAAAGCGATCGCGAGTTATAAACAACTGGTGCAGCAATTTCCAGAGGCGCAAGAAAGCGGAACTGCCTTATTGCGGTTAGCAGAAATGGCAAAAACCCGTCAAGAAGCCTTGCCTTATCTTAACCAGGCGATCGCCAAATTTCCTGATGCAGCTAGTAAGGCATTGGTAGAAAAAGCCAAAATTTTCCAAGGACTCAAGGATAATAAGTCAGCTGCACAAGCATGGCAATTATTGATTGCCAAATACAGCAATTCTGACGAAGCCGCAGAATACCGTTGGAAATTAGCCCAAGAAAAAGCCACAGCTAAAGATTATGCAGGTGCATGGCAATGGGCAGAACCAATTACCACCAACAATCCCACCAGCATTTTGGCTCCTAGAGCAGGTTTTTGGGTAGGTAAATGGGCAACTCTGTTAGGGAAACAGCAAGAAGCGAAAACTGCTTATGAATATGTGATTAGCCAGTTTCCTTACTCTTACTATGCATGGCGATCGGCAGCAATATTGGGGCTGAATGTAGGCAACTTTAATACCGTGCGCCAACTGAAGCCAGAAGTAGTCCCACCTCAACGTCCTGTACCAACTGCTGGTTCTGAAACTTTCAAAGAATTATATCTTTTAGGGCAAGACCGAGATGCTTGGTTGCAATGGGAAACAGAATTTCAAAATAAGGACAAGCCCACGGTAGCAGAACAATTTACCGAAGGTTTAATGCAACTAGCCAGAGGAGAAAATAAATTAGGAATTGATACGATTTCTAAATTAGAAGACCGAGAAACTCCAGAAGAACAAGCCGAATATGAAGCTCTCAGCAAACAAAGTATTTACTGGCAAGCTCGTTATCCCTTTCCCTATCTTCAAGAGATTGAAAAGTGGTCTACTCAACGTCAACTCAATCCTTTGTTAGTAACAGCTTTGATTCGTCAAGAGTCGCGGTTTGAACCTAAAGTCAAATCTATCGCCAATGCTACTGGCTTAATGCAGGTTTTACCAAGCACAGCTAAATGGATCGCCCCACAAATCAAGGTAGATAGCAAAACAATAAATTTAGAAGATCCTAACGACAACATTATGCTGGGAACTTGGTATTTAGACCATACTCATCAGCAATATAACAATAACTCCCTGCTAGCGATCGCCAGTTACAATGCTGGCCCAGGCAACGTTTCCAAATGGCTGCAAACTATACCGACACAAGACCCAGATGAATTTGTTGAGAAAATCCCCTTTGATGAAACTAAAAATTACGTGCGTCAAGTGTTGGGTAACTATTGGAATTATTTGCGGCTATACAACCCAGAAATTTCTGGCTTAGTCGGACAATACTCAACCGCACACCCAAAATTGCCCACGCAGTGATTTAGTGTGAGGAGGACAAGGAGGGCAAGGAGGACAAGGGAGACAGGGGAGCAAGGGGGAAGAAATGCTTGATCCTTGGAATATGGACTTTTGAAGCATTCTTCCTGACAGCTTCCCCAGTAAAATAGTTAGCAAATGTTGCCTAATTGCTGAATCATGACGCCACAAAACTTAGACACTGTATCGCAGTCCGATTCGTCTGGCGATTACCCAGATGCAACTGCTACAACTTCACCCGATATCGACGTGGAAGGATATGGCAACTCTGATGTTGATCCGCTAGATGAGTTGCCAGATGAAGTTGAAATGTCCTTTTTCGACCACTTAGAGGAGTTGCGCCTACGGATTTTTTATGGGCTAATTGCCGTTGCAGTAGGTATTGTAGGCTGTTTTTTCAACGTCAGGCCAATTGTCCAGCTTTTAGAAGTTCCAGCACAGGGAGTAAAATTTCTCCAACTTGCTCCAGGGGAATATTTCTTTGTTTCTCTGAAAGTTGCAGCCTACTGTGGCTTATTACTTTCTACTCCTTTCATCCTTTACCAAATTGTTCAGTTTGTGCTTCCTGGGCTAACTCGCCGCGAACGCCGCTTGCTAGGGCCTGTAGTTTTAGGGTCGAGTGTGCTGTTTGCTGCTGGGTTAGTCTTTGCTTATTTTCTGCTTATCCCCGCAGCTTTGAAGTTTTTTATCAGCTACGGTGCAGATGTAGTAGAACAACTTTGGTCAATTGAAAAATATTTTGAATTTGTTTTGTTGCTATTATTTAGCACGGGCATAGCATTTCAAATTCCTGTTATTCAACTACTACTTGGTACTTTGGGAATCGTTTCCTCTCAACAAATGTTTTCGGGTTGGCGTTACGTAATTATGGGTGCAGTGGTTTTAGGTGCTGTCCTTACACCTTCAACTGACCCTCTCACCCAAAGCCTCTTAGCAGGTGCAGTGCTAGGGCTTTATTTTGGTGGGATTGGTTTAGTGAAGCTGACAGGGAAATGAATGCCACAAATCACCTATGAAGACTTTGAAAAAGTCGAGATTCGAGTTGGAAAAGTTATCGAAGTAGCGGATTTTCCCGCAGCCAAAAAACCAGCCTATAAACTTTGGATAGACTTTGGTTATTTGGGCATTAAAAAATCTAGTGCCCAAATTACTCAGCTTTATCAGCCAGAGCATTTAGTTAACAAATTAATACTAGCTGTCACCAACTTTCCACCTCGCCAAATCGCTGATTTTATGTCTGAAGTTTTGGTTTTAGGAGTAGTTCTCGATCGTGGCGAAGTAGTTTTAATTCAGCCAGATAGTGATGTAGCTTTGGGCAAAAGAATTTTATAGTAACTCTTACATAACAATCCTTTTAGCTTGGCATATATCTTTAAAGAAGCTAATTGTCAAGAGTATTTCATAATATCCATTCCGAAGAACGCTCACCTAAATCAAGGGGAATACTTACAGCTTTGCCAAGTCGGGGGCGATCGCGTGTTTGTGTAATAAATGTTTGGACTTGTGTTGTCCCACCTAAGGCATGAAGGTAATTGGCAATGCTATCAAGATGGTCTTGGTACTCGTCTTCACTCAATGGAAAAGAGGCTTGCTCTAGATATTTCCACATGACTTGGAGAAATATTTTTCCCTGAGATCGCCGCAACTGCACATCGTAAGAGCGCCCCCACTTATCAAGCAACAGTTGACGTAATTCCTGTCCTGTCATAGGTTGTCTCAATTAGATTTTACATTTAGTTATGATGTTAAGTTCCGTAACTCAAGTATGATAAGGATATAAAGAAATGTAATGCTAACAGAAAAGATGCTAGAAATATCTTGGAACAGAGAAGTATGGCATTTTTGTGGGCGTTAGCATTTCGGCTTAGATAAGAGTTGCTCAACTACTAGTACTCTTATCAAAATGCTTAACAAAATACACAAAGAGCGCGTAGATTATGGCTCAATTTTCTGAATCCGCAGACGTGCCCGATATGGGGCGTCGTCAATTCATGAATCTGCTCACTTTTGGAACCGTCACTGGAGTGGCTCTGGGTGCATTGTATCCCGTTGTCAAGTATTTTATTCCACCTGCTACTGGTGGCGCTGGTGGCGGTACAACGGCAAAAGACGAGCTGGGCAACGATGTTAGCGTCAGCAAATTTCTAGCAAGCCATAATGTAGGCGATCGCGCCCTAGTTCAGGGACTCAAAGGCGACCCCACTTATCTTGTCGTAGAAAGCAAAGAGGCGATCGGCGATTACGGCATTAATGCCATCTGCACCCATTTAGGCTGTGTTGTCCCTTGGAATGTGGCAGAGAACAAGTTTAAATGTCCTTGTCACGGTTCCCAATACGACGCAACCGGTAAAGTTGTTCGAGGTCCAGCACCTCTGTCTTTGCCTTTGGCTCATACCAAAGTCCAAGAAGACAAAGTCGTCGTTAGTCCTTGGACTGAAACCGACTTCCGCACCGGCGAAGAACCTTGGTGGGCTTAAGTATCTTGTCATTTGTCAATAGTCCAGTTGTCAGTTGTGTACTTTCCACTGACAAATGACAAATGACAAATGACCAATGACAAATTCACGAGAGAATCGTTGCCCTTATAGAGATGAGAAATGCTTCGATAACAGCGAGGTTTACTCGCAGTACTAGAGCAATAGTCAAAACATTGCTCATAGCGATCGCTACCGTGACATTTTACTTCACCAGCGATTTAGCTCTTCCGCAGTCTGCTGCTGCCTATCCTTTCTGGGCCCAGCAAACCTATCCAGAAACACCTCGCGAACCGACTGGGCGAATTGTTTGCGCCAACTGTCACTTAGCCGCCAAGCCGACAGAAGTGGAAGTTCCCCAATCAGTGCTACCTGACACTGTGTTTAAAGCTGTGGTGAAAATCCCCTACGATACCAGCGTCCAGCAGGTAGGTGCTGATGGTTCTAAAGTCGGCTTAAACGTCGGTGCTGTATTGATGCTACCCGAAGGCTTCAAGATTGCTCCCGAAGACCGCATTTCTGAAGAACTTAAAGAAGAAGTCGGCGACACTTACTTCCAAACTTACAGCGAAGAGAAAGAAAACGTTGTGATCGTCGGGCCATTACCTGGTGAACAGTATCAGGAAATCGTCTTCCCAGTTCTTTCTCCCAACCCCGGAACTGATAAAAATATCCACTTCGGTAAATATTCAGTTCACGTAGGTGCTAACCGGGGACGCGGACAAGTTTACCCAACTGGTGAAAAGAGCAACAACGCAGTTTATAACGCTTCTGCTGCTGGTACAATCACCAAGATTGCCAAAGAGGAAGATGGAGACGGTAACGTCAAATATGTTCTGAGCATCAAAACCGACGCTGGTGAAGTTGTCTCTGATAAGATTCCTCTAGGACCAGAACTGATTGTTTCCGAAGGGCAAACTGTTAAAGCTGGTGATGCTTTGACTAACAATCCTAACGTTGGTGGATTTGGTCAACAAGATGCAGAGATTGTATTGCAAGATGCCAATCGAGTCAAATGGTTGATTGCATTCATCGCCCTTGTGATGTTAGCTCAAGTCATGCTGGTGTTGAAGAAGAAGCAGGTTGAAAAAGTCCAAGCTGCTGAGATGAATTTCTAAATTATTTACGAATTCATTTATTTTAAGACAGGCAATTTGCCTGTCTTTTTTTATCAAAAATATGCAGCAAACAGAAAAGTTAGTCTTACCGTGTCGAAGTTGGATATCAAAATGATTAGCAAAGAAACTGCCGAGCATTATCTATGGGGTAATAATTGTCATGGTTGGCATCTTGTTCAACAACTAGGGTTAAGCGTGATTCAGGAAATTATGCCACCAGGAACCTCGGAAGTCAGACACTATCACCAGCGATCGCGGCAGTTTTTCTTTATTCTATCTGGAACAGCAACCTTAGAAATTGATGGTTCTCGCCAAATTCTTTCTCAGCACCAAGGTGTAGAAGTTCCCCCTAATCTTCCTCATCAGATGCTAAACGAAAGCGATCGCGATCTAGAATTCCTGGTAATTTCCCAGCCTCCCAGTCATGGCGATCGTATTTTGGTTAGTTAATCGGAATTCTTGGTATCGTGCTTTCTGCTATTTCTAATTTACTTACAGAAGGCTATTCATAAAATTCCTAAACTTCAGGAAAATGTATGAGTAATGTTTTTGAGGCTATTGTATGTGCAATTGATTTTGCTAAAGCTAACGATTTATACTATTTTGAAAAAAGAACGCGACACATGAGTAGGGGCACGGCACCAGTAAAATAATTTGATATACCAAAAGATTGTGGATGCCGTGCCCCTACAAAGAATTTATCTGTGGCAAACATTATTTGAATTGGTATTAGATTGTAAAACAAACAACTATTGGATCAGCGTTTCAGATTTCCATCTGTCGCAATCATTTTTCAAATTGGTATTACTTACAAAAATATCTTCAGGGTTAACCTTAGAAGTTATAACAATTAATGAAATTCTATGCGTTATTTATCGAGTTGAAGAAAATAGAAATAAATTAATATTTTCTCGGCAGATAGAGTATTTAGCTAGCCAATTATCATTAGAAATTTCTGCGGTTCTGGTAGCACGTTATGATTCTAGAGTTGGACATCGTTCCTCAATTTTGTTCGAGGAAAGTTTACCTATGTCTTCATTTGATGAGAATGATAAAATCTGGGTTTTGTTGGATGAAGAAGGAAACCCTTTAATTGATGGAGAACGATTTTCAATAAACTCAATGAAAGATGATCAAGAATATGAAACTATCTGTAATGCAATTCAATTGGGTCTTCAAGCTCTTGGAGTAGAAGATTGTAATGAAGTCTATTCGTTCATTACATCTAACTAATAATAAAATCACACTAGATAAATTAACTGAACAATTCAAGTGTTAAATTTAATTTAAACCCAGTTAAGTTGAGGTATCCAGCTATGACAGCCTCAGTAGAATATATCCCAGTTACGCCAATTGAATATCCAGAAGAGGACGGTAAGCCAATGGCTGAAGGTGATTTACAGCGTAAGTATTTGGTTTATGCTACAAATGTCCTGGAAATTTATTTCCAAAACCGTCCTCATGTTTATGTTTCTGGAAATTTATTTGTCTACTACGAAGAAGGAAATCCAGAATCAGTTGTGGCTCCAGATGTATTTGTGGTATTTGGTGTTGATAATAAGGAACGCCGTTCTTATAAAACCTGGCAAGAACAAGATAAAACCCCCGATTTTGTTTTAGAGATTACCTCAAAAAGCACCCGTAGCAAAGACCAGGGAGCTAAGAAAGGAATTTATGCGTTTTTGGAAGTGCGTGAATATTTCCAATATGACCCTACAGGCGATTATCTCACCCCCCAACTCCAAGGTTTACGCTTAGTCGAAGGCAATTATTTTCCAGTGGCAACCAATACTCTACCAGATGGTACATTTTCTCTACTCAGTGAAGTTTTGGGTTTAGAGTTGCGTCTAGATGAGGGAAAACTACGCTTTTACGACTCAGTAACAGGTCGAAAACTCCTAACTCATGAAGAGGAAGTTGCTGCACGAGAAGCCGCAGAAGAAGCTCAACAGCAAGCAGAGCAAAGAGCGCAAAGATTAGCTGCTAAACTCCGAGAATTAAATATTGACCCCGATAATTTATAAAAAGCCAAGCTTGAGATCTAAAGTGTGTTAGCGCTACTCATAACGCACCTACAATATTGCACTATCTGTCATTGCGATCGCAAACCAGTTAAGTGTGGTTTACCCTACTGTCACGATTGATAAACAGGTTAGTTGAAATAAACACCCAGTTTTGGGACTTGGAAATTTTGCTTTACAAAAACTTCAAATAGTTGACGATATATGAAGAATATGTTAAATATATTCATATAAGCTTACAAAGCTAACAAACATAAATATTTGAACTACGACAACTCGAAGAAAATCTGACATTTGGGTATTTCGGAGCTTTCTTCTTTCACCTCGGCACGCGCAGCCGAGGTTTTATTTTAGGGTATAAGTTTTTGGTGAGATTTTGAAGATGGCGATCGCTTTAGTTGTTCGTAATTCCAACTGTGTTGCAATATCAGCAAATGCCTGACCTATATTTCGGTATATACCCTAAGGACATTAAGCGTTAATCAAGTAAAAATTGATTCGTATTAAGCATCTGTATCCACTCCGGAAAACTCCAGAAATACTGAGAGAAATTCTGGAGTTTCTTTGTTGGAAGCAAATAAAAGCACTATGTAGTTTTTAGCCAAAAATGTAAATTCATCTACTAGAGGAAGTAAAATTTAACTTCGAGTAGAATTATATATCGTAAACGTAAATTTGCTGAAGTTGATTCTCAAAAATATAGCTGAGAGCGGCGGTTACTTTTCATCCCCTCTCTAAAAGCATTGGTAATCGTAAGCCTTATGTCATGGTTACACCTTAACCAACTCACAAAGTTTTCTAAATCTTTGACCACTATCTTGTCTAAGACAAGTTATAAAAGTGGCAAATTCGACAATTGGTCCGATCACATTTTTGCAACTAAGCGCTTCCAACCTTGCTACCGCAAAGATAGCGCTGTTACTGACAAAACCAATCGTTAAAAAAGCGCTCACCAGGATTCAGTATACATAATCAGAGTAGACACTTAAATGTAAAGAATTATCCCAGAAATATCAACTCAATGTCGCGCTGGGTATCGTATTTGGCTAATAGCTGAGTAGAATTGGCAAATTAAGTAAACATCAAAATGGCAAGTATAGTAACTTTTTTAAGTAAAACTTCGCAATCAATATAAATTTTAAGCCGCATAATGTGTAGTGTAGTATGTCATGGGAAATACGCCTGTGGCCTAGTAGCCAATTACCAATAACCAAGACAGATATTGAAACTGATTACCAGAATTGGGCATGACTTATATTAAGAACGCCTTTGAAGAATTTCTTAGCACTGTAGAAGGTTTTGACCAATTACCTAAAGAGGAAATCGCCAATCTCTCGCAACACCTACAAGCGTGGCGCTACCGCATAGGTCAAAAAATTATTGGGAAAGAAGTAATTCCAGAACGAGTCACAATCATTTATGAAGGACAAGTACGCCTTTTAGGATACGATCCTCAGACGCAAATGCCAGTAACCTTAAAGTTGCTGCAACCAGGAGAAATCCTAGGCGAAATTGGTTTTTTGCGTCAGGTTGCCTGCGAAACAGCGATCGCATCCACAGAAATAGTCTGTTTAACCTTGAGTGCGGTTGAATACCTGCGGCTACTATCTGCATACCCAGCTTTTGCCAATACCCGCAAAAACCGCGCTCATATTATTGAAGTCTTTGATGTTCTGGGTTGGCAATTAGAACAGCAAGCTTTAGCTAGTGCTAATCTCAAAGAACTCTCAGAACAAGCTTTACCAGACGCAAAGGTACATTACCTCACTCCCGGAAGAACCCCATTCAATCAACTAAATCATGAAAGTATTTGGTTTGTAAGTGGTAGTGGTACAGTCAAGAATTACTCACCAGGTTCGCGTGTAGAGGTAAGTGATGGCGGACTTATCGAGGTTCAAGGGCCAAATTCTGTACGACTAATTGGTTTAGATCCATCAGATTTGTATTTCCTGAATAATCAGCCAGTACAGCTTCAGGTAACCGACACCCGACCCCACATTGCAGATGCATTAGATATTCCCTACGCCACTGAGGAAGAAGTTCCACAACCAGCATCCGCGTCAAAAGGTAAACAAAAACACCAAAAATATCCATTTTTCCGTGGTAGTGGGGAGATAAATTCCGCCTTTGCCTGTTTTCAAATGATCTCTAAGCACTTACAAATCCCGTTTCGCCGGGAAGTAGTGCGCCGCATCTTAACAGAGCAAATGAAACGGCAGGGTACTGTGTCATTTCAGCTTTGTGCTTACCTATCAGAGTTAATCGGACTCAAGGCTAATCTGGTAGATATACCCGCTACCGCGATTACGCGGATTCCTACACCAGCATTGATTCGCTATGGTGATAGTTTTGCTGTTTTATATGCAGCCGATGCCAATACTGTAGTTGTGGGTGTACCATCTCAAGGCATCGTGCGTTGCAAACCAGCTGAACTAGTAGCTCGACTAGAAGTCGATGAAGCTATGCCGCCTCAAGTGCGGATATTGCTGGTATCTCCCACCAGCGAAACACCTCAAGAGCGCTTTGGTTTGCGGTGGTTTATTCCCTATTTGTCACGCCACCGTCGTGTATTAATAGAAGTATTTATTGCTTCCTTTTTTGTGCAATTGGCAGCGTTGGCTAACCCACTGGTTATTCAGCTAATTATTGATAAAGTCATCGTTCAAAATAGTATTAGCACCCTGAATGTTTTAGGCGTGCTGTTATTGGTAGTTGGTATATTTGAAGCAGTGCTAACCACATTGCGAACTTACTTATTTGTCGATACTACCAACCGCATTGATATGAGTTTGGGGTCACAAATTATTGACCACTTACTCCGCTTACCACTACGCTATTTTGAACGCCGACCAGTAGGTGAATTATCAACTCGGATCAATGAACTAGAAAATATTCGGCAGTTTCTCACTGGTACAGCTTTAACAGTGGGTTTAGATGCAGTATTTTCGGTGGTTTATATCATCGTTATGCTGTTTTACAGTTGGCAACTTACTCTAGTAGGTTTGGGAACCATTCCTGTATTTGTAATTATCACTTTAATTGCATCTCCTACCGTTAGTAGACAGTTGCGTAGTAAAGCCGAACGGAACTCCGAAACTCAATCTTATTTAGTTGAGGTAATGTCGGGGATTCAAACAGTGAAAGCGCAAAATATCGAATTGCGATCGCGCTTTTCCTGGCAAGAGCGTTATGCTCGTTATGTAGCAGCCGGTTTTAAAACTGTTGTTACTTCCACCCTGGCTAATTCCACCAGCAACTTTCTTAATAAACTCAGTAGTTTACTGGTGTTGTGGGTAGGAGCTTATTTAGTACTCAAAGGCGAATTAACCTTAGGTGAATTAATCGCCTTTAGAATTATCTCCGGTTATGTTACTAGCCCGATATTACGTTTGGCTCAACTCTGGCAAAGCTTCCAAGAAACAGCCTTATCCTTAGAACGGTTAAGCGATATTGTCGATACACCAGAAGAAGCAGAAAGCAATCGCCAAAACATCCCTTTACCTGCAATTGTGGGAGCAGTGAAATATGAAAATGTTTCCTTCCGCTTTGCAGCGAGTGGTCCTCTGCAACTTTCTAACGTCAGTGTCGAAATCCCTGCTGGGAAATTTGTCGGCATTGTCGGGCAGAGTGGATCTGGTAAAAGTACGATGATGAAGTTACTGCTCAGACTTTATGAGGTCGAGTCTGGCAGAATTTTAATTGATGGTTACGATATTGGCAAAGTAGAACTTTATTCACTGCGGCGACAGATGGGTGTAGTTCCTCAAGATCCACTATTGTTTGACGGTACAGTTCAGGAAAATATTGCCCTGACTAATCCTGATGCGACAACCGAAGAAATTATCGAAGCGGCTCGCATTGCAGCTGCCCACGAATTTATCATGAGTTTGCCTAACGGTTACAATACACGTGTAGGCGAACGGGGTGCAGCGCTTTCAGGTGGACAAAGACAAAGAATTGCGATCGCGCGATCGGTGTTACAACGACCAAAGTTATTAGTTTTAGATGAAGCAACTAGCGCTTTAGATTACCCCACAGAGCGACAAGTCTGCCTCAATTTAGCTCAAGACTTCCAGGGAAGTACAGTATTTTTTATTACTCACCGCCTCAGTACAGTTAGCCATGCGGATACAATTATCGTCATGGATAATGGCAGGATTACAGAACAAGGAAGCCATCAAGAGTTAATGGCTGCAAAAGGTCATTATTGTTACCTTTATCAGCAGCAAGAAGTCAACCTGTAATGAGTCAGTTATCAGTTATCAAGGCACAATCTAACAACTGATAACTGATAATTCATAACTAATAAACAATTAATAATACAAAATCTAAAAATACTATGACTCAACTTAATGGAAATAATTTGAATGGCATGAATGGCAATGGAAGACATAATAACGAAGCACCGACAGATTCACGGGTAATCACATCTGCCGCCAAAACTCCTAAACAGCCTGCATTTAACTTCCAAGAAACTAACTTTGAGCAATCTGTTGTACTTCGCCAATCTCCAATTTGGTCACGCACAATCATGATATCTCTGATGGGGTTAGCCTGTTTTGGGATCGCTTGGGCTTGTTTTGCCAAAATTGAGCAAGTAGTACCAGCAGCAGGCCAATTAAAGCCAGAGGGAACTGTAAAAGAAGTTCAAGCTCCTATTAGTGGAGTAGTGAAAGCAGTGTATGTCAAAGATGGTCAACAGGTAAAATCTGGAGATTTACTACTGACTTTTGATTCCATTGCTACCCGCGCCGAATTAAATTCTTTAAATAAAATTCGCGCTGCAATACTTCAAGAAAACCAAATTTATCGCCGCTTGATGGGAGCTAGTTTTGCAACAACATCTGAGCTAGAATTTTTGCGTGGGAGATTACCTCAAGAAACAGCTTTTCTTCTCAAAAGTCGGGCATCCTTAGTTTCAGAAAATGAATTGTTGCGAAATCAATTAAAAAAATATAGTACAGAAGCTGGATTAGGAACTGATGAGCTACAACGTCTAGAAGTTGCCAGAAAAGAATTAGATTCCCGATCATCAGCGGCAAGGTTGGAAGTTGAAAAAACTAGGAAACAACTTACGCAAACTCAAGTTAAAAGGCAGGATACTGAATCAAGTTTAGCTATCCAGCAGAAGATTTTAGGTAAAATCAAGATATTAGCAGAAGAAGGCGGTATTTCTCAGCTTCAGTATCTTAACCAGCAACAACAGGTACAAAATCTGAGTGCAGAAGTAGCACAATTATCTGAGGAAGAAAAACGCCTCCAGTTCGATATTGAAAAAGGTCAGCAGCAGTTAACCAATACCGTAGCCGCTTCAGATAAAGAAATTTTAGAAAAAATCTCTCAAAACAAACAACGCATTGCTGACATCGATAGTCAATTCATGAAAGTTATTTTAGAAAATGAACAGCGTTTAGCAGATGTGACTAGCAAAATTTCGCAAACGCAGTTGAATGTTAAATATCAAGAACTTCGCGCTCCCGTTGGCGGTACCATTTTTGATTTACAAGCGAAAAACCCAGGATATGTAGCTAATCCTACTCAAAAACTTTTGCAAATTGTGCCTAATGAAAAATACATTGCAGAAGTTTTCATTACTAACAAAGATATTGGTTTCGTCCGCAAAGACATGAAAGTTGATGTGAGAATTGATTCCTTTCCTTTCAGCGAATTTGGTGATATTAAGGGACGAGTTATCGAAATAGGTTCTGACGCATTACCCCCAGATCAAACACATCAGTTTTATCGCTTCCCAGCACGAGTTAGTTTAGATGAACAATCTTTAATGATTAAAGGGAAAACAGTTAACTTACAGTCAGGTATGTCAATCAGTGCGAATATTAAAGTTCGCGAGGAACGCTCGGTAATGAGTCTATTTACTGAGTTGTTTACCAAACAAGTTGAGAGCCTCAAAGAGGTACGTTAGGCAATATTTGTGTAGGATTGTTGGTAGCCTATTAGGCTAACAACAAACAAGTTAATTGATTATATTGACTATAGATTTGTGCTGTTGTGCATCAAGAATGTACAACAGCTTATTTATAATAAATTTATTAATACCAATTCGATCCAGTTCAGTTAAGGGTAGATTGGATTAAAGGAAATCAAATCAATTGATTAAACATCTTGATTTATCAGCGTACATCGGCGTTTAATTATTCTTATCTGAACCGTATTGGCATATAATTTCGCTCTTAGCGTTCCCGCAAGGTAGGGTAGGCAGGCTTTGTATGTATAGCCTCACATATAACAGGTATAATTACATAAGCTAGCGTGTATTTAAATTGCCAATCCGCCGAGCACGAGAATATTTACCCTCAACTAAGTTTCTGAATTTTAATTATGGTTTATCCTCAACGTATTGAACCCTCTCCCGAACAAGAGTCAGTTTGGGATTATCCTCGTCCTCCACGCCTTGAGGATACAAGCAAACATATTCAGATTATTTTCAACGGGGTAACGATTGTAGATACCCACTCTGCCAAGCGTGTTTTAGAAACTAGCCACCCACCTGTATACTATATTCCTCCTACGGATATCAAAATGGAATACCTTTTCCTAACACCGCAATCTAGCTTCTGCGAATGGAAAGGACGTGCAGGTTATTACAGTATTCGTGTTGGCGATAAAGAAGTTCAGAATGCTGGTTGGTTCTATCCCAATCCCACACCAGGCTTTGCATCTATCAAAGACCATGTAGCTTTTTATGCTCATATTATGGATGCTTGCTATGTTGATGGGGAAAAAGTGCAACCGCAACCTGGTAACTTTTACGGTGGCTGGATCACTAGTAATATAGTTGGGCCTTTTAAAGGTATTCCTGGTAGTTGGGGATGGTGAATTCTAAAGCAACTAACAAGAATTTTTATTCCGCTGAGGCTTGCTTGGTTCGATACGGCTTGATGAGCAGGCTGACTCCTGTTGCCCAGGCAACTGAGGACGTCCAGCCCGCTAGAATATCGCTGGGATAGTGAACTCCTAGATATAGGCGCGTCCAGCCAATTGCCAACACAAACAGACCACCGGTAATCAGAACCAGTATTCCCCAGCGACTACCCCAAGTTAGAATCACTAAGGCTGCTACCAGGGTCATGCTCGACATCGCATGACCGCTAGGAAATCCATAGTCAAATTCTGGGGCGGGTGATTCCCACAGGTGGGGACGAACTCGATGCAACAGTGTCTTCGCTGTTCGGTTAATGAGGATGCTTCCCAGCAAGGTGGTGACGAAGTAAGCAAGTTCGCGCCATCGACGTCTGATAAACAGAAATAGCGCGATCGCACTAGCAAGGGGAAACACACCCCAGAATACCCCTAATTTGGTTAGTGTGGAAGCGAAAACATCTAGTTGAGGTTGAGCTGTCGAGTGAATTGCTAGCAGGATAGGCACATCCCAGGCAAAGCCACCTTCGTTTTCCCACACCTCCTCAGCTAACTCCCCGAAGATTTGTAGGGGTAAAAACACTCCTATTAATAAGAGCAGCAGGGAAGCACGACGGCGAACAATCAGATGCTTTAAGAAACCTAGGAAAGATTGGAAATATCTCCAAAAAGCAGAGTTGAACATTTTGTTTTTTAGAGCACCACAAGTCCTCAAGGGTTAGTCACTCTAATCTTAATTTTAGAATCGAGAGTTCCTTATGAAAGTAGAAGTAGTACCCCATGACCCAACATGGCGTGTCAAATTTGAGGATGAATCCAAGCTAGTGGCGCAGGCGCTAGGAACAAATGTCATTGCTATTCATCATATTGGCAGTACCGCAATTCCTCATATCTACGCAAAGCCGATTATTGATATGTTGGTTGAGGTCAAAGACATTGCCAAGGTAGATGAGCAAAATTCAGCGATGGCAGCGTTAGGTTATGAAGCTATGGGTGAGTTTGGCTTACCAGGTCGTCGTTTCTATCGCAAGCATGATGCAACAGGCAAAAGGACACATCATGTTCATACGTTCGAGAACTTTTCTGGGTTACAAAGACACCTGGCGTTTCGCGATTACATGATTGCCCATCCTGAAGATGCAAACAGATACAGTGAATTGAAGCGTAAATTAGCGAAGCAGTACCCGGACGACATAAATGGATATGTGGATGGAAAAGACGGATTTATCAAGGATATGGAAAAAAGAGCATTGGAATGGAAGCGATCGCAAAATATATGTAATATGTAACGCCTAATTATTTATGAGTCTGCAACAAAATACTTTATTCATACATAAAAAAACACCCCCCATTTCTGGAGGGCGTTTTTTATTTAGCTAAGACTTGAGTATTAGCCGTTGATTGCAGGAGCAGTTAACGCAACAGGAGCAACTTCACCAGCAGCCAAGTCTA
>NZ_MTAV01000269.1 GCF_002154695.1 Nostoc sp. T09
TAAACCTTAAATCGTAGTGGCGTGGCAAGCCTAAAGTTGTGCATTAGATTTATTTATTTGGAAGGCGCTAAAGCGCAACTACAAACATTTTTTATTGCAACATTTTAGCCTAGACAAGCTACTACTTAATATTTTTTATAAATGGTCTCTTAAGGTAAACCCTTTCTAATAACGTGATTTTGAATCCACTTAATTACCAATCAGTTCCTCGAAAGCTCATCTCTGTTTTGTCTGGCGATAAAACCTCTCCTCCCCACACCCGAGGAAAACACTATGTTCGTTGGCTACGCTTTTGTTTGGTTGTTTGCTTAAGCTTTCTACTATTAGCTGGCTGTAGCGTGAATCCTACTGTGGGAAAAACTCTACGGGTTGCTAATGAACCAGCATTTCCACCTTTTGAGTTTTTGGGAACTGGTGGTAAATCTCAAGGTTTTTCCCTTGATTTGATGAATGCGATCGCGGCAGCAGCTAACTTTAAAGTAGATTTTCTCAGTGTGCCTTTTGATGGCATGATCCCTGCCTTGCAAGCCAAAACGATAGATGCAGCGATTAGCTCGATTACGATTACCGAGGAGAGAGCAAAAACTGTTTCTTTTTCCCGCCCTTATTTTAAATCAGGGTTGGCGATCGCAATTCGCACCGAGAACCAAGATATTACTAACTTTGATAGTCTTAAAAATAAAAAAATTGCCGTGCAAATTGGCACAACTGGAGCAAAGAAAGCTCAGGATATTCCTGGGGCAAAAATCCGCAGTTTTGATTCTGCACCTTTAGCTTTACAAGAATTAGCTAATAGAAATGTGGATGCAGTAATTAACGATGCCCCAGTTACTATATACGCGATTAATACAGGTAATCTCAAGGGGCTAAAAGTAGTAGAGCAATTGCTGACAGAGGAGTATTACGGCATTGCTACACCGAAAAACTCAGCTAATTTAGCACTAATCAACGATGGTCTTGATAAAATCCTGAAAAATGGCACTTATGCCCAAATTTACCGCAAATGGTTTAAAGCCGACCCTCCAGCCTTACCAGCAAAGTCACCCTTTGAAAACCAAACTGGCGGCGCAACTAGCATATTTAGCCCATTTGGTGTAATTTGGCGGTCTTTTCCCACGCTCTTACAAGGTGCATTGGTAACATTGCAACTAACAGTACTTTCTGTAGTTCTGGGTTTAGTTGGCGGTTCCTTAATTGGTATTATTCGCCTTTCTCGGATTGCATCTGTGCGTTGGCTAGCCAGGGCCTATGTGGATTTCTTCCGAGGCACACCTTTACTGGTGCAAATTTTTATGATTTACTTTGGCTTACCTGCGATCGCGCAAGAGTTGGGTTTTACTTTTTCCTTCGATCGCCTAATTGCTGGAGTAGTTGCTTTAAGTTTGAATAGCGCCGCCTACATTGCCGAAATCGTCCGTGCGGGAATCCAATCAATTGAACCAGGACAAGCAGAAGCATCACAGTCCCTCGGATTGAGCACTGTACAAACCATGCGCTATATAATTTTTCCCCAAGCTTTCCGGCGCATGATTCCACCTTTGGGCAATGAATTTATCAGTTTGCTGAAAGATACAAGTTTAGTTGCAGTAATTGGGTTTGAAGAATTATTCCGCAAAGGACAATTGATTGTTGCTGATAACTATCGTGCTTTTGAAATTTACGCGGCTGTAGCTGTGGTTTACTTATGCTTAACGCTGCTTTCTTCCCAAGCATTTAGTCGCTTAGAAGCTTGGATGAATCCTGTTAAGCGTTCTTAATACTTACAGTAAATCATTCACAGTAAATTGCGATCGCTCTTGTGACTGGCGATGTTTGAATTATAGAAGCGATCGCAGATTTCAATCACACCGTCTTTGTAGTAGCTGCTTTAGATTCTGCGGTTGATTTTAACCGCGTGATGGTGGCTTTACGAACGCGATCGCTCTTGCGTACCGCGGCCCGTCGTAGACATCGCCTAAAAAGAATTGCCGATATGTTTAAAGAATTCTAGAAACCGGTTGCTTAAATTGCGGGCTTCACTGATGATCAACAGCGACAGATTAGTTGCTACCACGAAGTCAGCAGTTGCGATCGCTCTTTGGCTCCACAGGAAAAGCGATCGTCGTTTTCATTGGCTAGTCTGATTGTTGCCTTCACTGCAATACTTGCCTTCTAGCAAACCAATGAAATAATAAAGCTGTTCCCAATCCCCAAGCACCATTGACTAATAAAGCTGTAATCATCGCTGGTAGTTTCCAACCTCCAGCAATGGGCAGACCTTTCAATGGTGCAACAATAAACCAGGCAATTAATGTCGGTGCAACTGCACCAAATATCAGCGCTGCTAACCAATAATTTTTGTTTACTTGCCAGCGGACTGTAATCGCTGCCCAAACTAAACCCCAAATTCCTCCCCAGAAAGCGCTTGAGAGAAATTGCGGTATACCAAAGGGCTGTGTGGGTGTAGTTTGATAGGCTGGACGCTGGGCAAAGTTAATAGCGTGTAATAGTGCGAGTAAACCTTGGTGAAATACCAGCACTGCCAGAAATCCAGCAACAAAAGCGAGGATAAATCGATATACTTTTGCTTTTTGAGTCATTAATATAGCTTGCTTCCTTAGAACAATTTGTGATAACTTCCTGTTTAAATAAAATACGGTAATTCAATCAACTTAGCGTATTGTATTTTATAACTCAATCTCCAAACCCATACTGGATAATGAGTACTGGGTGCTGAGAAGGTAAAGAAACACCAGAAGAAAATAATCGCGATCGCCTACTACCAGAGATAATTACTACTCTTTCCCAAGAATCTTTAAAGAATCAATAGTCAATAGTCATTTGTCATTAGTTATTGATCCTTGTCCCCTTCCTTTCTCCCCACACTCCCTATCCTCCCCACACTCCCTTGTCTCCTTCCCCAATCCCCAATTATTCAGGTCTTCTCAATTATGAGTAAACCCTAGCCTCCCTTAAAAAAGGCAGGGCTGTTTCATTTTTTAGAAGACTTCGACATTCGATTTTTCGCTCGTCCACGTCGCAATATGAAAAATAAGCTGATGCGTCTTCATTACAAGCTTTTGTCTCGTAAACGCTCCATTATTGAGACTATTAACGACCAACTCAAAAACATTTCTCAGATTGAACACTCAAGGGCACCGAAGCAGAGTTAATTTTTGTGCTAACGTTCTATGCGGATTAATCGCTTATTGTCATCAACCTAAGAAACCTAGCATTCAACTGGAGTGGCTTTTACCTTTATATCTTTAACCCGAACTCAGGTTCCATAATTAAAATTAGGGAGTCAGTCGCGTAGGCACTTTACCTTCAGCCACCTGTCGCCGCAGCACATAGCGCCGATGAACTTTGTTTCCAAATTGTTGGGGTGGTGCTATGCGTATTACTTCAAAACCCAGCTTCTGCCAAAAAGTGAATCCTGGCTGATTTTCTTCCAGAACAGCCAAAAATACAAATTGCGCTTTCTGTTGTGCCACCCAAGTTTCATAAGCTTGATAAAATTGAGAACCTAATCCTTTACCTCGGTGTTCTGGAGCTAACATCATTAACCCTATCCACCAACTTTTCTCATCAGGATAATGCCGAATGGTTTCGAGCATTCCTATAAGAGTATCATCTGGAGCAAGCAAACCAAATATAAATTTATCTTGTATAGTTTTACCTTCAGGTAAAGCTAAAAATTCATCAACAGCAGCAGAGGATGGAGGCAGATATCCATCTGTCATAATAGCGTAGTCACTACATTGCTCGAAAAGATACTGAAGAATTTTTTCATCACTTGGGTCTAGTTTTTTTGCTATATAGGCAGCACTTTGTAGTACAAATCTGATTGAATTATCCATGTTAATACTTGATTAACTTTATTGCTTTTTCCAGACATTGCTTACCACTGTTTTGACATTCAGGAATTAAGATATCAGGTTGAACTCCCCTACCCTCAATTACATTCCCTTTAGGAGAAAACGTTTGCGAAATAGGCGCAAGTAGAATATAACCCTGCCATCTCAACTTAAAAACGCCTCCCCCTAATACTGAACCACTGGTGCGAACGCCCAATACTTTAGCGGCTCCATGCTCTTGAGAGGCTGCGGCAAAAACTTCACAAGCAGAGCCACATTGCTCATCGACCAAAACAAAATGAGGTCTAAAATCTTTTTTAGCCTCCAAACGTGTTCGATATTCAATGTAGTTTTTTTCATTTGTTAGCTTAATTTCTGCAAGAGCTACATTTTTCAGAGAGTCATCAAAATATCCCCGAAAGATGTATGGCTGCTTTAAAGTAATACCATGTCGGGTTCTTTCTGTTGAAATTACTTTGTCAGATCCAATAATGTTTTCAATTAGATAACTAATGCTAGACTGGACACCGCCCCCATTTCCACGTAGGTCTATCAGAAGCGCTTGAGTGTGAGAAACTTGATCTAAAGCTTGCTTGACAGCCACCAGGGTAATTTGAGGAACCACAAAGCTTCTAACTCGAAGAACACCAACTTTCCCTATGATTTGCGTTGAAACTGTAGAATTAGTTTTGTCTGTAGAGACAGAAGGTTGACTAAACAAGCGAAACAACTGTTCGCCCTCTACAGGATCAAAAACTCTCACATGAGATATTGATAGCTTTTCGAGTTGATTATTAATTAGATGTGTTAACTCTAACCTTGACCAATTTGGTTTTCCTTCGACTGTAGCTACTAAAGTCTTGAAATTCTGCTGTCTAAGTTCTTTCTTAAAACTAGGGTTAAAAATATTGTTCTCAAGTGTCTGAGAAACGTTATTGACAAACAGTTTGGCTTCTTGTGAAGAGATAGTATCTGTACTTTTTAATTTTGACGAAGTAAACCAATCTAATGAAATTTCTTCGTTACCCCTGTAAGAAGTTGAAAGTTGCGATGCGGATGGAGATGTTGAGGGGGATGAGGATACAGATTTATTGGTAGTACAACCCAGAATATGGAGCAATAGTGCTGTTATTATGGGCAGGCTAATTGTTTTTGCGCGCCTTGAGTGCATACGCGGTCTATCTCAATTTCTAGCTAATTATACTTAAAAGTGCCATAGTCTAGCTTGGCACTCAATGGCACACAGACGAATGACGCGCTCGTTTAGTAACTTGTTGTGGCAAGCTAGTGAATTAGAGCATTGATCCTGAAACCAGCAGATGTCCCTCCTTAAGATTGATTGCCATTCTATTAAGAGTCTAATAACCGCATTACCCGGTTAGTGGTTAGACTCAAACTGGATGGAAGTAAAAGGCAGCGCCAAGTACAGCATAGGTTGCTAGCAGCAGCATCCCCTCTAACCAGTTGGAGCGACCATCCAAACTAATGAGGTTGGCAATAACCACAGCAATGATGACTGCAACGACCTCAAACAAGTTAAAGTTTAAGTCCATTGGTTGTCCAATCACCAGCCCAACTAGCACAAGCAGCGGCGCAACCAACAACGCAACTAGTAAACTCGACCCCATTGCTACAGACACTGACAAATCCATGTTGTTCTTAATCGCTACTCGGACAGCAGTTACATATTCGGCTGCGCCGCCAACAAGTGGTAACAAAATTACTCCGGTAAATAGAGGTGTCAATCCTAGCCCTTTTGTTGCTTGTTCAACTGCACCAACAAAAATTTCGGACACAAAGGCTATACCAATCGTTGCCACAAGCAAAATACCAACCCAAAGGCTCAAGTTTGGCTTTGAATGTTGTTCTTGTTCTATGGCTTGTTCCTGAACAACTTTACCTTCTAATTCTGCAACCCCAACATCGTAGAGGTAGCTGTGAGTCTTCAAAGAAAACAACAGCGTAAAACCATAAACTACAATTAAAACGACTGCTACAAAAATCGACAGATTGGTAATAGCACTTTGCTCAACGACATTAGATGTAGTGATTACCATCGCAGGCAGGACAATTGCAGTTACTGCCAGTGTCATTGTAGAACTATTTACTCGCGCAGCCATTGGCTGAAAAGTCTGCTCCTTGTAACGTAAGCCTCCCAACAGCATAGATAGCCCCATTACCAGCAGTAGATTGCTGATAATCGTCCCAGTAATGCTGGCTTTTACAATGTCTACCAAGCCTTCTTTGAGAGCTACTAAACCAATGATTAACTCAGTCGCATTACCAAAGACTGCATTTAACAAACCTCCTATAGAAGGTCCTAAAACTACAGCAATCTCTTCTGTCGCCCTACTGAGCCAAACTGCTAAGGGAATGATTGCTAGCGCTGAAAGTCCAAACACTATTAATGCATCCCAGCCTAACTTTTCTGCCACAATGGCGATCGGAACAAAAACTAATAAACCTATTGAAATTAAGTTTTTAGTTTGTAGTTTTTTAAATAAGTTTGACATCAGTATATAACTCTAATAATGATTATTTGGCACAAACTATCGCTGAATTAATTGAAAAAACAGCATCATAAAAGCTATTTTTTTGTCTGTAACAATTACTAAAAAACTCACCAGAATAAAAATCTCCTTTTCCAAAAGTATTTTATATGCAGCGTCAAACCTAGCTAACTGGCTGAAGATGGATGAGGTTGCGTTAAAAGCCTCTAGTGCATTGTCAGAGGCTTTTGTTTTGTAGGATAGTTTGAGGTGACTCACTCACCCCAAGGCGAGGAAATAGGCGTTGTTGAAAGCACCTTGCTTGCTGTTAACCTCAAAGCTGTTTTGCCGCAACTAGGACATTGTATTTCCAGAAACGCTGGGGTTGCTGACTCCACCTCACTCAATAGACCTTGTTTACAATGCCAACATTCAAAAATTATGCGGCTAACTGGTTTGTTACAGTCGAGTATCTTAATATGTTGACAACTAGTAGCCTCGGTATCTAGTTTCTTGGGTTTGTACGGTTTCTTAATTTGTTTTGATTCCATTGTTTTACTTGTCTCCATCAACATCGGCGGGGCTGGGGCGTTCAATCACGACATCATTGAGACACATACAGTCTTCATCTAAGTGGGTAAATCTGGCTCAAAAACAACTACTTTGTTTAAAAGCATAGCAGGGCAGAGCGAATCGCGGATCTTCATGCACGTCTGCGATACTTATAATATTGCCCCATTGATATTGATAATTTCAATAATCTCTCTCACAGCAGGTGCCTTATCTCTAATCAACAAGCCACTACTTAGGCAGGATTCATCATCGGAACGCGATGTATTACGGGGTCACTAATATACTACATAGCAGGAGCAGTATTTGATGACTAATATTGCAAAAAAGAAGTTCAGCAAACAGTTAATTAGCTGGTTGCTCGAAGAAGATCACAAACCAAAGGAAGGCCCTTACCACAAGGCAGAACCGCACCGTAAGCATCCTTGGTGGCAGGTTATGTGTTTGACTGGTGTAGACTATTTCTCAACACTTGGCTACCAACCTGGAATTGCAGCACTAGCAGCAGGCGCTCTTTCGCCTCTGGCTACCTTGGTTCTGGTTGTGCTGACATTGTTTGGAGCATTGCCAATTTATCGGCGTGTGGCTGGAAAAAGTCCTCATGGCGAAGGGTCGATAGCAATGCTGGAAAATTTGCTTCCCTGGTGGCAAGGCAAGCTATTTGTACTTTGCCTACTCGGTTTTGTGGCAACAGACTTTATCATCACTATTACCCTCTCAGCTGCCGATGCCACTGCCCACATCATCGAAAATCCGCTGATACCAAGTATGCTCCACCATCAACAGATTGCGATTACGCTAGTACTGGTGGCATTGCTTGGTGCAGTTTTCCTTAGAGGTTTCCGAGAAGCGATCGGGATAGCAGTACTGTTAGTTGGAGTTTACCTATTTTTAAACTTTATTGTCATTAGTTTTGGTCTGTTGCAGCTCTTCAACCACCCATCTTTGATTACTGACTGGCAAACTACACTTTTCCAGCAGCATTCTAACCCTTTAAAAATGATCGGCATAGCCTTGTGGGTATTTCCGAAACTGGCACTGGGATTATCGGGTTTTGAAACTGGTGTGACTGTTATGCCTCTGGTACAAGGCAACAACGAAATCTCAGGGCATCCCAAGGGACGTATTCGTAATACGCACAAGCTGCTAACTACTGCTGCTGGGATTATGAGCTTCTTTCTCCTCACCAGCAGCTTAGTAACTACTCTACTGATTCCCGTAGCAGAATTTCAAACCGGAGGCAAAGCCAATGGACGTGCCCTCGCCTATTTAGCACATCAATATCTAGGCGATACCTTTGGGACTATTTACGACCTGAGTACTATCTCGATTTTGTGGTTTGCAGGTGCATCGGCAATGGCCGGGTTGCTGAATATCGTACCCCGCTACTTACCACGTTATGGCATGGCACCAACTTGGACAAGAGCAGCAAGACCCTTGGTGTTAGTGTTTATAACTATTGCTTTTGTTGTCACTATTCTCTTTAAAGCTGATGTGGAAGCTCAAGGCGGAGCTTATGCGACAGGCGTACTTGTGCTGATGACTTCAGCTGCGGTTGCTGTAACTTTATCTGTTCATCGTCAGAGAAGTAAGCGAGGAGAACTTGCCTTTGGCTTAATTACACTGCTGTTTTTATATACCACTATTATCAATATAATTGAGCGACCTGAGGGGATTAGGATTGCAGGATTTTTCATCAGCGCCATCATTCTCACCTCATTGGTTTCCCGAGTATGGCGTTCAACCGAGCTGCGAGTAGAGCGAATTGAATTTGACGAAAAGGCGCGTCAATTCATTACCGAACAAAGTCGGGGTGAGATACGACTTATTGCTAATCGATTAAATGCGGGCGATGTGCAAGAGTATTTTTTAAAGGAAAAAGAGGTGCGTGAGGATAACCATATACCATCCTCCGACCCCATTCTGTTTTTAGAAGTGATGGTAGCGGATGCTTCGGAATTTGCAGATGTGATTACAGTCGAAGGAGTAGAGGTGGGAGATTACCGCATTTTGCGTGCGGAAAGTGCAGCAGTACCTAATGCTATTGCTGCTTTACTTTTGTATATTCGCGACCAAACAGGTAAGATTCCACACGTTTACTTTGGCTGGGTAGAAGGAAACCCCATACAATATTTGCTGCGTTTTATCTTGTTTGGTGAGGGTGATATTCCTGTGGTGACTCGTGAAGTCCTGCGTAAGGCAGAGACAGATCCTGAGCGCCGTCCAGGTATCCATGTTGGGGGTTAGAGGCGCTATTCTTCATTCAAACTCAACTCAATTCTAAATGCAATTTCAAGGCAGTATCAATTGGCGTAGGAACCGCTGCAACGCGCTGCCTCACCAGGTTTCATCTGTCAAACCATCTGCTACTGTTACATCTTAATCGCGAGCAATTTGTAACAGTTGCAACAAGCTAATTTTGTTACGGGCAATCTCATGGAATGCTTTCCTAACTAGATATCGACTTGCAATGTTATTGTATCGGCTGAAAATGCGATGTCTACGACAAGCCCTTCGGGTGACGCTCCTTCTCCCAAGGGGAGAGTCGCTCTAAGCGTTGGCGCAGCCTCTCGTAGAGAAGCTATGCCGAAGGCTTTACGCTGCGCTAACAGCAGTTGCTACCCTTCGGGTTCCGCTTTAGCGGTACAAACCGGGGAACCCGCCCAACGCACTGCTGACGCTCCTACGTCGCTACCGCTGCGCTAACACCGCTCCGCGTCTACGCTTTTTCCCAAACAGATAGCCGCTCCGCAGCTAATATAATTACTTACTACCAATGCGTGTCATTTCAAATAATTGCTGGGCATTCTTGCCTAAAAAAGCATCAAAAAGTAGATGTTTTCCCGGTTCTATTTCTACAGGATAGCGCTGGGCAATTTCATAATAAGCATAACTCCAGGGAATCTGAATTTCTGCACCACTGCGATCGTCTAACACAGTTACCATTTCTGTTACTGCTTGAGTTGCTGTTTGACGCAAACCACAAGCAATATTACCTTCTATCTCAGCTTTCATTGGTACGCCCAGGTTAACTAAACCACGAACTGTAGCATCAATGTCTGGGTATTTTATAGTGTTTTGGCGGTTGATATAGCCTGTAAAGTGGTTAACAGCATAACCATGGAGCAATACCCAAGCACCATACTGAGTTACCTGATTAACTTCTTCCACCACAGAACGTTGGGGAGGTTGCCAAGGACGGGTGAAGATTTTTTGGAGTTGTTGGGCAATGCTTTCTACGTTGCCATGTTCTATTAGGAAATCAGTTACAGGAGAGATAAGTTTGTATTGAAGTGAAGATACTGTTTTATGGATGAGTTGGGCAATTCTTGCAGGTAATTCATCGACGATTAACTCGCTGATAAACAGCTTGGGCAAGTCTAATTCTACTTGCTGGGGGTGACTATAATGACGGGCATATAAATGAGTTTCGGGAAAAATATATTCCCCAGCTGCGACGTAACCCAAGGCTGTGGCAAGTTGTTCAAGGTAGTTAATTCCCAAGTTAATCTGACCTTGTGGACTATCTAGCGACAGACGCAAAGACCGCAAGGCAATGTGGTCATTGGCAACAGTTCCACCTGCCGCAGTAATCATTTGCTGGTAGGTACGGGCATGATTTACTCTGGCACTGTATTCTTGCCATAGTAATGAATAGAGATGAAGGGCAATTTCAGGTTTCATAAGTTATTTATTATTAGTTATTTGCCGCTTGGCATTGGTTTGGAGTCTAGCCATATTTATAAGCCATAACCCATCTAATTTATATATTAAATTTCATCAAATTTTATGGAGTGTGGAAACATGCCCGCTTCATAAAACTTTTGTCTAAAAGCAGCTTCTAGTTTATGTGGTTTCATAATTCTGATCTTTAGGAATTCGATTTGCCCACCAAAACCCTGATACGGTGGGCAGTACCCACCTTACTCGGATTGCTATAATTTATAAGTCTGCAATAAGTATTCTCCATTAAAATGGATAAGATGAGTGGCATCTTCAGCAATCCAAACATCTGTTTCCCATGCAATATCAGCCAAATACTCCACCATAGCTTTACGGCTTAGAAAAGCCGTTACCATTACCAGAGGAATTTTTATTTCTGCAAATAGAGATTGAAGCTCTTTTTTTCTTTTAGGGTTAATTGGACCGTGAGAAGTTACCGCTTCAATTAAAACTAACCAGTTATTTTTTAAATAGTGGATAATCACATCAGGCATTTTACCGTGAGAATCAACAGTAACACCTAAATCTTGCAAAGCCAGTTCATTAAAATGTGCAAACTTTTCATCTGTGTCGCCAATATAAATTAGCCTACCCTCTGGCGTAAAACGTTGTGCGAACTCATTAATAATTTTCTCAATTAAAACGTTTTGTCCACCTGGTGAAAAGGTTTTCAATTCTCCTTCAATCACTACAGGGATACGTGATAATTCCCGCTCTTGAGCAGATCGCTGTTTTAAAGTTTCAACCGAAGAAAGGTAAGTACGAATACTTTTTTCCCATTCTGAACTTCCATAAGTCCGTAATAATTACAGCACACTTTCTTCAATCTGATATACAGTTTTCGGACTATTAATCGGACGTTCAGGTGCATCTGGATTTGTAATTATTAAAGCTGCGTCTAAGAATTGATGAACTGTTTGGCGGCGAACAGTTTCCCGAGTATTGGGTTTGTATGATTTGCCATAGTGCTGTGCCATGAATTCCATCATGGGTGTGATTCCCATTAAAGGAGATGCCGCAGCAGACCAAGGATCATTGGGCTTTAAGTCAAGTAGAGCCAGAAGAGTTAAGGCTGAACGCTCATTAAGTTGTGCCCGTGGCAGTCCAAGTTCAACTAATATTTGCAGTGCTTCATCAATGCGGGCTTTAATTATTAAAGGGTTGTTGTCAAACTGATTTGTCATCCTGAGTAGTTCTTGTACAAGTTGATCAATTTCTTGCTGTGACGGAAAATGTTCCCCAATACTTAGTCCCACATTTATTAACTGCTCTATCGTCGGATATTTTAAATTGCGTAAATCGGTTGCATTAACCTGAGTATGCCCATTAAATAAACGAAAAAATGCGTCTACAAGACTGGAGTTAAGATAAGCAGCAAGACCGCGTGCTAGGGTGATATCGAGTCCCTTTCCATCTTGATGAAAGTAATTTAGGTGATTTTCAAAACCTACCCAATCACAATTAACTCGGTCAGCATCATATACGACTGCAACGACGCGCTTTTTTTCCTCTTTGGAAGAGAATCGTTTAGTCAGAACATAATGTTCGTTCGGTACTAGTAGAGAAATAGTTTCTTCTGCATAAACTAGAGCTTGGTGTTTTTTCGTTACCTTGGGATACTCAACATATCCTGCTGACAAATTCAATGGATAAATCAAAGGAACAGTGCTTTTTTCTGGTATTAAACGCAGATATTCTTTGGCACGGAAATCTACAACACGTCCAGTTGATACGGTTAATCTTAGGTCTTTTAATGTGCAGGTAAAATTCGTCATTTGTTGAATGACCTGCTGACTCAGAGTATCTGGGATAATGTGAATGAATTGTTGCGCGTCGTGGGGATGAACTATCTCTGCATAAGCTAAGGTATTGGTCATCACAAAATCGTCATCAGCACTTGAAGATGTGGTGATGAGTACACGATCAAATTTTTGTTTTTGTTTTACAGCATGAATGATAATTGTTTCTTGCAAAACTTCATCATCGCTAAAAGCTTCCTGTCTGGATTCAAAAAGATGTATTTGGTCTAAAGCCATCATCCCCAAAAACATTCTGCGGAAGTCTTTAAAATATGGGCCATTACAAAAACTACGCGGTGAGATAGCGACAAACTCCCCTCCTGGCTGAAGAAGTTGGGCTGTAGCAGCCATAAAACCTGTGTAGAGATTGCTGGTTTCTAATCCCAAAGAACGTAATAAGCCACGAACTTGAGATTGAGCGTTGATTTTTAAATATGGGGGATTGAGAATAGCGTGTGTAAATCTAGAATTGTCAGGATTATCGAATACACTGGGCTGAAGTAACCTGACAGCATCTTGAATAAAGTCTTGATTCTGGATGTGATAATTCAAGGAAATACCAGCTAGTTGACATTCCCTGGCACATAATTCCAATGTCTGGTGCAAATATTTAATTAGAAAAGGATCAATTTCATAGGCAACAATATCTAAATTAGCTGGGCGTTGTTGCTGATGACAAAGGTTACCCACAAAGGCTGCAATTAATGAGCCAACTCCTGCGCCAGCATCAAGTAAAGATATTTGAGGCAGATTAAGCTTGTTAAACATTCCAGCCATTAATTCCGCTACTGGTGCGGGAGTGAAAAACTGACCCAGTGTTCCCTTGTGTTTTTGCTCCTGTTTTAAGCTGGCGGCAATTCTCAGCAAGTCTACTTCATGGAGCAGGTTTCTGGTAGAGTATTTTACCAAGCTGTTGAATTTCAACGACTTGTGATGATTCTCTGTAAACTCTCTACTGCTTGATGGGAACATTGGGGTTGATTTTTTGGAACAGGAGCGATGCCTTCGGCGGTAAACTACGCTCTTTTAAATCTACGCGATCGCTCTATCCTTTCTACCCCAAAAACAGCTTGTAGGCTGGATTCTTGTTTTCATCCCAATAGCGGTAGCCGAGTGTATCTAAAAATGCTTGCCATTCTTTCATTTCGTGAGGTGGAACCTGGATACCGACGACAATTCGCCCGTAATCTGCCCCGTTGTTGCGATAGTGGAACATACTAATATTCCAGTTGGGACTCATGGAACCGACAAACTTCATTAACGCACCGGGGCGTTCGGGAAACTCAAAGCGGTAGAGTAATTCATTATGCGCCAGGGGAGAATGTCCGCCAACCATGTGGCGCAGATGCAATTTTGTGAGTTCGTCGTCGGTTAAGTCGATGGTTTTGAAGCCGCAGCCTTCAAAGGTTTCCAACATCTTTGTCGCATCGGCGCGGTTTTGAATTTGCACACCGACAAAAATATGTGCTTCTTTTTCATCGGCAATACGGTAGTTAAACTCAGTTAAGTTACGATTGCCAATACATTCACAAAATTTCCGCAGACTTCCCTGTTCTTCGGGAATGGTAACAGCAAAGATGGCTTCGCGGCGTTCGCCAAATTCTGCGCGTTCGGCGACAAAGCGCAGGCGGTCGAAGTTCATGTTAGCACCGCAGGCGACGGCAACTAAGGTTTGTCCCTCGATTTGCTCTCTTTCGGCGTAGGCTTTAGCAGCTGCGATCGCCAATGCTCCAGCTGGTTCTAAAATTGATCGGGTATCTTCAAATACGTCTTTAATTGCGGCGCAAGTATCATCGGTATCTACCAAAATGATTTCATCTACATACTGCTGACATAGGTGAAAGGTTTCCTCTCCGACTTCCCGCACTGCTACGCCATCGGCAAATAACCCTACCTGGGATAAGCGTACTCGATGTCCAGCTTTCAGCGATTGATTCATCGCGTCTGCATCCACTGGTTCTACACCAATAATCTTGATCTCCGGACGCAACCGTTTGACATAAGCTGCAATCCCCGCAATCAATCCCCCACCACCAATGGCGACAAAAATTGCATGGATGGGTTGTTGATATTGCCGTAGAATTTCCATGCCGATGGTTCCCTGTCCGGCAATCACATCGGGGTCATCAAAGGGGTGAATAAACGTGAGTCCCTTTTCTGCCTCCAATTCACGGGCATAGGCATAGGCATCATCGTAGGTATTGCCATGCAACACCACCTGTCCCCCCCGTGCTTTAACTGCATCCACCTTTACCTGGGGTGTGGTTACTGGCATGACAATAATTGCTTGCGTTCCCAACCGACTGGCAGATAGCGCGACCCCTTGGGCAT
This sequence comes from Nostoc sp. T09, assembly GCF_002154695.1. Taxonomy (GTDB): domain Bacteria; phylum Cyanobacteriota; class Cyanobacteriia; order Cyanobacteriales; family Nostocaceae; genus Aulosira. Next base: position 14,749 of record NZ_MTAV01000269.1, read on the forward strand.
GGTTGCCTGCGGATGCCGCAATTACACCTTGCTTTAATAAATCCGGTGGTAGGTTTACCATCTTGTTATAAGCACCACGCAGCTTGAAGGAAAATACTGACTGCATATCTTCCCGCTTCAGCAATAGCTTATTGTTTAGTCTCTTAGAAAGATTTGGGGCATACTCTAAAGGTGTTTCCTGGGCAACATCATACACGCGGGCGGTCAGAATTTGAACCAGGTAGTCGCAATACATGGGCGTCAAGGGGGTAGCAGATGCCGGATAGATGATAATTTTACGGCACTTGTGTACCCATTACTGCGGATATTATTAGGGTAAGTTGCAGAGAGCGCTGACAATTCGTAATTAATGAGTCTTTGATACTCGACAGCGAGTGTTTGATACTCGTGAATGAGGCTTTTATCCTCGTGAGCGAGTCTTTGATACTCGTCGGCGAGTCTTTAATACTCGTGAGCGAGTCTTTAATACTCGTCGGCGAGTCTTTGATACTCGTGAATGAGGCTTTTATCCTCGTGAGCGAGTCTTTGATACTCGTCGGCGAGTCTTTAATACTCGTGAATGAGGCTTTTATCCTCATGAACGAGTCTTTGATACTCATTAATGAATATCCAATGTTGAATCTGGATACAAATTTGTCATTGCAAGTGAAGCGATCGCAATCATTGTAAATATTTTTGTGCCTGTGTGCGGCTCACGGTGGGAAAATCTTCGAGAAATTCATCAAGGTGATCGCATCTCCCCTAATACGCTTCAGCTAAAATTTATTCGTGCAACTTTAGATCCCCGACTTCTTGAAGGATACAGCTGGCAAATAGGGGGTAATACCCCTCAATATAAGCCCAAACTGAAAATAA
>NZ_MTAV01000270.1:0-117 GCF_002154695.1 Nostoc sp. T09
TTCTGGATGATTTAGCTTCTTTACTACTTGCTTATTCCGGAGAGTGACAGAAGAGGGAAAAGCTGCGCTCGAAAGTACCAGCGTCTTAGATGAAGTCGATGATCCGTTAGATATGGT
>NZ_MTAV01000270.1:127-1245 GCF_002154695.1 Nostoc sp. T09
GCTGCGCTCGAAAGTACCAGCGTCTTAGATGAAGTCGATGATCCGTTAGATATGGTGCTAGATGACCGCACAGCTCGCACCTACAATTTAGATTCTCCTTCTCTTGTTGAACCTACATTTGGTAGTAGACGTGCAGAACGGTCTATTTTGGATGACGATGACTTGATTGCTGATGAAGTTACTGACCTTGTAGAAGAAGATGAAGAGGATGACTACGAGGAAGACGACGAAGACGATTACGAAGAATAACCGTAAACGTTAATTAGTAACGAGTACAGAGTAGTAAGAGCGGAATAAAATCCCAAAAGTAAAGCTAAGGGATTGAGTAAGGAAGAAGTTTCTTTCTCTCCATATCTAACTCTTGAGACCTTAGATATATGTACTAAGTTAAAGCTCTTGCTACTTCCTTGCTAAACAATGTTTCGGTGAAAGTTAATCAAGGCAAAAGAAAATTTTCTTTTGCCTTTTTTATTATTGAATTTTTACTTTTATCTGCCGCACCTGGTAATCTGAACCCAGTTTATTAGCGCAAAAACCAATATCCCGCGATTGATGTGGCTCAATTACTCTTCCCCAATCCAAAGGAGTCACAAGATATTGTGTTGTTCCTTGCTGTTGAAAATTAGCATTCCAAGAATTGTTGATTCTAGCTTGATTAAGATGAAATGTCAGTTGCCAGTTGTTAACCTTGGTATTGCCTGGATTGGTAATTTTTAGCTTGGTACAAACTCCTGTTTTCCAAGTGGAATAAATGTCAGTAGTTACTTGTAGTAGAGGTGTAGACAAAGGAGTTGCTCGGATGGAGGAACTGGGATGGACACTTTTTCTCTGGAGTTGCAACAGAACTAGGGGTTACAGGTTTACGGCTAGAGTTAGAAGATACAAAAGCCTTATCCTTCAAGGGGCGACAATCGCCTCTAAACCCTGCAAGCTAAAGGTTTGGGAGGCACAAACCCCTGGAAAAATGTGTGTGCTTATTGAGAATGAACTGTACAGTTATTAAGCGGCTATCTGTAGGGTACAGTTTAATGGTAAAAAAGAACGGTCTCGTAATTTGACTAAGAGGATGTTTGAAAAGTTGGAAGTTAAGTAAAAAAAGCTCTCAGGGCATAAGCTGT
>NZ_MTAV01000068.1 GCF_002154695.1 Nostoc sp. T09
AAGCGCAGCGAAAAGTTCCTCGAAGCCGGGTTTCCCGGCGTAGGAAACTTTTCAAGACAGAGTAACGCAGAGTTTTTTTGAGGTTAATTTGTGACGAATTTGTGAATTTTTCTATTAAGCCTAAAACTTTTTAGCGATATGAGTCACTGGGTTAAACTCAAATCTTTCTTTTGGATCGGTTTCCCCATAGATGTTAAAAGTCACAGTTGGTTCATCACCCACTGCTTCAACACAATGAATTGCATCAGGAGTAAAACTAATAATATCTCCTGGCAATAAGTTAACTTCTCCCGTTGCTTCAATTTTATCTTGAGCATCAGGGCTAGGATTTCGCCGCCAAAACGTATTCTTTTCTTGACCTTTTAAAACTGCAACAATTCCCCAGGTTCCATGATTATGAATTGTCGATGATGTTCCTGGTGCAAATGCTACTGTTTGCACTGTTAAGGGAAAACCCAACTCATCATACATGAGTAAAACAGAAGTTCCAGTTTGAGCATCAGGTTCTAAATATTGACTATTTACCCAGTAAGAATTGACAATTAATCGCCTAACCAGCATTCTCAGTTCTGGTAGGCGGCTGGATTCATCATCAACATCATTGAGAACGTCTTCCACTTCAGTCAAAAAGCGATAAAGGCGATAATTATCACGCAATAAATCCCATGCTCTCGCAGATTTACACAGTTGTAACTTGCCGTCGCCAGTTACAAGCAAATCCCTACCTTGCATAAATTTTAAACCATAAATCGAAAAGAGTTTAGCGGGAAAACGGGGGACGGAAGATTAATAGGAGTAATAATCGGTACAGGCTGAATAGGTAAGTTAGGTGCAGGAATCAAAGTAGCAGAATTAATAGCCGATAGGGAAATTAAATTATTCGATGAAAAAAGACTCATGATTTTTGACCAAATAATTACGAATTGTCAATCATCTTCTTCAGGTGGACGAGTGAGTATATCCAGCAGAATTCCCGCGCCAAAATCATTAGACCCGTCTATTTCTTTGACTCTGCTACTAATTATTTTAGCTTGCTCGATTTCTCCGAGCTTGGCTAATACTAATCCAGAAGCAGCATAAGCATTCAAATATAGCCTGATTTGCGAGTCTTTTTTCCGACTGACTAAAATCGGCTTGAGTTGCTCCCAATCTTCAGGAAATTTTTCAGCTTCCTTAATTTTATCTAATAATTGGTTTGTTGTTTGCAGAGCTAATAAATAATTATTTTTGTAATAGAAATACCTATATGCTGCTACTAAAACCTCTGTATGTTCACCTGTTTTAGCTACAGCTTGTTGCATATATTTCTCGGATTCTGAGGTGTTTTCCCAAGTCTGTGCAGCCAACATCAATAACTTTTTGATGTCCTCTGGAACTTGGAACCATGAGAATTTATTAGTATCAACTTGCATAATAATCTCCAAAATGGGGCATTGGGGATTGGGCATGGGGCATTGGGTAAGAATTCAGCACTCAGGAGTCAAAAGTCAGAATTTAGAGGTAATCTAGTAGATTAGTAAATTGATTCATCAAATATTTCTCCTCATTCTTTAACCCTTCTGGCTCCTGAATTCTGACTCCTAAATTCTTACGGCATTGGTTATTTCCCCTTGTCTGCTTGTCCCCAATCCCCAGTCCTTTAAAACAAAGTGAGAACGTATACCAAGGTGAAGAGAACAATCCAGATGATGTCTACGAAGTGCCAGTAAATTTCTGCCATTTCGATGAAAGTATGATTGGTTGCAGAATATTCACCGGGAAGACGCGATCGCCACAATACACGTAATATCAATAACAGTCCCACAAAAACGTGCAAACCGTGGAACCCAGTCAAGATATAAAAGCAGTTGGCGAAGACGTTGGTAGTCAGACCGTATCCTAAATTTGCGTACTCATAAACCTGACCACCTAAGAAAATTGCACCCATGATTGCAGTAATTGCGTACCACAGTTGCATTCCCTTGACGTTATTCTTTTTAATCGCCTTATCACCGAAGTGAATCACAAAACTGCTGGACACCAAAATAATGGTGTTAATAGTCGGCACAAGTAGTTCTACTTCACTCCCTTCTGGAGGCCAAACTGCTGTAATACCTCGGAAAAACAAGAAAGTGGCAAAAAATCCCCCAAACATCAGGGATTCAGAAGCTAGGAACGTCAACAGTCCCCAAACTCTTAAATCTGGATGTTCTTCGTGTTCTGCACTGTGATCTTCGCTCGTGGTTGTAGCTATAGTCATAGATTTTTTGACAATACGATCTACTCTGTCTGTTGTGGAAGCTTGAATAAAAAATGAAGTCTGAAGCGGCAAAATTTTCATTCTTTATCCAAAATCCTTATTTAACTCTTCTTTAATCTCTTTACTCTGTGTTCTCTGTGCCTCTGTGGTTTAAAAGTAATTTATTTAACCACAGAGACGCAGAGAGCGCTGAGAGAAAAAAGAAATTAAAGGGCTACTCTACTAACTAAGCACTAGCTTCCGGCGTTGCAGATGGCTGTACTTCACTACTGTTACCATGACCGTAGTCATAAGGGCCATGAGTGACAATCGGCAATACTTCCCAGTTTTCAATCGCTGGTGGTGAGCTGGTTGTCCATTCTAAAGTCAAAGCTTGCCAAGGATTATCACCAGCCAAAGGCCCTTTCAACCAACTGTAAATCATATTGATGGCGAAAGGAATTACCGATATCCCCAAAACAATTGAACCGAAGGTACAAATTTGATTGAGGTCGATAAATTGGGGGTCATACATTGCCACTCGTCGGGGCATTCCTTTCAAACCCAACTCGTGCATGGGTAAAAAGGTTAGATTCGTGCCGATGAAGGTGAGGGCGAAATGAATCCGTCCCAAGGTTTCATTCAACATTCGTCCGGTGATTTTGGGGAACCAGTGATAAATGCCGGCATAAATCCCAAACACGGAACCGCCAAACAGAACGTAGTGAAAATGTCCGACTACATAATATGTGTCGTGGACGTGAACATCAAAGGGGGCTGTTCCCATCGTCACACCGCTTAAGCCGCCCATGACAAACATGGATAATAAGCCAATGGCGAAAAGCATCGCACCTGTGAAGCGGATTTTACCACCCCAAAGGGTAGCAACCCAGGCAAAAATTTTCACGCCAGTGGGAACTGCAACTATCAGGGTGGAGATGGTGAAGAACATCCGCATCCAACCGGGTGTACCACTGGTAAACATGTGGTGTACCCAAACGAACAAACCCACAACGCAGATAGCTACACTAGAATAAGCGATCGCTTTATAACCAAAAATCGGCTTGCGGGCGTGAACGGGAATGACTTCGGACATGATGCCGAAGATGGGCAGAATCATTAAATATACTGCCGGGTGAGAATAGAACCAGAATAAGTGTTGGTAAATAACAACGTTACCGCCTGCATCTGGTTTAAAGAAGGAAGTGCCAAAGTTGAGGTCAAACAACAGCAGAACTAAACCGGCTGCTAATACAGGTGTGGAGAGAAGCGCCAGGATGGAGGTTGCTAAAATTGCCCAGCAAAATAGAGGCACTTGATCCCATTTCATGCTGGGAACTTTCATCATCAAAATGGTGATCACAAAGTTCAGCGAACCCAAAATTGAGGAAGTTCCCACCAAAACGATCGCAAGTATCCACATAGTTTGAGCGATTGGTGCTGTCACCAAACTCAAAGGTGGATAAGCTGTCCAACCAGATTGCGAACCGCCAAAAATGAAACTACCTAATATGAGTAATCCGGCTGGTGGGTTTAACCAAAAGGCGATCGCATTCAGTTTGGGGAAAGCCATATCTCTAGCACCCACCATCAGCGGTACTAGATAATTACCAAATCCCCCAATTGCGCTGGGGACAATCCACAGGAAGATCATAATCGTCCCGTGATTAGTCATGAAAGCGTTATACAGATTGGGATCGAGGAAATCTGCTTCCGGTGTTGCTAATTCAACACGGATAGCCATCGCCATCAAGCCACCGATCAAATAAAACACAAACGCTGTCACCAGGTATTGAATTCCAATTACCTTGTGGTCAACATTAAACGTGAAATAGTCCTGCCATTTCCACGCTGTTGGGTGCGCGGTGTGAGTCACTACCACTGTTTGGGGTTTATTTTTGTCTGGTGGCGTATTCCGGGGAAATTCTACTTTTGTCATATTTTTGTCCTTTGTCCTTTGTCATTTGTCATTTGTGGTTTGTCCTTTGTCCTTTGGTATTTGTCATTTGTGGTTTGTCCTGTGTCGTTTGTCTCAAACTAGAAACTCATGACCAATGACTAATGACTCTTGACCAATGACCAATGACTAATGACTTTTGACCAATGACTCTAGAGTTGCGGCACTCACTCCCATATCATGAGCATGGGGAGCCAGAAACTCTGATGTTGATAAATTGGCTGGGTTAACTGCGATCGCTTGATGCAAATCTTGCTTTTGAGCAACTTGGTTTTCTGTCAGCCAGCTATCATAATCTTCTTGTGTGTGGACAATTACCTGCGATCGCATTGAACCGTGATAACCACCGCAAAGTTCAGCGCAAACTACAGGATATGTTCCTGGTTTGGTGGCGACAAATCGCAGTTGGGTAGCGATACCGGGAATTGCGTCTTGCTTCAGGCGGAAGTTCGGCACCCAGAATGAGTGAATTACATCTTGTGCTGAAAGGTTGAGTTGCACATCAGCACCAACCGGAACGTGCAATTCCCCAGAGGTAATGCCACTATCAGGATAGTTAAATATCCAGGCGTACTGCATCCCTTTGACATCGACCGTCAAATCGGCGGCTTTGTTTTGGTTTGTGGAAGACGAACCAATGCCAATTGCGGGTGCAGTTTTAGATTCTGAAGGATTATCCAGGGTAGCAGCCATTGCACTGCCACTTACATGAGCAACATGCGCTGTACCATGAGGATGACCTGCTGGGTCTAATCCTCCCATTCTGTTAAACACATCTACGCTGTAGATGCCTAAACAGAGGACAATCAGTGATGGAATTGCCGTCCAGAAAATTTCTAGGGGAACGTTACCTTCAACGCGCGCACCATCGGTATTATCTCCCCGACGGCGACGGTACTTCACTAGAAAAATTATAATTGTTCCTTCTACTACCAAAAATAGCGCGATCGCAATGGTAAACATGATATTAAAAAATCCGTCCACCATCGGCGCTTGTAGCGATGCTTGCTCTGGGAATAGATTATGGTGTTGACCAATCCAAATGCTGATTGCTGTAACTAATACACCAGCAACCAAAGTCCAAAGTGAAACAGGAATTTGTTCCATACATACCACCTGCTCTGTAAAACGCCGTCAAAGGTGTAATTTTCTAAGTATTAGGAATTGAGCATCGAGCGTTGGGCATGGGTTATTTTCCCTTTTTCCCCTTCTCCCTTTCCCATTCCCCATTCCCTAGTCCCTTCATCTACAAAGCAGCGTTTTTGTTTTCTCTCACTCTTTTTCTAACTTACCCCTATAAAAATTGGGGGAATTTTCCAGATCTTTTCACATCTCTTCCCCCAAAAAAATTTATACTTATATCTTGATTTTGATGTCAAATCATCCCGCAACTTTCACAAAAACCTAGTTCAGGAGGGCACTTTAGCTTTAATATTAATTAAGCCAATTAGCAGCAAGTATGAATTTGTTAATAGATAACACTTTAAGATTTACGCATTTGCTTACTACGAACTTTCTGCTAATTCGAGTAAACATCTAATTCAACAAAGCAAAAATAACTACACAGATTAAAAAGGTTACAAAGCTGACTTTCCAAACTTTATTTCCTTCTGCTTTCTGCCCTCTGCCTTTTAAACTTCCCCTCTAATTACCTTGCTTTTAAATTACTCCCTCGCTGAACAGGCAACAATTTGGTCAAATCCCAAACAATCTTAATTGTTTAATTCGGCGTGGGTGTAACAATTCTTAGGACAAATCCGCGCACAAGCTTCGCAACCAATACAGTTTTCTGTATTAGCAACTACCATTACTTTGCGCTCGATTTCTTCATCATCTTCATCTTCAACAAATTCACCTTCTTCGTTGAGGGCTTTTAGATCCAGCACATTGTACCCGCATACTTTCATGCATCTGCCACAGCCGATACATTTATCTTTATCAATTGCTTGGGCAAATTTTGGTGTCCAAGTTTTACCTCCGAAGGTCAATCCTGTTAGTTGTGCCATGATAAATCCTCGGCAATTATGCCTAAAAATATGTTGGTGCTTTGATCGTTATCCTAACCTAATCTTAATAGTCTGTTTTTGCTCTTAAACAACTATTTGCCTATAATCAAAATTTTCTGACTTTTTACCAAGTCTCACTTGTTTTTTTATTAGCTCTGTTAATTGAAAGCTTTTGCCAATAATTATTATAAAATCTTGTTCAAGTCATGCCTGCCTAACATAGTTTGCCGCTTTATCTGCGATAATCAGACATTCTCTATATTTGGCTAAACAACTGCAACTGCTAGCAGTAAAAATCATTTGCATGAATATTACTTGAGTATAAAAATATGGTTTTATACAATTGATGCTCTTGCCAAAATAATAGTTTTTTGCTTGCGGAGAAGGGCAGATGGCAGAAGGGAAGAATTTGTTTTTCCTTTCACAAAAATGGTTTTGAGCCGCCTAAATTTATTCACAACAAAAAAGATGTATCTTGAAACGCACAACGTAAGAAATATTATGTCTTTAATAACCTAAATTTATTTATATGTATTCCTTCTGCTCTCTGCCTTCTGTCTCCTGCCTTTAACTCTTGATACCAATGCAGAAAAAGCAAATGTTATTTTTGCACATTACAGCAAATAAGAATGCAGAAGATGACTTATTGAAAAACTGTAATACTTATGGCAGAATATAAACTAATGTAAAATATTAAAAGTATTAATAAATAAGTTGAATACTATTAACCATAAGGGTTGATGTTCACTAAAAACACTTTGGTTAAGGTTTTAAGGTCTAAAAAAACTATTCTTTGAATCTCTAAAAATAAATTCCTAAAGAAACATCTCCAGGCTCATTGTGAACAAACTTATCAACTTGATTATGAAATGTATAGTTAATGAAGAAGTAATTATGAGGCTCAGGTGAAAAGCCTTAAGTCGCTTCCAAGTGGATGTAATGTCCGAGTATGAATATGAGCAATTACCTAAACAAGAAAAATTTTTCTTGTTAGAAAAATCAATTGGTAGCGAGTCGTGAATCTCATGAACAAAGAGGGCACATCCAGGGGAGACTTGAGCCAAACATCTCAACGAGTATAGTTGGAAGTGCATTATGCCGTATACAATTCCTAACAACAGTTGCGTTGGATGTGACAATTGCCGTCCCCAATGTCCGACGGGTGCAATTAAAATCGAAAATAATGAATATTGGATCGATCCTTGTCTTTGTAACAATTGCGAAGGTTATTATCCCGAACCGCAATGTGTAAGCGCCTGTCCCACAAATTCACCTATCCCGTGGCAAGCAAAAAAGGGGAGATGTAAAGTAGAACCGAGAGATGCTACTAGCCCAGATTTGTTTTCTAATGGAAAAAACAACGCATTTGCTTCAGCGATTGTCATCTGGGAAGCTTGCAACGTACTTGCACAGCGCACATCCTTACATTGGGAAATTGATGAAGCTGGGTATTTATCCTATAGCCGACAAGTTAATCAAGGTAGAGGTGCGATCGCATTTCACATCCAAGATCCATTCAACGTCAGCACTCGCACAACAGATATAGAAGCAATTGAAACGCTAGATATTAGAGCCGCTTGCATCCATCTAATTTTGGCAGCTCAGGCAACTGCTTTAGAACAACCTTGGGAGCAAGAATTTTCTATTGATGAACGCCAACTAGAAAAATATTTAGGGTTAGAAAAACGCAAAGACCTGAGCAAAAATGCCAAACTAACTTTAATGAAAAACATCGTGCAACAAGCTTGCTCATTGATAATTTCCGTTGACTGGCCGCAACAAGGCCGAGTCAAAGGATTTTCAGTTGCAGGAACCCGCTTGTGGCACCTAATAGACATGGAGCATTACTTTCAAGAAGACGACCTCGGATGCAAATATTTAGTGGGACTAACTTTTAAAATTAAAGCCGGAATTTGGGCCCAGCATTTCTTAAATAAACAAGCCTGCAAAGAGCGCACCGCATTCTATCAATATGGCATTCTCCCGAAAACACTGTTAACTACTATTATGAGTATTTGGCAGCAACATGAAGGTGCAGCAAGGCTCATGCTGTGGTTGCTGTTTAAAACCAAAATGGGCAGAGAGCAACGCATAACAGTTCCTACCTTATTGCGTGTTGCTTACGGTGAAGAAAAAGTCACCTTAGCCTCTAGACAAAGAGAAGAACGCAAACGTCTATTGCGGACTTTTGAAAGCGATCTAGAAATGCTGAATCATTATGGAATTAAACCTATTTTTGACCCAATTACTTATCCTGTAGAAATTCAACCATTGTGGGCAAAGTTAATCGATTTACCAGAAGATCCAGAAGCAGCATTAGAATTTTGGACAAATGACGGCGGTGGCGAAACTCGCCTCACAGACACAGGCCCCCGTGGGAAATGGAATCTGCTGATGAATGCGCGGATTTTATCCTTTGAATTGCCAACAGAATGGGAGTACCAAAACTCAGACTCAGACAAAAAGCCAAGACGTAACGTTAACCGCAATCGCAGAAAGCCAAAAACCACAGGCGATTTGCTGGGCGAACAGATTTTAGAAGCGCGAAAAAATCTCAACCTCTCTCAGAGAGAATTGGCAAAGTTGACAGGTAAAAGCCAAAGCTGGATACGCGATATCGAGAATGGGCGTTTAAAAGCCAAGTTAGAAGACCAAGCCCTATTACGGAAAGTACTGAACATGGCTTGATGAATTAGTGCAATCTTGCAGTTGAATATTTGCATTGGGCTGCATTAATATAACATCGCGCTATTATATTAATGCATCGATGTGTTATGCCATAACATCGGGTTGTTATGTTAACGCAGCAACGTGTTATGCGATCGCACTCGCTTGTGTTGCTCTAGCTATTTTTTCTCTTAATCTGTCACGTAAGGTGTGGTTTAATTCTTCCCATACACCTTGTTTTTGCGATTTTCGGTAGTATTTGTAAACCGTTGAACTAGGGGGGAAGTCTCCAGGAAGCATATTCCATTGGCATCCGGTTTTTAAGTGATAATAGATGGCATTATATACTTCCCGCATATCAGTTGTGCGAGGATGCCTTCCTGATTTAGCTGCGGGAATTAAGGGAGCGAGAATTTCCCATTCTAAGTCACTCAATTCAGTAGAATAAGCTTTTCAAGGCATTGCTTACTAAGTAATTACACTGTCTTCAAAGCATCCTATCTTTGCGATTCTCTTGACCAGCCATCTTTAGATTTACTTTATAAATAACCTCTTAGAAACAGCATGAGCAAGTTACTGTAAATACTGTAGAGTTAGAGTTTGCAATTGCCAATATTGAGCAGGCGTATTGCAAATTACTGGCTACCTCCATATATGAGAAACAAATTATTTCTTGCATTCAAAGTTTTATACAGTAGATTAAACAATCGTAAACTTAGGTTATAAGCACTACTCCAGAGATTCAAATTTTTAATGAGTACTAATACTCGAACCCAAAGAATACTAATTCTATCAGCAAATCCTATTGGCACAAGTAACCTTCGCCTGAATGAGGAAATGCGTGAAATTAAGGAGGGGCTAAAACGTTCGAAACAGCGTGATTATTATTTGCTAGAGACAGCACAAGCAGTCCGCTACAGAGACATACACAGAGCCATACTGGACTATGAGCCGAACATTATTCACTTCTCAGGTCATGGAGCAGGGGAAGAGGGCCTGGTATTTGAAGATGAAATAGGTCAAGCCAAAGTAGTTGAGACAGAGGCTTTAGCAGGATTATTTGAACTGTTTGCTGAGCAAGTGGAGTGTGTTGTGCTTAATGCTTGTTATTCAAAGGTACAAGCTGAGGCGATAGCCCAACATATTAACTATGTGATTGGTATGAGCCAAGCAATTGGAGATAGAGCAGCCATTGAATTTGCCATTGGCTTTTATGATGCACTAGGGGCTGGTAAACCTGTTGAGTTTGCATACAAACTTGGCTGTTTAAGCATCCGGATAGCAGGGATCTCAGAAAATTTAACTCCTAAATTACTAACAAATAACCATTCGCAGACTCAACTTATTACACGAGCATCTCAATCTGAGCTTAAAATCAACCCTAGTATTAAGCCAGAAAAACCAGCCGATAATCTTAGGAGTGGACAGGGAATAGATTACACATTACTGCGCGATTTACTAGCAGATGGTAAGTGGCAAGAAGCAGATCAGGAAACTATGGCTATCATGCTTAAGATATTTACAAGAGAAAAAGAAGGCTGGCTCAGGAGTCAAGACATCGAAAAGTTTCCCTGTAGTGACCTAGAAGTTATTGACCAACTTTGGGTGAAATACAGTAATGGACATTTCGGCTTTAGCGTGCAAAAACGTATCTGGCAGGATATAGGTGCCATCCCATCACAAACACTGTTAGGCGAACACGTAGGCTGGTATTTGAAAGATCAGAAAAAATGGTTATTTGGTTCTGAGCTTAACTTTACCCTTAATGCTCTTCCAGGGCATCTCCCCAGGTTAGGAACGTGGTGGGCAGCACTATTTTCTCGTCTTGAGACTTGTAAAATCTAACATCTAAAGTATACGGCTAGATTAGCTCATGTTGACAAACTGTATACAGGCACTACAGAGGATGAAGTTAAGGGTTATGGTGATCGCTAATCCCGTCTTAATTCCTCCCGTGTAGACTCTGGTAGAAAAATGTCGTGATAGGTATATATGCCGACAAAGGACGAGGCGATCGCCTTTGCTGTGCCATTCATTTGTATTTTTGAGGACTACCCAGAATGACACCTGTAGCTACTGAAATTCCGGTAAGCGTAATTATTCCTATATTTACAGCGATAAGCGATCGCCAATGGGAAAAGTTCCAGGAATTGGAAGCAGATTTTGTTCTCAACCACGGAGTAGAAGTTTGGCAGGAAGTGTTTAATTTCCGCATCAAACCAGCATTAAACAAAGAATCCGATCGGTGGCTACTCATCCAGTGGTGTGGACAAGGAATTAACTGGGTGAAGAATATGACGTAGGTGCGATCGCCAATGATTCTAACTTACTTCAAAAAGATTGCGAGGTAATCCTGACTGGCGAATAATAGACCGCAACGTGCCAACGCGAACTTCTTCATAATCAGGGACAGGAACAGTTATGGTTGAATCTTCTGTTCGTTGCTGCATAATAATATGACTACCGCGCTGGCGTACTTGCAAAAAACCATGTTGCTCTAAAATTTGGCAGACTTCCCGACCAGAAAGAACTCGCAACTTACCCAACGCTCACCTCTAATTGAGTCACAAAAACTTCTGTATGTAAACGCTCCTGAATTTCCGAGGGGTCAGCAGTCTCAAAAAATAGTTCCAAAGCTTCAACTAAATTATTTCGTGCTTCTTCAATCGTCTCACCTTGGCTAGCAATATCAAGTTCTGGACACAGCGATACATAACCATCTCCCTCACGCTCAATAATTGCAGTGAGTTTTCGTATTTGGCTCATCTTTTGCCTCTAGATATCATTAATCTTTATATTAATTGCGATCGCGGTGACTGGGCTTTTGCTTGTTCTGCTTGCTCCCATTCCGTGCGAATCTCACGGTAGAATCAGAAAGACACTATAAGTGTTTCAAACATGGTGATAAATCTAAATCTACCGCCATCCCAGCCAGCCACCAATTTGAAAGTGACAGTTTTAGTAGAAACTCTCAAAAATGGTCAGTTTGCTGCATCTATATTTGAGTTTCCTAACTTTCGAGTCGAAGCAAAAACAAGGGAAGAAGCGATCGCTCAACTCCAAGCCACCTTTTTAGAACGACTCAGCCACATTGAAGCTATTTCCTGGAATGTGCCACTTTCTACTTCACCACCTACCTGGATGCAATTTGCTGGAGTCTTTCAAGACGATCCAGATTTTCAGGAAATCATGGATCAAATTCGAGTAGAGCGAACCTCAGATGATGATACTGAAGTTGACTCCTCATACTACTTGTAGAGGTTGCTTGGGTGTCTCGATATATTCTCGATACCGATCATGTTTCACTAATTCTTTGCAACCATCCCCAAGTTATAGCCAACACTTCTCTACATCAAATTGCTGTTACTATAATTACGGTTCAAGAACTTTTCAACGGCTGGATTGGTAAAATTAACGAGCCGTCGTCTGTGCAAAATCTCCCCGCACTGTACTCAAAACTTTCGACAACCGTCAAATATCTCCAAACAGTTGAGATCCTAGATTTCACACCAGAGGCTGATAACTGTCTTAAACAGTTGTTGAAAGAGAATCCTCCCCTGCGAAAAAATCGCCTGCAAAAAGATATGCGAATAGCTGCAATTGCATTATCTCTTAATGCCACAGTCGTTACTCGTAATCAACGAGATTTTGGTTTAGTACCTAGATTAGCAATTGCAGATTGGACGCTGTAACCAATAAATTTCATCGGATATTGCCGTGCGATCGCACTAATAATTCTTTCTTCTTTGCGCATCTTGCTCTAAACAAAAATTATCGATTTATCTAAAAATAACCGTAACTGCGATCGTGAACTGCAATTTTCCACGCCTCTGTATAACACAAAAATTATTTATTTACCTAACAATAAATGCAACTGCGATCGCCATGTTCCTCGTGTAACTGCGTTCATAAAGTGCGATCGCTCTTCTTGCTACTGACACTTATAAAAAACCTTTAGCCTGCATCCAAATAAAACATGCGATCACTGCTAATAATTACATCTATCGTATGGCAGATAATCTTACTTTAAATAATTAGATTTCAATAGTACTATAAAACCCTCACGAGCAGTAGAAAAGAAAAACTTCGAGATTCAAAAAATAAGCAAGAAGTTGAGACAGTTCTAAAATTTCTAATCTAAAATTTCTAACTTCAGTTGAAACAAACGTATAGTAATTTCCACCTTTAGTTATGTATAGCTTCTAAAGAGGATTGTTATATTAATAACAAATCAAAGAATTGATGAGCCTTTAGTTTTGTTTAAGGAGATAAATATCATGGTTGATAGTAGTCAGACATTTGATGATAACCAAGACAAGTCTATTACCAGAAAAGTTCAGGCTCAGTCTAGTGATAATTCAATCACGTCTGAGCAACATGATGAAAATATAGAGCAGCAATCTGGTGGACATCCCATTGGCACAGCACTTGGTGCTGCTGGAGGTGCAGTCACCGGCGCGGCTATTGGTCGATTGGTAGGTGGACGACTAGGTGCAGCCGTCGGGGCTGTAGGTGGTGCAGTTGCTGGTGCCGCTGTTGGTCGAGATATAGCCGAGAATATTAATGAGACTGTAGAAGAGGTAGCACATAACGTTAAGCACACAGCCGAAGGTGTTGCAGATTCCCTCAAGGACGCTGTTGAAGATATCAAGCCTTCTGTTAAAGCTACCGTAGAATCGGTCAAAGACAAAGTTGAAGAAGCTAACATTCAAGGCATTACTAATTCTGTCAAGAATAAAATTGACGAAGCCGATGTCAGTGGTCTGTCAGAATCCGTTCAGCATAAGATTGAAGAAACTGACACCAAAGGCATCTCTCAGTCTATCCAACATAAGATTGATGAGGCTAATGTCAAAGGAATTTCTGAGTCTGTAAAAGGCAAAGTCGAAGAAGCTAATATCAGAGGAATTTCCGAGTCTGTAAAA
>NZ_MTAV01000069.1 GCF_002154695.1 Nostoc sp. T09
TAATTCATCAACTAAAGCCAGTTCTGTACTAGCAGTTTCTGCAATAGCAGCTTCGTTGAAATCACTATTTGCAGTGTTGTCTACTAACTCGTCTAAGGTTGCAAATTCTTGGAAGACAGTTTCTGTGGCTGATAATTCATCAACTAAAGCCAGTTCTGTACTAGCAGCAAAAGTTATGTCTGCGGCATCAACAGCAGTTTCCAAACTCTCGTCTACCCCTGAGTTAGCTGGAGACTGTTGTAAACTAAAATCTTCGACAAAACTTAAATCTAGACTTGTTGCTGATGGCTCCTCGACTAAATTCAACTGTGCACTGTCAGTAACAGTCGTTTCTGCGGTATTAAAGTTGTCTAAATCGCTGAAATCTGTATCTAGGCTTGCTGGTGTTGTTGATGATTCCTCGACTAAATTCAATTGTGCACTGTCAGCAACGGTCGTTTCTGGAGTATCAAAGTTGTCTAAATCGCTGAAATTTATATTTAGACTTGCTGGTGTTGCTGATGACTCCTCGACTAAATTCAATTGTGCACTGTCAGCAACGGTCGTTTCTGCGGTATCAAAGTTGTCTAAATCGCTAAAATCTATATTTAGGCTTGCTGCTGTTGCTGATGACTCCTCGACTAAATTCAATTGTGCACTGTCAGTAACAGTCGTTTCTGGAGTATCAAAGTTGTCTAAATCGCTGAAATCTATATCTAGGCTTGCTGCTGTTGCTGATGACTCCTCGACTAAATTTAATTGTGCACTGTCAGTAACAGTCGTTTCTGGAGTATCAATATTGAACAAATCAATTTCCAGGTCAGCAAAAGCTTTGGGAGAACTGCCAAATACGTTCTCTACTGACTGGTTGGTAAATTCAGGAGTGAAATCTAAAGCTTCTGGAGGTAATGCCGTTGACGGGAGTTGGGTGAGATCGCTCTGCTCTTCTAAAAAGCTGCTAATCTCGGTTACAGGTATTTGTTGCTCGTCAACGTTATGTGAAATTGTCGTGTTGGTTGGTGCCAACTCTGCAAATAAATCATCCTCACCATCTTCTGAAAATATCAGATCGAGCTGCTCATCTTGCTGTGGGAAAGCTAGATCAAAATCTTCAAGATCAAAATTTGCTGTAGGTGAAGGAGTATCGCCAAAAAAATCATTGGCAGCTGTAAACAAGCTCTCCTCTAACGCCCTAGCTACATCCTGCTCTAGCTTTGAGTCAAATTCTGGCTGTTGTTGAGTTTGTGCTTCCTCGTTCCAGAAGTTGTTCAAATCATCTGCTGATGGCAAAAAATCTCTTGCTATTGTTGAGGGTGTGTCAAATAAATCTCCAATTTCTGGCTCACCTGTAGAAAATGGTGTATTTTCTTCTATTTCAGTAAATAAATTATCGAAAGAAAAGCTTTCTGGTTGTGGTAAGTTAAGTTTTGATTCGCTACTAGGAGTTATTTCCTCTGCCAAATTTGTATTTTCAGTTTCGGAGAATAATTCATAGAAAGTG
The DNA here is from genome assembly GCF_002154695.1 of Nostoc sp. T09. Taxonomy (GTDB): domain Bacteria; phylum Cyanobacteriota; class Cyanobacteriia; order Cyanobacteriales; family Nostocaceae; genus Aulosira. The sequence continues at coordinate 1,481 of NZ_MTAV01000069.1, forward strand.
TTTTGCTCGTTTTCAGATAATTCTATGCTAGGTATCGCTTCAATTTCTGGTTGATTTACTTCACCTATAGACAAAGTTTCGTTTTCATCTAATTTCAATCCCAATAGATTTTGCACTACATCTTGTGGCGCAATATCCCCCGGATATTCGAGGAGAATTTGCGTAAATTCTTCTATACTTTCATCAGTCGGGGAGTCTAAATCTAGATCGTTAAAGTTTGTTGCTGCTCTTTGTGAATGTTGTGGTTCTGAATTCTCTTTTTCTAAGAAATTGTCACCAAATAGTAGGCTGAAATCTTCTGTTTGGATTGTAGTTTTTTGAGAATCATCACTGCTTGTATTGCTTATATCGTCGTCAAAAGATAGTAAATCTGCTAAATCGCTATCAGTATCCTCAGTCTCACCACTGGTGATATCAATGCCCAATTTACTGGCAGCATTAATGTCTAATATTTCCTCTTGTTGCCAAGTTTCATCCAGTTCTGGCGTTTCACCTTCAAATAAATCCGCCAGAGTATTTAACTCAGCTATTCCAACTTCTGGACCTTTTGGATCAAGATTATGACTTGTCAGAACTGTATCATCTTCATTGCTAGATAAGGAGTTAAATAATAAAGAAGAATCAGTGCTAGTATTTTTCGTTATTGAAGGAATATTTTGATCTTTGTTAAGTTGCTCAGATAGGCTCTTTATGCGGTTTTTAGTACCACTAACAAAATTATCATTTGTGGAAGCTAGCTCATCAGCGATCGCATTTGGCTGTCTCTCAGATTCATCAGGCAAATTATAGGCTATGTCTACTAATTCAACTTCTGGGAAGCTCAAAAGTACTTCTAGCTGCTGGCTAATTACAATCTCCGTTTCCTTACCTTTAAGAACTAATTCCTGAGCTTTTTTAATTTCTGTAATGACAATTTTAGCTAGAGTTAGATAACTATTATCAGGATTAGCGATCGCGTTTGTTGCTGCTTGACATAAATTACACCACTTGGGCAAATTAAAGGCCTCACCCAATTGGGCTAACTGTTGACAACATTCCTGGAGATTTTGCCGAGTTTCCAGGTTTGTCCCTTGTTTAAATAGTTGCAACATTTCCCGCAGTGTTTGCAGCACTTGGGTTTGGAACTCACTCCAGGTTTCATTTTCTTTAGCCGCAACCGACGAACGTGTCTCCTCAGGCAATGTCACGGATGGTTCGCCGGATACTCTGCTGTTTTCTTCTTCTGGGGTGGAGAAATCCCGGTGCATGAAAATTTCTGTCAGTGTGTTGGCGTTATCTGCCAAGGCTGGACGTATTTCTGTTGCGGAAATACCACTGTCTACACCACTGGTTGCTTGTTGTAAGAGTAGTTCTAGATGCTGATTCAGCCATTGAAAGACTGGCTCAGTTTCTGACATCAAAGTATTGGCTGTCTCTTCTGACAGCCCAAACGGTCCACTCAAATTCTCCAAAAGTGCTTTGAGGGTATCGGCCACACCAAGAAACAAAGACTCTAACTTTTGGTCAACCTGAATTGGATTCTCTTTAAGAATTTTGAAACAATCTTCTAGGCGGTGAGATGTATGCTGGATGCTACTCAAACCAAGCATCGCAGCTCCCCCTTTAATAGAGTGAGCCGCCCGGAAGACTTCGTTGATCATTTCTGGGTCGTTCAGGGTACTCTGGAGATTCAACAACCCCTGCTCAATCGTATTCAGGTGGTCTCTTGCTTCTTCAATAAAGTAACCCAAAATGCGCTGTTGTTGTTCCGGCAGCATAGTTTTTTCGCCAAGAGTCAATAGTCAAGAGTCAACAGTTAAAAATCAACAGTCAAGAGCCAATATTTGAACTTTGGACTATTGACTAAATTATCTAGATTCGAGGGTTTCTACCCGGAAACGTTCAACGGAAGCTATCAAGTCGCGGGATACACCCACTAAGTTTTGCAGGGCACCGGAAACTCGTTGTGCTTCCTGAGAGGTTTCTTGTGCTGTAAGTTCTACAGATTGCATCACGTGAGCTACAGCACGGGAGGTTTCAGTCTGTTCCACAGTATCGGAGGTAATTGAGCGCACCAAAATATCAATACGATTTGCCACTTGAATAATATTTTCGAGCGATCGCTTGGCTTCTTCTGCCAATTTAGTGCCTTTAATTACCTGTTGTGTACCTTCCTCCATTGCAGTCATCACAGAGCCTGTTTCGCTCTGGATTTGCATCACAATTTGCTCAATTTCTTTTAGAGACTTGGCAGATTTGTCTGCTAGCTGGCGCACTTCATCTGCTACTATCGCAAATCCGCGTCCGGCTTCTCCTGCCCGTGCCGCTTCAATACTAGCATTGAGAGCTAATAAGTTGGTTCTAGAGGCAATTTGGGAGATTAATGCGACAATTTTCGAGATTTCTTGCGAAGATTCTGCTAGTCGCTTCACTTTGCGGGTTGTCTCTGCCACAGTTTCCCGAATTTCTAAAATACCTGCCACGGTATTTTCCACGGCTTCCCCACCTTTGAGGGCGATGGTGCTGGCATCACGGGCGACAGTCTCCGCTTCTCGCGCCGCTTCCGCTACGCGTTGAATTGAGTCGGTCATCACCTGTACGGAATTCAGCGTTACAGCCAACTCTTCTGCTTGTCGCAAGGCATCGCTAGATAAAGCTCTAGCAAAGGTTTCGGAGTTAGTTGCACCTTTTGTTACTTCCTTGGCTGCCACTTTTACTTGTTGGACAATATCCCGCAAGTTTTGGATTGTCAGGTTAAAGGCATCAGCAACTGCTCCCAGTACGTCTGCTGTTACCTCAGCTTGTACTGTTAAATCTCCTCTAGCGGCTCCTTCCACATCATCTAACAAGCGAATTACTTGGCGTTGCAGATTTTCTTTGGCTTCTTCCTGTTCATCAGCTTTGCGTTGGGCTTCATTAGTGGTAGTGAAAATCACCCGTGCCATTTCATTAAAGCCAGTGGCTAGCAGTCCTAATTCATCTTCGGAATACACCGTGGCTTGAGCATTGAGATTACCTTGTCGCACAGCATCAAACTGAGCTTGCAAATTTTGGGTGGTGCGCCGAATTTGCTTGAGTGTAAAATTTCCCATAAAGGCGGCGGTTGCAAAACCAGCAATCCCAGCTGCTAGTGACATTGCCCAGCCAGTGTTCCGCACTGATTCTCGTTGTTGGGGTGGAGAAAATGTAGTAGCTCCAAAGCTGACTGTGGCTACAACTAGCGCTGAAACGATACCAACGCTACCTGCGATTAGCCATTGTTTCTTTTCTAAAGAAGCATTCTCTAAGGGTGCTAACCAACCTTGCTCGACGCTGACTGTGGGTTCTAACTTTGAGACATCTACTTGAGTAAAGACTGGGACTGCTTCTTGTGAACCAGTAATCGAAAATAATTCATCTTCGCGATCGCTAGCTTCATCAATTGCAGAAGACTCCACAATTTGGTTGCGGGAATTGCTGCCAGTTTCCAGTGAACCAGAATGGATTGCCACATCGCTAAAGCTGGAGTCTGCTTCTGCTAGATCAAACCCTGGAATGTTACCTAAATCGTCAAATTCATCAAAGTCATCTAAAAACTCTATATTACTTTTGGAATTGCCTCCATTGCGGATATTGCCTGTGTCTTCATCTGAGCTTAAACTCTCCGAGCCAAAAGCAGATTCAAATGCTTCAAAATCAAAATTATCGTCAATCTCCAAATTATTTGTTTCTACTGTTACACCCGGTTTTACCTGTTTTTCTTGGCTAAAATCTCTGTTAGCAGAAGCAGATACCTCTTTTAAGGTATCTTGGGCTTCTATAGGCCCCAACCAATTATCAGGTGTACTTTGAGATAAATCATCCTGACTGTTGGATCTCAAACTATTTGTTTTTGTGGCACTATCCTGGATAACTATTTGGCTCTTGGCTAAAGTTTCATTTTCCAAGCTATTGCTGTTCATATCCAAATCCATATCACTTGGTTCTGGATATTTTTCCTCCATCAAGAATTCAGTTGGTATTTCCCAGTTGTTGTTTGTTGGTAAATCAAACTCTGCAAAAGGTGAATCGCTATCGCTATCATCTTTATAATCAGCAACACCTTCTTTAGTTGAATTTCTACCAGTGTCTAGAAAATGACTCTTCACTCCTGGCTCGTAAATATTATCCTCTGTAATATCTTCCTGCCAAAAAGCAGGCAATTCCAGATCTCCTTGCTCCTCCCAACTATTAGCCTGCGACTCTTGTCCACTTGGTTGATGGTTCAAATTAAACGGGTCATCGCTCAAAGGTTCCGAGAAATCTGGTATGGCATTAAATGCAATACTACTGTTTGCTGAAATATTAAAGGGACTGTCCAAGGATAGCTCTTCTATTTCATTTACATCTGGCTGGTACTCACCAAAGGCTTTGTCATCAAAGCTGTTGCTAGCAAAATCGCTACTGGAGTCCAAACCTTGTGATATTGGTTCATCAGTTAGCAAAGCATCAGAAATTTTTTCTGAGGTTATTTGCTCATTATCCTTTGTGGTAGTGTCCTGAGCAGGTACTATTTCTAGGTATTCATTGATACTCTCAAGACCATGTTTGGCAAAACCAATTATTTCTTTGTCTTGAGTCAGCTGCAACACCTTTTCATATTCGGCTTTTGCGACATCGTACTGCTGTAAAACATAGTAGATGTGACCCCGCAACAAATGGGAGTTAGGGTCATTTGGTAAATTTTGCACCACTTGGTCTACTAAAGTGGCGGCAACTTCATAGTTCTGTTGCGCATAAGCCGTACAAGCCTGCTTATATATCTCTAGGTAATCATCTATACTTGCTGCCATTTCCACCCTCCCATTTTCATCCTGCCCACCTCGCACTCCGCAAAATTGCCATTTGATCGAGTAGTCGTAGACACTGATTTTTTTTAGTATCTAATAACCACTCACCGCGTAAAAAGGGAGCCATTGTATCCGGCACATGATTTGGTAGCATCAGATTCTGTGCATCAAGCCAGTCCATACCACCGATTTCTTCTACCGCTAAGCCCACTATCGTGTCTTGCTCTTCGATAGCAATTACCGGAATTTCTGCTCTATCTGTGTTTAGCGCGGTTGCTTCCCCCAGAAATTGGCCCAAATCAGCCACCCAAATTACTCGACCTCGTAAATTTAGAGTACCCAAAAGTAAAGGAGAAGCATTAGGAATCGGAGTGATTCTATCTGGACTCAGTTCCATTACTTCTCGAATCCCAGTTGCAGGTAGTGCAAACTCCTGGTGCGAAGGAATGTAAAACCGCAAATGTAATTCACCTTCAGGACTTTCTACTTGTAATTCAGGACGGAAGTGGTCTTGACTACCACCGCTTAAAAAGTCCGGTTTGCTGACCATGTTATTTTCATCCTTATCCTCGCAGCAGTTGTTTGACTGTTCCCACCAACTCAGTTGGTTGAAATGGTTTGGCTATGTAAGCGTCTGCACCCTGTTTCATGCCCCAGTAGCGATCAAATTCTTCACCTTTGGAAGAACACATCACCACGGGGACATTCTGGGTTTTCGGATCGGATTTTAACCGACGGCAAACTTCGTAGCCGTTCATCCGAGGCATGACAATATCCAAGACCACTAAATCGGGAGGTGCACTTTGAATGGCCTCCAAAGCTTCTACTCCGTCACTGGCATGGGTGACTGTTAAGCCACTGGCTTTCAGGAGGTCCGTAATCATCTCCCTTTGTGCGATACTGTCTTCCACAATCAGAACTGTACTCATAAATGCCTATCTACCTCCTGATGTAGACGTTCCCCTTTGGAACATTCCCTGATTTCCCCGCAAGCATTTAGTGTATAAATTAACTTTATTCCTTCACTAATTTACTAGATAATAACTTTGTACTGGTTGTACTGGGGCTGGTTGATTCTGTGATAACATTTTTTACCCCATCTTTTAGCGGATCAACAAGTCTTGTATCTTTTTTGTATGTCCTAGCAATAATTTATATTGATATATTTCTCTACGAGCGTCAGTATCTCAGTATCTTTCAACGGTTTTGTCAAAAAATCTGTAGTCCCGACCATCTTAGCTTTGACTCGATCGATAAATCTATCTTGAGCATTCAGCAAAATAATTGGCACCAGTGCAAATACTGTTGACTGTCGCATCATGGCACAAATCTCATACCCATCTAATTCCGGCATGGTCATGTCGCAGAAAATCATATCTGGCTGAAGTTGAAAAATGAGACTGAGGGACTCTAAAGGATTAGTCAAAGTTAACACTTCATATCCTTGTGGCTGCAAAATAGACTCTATAGTCTCACCAATAGTCGTTGATGCTTGGATACTTACTATTCGCACCCGACCGTTGCTATCTACCTCCGAATTTTCTCTATCTAGATTAAAATCACAAGTATTTGAATATACTAATTGCAGCCAGCCTTGTTGCACGTAAGGATATATTGCCTTAGCGACAGTGAAAATGTCTCGGTTGAGATAGCGAGCTAATTGACGCAGGGATGTTTTACCATCTGCCCAATGCTTGAGCTTATTAACTGTTTCTACTGGTAAAGAGGTATGTAATTGAACTACATCAGAAAGCATTGGCACCTGATCGGGAGACTGAATATATGGATACAGTTGTTGCCAATGTTGCAATTGCTTAGCAATTTTTGTCACTAGAGGAGTAATCTCCCAGGTGGTTAATTGTGGGGTAAGTGCTGGACTCTGATGAAAAATGAAGCTACCTTCATGCAAACTCAGTAAATCAAAGAGTGTTTCATATACAAGGTTGTGCATGATATCACGAGCTACCTTGGGGTTAATCATATTCTGTGCCAAGAGTGCCCAGAGATAGCTGTACTCTGCTACATTCACTGAGTCTAGAGAGGCTAACTGTATATCGTCAAGCTGCATCTCGACTCGGTAATGTCGTAAATAATCGTCAATCCTAGATAAACTACCATCTCCTTGTTGGCAATAGATAATTTGGCCATTGAGGAAAAAGACGAACCAATACTGTTGTGGTTGGCAAATCAAGCAATGGTGATGTTTGTTACCCTCTCTACTAATTTTGTTGCTATTGCAAAAGTTATGGGATTTCACTAACAATTGACCAGTTCGCTGCCCCCACTCAATCAATTGCAGGATACTAGGAATATCAATTTCATTTAAATTTCCCTGCATTTAGCTAAAAGGTACTCCTTGCGATCCTGTTTACATTCTTTGTTAAGTTTGCCCAGTAATTTTTTATCTTTAACTAGTGTTATAAAAAGGTAGTTTGACTTGCTCCAGACAGCAAAGCAGAAATCGCAGGGTAAAAGCCACCGCGAAGTTGCAGTTATTGCAGATGAGGTAGAAGGAATATTGCTGATTACACAAGGATTTTTAAGTTTTTCCGTCACCTTGCACTAAAAGGACGATCTGTTGGATATAAATAAAATTACTGCCTGCAAAAGATCTTTGGCGATCGCATACTTTAGGCAATGTTCCTTAATTTTTCGTAATACACTTTGACAAAGCTAGTGATCACACGGTAGCCATCATTATTACCATCAGCACAAAATATAAAGGCGCGATCCACACGCATCTATATGTAACAAGATGTGACAAGTCATGTCATGTCTATAAATAGTTTTGTTTGTCTTGTTTTCCTGGCTGTGGTGAAATCAGACAAGCTAACAAAAATATCTAAGATATAACCCAAATCACGGACATCAAGTACACAAAAGGACTAACGGTGTGCTGTATTTAGCAGAAGTACAAAAGCAAAAAGGCGGCTTACTCACTACTAATTTACTCAGTAGTAGTTCTAAAACCGAATTGAAACTGCTGGCTTGTCAGCGAACCGACCAGAATTGGAGTACTGTGTCGGAAGATGTGATTACGGCAGACGAAGCGAATAAATTAAATGATGGCGCACTCGTACTGGTAGAGTTGACTCCCAATCGCCAGGTGCAGCGGATTCAAGAAGCTGGGCGTCCCCTAGTCAATATATTGCAGAATTTTTCTCGCCAATTGGAAAAATTTAAGCTCAAAGAAGACGAGATCGATCAGTGGAAGCAATCACTAACATTTCAGGCGCAAGAATTGAATCGCCGCGAAATGGAAATGGAAGTCCGCTTGGAACAGTTGCAACAAATGGAGGATGAGTTTCATCAATTGGAGGCGCAAAAAGAGGAATTTGAAACTTCCCGTACAGAAATTGAAAAGTTACAACAAGAAATAGAGCGCAATCGCCAGGAACTAGAAGGAGCCTGGGAGCATTTGCGGGGTGAGCAACGTCGCCTAGAAGAGTTTCAAGCAGATTCCCAACAAGGGAAGGTTTTAGATGAAGAGCAAAGTCGAGTATTGAGTGAGTTACTTGATCGCTTGTCTAGTCGCGTTGCTCCTACGGAAACAGTACGGGAACACCTCAATTTATCTTTTGAGTTAGTCGAAAAGCAACAAGCTACGCTAAATCAACACTGGCAAAAGCTAGAGGAGCAAAAAACTTTAGCTACTCAACAGCAAGAAGAAGTTGAACGCCTCTCGCAAACCTTTAGCGATCGCCAAAATACCTGGGAACAGGCACAAAATTCTTTACATCAACATACATCTGAGTTAAAAGTAAACACCGCAATTCTTGCTAGCAAGCAAGAATACGCTCAAATACTAAAAGAGCAATTGCGAAATCAGGAAGACTTATATCAACAGATTCAATCCTTGGCTGCCACATCTGGGGATGGAATTCTTGGGCAGAAAGTAGATGTGAAAGCTTTAGAGAATATGCCTCTAGATGAACTGCAAAGGTTGGTGCAAGATTTGCAGGAGAAGTTTGACATAGACTCTAGCTTTGTCCACGATCAGGAACAAGAACTGAAATATAAGCAAGAAGCCATAGAAGAGGTACAAAACAAGATTGATCAAGCATCTGACCATGATGTGATTAATCTAGAAATGGAACTGGCAGATGAAAAAGACCTCTACCAAATGTTAAACCAAAGTTTGGTGGGTCAACGTCGTAATTTGCTACAGCGGCAGAAGTTAATCAAGCAACATCAATCTGTACTCCTACGGCGACAAGGACATGCTGTTACCAATGAACCAGAAGATAACTCAATTGATTTGGGACCGATTCTTTTGCAAAATGAAAACCAGCGACAACAACAGTCTCAAGAATTACAAAAGTTAGAACGTGAGATTGAGCAGATGCAAGCTGGTATGGAGCTAGCCCAAGGGATGATAGATAATCAAGTCCACGATTTAGAAGAGAAGCGCCAAGAACTGAAAACGATGGAGAACAACTTGCAATCCCTCAGAACGGCAACTACTGAATGCTGGGGTCGGGTTAATCTCTATCAAGAGACACTACAACCAATTCAAGACAGTCTAGATGCTTTACGGCAGAAGTTGCAAAGCATGGTTGACTCTTTAGCTCAAGTTCAAGAAACAGGTGATTATCAGCTCCAAGCTATTGCCCAGATGCGTCATACTCTTCTGGATCTGATATCTCAGCCAGAATTACTAGCATCCTGAAAAGGATAAAGTCTGTAGACACCCGGAGGGTGGCTTGCCGTTCGCGTAGCGTCTCCGACAGGAGAAGGCTAGGATGAAGGATGAAAAACACTTCACACTTCAGCCTTCATACTTCACTCTTTATATAGATCCAATCACCTTCCACTTGAGCGATCGCACCACCAGGAAATGGATCTGTTTGTGAGCGGTTGGGAGCGGTAATTAAATTAGTTAATTTCTCTATGTGTTCAAAACTGGGGGCATCAGGAAGTATTTGTTGTAGGATTTGACGCATAACACGACGTTGCAACGCTAGCGGTACTGTCTGCAATACACGACGATTGAGCCTTAAGGGTAAAGAATCAGGAAAATGTTCTTGATTTCCCACTTCAATTACTTCTTCCTTCAACTTCTGCGTTGCTGTCTCTAAATATTCCACTTCTGCTTGGAGAAGTTCCGCCGTTTGGGCTAAAGCTAATTCTACTTTCGGGTTAAAATTTTTTTGCAGATATGGAATTAACTCTTGGCGGATGCGGTTGCGGGCGTACTGTAAATCTTGATTTGTAGAATCCTCCCATACTGGCAGATGGAAATCATCACAAAATTGCTTTGTTTGTGTACGAGTGATTTCTAAAAGTGGACGTACTAAAAAAATATCTACAGTCAATGGACGTTGCCAAGATAAGGCCTGCAAACCATCAGCCCCTGTACCGCGCATTAAATTATATAGAAGGGTCTCGGCACGATCGCTTGCTGTGTGTCCTGTCACAATACAGTTGTAATTATTTTCCTGAGCGATCGCACTTAAAGCTTGATACCGCCAATTACGTGCAGCGGCTTCACTATTTAACGGTTGCGTAGCAGTTTCTAAATAAAATAATATATTCCAGGTTTTAGCTAGGTGTTCTACATGGTTGGCATTAGCTTGGGAGTCAGCACGCCAGCGATGATCGCAGTGAGCAATACCTAAATGCCATCCCCATTTTGATTGTAAATCTAACAGTAATTTTATGAGACACAAAGAATCTTGCCCACCCGAAACTGCCACTAATAGACGTTGGTTGCGCTTAAATAAATCGCGCATTCGGATAGTGCGATGAATTTTTGCATGTAGGGGAGTCCATACCATTTCTATTTTGAACCACAGACAGACGCACAACATTTTCTATTTTATCTGCGTCATCTGGGTATATTGGCATTAGCAATTTTAGATTTTGCTAACTCCCACAAGCCGGAAATCAGAATAATTGTCTGAACATAATTCCTCATCAAATTTATTGACAAGGCTGAAACATATATCTTAATTCAAAATGTATGGCTATGTTCGTCATCCCAACATTTATTTTCATGCCAACTTCTGTTTGTATACTGACATTCAGAAGCATTATCAATCCAAGGGATTGATGTAGCATGAGGTGAGTCGTTACTGGAAGTAATTAAGGAAAATAGTGAATAATTGGTTGAAGAGAATAGTGAAAAAAAGGCAGTAAAAGTACAAATTGGTAGAACTAGGAAAATTGCAATGCACAGCACAGTGTTATTGAAAGTCCAAAAATGTTTACCTGTTTTGGATTGCTGTTTATTTTTCGTAGTTTTCGTAGTTTTGAAATTTGATAACACAATATCAATCCTATGAATCTCTATTTACGCTTTAAGCTGTACTAGATAACTACATTCTATGCATTCCAAACTACATTAACCATGAGGATATTACTGTTTGTCTTTTTGGGATTCGATTGTTTGGTTCCATGATTCAAAGGCAATTCAAAGAAAATTATGCTTTTTTGCTAAAAATTCCTAGAGAGGAAATGTGTGATTAGCGCAACGCATTGGCTCCTCAAGTCGGGAAACCCTTTCGGCAGTTCCTTCTGGGGGACTCGGGGTCCCCTCTGGGGATTGGGGGCGAACCCCCAAGACCGAACTGCCTTACCACGGCACTGTCTCCTTTATGCCGACGGCAGTTCCTATGCAGAGGAAACCACCAAGACCCTTCGGGTTCGGTAGTCCCCCATCGCCGGGAACCGCCAAGACGGGGGCTACCTCACCGGACTGCCTTGGGGACCCGTCCACCGCAGTGACTCACCTTCTGCCTTCTGCCACGCCATCTGCTACAACGGAGGAAACCCCCGCAACGCACTGCCTCCTCTGCCTCCTGCTTTGTCATAACGACAATTTTTAACACCGATCTACTTACCTCAGTTCAAAAGGTGTAGCGAAAGGGAATTCAATAAAAAACCTCCCACACAGGGAGGCTTAAACAGGTGAGCGGAGACAATTTGTCCACCTACAGGCGAACGACAGCGATCGCTCCTCCTAATGCTGAGAAAATAGCGGAGACAACTGCTGTAGCAAACAACCACCAAGCGGCTGTAGCGGCGGCTTTACGGGTTTCTTCAGCTTGCCGTTGTGCTTGATGTTTTACTTCTTCTAAACGGCGTTGTGCTTCGTGGTGTAGGCGTTCTGCTCTTTGTAAAACTGTGTTGCGAGCTCCTTCAATTTGGTCAATAATCCGGTTGGCATCTTCTTCGGAGATATCCTCACGGGAACTGATCAGTGCTACTAGGGTATCGCGGTTGAAAGAAGACAGGCGATCGCGTAACGCATCAAAACCAGCCTGTGGATCTTCAAATAATTGGCGAACATCGCGCTTAATACTGTCGTAGTTCAGTTCCGGACGCTCCAGGGAGTTGAGATAGCTGCGGATGCGGGCAAAAACTCCATCAATCACATCTTGGATGCGTCTTTGGATGCCTCGTACTTGCTCCACAAATTGCTCTCGCACCGAGACGATGTTATCTGCAATTCTGGCTGCTTCTTCATCGGAAATATCTTCGCGAATTTTCAGCAGGGCGATAATTGTGGAACGGTCAAAATGAGCCAAGCGATCGCTAAAACTTTCTATACCGACACGGGGATCGTGCAATAACAGTTGTAGGTCACGCTTGATACCTTCTGGGTTAAGTTCTTCCTTGCCAGTCTGCCGCAAGTACTCTTCCAAATAAGCTTGGAAAGTTTCCACTCTTTGCTGTGTTCTGGTAGCAAGGCGACGGGGCGCACGTACAATGTTGCGAATCGAATGTTGTACGGAATCAATGATTTCATTGACTTGCTGTTCGCTCAAGTCTTGACGTTGACTGAGCAATTTTACCAGTGTATCCCGATCTACCTGCGATAATCGACGGCGTAGTGCTAAGGCTCCTTCTTGGGGATTGGCCAATAGTCTGTTTAAATCTCGCTGAATACCTTCTGGGTTAAGTTCAGTTTTGCCAGTGTTGCGCAAGTAATCGGCGATGGTAGTGCTAACAGAGTCGTATTGTTCTTTAGCTTTATCTACTACAGCTTGAGGCGCGTGGCGGATACTGTGCCAAGAATCTTCAACTGAATTAATGATTTGATTAACTTGGTCTTCGCTTAAATCTTGGCGCTGACTCAACAGTTGTACCAAGGTGTCACGATCAAAACGGGATAAGCGCGCTCTAATTGCAGCAATTCCTGCTTGGGGATCTTCCAGCAGTCTTTTAACATCAGCTCGAATTGCATCAGGGTTAAGTTCGCTTTTGCCAGTGTTACGCAGATATGACTCTAAATTCAACCACAGTGTTTCTGCTTGATATTTTGCCTGGTCTGCCAGCCCTTTGGATTCGATCAACACGCGATCCCGTTGTTTTTCTAAATCCTCTAGAATGCCATCTAATTCGTATGGCTGAATATCGTTGCGTTGAAACAGTATTTGCTGCATTTGTTGGCGATCGATCGCAGCCAATCGCCGTGACAGAGTTTCATAATCTGCTTCTGGATCTTGCAACAAAGGTCTAAAATCCCGCTCAATACCTTCTGGGGTCAAATCAGCTTTACTGGTAACGAGTAGGTAGCTTGATACTCGACGTTGCAAGTCTTCTACTATCTCTCTTTCTTCAGCAGCAGTCGCTGTCACCAATACTTCTTGACGGACAGTTTCTAGTTGATCTGCAATCCGCTGAATTTGTCCTTGAGTAAGCAGTCCCCGTTGTTGCAGAATGTTAACAAAATCATTGCGGGAAAGTCGCTGTAATTCTCGCCGCACTACTCCAGGGTCCGCTGCCGGATCGTAGATGACATCGCGAAATTCTTGGGCAATTCTTTCCCGGCTGAGTTGCCAAGCATAAGTGTTATGCAGGTAGTTTTCGACATCAGCTCGAATTGGGCTATAGGGTTGGGAAGCTGCGGGCAAACCTAGCTTATCTGCTTGTTCGCTAACTTTATCTTTAGCGGTAGACAGAGATTGCCAAATTTTTTCTACATCTAAATCTGACAAATCTGTTCTTCCCAAAACAATACCAGTCAAGGCAGATATTCCTTGCTGGAGTGTTTGCTGAATTGGTCCTGGGGTTGCCTTTTGGTCAGCTTCCTTAGAACTCCGAGTTTCTGCAATTAACCTCTCCAGCTTGGCGTTAAGTTCATCTGTTCTGGTTTGTCCTGGTGGTAGTGATTTGAGATATTCAACTAACTCCCCTAAGCGGTCTTGGGCTGGTGCTTGCTGACTTACTACCTGCTGCCAGAGTTTATACAATGTATCAGCGATGCGTTTAACGTCTCGTTTAGAAAGGTCGGTGCGACTGCTGACTAAATCAATAAACTTTTGGCGGTCGATGTTGCGCAGATCTGGACTACCTGCGATCGCTTGAAATTGCGGGTCCTTAAGTAAGTTTTCAAAGTCATTACGGATCTTGGATAGATCTAACTCTGGGGGACGCAACCTTTCTAGGTAATCTTCTACGTTTTCTCGAATACTAGTTGGGTCGATCCCGCTTCCTAGTTCCCGACGCACGGCGGCGGCGGCGGCTTCAGCTGTCGCTACCACTTGATTACTGACTGTTTTGGCACCCAAGGCAGCAGTGGCTGTCCCCATGATTGCTTGAAAGCCGGAGGTTGCCGTATTTACTACTGAGCCAATTAACGAACCGACTGTGGTAGAACTCACCCACATTAGTAGTAAAAAGTAGGCACCCCAAATTACTAGTCCCAAAGTTGCGCCAAGTCCTGGGTCTAACACCAGCAAGCTGAGTTTGACTGCCAAAAAACAAGCAATTAATAAGGCAACTGTTACAGTAACTAGCGTCCAAATTCCGACTGCTGTACCAATTTTGCGAATCGTACCGCCGACACTTCCCGCTTCGTGGTGATCTGAATCTGAGTCAGAGGGACGCCCCAGGTAGGAAATACCCGCAGCAACAGATAAGTTTGTTAATACTAATTGGAAAGCAAAAGCTAGAATCACACCAGAGATTAAAGCCACAAAAAAGCGTGGCCCGGAAGTTATAACCGATGCCTGTGCTGGTGAGACGCCTGTGGAGTCTACTGGAGCCTGTGCCACCCACAATAGTGGTTTATACAGTCCCAGCATAATTTCCGTACTTTGAAACATTGTATTTCCTTTGTCTAAGATTAAATTTGAGGAAATTAAGGATTACATGAGCAGAAATTCTGTATTTATGGCAATACCTAACTCTTGTAGCTCTCAGAATCGTGGAATTTAGGCATCCAGAGCATCTCTCCACAGTTTGAACAGTATATCTAGCGTTAGATAGAAATTTGGCTAGCCAAAGGGAAAATCTTCATTAGCTATCTTCAAAAAACCATAGTTATTACTCTTCATCTTAGATAAACACAAATATTCATCAGTGTTTTTTGAAAAAATTGATTTAGCTCTAACTTTATTAATTTGTCCGCTTTATATAATTAATTGCCAAGTTTCAAGGCTGTTTTTCTGTTTTATCGTTACATTTATTTATAATTATTTTTTTATCACCATCTTAAGGCAGATATATTAGCTGCAAAAGCTGTTTGCTGATCATCCACAAGAAGTGGCTATTGTTTGTGCCTACAGACAGAAAGCAACTTCTTTGTAAATCGTTACATTTGAATCAAGAAACAAATTGTTAAGAGAAAAAATGGAAACTCGTCCTTCTACTGATTTACCACCAGTTGCTAGAGAATATAACGGCGTAGATCGTAATGCTTTTCTCTTTGGCTGGACACCCCAAGCAGAACTATGGAATGGTCGTTTGGCAGCTATCGGTTTTCTCGCTTATTTGTTGTGGGATTTAGCAGGATTTAGTGTTCTACGCGACGTATTACACCTGATTGGTTACTAAAGACTAAATACGCAAAAAACACAATTTTGG
>NZ_MTAV01000070.1 GCF_002154695.1 Nostoc sp. T09
CTGCTTCACCTGTTCCCTCTTAAAGACTATGAATTTAGCATAACAAGTACGGTAGAGCCAAAAT
The DNA here is from genome assembly GCF_002154695.1 of Nostoc sp. T09. Lineage (GTDB taxonomy): Bacteria > Cyanobacteriota > Cyanobacteriia > Cyanobacteriales > Nostocaceae > Aulosira. The sequence goes on from NZ_MTAV01000070.1 coordinate 65, forward strand.
ATTGAAGGTAAGGTTCAAGAATTCATCGGTGAAATAACTGGTAATCCTGGAGATAAGGCTGAAGGTAAAGCCAAGCAAGCTGAAGCCCAAATTACCCACACTACCGAAAATATTAAACATGAACTCAAAAAAGCTTTAGATTAGTTCTCCCGTCCAAATATTTGGGTGCAATTTCTCAAATTTATAACTCCACTTCTTGATAGAGGTGGAGTTCTTTTAGTTTTATTACTAGGATAAAAGGCTAGCTTTGAATCTAACCAGGAATCTGACAATATTTACTTAATAACTGCTACGACCAGTCACTAAGCCCCATAAGAAAATAGCAATTATGGCACCAATTACAGCAATAATTAAGCTAGGAATGCTGAGAGTTCCAGCAGCAAATGTTGCTCCACCTTTACCCAAAAGAGAAACTAAACTTCCCCCAATTAAAGCACCAATAATACCTAAAACCATTGTTGCAATAATTCCGCCACCCTGACGACCAGGGTAAATAGCTTTAGCTATAGCTCCAGCAATAATACCTAAAATTATCCAAGCCAGAAGATTCATAATACTCTGTTAAAAACTTAACAACTAGTTTATTTATTCCTGGCTAGATTGCCTTCTACCGTAGGAGATAAGTATAAAATGTTAAGAAAAATTATTGCTACTGTCGCTTCAAAAACATATATTAAAAAGCAAACGATGTCTCTTAACAATCACCTAAGTATAAATTCTCTAGCGGAAGATTAGATAGGTAAAAGATATAAACTCTACCAAAGGATGTATCAATTCGGTCTCTACTTTGAAGTTTAATCAATAAAATGTTTTATTGTGTAACTTCTCAGTTAATAACAATTTCCATGACCGATTTGGAACGCTATCTATTTGACTTACAAGGATTCTTGATTATTGAGAATGCGCTCAACAGTGACCAGATTGCAGCTCTTCAAGCACTTTTAGATCGGCAAATCGCACGCCAAAATAACCCAGAAGCAGCATTCTTGCGTTTTGATGGTTTGTTACCTTGGGGCCAACCTTTTCGCGAACTGATTGATAATCCGGCGATCGCTCCCTATCTATCTGAGTTACTAGGAAAGCAGTTTCGCTTAGATCATGATTATGTTCACATCATCCGTCAAGGTCTTGGCCCCATTGGTTGCCACTTACATGGGGGTGGAACTCCCTACGATCCTTGCCAGTATTATATTTTCAACAATGGTAGAATCTACAACGGGTTGACTGTTGTTGCTTACGAGCTAAATGATGTGCATCTTGGCGAAGGCGGATTTGCTTGCATCCCTGGGAGTCATAAAAGTAATTTACCTTTACCAGAGGAATGGCGAAATCTGCAATTTCCTAGTGCTTGCGTACAAGCTTTTACTCTTAAGGCGGGTAGCGCCATCATTTTTACTGAGGCTTTAACTCACGGTACTCTTCCTTGGTGGGGAACACATGAGCGCCGTACCCTATTTTATAAGTATTCTCCCCGTCCTTCAGCCTGGTCAACAGACTCATATAATGCTGATGATTATCCTGATTTGACTGCATCTCAGAAACAAATTCTCAGAAAGCCAGGTATCTATCCTTAAATTAGTAAAAATGTAGTCAGTTTGCCTAAAACTGAAATTTAGACTAATCGCGATCGCACAATCATCTAACTGCTGCTTGTTAAAGGTAGATTACACAAAGGTTCTCAGGAAATGAAAAGCTTTACCCATATCGGTAAAGCTTTTTTTTGTGAGATTTTGGGTCAGCAAGATCTCTAACTCAATGTCTAATACTTGCTAGCGATCGCATAACTGAGTAACGCCAGAATCATGGTTATTTAACAATATTTTTTCTGTGTATACTGACTTAGATCCTAAATATTTTTGTTAGGTTTTTTAGATTAGCCTACATAAATTTACTTAATATAAAAAGTGAATTAAATTTCAGCGATCGCACTTTTTACAGGTGCTTAACTGTGGGTAGATATTGCTGTTTTTTGATAGTAAATTTTGGATCTAATTTGGGTAATCTAAATAATAAAGGGTATTAGCAAATGTGGAGCACAAAATCACATGAAGGATGCTAAAAGACGTTGGATGCTGACGATCAACATAGCTGTCATGGCAGTAATGCCAACGCTGATATTTTTAGCATTCTTGCATCAAGCAACAGCTGACGATCCAGGAAGCTGTTTTATGGTAACTTCCTCTGGGAGAACTATCAGTTTAGGAAAGCTTTGCGGTGTAACACCTATAGACAGCAGAGTTTTTCGGGTTCCCATTAAACGTCGTGTTGGTAAAACTCCTGTCCTTGATGTTACCTTTAATCAGCAACAAACTTTTGAGATGATTTTAGATACAGGTGCTAGCAGCACCCTGATTACACTCAAAATGGCAAATGCGCTAAAACTTCAGCCTATAGGTAAGGTAAACGCTCAAATTGCAGATGGTACTGAAGTTCAATTCGTAACGAGCCAAGTAAAATACATTACTGTTGGCTCAGCTGTAGCTAACAATATTGAGGTAGCGATCGCTCCAAAAGCTTCTATCGGTCTACTCGGTCACGATTTCTTTGACAACTACGATATCAAGATTTTAGAAAAAGAAGTAGAATTTCGTCACCGCTAAGTAGCATTACCCTTTGCAAATATTTTACTTACCAGCTGAAGCAATTTCCGTAACCATCTGATATTTATTGGTAGTTAGTGCAGTCTGATTAAATTCAAGGACAACTACCTATGGCAATCGAAGGTATTGACATTGCGGAATTTAGCGGAAATATCAATTGGGAAAAAGTTAGAAGTCAAGGCATTCGCTTTGCTTTTGCGAGAGTCAATGATGGCACCATCCATACAGATACTCTATTTTCTTCTTACTGGCCCGCTATGAAGAAAGCTGGTATTATCCGAGGGGCATATTTTTTCTTTCGTCCCACCCAGGACATCGACGCGCAGGTGAAAATTTTCGTTCAAAATCTAGAAATAGAACCAGGTGACCTTCCCCCAGTTGTAGACATTGAGACAGCTAACAGTTGGTATGATTTGAGTTTGACCCAAAGACTGGAGCGTGTGGCTGAGGTATTAAACGCTGTAGAACTGGCTACAGGCTACAAACCAATCATCTATACTGGTCCCAGTTTTTGGCGGGACACGATGGGAAACACCAAACGCTTTGCTGACTATGACTTGTGGATTGCACATTACCAAACCAGTACTCCTAGTATTCCAGGCGGCTGGGAAATACACACTTTCCATCAATACATAGGCGATCAAACTGGTTTTCCTGGTATCCCAGGAGATGTAGACCGCAATAGATTTAATGGTACTTTAGATCGTCTCCAAGCAGAAACTGTTAAGGCAGTTGCGCTTGTGCAAGGCCGTATCGGTCCTAAGGTGAAGAAGTTGCAACAAAATTTGAAAAAACTTGGCTTCGATCCAGGAGTACCAGATGGGATTTTTGGGACAGGTACTAAAAAAGCTGTTACAGCTTATCAGCAAGCTAACAAACTCACGGTTACAGCCACTGTTCCGCCTGGAGACAAATTGCTGGTCGCTTGATATTTAGTTGGCGTTATGAGATTTTTTTAGAAAAGCATTTTTTGTAGCACAAATACTCATATTTTTAGTTATCAATAAAACTTTCCAAGCTGGGTACATCCACCCAGCTTGCTGTTTTATGAGATTCATGGGATAAATCCATCAATAACTGAGAATAAACTCCTTCGCGCAGTGATGGAACTATTTGTTGCTGGTGATTAATTCCTTGCACCCATTGGTCTAGTACACGCATAAATGCAGAAATGCGTCCATCAGCATGATTTTGAGAAAACATCAGGTGTGCTGGGATTTCGATTTCAGTTAAGGCTTTACCCGGTTGGGAACCCCAAACACGAAAACCGTGAATGTAATCTTTTTGATTTTCACTACCTAAAACTAAAGTACCGCGATCGCCATATACTTCTACCCAGTGCGTTCTCGGTGCATGAACAACTGCACTGATCGTAAGTTGGCAAGGTGTACCATCTGCTAATTCCAAGGTCAGCAAGCAGGTGTCATCTGTATTCACTGGTTTGCTTTCACCGCTAGCCGGGTCAATGCGTGTGGGAATAGCAGTACTCAAGTGGGCGCTTAATCTGCGTACTGGACCAAATAGCCAGTAAATATAATCGAAGGCGTGGGAACCTAAAGACCCCAATGCACCGCCTCCCTTGTCTTGGGAAGAATACCAGTTCCAAGGGCGGGAAGCATCTGCACGTGAAGAACCTAACCAATCAATTCTAATCAGACGCTTGTTACCCACATAGCCTGCTGATAATAGTTGTGAAAACCTCTGCCATCCTGGCACAAAGCGAAATTCAAAATCTACAGTAGCAGTGATGCCTTTTTGTTGAGCTAATTGATAAAGTTCTTTAGCCTCGGCTGCGTTTAAGGCTGTCGGTTTTTCCAGTAACAAATGCTTTCCTGCTTGCAGCACTATTTTTGCCATTTCATAGTGCAAAAATGGTGGTGTAGCGATAGTGACTGCTTGCACTGTTGGCAACTTCACAATGTCTGCAATTGTATCGTAAGCATGGGGAATCTGCTGAGATTGAGCGATCGCTTTGGCTTTATTAATATCTCGATGATAAACAGCTACCACCTCAGTTTGAGGATGTGCTTGCAATCCTGGAATATGGACTTTCTGACCAAAACCTGTACCAATAACCGCCACGCCAATTTTTTCTAGATTTGTCTGTAATGTCGAAACCATATATAAATTAAGGGAAAATACCGAGGGATAAAATGATAATAAACCAGCATTTACAAGACGCGATCGCTGGAACCCTAATAATTTCCTGAATCTGCGCGAAAATGATCCCTTCATATCATGTTCGGTGAAATACTTATTATTAAGACCACAGGCGGAAAGAGCATTTTCCGGTTTTTGCACAAATGTGGGAATTATCACTAATTAGGCGGACATGATATCAGTTGTTTTTGCATTAGACTTCTTGCAAAAGTCGGGAAAAGGGGAAGGGGAAAGGGGGAAAGGTTTGATATTTTCCCTTTCCCCTTTAACCTTTTCCCTTTTCCCACCTCTTGCAAAAGTGGTTTTTGCAAGAGGTCTATTGACCACTGATATCATGTGACCGTCATTACTACCTTTGGGAAGTAATCCCAAAAATCCGGCGATTGCGTCGTTTCAATCGCAATGACATATTAAGGGTGATTTGCTGGATATTATATGACTCTTCTGGTGGCGCTCGTTATTCGCTAATGCTAACGTCATTTGTCAGCAAGCCAGAAATTAGAACAGTTTTAACCAGCCTGGGCAATCAATTGAGTAGCAATCTGCTGTGCTTGGTTGATCGGAATGGCAAATCCTAATCCTTGGGCACCTTGAATAATGGCAGTATTAATGCCGATGACCTGTCCGCTTTGATTTAACAGCGGTCCACCGGAGTTACCAGGGTTAATAGCTGCATCTGTCTGAATAAAACTCACTTCCCTGCTGCGTGAGCCAATCGCTCGACTAGAACGTTGTGTACCACTGATAATCCCGACTGTTACGGTGTTGTCTAAACCGAGAGGATTACCAATTGCGATCGCCCATTCCCCAGGTTTTAACTGATCGGAATTACCAAGGCTGACTGTCGGTAAATTGTTGGCTTGAATTTGAATAACTGCCACATCTGTGGCGCTATCTGCCCCCAATACTTGACCTGTGAAGCGACGGCCGTCTTTCAAGGTTACTGTTACTCTGTCTGCACCTGAAACTACGTGAGCGTTAGTCAAAATCACACCATTTGACTTAATGATAAACCCTGAACCAGTTCCCCGTGCCACGCGCGTACCAGATTGTGTATATCGACTAGGAGTTGTGCGAGTGGAGTCAATGCGAACTACGGCTGAACCAGTTTTTGCTACCGCATCAGCAATAAAGTTATTATTTGTATCTACCGATGAAGTAGAAGGCAACTGCGCAGTGATTTGTTGAGATAGCACTGGATTTGTAGGCATCAAGTGCGCTCCAATAAGAGCTGACACAGCCCCTACAGACACTAAAGATACATTAACTAGAGATTTTTTCAAGGAAAAATTAGCAGACATTGCAGATTTCTAAGTTAAAGAATGGGTTTTAACACAATCAGCAAAAGACGAGACTCCGTTTTCCTCACAAAAGAGTTCTGAGTATTAGAAATTACCTTTTAGAGTTAGTTTTGTCGGTAACTTCCAACTCAGCACTATGATTTAGCTTGCACTAACTGCTTAACGATACCTACCCCTACTTGAGTGGCTTCATTCAGTAGTTTTGGATCTACCGTTTTATCGTTCTGGCTGTGATAATTCGGTTCCTGACCCCGGTAGAAAAATAGGATGGGCACGTCTTTGTTAGCAAACGGTGCATGATCGCTACCACCATAGCCATAGGAACCCAAAGTTTTTATATCTGAGTCAACAGCTTTGGCGATCGCGGTTAATGACGATGTACCACCAATTAAAAGCTCGTTGTTAACGCCAACCATGTCAAAATTCAGCATTCCTTTCAACCCTGAGAGGAACTCTGGTTTAGCAGCATCAACAAAAGCCCGTGAACCATGCAAACCGTCTTCCTCGCCATCAAAGGCGACGAACCAGGCTTGACGAGCCAGATCTGTGTTCGATAAGTTACGAGCAATCCCCAGTACAACTGCTGTTCCAGAAGCGTTATCGTTTGCCCCTGGGGAACCTGGCACAGAGTCGTAGTGTCCACCAAGTATCAGGCGTGGCTGAGTTACCCCTGGTAGATGAGCAATAACATTACGTCCGGTCACTGTCTGCCGTTGAGCATTAACATTGAGGCTGACATTAACTGGTGCAGTTTGTGCTTGCTGAAGCAAGGAATTACCGCGATCGCCCGAAAGTGCCAAGACTGGGATTTTTACTGACTCGCCTAATGCAGCACCGTTTAAATTGCCTGGTTCGTTGTTAACAATTACTAAACCACTTGCTCCCGCAGTCTCAGCATTGCTAGCTTTTTGGGAAAAACGGATTTCACCACGCCGGACAATGGCGATCGCACCTTTGACATTCACTTTTGCAAAGTCGTCGGTTCGTCCAAAATTGGGAACTACTATCAGTGGTGCATTCAGCTTTCCTGGAATTGTGCCATTGAGTGCCCTACCCTCAACAATCGCACCATTGATCGTGAGGTTTGAACCTAAATCTACAAACTTTTGATAATTAAAAGTCTGAACTTCGGCAACATAACCAGCTTGACGGTACTTATCAATTAAATAAGCGCTGGCCTTTTCCATCACTGGTGTACCAGCTACTCGCGGACCCAGATTTACCAAAGCTTGCACATCGGCATAAGTTGCATTAGTGCGATCGCTCTCTTGCGCCTCAGCTTTTGATAAAGATTCAACAATATTATTTAAACGAGTTGGTTGTAAAGCGCAAGCAGTAGGTAGTGAAGCTAGGACAGCCACTACTACCGCATTGAACCAAGAATTTGTTTGCTTTCTCTTTAAGGGAGTCATTAACTCTGTATGAGATGAATCATATACTGATTAGCTCCTGTTATCTTTATTGTGATAGGTAAGAATGACAAGAAAATGTCAACCACAGTCGTCATCAACTGCGTATACTCTTGGGTGACGCTTGTTTCCCCATAGCGGTATGTCCCCAGCACGCATGAAAATCCCATTTCCCGCGTTTATTTTCAAGCCAGAGCTAATCCCGACTTAGCATGTCAAACTGATTTAGAAGCTTGTGAGTGGTAGTCTTTGTGCGCCACTATTCCATATGATTTTCGCCCCGCTGCACTAGTGTAACGGGGCGAAAATAGCGAGCTAACTAACCCTATCTGGGTATGAGCTTCAATGAGTTATTTAATTTTTTGGAACTTCTCAATTGTGAGATAGATTTCTTCATCAGCCATCTGACTGTTGTAATCGATATTAATTTGGGTTGGGTAGCCAAGTTTAGGATCGTACTGCACAGTCAGGTTGGATGCTTTCTTGGCGATCGCATCCTCAATTACATTGAACAGCTTGGGAATCGTATCATATTGTTTAAATATTTCTTGATCTACTGATTGACCAGCCGCATCCGTAATAGAAGTCTTTTTCCCTTTACGGACTTTAACGACTATTGGTCCGCTAGCTTTGGGTGCACAGAAGCAACTCCGGCTAAGTTGATAGCGATAGTTACGGATATTTTGCTTTTTCCATAACTGGCGATTAATAGTTAATTGGTTCAACTGTGACTTAGCGATCGCCGGGGATTGTGCCGCTGGGCTGGGAGTTTGGGATATGACCGGTGCATTTAAACTGAGAGTTAGCAATAATCCTGTAGTTATAAAGATAGGTAAGCGCATATAACTCGATTGAATTCTTAAGTTATGAGAATTTAACAAACTCATCAAAGTTCCTGCCTCGCTTGCCAACACAAAATTTTAGTTTTTATGTTAAATTTGCTACCCTATACCCTGTATATCCTCTGTATCCCAAGCTGCACTACAGAGGCAGTATTTGGAAGCGATCGCTAAGCAACAGCGATATTTAGGATAAAACGCTTGTATTTTACTAGTTGTAAATAACTTTGCCTTAAATACTAGTTTGCATAACCCTAAACCATACCGCGTCACGACCTCAGCTGTTTGACTAGGGGATTGTTAGGCAACTCAACAATAAGTATGCGATTATACTATAAGGACTCTATTTACGTCTTATATCTAAAGGTAGAGAATAATGGTTAACTCTAATTTGGGAATTATTACCTGAGAGGGGTTATTTCCCAAATGTCTCCGCCCAAGAAAATCAGCCTATCTACTCTTTAGTGCAACCGAGGTCAGATGACGCAATCTTTAAATCAAGTCACCGAGTGGGAACAACGTCGTGATGAGGCAACCCGCTACTACAAGCGGGGAGAATTTCAAGAATATCTCGCACTGGCAACCGAAAATTTAAAGTTGGCTAGAGTCATCCCAGACCGAGCCAGAGAAGGTTATGCATTGAACGACATTGGTTTAGCTCACCTCGGTTGCTGGCAACCTCAAAGAGCATTAGACTGTTTTTATCAGGCACTTGCGGTTGCTCAAGAATTTGGTAATGTACGAGCAGAGGCAACTGCACTGAGCAATTTAGGTTCTACCTACAGCCGCCTAGGAAAGTTTTCGCAAGCGCTAGAGTATTTGGACAAAGCACTTCAAATTTTCCGTAAATTAGAGGACGCTCAAGGCGAAGTTTCCACTCTTAATGATGTGGCACTGATTTATACCAGGTTGGGTGAACCAAAACGAGCACTGCTGCTGCAAAACCAAATTTTGACCATGCGGCGATTGCTAGGAGACTTTTCTGGTGAAGCAACTACGTTCAATGGTATTGGGTATGCCTATAGTGCTTTGGGACAATTTGAGCAAGCTCTAGAATATTTTCAAGCAGCATTGCCAATTCAACGGGCTGTTAAAAGTTTAGTTGGCGAAGCCACTACCTTGAATAATATTGCCTCTATCTATAGTGATTTAGGACAACCTAAACAAGCACTATTACTCTACCATCAAGTGCTATTAACTCGGCGGGTGCTAAAAGATCGTGCCGGCGAAGCAACTACGTTGAACAACCTCGGTTTTACTTACAATAGTCTGGCAAATCACTGGCAAGCACTGAAATTATACAAGCAAGCTGTGGCAATTTATAAAGATTTAGGCGATCACGTGGGAGAAAGTTCAACTTTCTTGAATATGGGCAGTCTTTACGCCAAAAGAAGACGCAAAAAATTGGCGCTATCATGCTACCGCAATGCCCAAGAATTAGCCACGCAAATCCAATATCAACCACTTGTGGAAAAGGTACAACAGTTTATTGATGCATTGTCGTGAGATTCCAGGCTGCATAAATAAAATTAAACTCAAAATTTGTCCCTGAGCGTGCTTCTTTTGTAACTCATCATCAGCAGCCAACTCAGGGACTTTATTTATCTAAACAGAATACATCCGTCAGGAGTCAGAATTCAGTACGAATTCTGTACGAGTGGCGGATGAATAAACGGGTATAAAACCCCTACCAAATTTTCAATTTAGTGGTCTTAAATCAGTGGGGGATTCAGACCCACCACTGATTTATTCTGAATTCTGACTTCTGAATTCTTCTTCATCAAGATTTATCTATGTAGCAGCGGCTAGAAGCCGCTGCGCAGGAGATATGAGTTAACTAGAAACGATAACCTAATCCCGTTTGGAAACTGACAGCATCAGCATCACTATTTCTGTAAGCGTCAATACCCCATTTAGCATCGCCATAAACAATGACGTTGTTCGCTACCTGTGATTCAGCACCCAAAGTTACTACAGGTGAACTTTGATTACCCAAGGGGGTGTTTTTACCTTCATCAGTGACAAACGAGTAACCGCCACCGAAGTAGACGTTAGTATTTTTGGCAATGGGCGCATCATAAGTCACTATCGGCATAATTGCAGTGGCATCACCACCAAACAGAACCGAACCCCGAAGTGAAACAGGTGTTCTCGGCGCAGTAACCCGTGCTTGGACATTACCGCCAAATTGAGCATCATCATTTCCTTGTCCACCACTGGTTGCACCAGCAGCAATACCAACACCAATATAGTTGCTGTCAGTACCTGCTGGTTGAGCAGCAGCAATTCCAGCGGAGAGGACAATAGAAGAAACAGCAAGCGCAGAAGCTGTCAAAGCTCTAAGTTTCATAAATTTCTCCGCACTAGAGTTCAGTGCAATCAATGTTCTCTAGTACTAGAATCCTCTTTTTAAAAGATTTCACCCTCCTACACTAAGGTCATCCACATGGTTGAATTGTTTTTCATTCTGTTGGGTGAACCTATTTTGAAAAAATGCCAAGGTATTATATAGATTTTTATCTCTACTATTATTTATGAAGTAATCGCTGCCGCAATTTTACGCGAAAATGGCTGGCTTTGTATATGTTAGCGATCGCCGTTGATATTAAATTTTTAAACACTAGCTAACATGGGGTTCGCCATAAAAATTCTCTTGATATTTTCTGGATTCGTCACCGCCATATATTGAGCCGCCATATCTGGTGTGAGCAGTTCTAACATAACTTTGTTTTCTAACCAAAACTCAATCACGTCAAAGAAAGAATCACGGTTACAACGTAAAACTCGCCAACCTTCGCGTTTGCCAATTTCCTCAATTTCTTCCTGACTGCTAGGAACAGAGATGGCTGCATGAGTAGCTGTCATACCATTAGCGGTATTAGTCTGTACAAACTGACACGGACCATCGCCTTCTCCCGGTATTAGCTTAGTTTCTAACGGATAAACTTCAATTGCTGTGCCTTGTTCGTCCATAGCAAACACCATATAGCTACCCGGATGAGGAAAAAAAGGAAAAGCCTGTCCTTTCAGAACTTCCGCGATGACTTGGGCAACACGTAGGGGGTTTTGAGCAGCAATAGAAATGTGATAAATCATAAAATAAATTTCCTTGGATAAAAATTAAGCTTGTAAGTAAGCAGATTCTGCAAGAATCCTGCTTTGAACCATCAAGTTACTAAAGGTTTGATTATTCTAAGCTTCAAATCCAAGTTGCAAGGTTTCGGAATTTTGGACAAAAAGTTTTTGTTGCTTATTTAACTCACGTTGAGCCATTTTTCAATCGCATGATTAAACTTACGTTGGCGTCAACCAGACCGCGCCATTTGATCGCTTTCTACATTCCCCTTGTACCGTATTCGCTCAACCGACAAAGGCTATATGTCTTCATGTAGTAAAAAACACTTTATCCTAGCAAAGTGATGAGACTGCTGTAGGTGCGATCGCTTATTTATTAAAGTAATTACTAGCCCGCGTTAATTAAGATTTTAAACTTATTCTCGTTAGCAACTTGCTGACGACTGATACTGCGACTATTGATTTCTCAGTTAAATTCCTCCTTTGTGCTGGCTTTATTTACCATTTTTTTAGTTAAAATATTATATGTGCATGAGTAAGCAAGTAGATTACTTGGCAGCTAGTAGCCTGTTATTACCATAATTTTATTAGCTAGATTTTAAGTGTTTACTAATAAAAACATCTAAGCTTTAGGCAGAAGTATAAAATATAAATTTTCCTTTTTATCACTTTGAAATTTGTTATTTTTAGCTATGATTTCGAGAATGCGTAAAGGGTTTTCTGTAGTACTTGGTATGGGAACTGCTGTAGGTGTAGGATTAACATCGCTTGCACCAGCCAATGCAATTCCTTGGGGTCAGCTAATATTTAATGGTGTTCAGTTGTTGCAACTTTCAAATGTTTCACCGCAGCAAACAGTCGCCCTAGGACAAAATATTCACCAGCAAGTAAAACAAAATTACAGACTTGATTCCAGTTCTCAAACCAATACTTACGTTAACCGTGTTGGTCAACGGTTGGCAAGAGCAAGTAACTGCTCTCAAATTCCTTTTCACTTTTATGTAGTTCGAGACTCTAGTATTAATGCCTTTGCAACCACAGGTGGTTATGTATATGTCAATACTGGACTATTAAAAGCTGTAGATAATGAAGACCAATTGGCATCTGTTATGGGACATGAAATTGGTCATATTTGCAACAACGACCTTATCAAGAAGTTGAAACAAACGCAACTTGCTCAAGGTGCAGCCTCGCTTGCTGGTTTAGACCAAAGTGCTGTAACCGCCATAGCTTATAAGCTAGCTGTAGATTTACCTAATAGCCGCGAAGCAGAATATAATGCTGATGACAAGGGATTGCAGTATATGAAACGCGCTGGGTATAACCCAAAAGCTATGCCTGCATTTCTCAAGAAATTACTTCGGCAATCTTCTCAACCGTCATTTTTGAGCGATCACCCAGGAACCCAAGAGCGGATTTCTCTTATAGAAAGAAAAATTGCTAATGGTAGGTGATACCGCTTCAAAAAATGTTTGCCACAGATACCTTAGATTACTAAAAAATTTGGTAGTAATGGTGAGTGACGCGATCGCGTCACTCACTTTAAATGATGCTGTTCAACACCAAATCTGGACAACACGACCTTGTAACTGTTGCCCTAGCCAAGGTGTATTACTAGAAAGGGTATGAAGATTTTTTCTCTCGACTTTCCAGTTTTGTTGAGGGTCAAATAACACCAATTCTGCTTTTTGATTTGGTTCCAGCGCACTCACTTTTTGTGTCAAACACTCTGCTGGTCGAGTACTCAAAGCACCCCATAATTCTAAAGCTGTAAATTCCCCAGTTTCTACAAGATGCTGCCATAACAAAGGTAATGCCAACTCTAAACCAATTGCTCCTGGTGGTGCTTCAGCAAAGGCTTGGACTTTTTCTTCGTAGGTGTAGGGTGCGTGGTCAATGGCGATCGCATCTATAATTCCTCTACGTACACCCTCACGTAAAGCTACCACATCGCTGGGATTACCTAACGGTGGCTCTAAATGCAAGCTGGTGTTATAACTTTTAACTGCTTTGGTATCTAGTAACAAATGCATCCAAGTGGTGCTGGCGGTGATCGGTAAACCAGCAGCTTTAGCTGAAGCAATTAATTCCACACTGCGGGCTGTGGAGACACGCATAATATGTACATGAGAATTGCCTGTGGCGGCTACCAATTCCAATAAAGCTGCGATCGCAGATGTTTCTGCGCTTTGGGGTATCGGTGGTAATCCCAGACGAATCGCATCTGACCCTTCTCGCATTACCCCATTGGCGGCTAATTGCTGGTCACAAGGCCAAAAAGCTACTGGTTTACCCAAAGGTAAGAGATATTCTAATACCCGCCTCACCAACCCCAAATTTTCCCTCGGTTGACCATCAGTAAAGCCAACTACTCCAGCTGCTGCTAAATCTGCTAATTCTGTTAATTGCTTTCCCGCTAGATCCAAGGTGATAGCACCCCAGATATGAAGACGAGGGAGAAGGGAAGACGCGGAGAAACTATTAATAACCTCTCCGCATCCCCTTGCCTTTGCCTCCTCTTGTCCTCTTCTGTTCTTCTGCAACTGTGCCACAAGCGCCGGGTTATCGATGGCTGGAGATGTGCTGGGTAAGATGCTGACTCTGGTAAAACCGCCAGCCGCAGCCGCTTGTAACAAAGATAAGAGAGTTTCTCGCTCTTCAAACCCTGGTTCGCCAGAGTGGCTGTACAAATCCACCAATCCCGGTCCTAGAACTAATCCCCGACAATCTCTGATTTGAGTTTCGGAATTGATGTCGGTAATGTGCGCGGCGAGCGCTTGAATATGACCATCAGCAATTAGCACATCAGCTAGTTGGTCGGTTCCAGAAACCGGGTCAATCACCCGTACTTGTTGTAGCAATTCAGTTGTCATGTGAGCTATCAGCTATTACCTATCAGTGCTTCAACTGTTTGTCTATTGTGATTTATCTGTTGACCGACAGCTTAACACTGACCTCTACAATGCCCCAGCTGCCGTTTTATCTAATACGCCTTCACCTAAGTGAGTTGTGATGTTCATTGCTTGCAGCACTGGTAAACCATCAGGACCAGATGGGTAATCAATGACGCTGACTGCGCCATTACCCTGGCGAAAATTCCAGAAATTTTCTGATGGTAAACCCAGAATATGGCATAGCAAAGTTTTGTTAGTAGCGTCGTGAGCCACTACTAATCCAGTTTTAAGTTGACTTTTTGATGCTGCTTGCACAATTGATTGCCAAGCTGCAACGCTACGTTCCCACACTTGCTGTAAATTTTCCCCTTCGGGCATTTGTACTTCTGCTGGTGTTATTCGCCAGCGTTCCAACTCTCCTGGAAACTCTTGCTCTATTTCTGTTTCTAATTTTCCTTCCCAAAGTCCGTGACTGATTTCCCTTAAACCATCTTGCAATTCCAACTTTACACTAGGATGGTGCTGCAAAATAATCTCTGCTGTTTCTTTGGGACGAAGCATTGAGCTGCTAATGGCAAAGTCAATGGCGACATCTTGGAGAAATTCTCCAGCTTTTTGCGCCTGTTTTCTACCGTTGTCGTTGAGCGGAACGTCAATTTGCCCCTGAAACCTGGTTTGGCGATTCCATTCTGTTTCTCCATGACGTACCAGCAACAATCGTACTCCTTGATGTTCTGGTCGCAATGTAGGGAGAGTTTCTCCTGCATGTTGGGTCTGATTCAACGACTCTAGTTGAACTGGATCTCCCAAACCCCCAACAAAATTTAAAACGGTGATGCCACAGTTAGATTGTTGTATGGAATGGTAGCGGCTTGGGGGAATGCCTAGCGCCGTGCTGATCAGGGCGCGATTAATACCGTTATGCCCAACTATCAGAATAGTTTCACCTTGATGATGAGGCAAAATTTCCTCCCAAAACTGCCGCGCCTGCTCATACAAAGCCAGAACAGGAAAATGTTCTCTGCTCCCCTCTGCATCATTAAGCAGCATCCGCAGCTCGTGGGGGCTTTCTTTCCAAGTGCGGTAGTCTTCGGCAAACTTCTGCTTGACATCAGCAGTCAACATTTCTGCCCACAAAGGCAGGTCTATTTCCAGCAGCTTATCGAAAGTTTGGGGAACGGCAGAGGTTCCAGTCTGAGTTGTCAACTCACTGTGAATAATCTCTGCTGTTTGCTTCGCTCGCTGTAAGGGGCTGCTGTAAATTGCGTTAAATAGAATATTGCTGAGGGCCTTGCCTACTTTAGTGGCATCGTTCCGACCTTTTTCTGTTAATCTTGACACGTCAGTGCGCCCTTGGATGCGCTTTTCAGTGTTATAGCTGCTTTGACCGTGGCGTACAATGATGACACGAGTCACTGGTCTTACCCTCCTCTATCTAAAGGACTAATTTTACTGCAAACTGGGTTGGCAGGATGATCAATTACAGCAATGTGCATGTATGGTATTTATAAAATGTATAAAAATTAACTTTTATCATTTTAGTAGTGTGTGCTCTGATGTTCTTCAGAGGCGATTGCAAACCTCAGGGTGAAATTTAGGCGAGGAAGCAAAGCTAATTTATGATAAACTACGGTAAACCGATGAGTTTATCAATTATTTAGATATGCCACCATCAATCATGTAATTTTTAGTAAAAAATTTCAAGGTGGCGCTGGAATTTATAGGTATCTTTGCGTTGTATCAGATAGAGAGTGAAATTCTCATAATTTGAGGAATTAAGGTCATGGCTTTATCTACAATTGTTGATTCGATGGTGAGCTATATCTGCATTCGCATTCCGCTGCAATGTCATCCCCAACCTGTTATTTCACAATTAATTTCTCGCTATGGCTTAACAGTTAATATTGCCGCAGCTTTTTTAGAAGGAAATACTCAAGACAACGGTTGGTTTAATTTGGAGATTCAAGGTAGTTTTCAAAAAATAGAAGCAGGACTTGCTTATCTACAATCACTAAATATAGATATTGAGCACCTAAATACTAAAACTCTAGTAGCAGAAGATAAAGAAAAGCTCAAACTCTTATGTGCCAACACCAATGTTTGTAGGCAGGTGCAGTCAAATCAGCAGATACAAAGCAATACACCAGAAGTTAATTTAACTAGTAAAAAAAATCGCGCAAAGTTTCAAGTCTGCATTCCCAAAAATTACCGTTCTTCTCCGGTAATTGCCGGGCTGGTTGCTTGCTATGGTTTAACGGTGAACATTGCCAAGGCTGAGTTGGATAAGGATACTGAAAATGATGGGAGGTTTGATTTGGAAATTTGGGGCAGTTCACAACAAATTATTTTTGGCTTGAGGTATCTAAAACAACTAGGTTTACAAATTTGGTTGTAAAACGATACAAAACTTCTATTAAGTTGTGAGATTTTTCGTAAAGGCTGTCATTCAGAACTGCTACATAAAAAATAGGATGTGTAAATTATTCATAGCTTTTAGAGGTATTCAACTATGACTCATGCTTGCTGTGGACCTGGTTATGCTTCTCCAGAAGCAGCCATCAAGGCAGAATCGGAAAAAGTGCTTTATGCGATCGCTCTTTATACTGGTACGGGAATAGAAGAGCCTGATTATCTCGCCACCGTAGATGTTGATCCAACATCCCCTACTTATTCCCAAGTGATTCATCGCTTATCTATGCCTTACATTGGGGATGAGTTACATCATTTTGGCTGGAATGCGTGTAGCTCTTGTCACGGCGACATTAGTAAATCCCGGCGATTTACTATTATCCCAGGACAACGCTCTAGCAGGATTTATATTGTTGATACAGCAGACACCAAAGCCCCAAAACTGCACAAAGTCATTGAACCTGAAGAAATTAAACAAAAAACTAACTTAACAGCTCCCCACACAGTACACTGCCTAGCAGATGGTCATGTGATGATTTCCATGCTGGGTGATAGCCAGGGAAATGGCCCCGGTGGCTTTTTATTACTAGATGAAAATTTTGACATTGCTGGGCGTTGGGAACACAATGCCAATGGCATGAACTTTAACTATGACTTCTGGTATCAGCCGCGTCATAACATCATGGTGAGTAGCGAATGGGGCGCACCCAAAACCTATTATCCTGGTTTTGATCTCAACGATGTCACAGCTGGTAATTATGGTCAGCACATACATTTTTGGGATTGGTCAAAACGCGAGATTATTCAAAGTTTTGATTTGGGACAAGAAGGGTTAATTCCTTTAGAAGTGCGCTTTCACCATCACCCTGATAGCACTCATGGATTCGTCGCAGCTGCACTCAGCAGTAATGTTTGGCATTGGTATAAGCCTAACGGTCATTGGCAAGTAGAAAAAGTCATTGATATTCCATCAGTGGAAGTAGAAGGCTGGCCTATACCCGTGCCATCCTTAATTACTGATATCTTGATATCAATAGATGATCGCTATGTTTACTTCTCCAACTGGCTGCATGGAGATATTCGCCAATATGATATTAGCGATCCTTCCCATCCCAAACTTACCGGACAGGTTTGGTGCGGTGGTTTGCTAGGAAAAAGTGGCGAAATTCAAGGGCATAAATTAGCTGGTGGTCCCCAGATGTTACAGCTGAGTCTGGATGGTAAGCGGCTTTACGTGACCAATTCTTTATTCAGCACTTGGGATAATCAGTTTTATCCTGACTTAGCTAAGAACGGCTCATATTTATTGCAGATTGACTGCGACACGGAAAACGGTGGTCTGAAAATCAACGAAAATTTCTACGTTGACTTTGGTAAAGAACCCGCTGGTCCCTCTCGTGCTCATGAGATGCGCTATCCTGGCGGTGATTGCACCTCTGATATTTGGGTGTAATTGACTATCAGGCATGGGGGTATCCATACCGAATATTTGTCGAAGAATGCCACAAATGTATTCGTAGGGTCGGGGTTTCCCCGCCCTTTATGAAAAGGTGAGTGAGACTTCATACAGCCATCACTACAAGTCACACACAGTGTTCATAAGTTTACATTTTAGGATTTAACATGAACCATTTGACATCGAAAACCTCAAGTATGAAAGCGATGGTATTAAGCGACATCGCTAAACTAGAGTTGCGTGAAGTACCGCGCCCTGTGGTGCAGCAATATGAGGTTTTGATACGTGTGTTAGCAGTAGGATTGTGTGGCACAGACTTTCACATCTTTTCTGGGCAAGCCAACTACAACATTAATCAGCGAGGAAAGGTTATTCCACTGGTAGAACAGCCGCAGATTCTAGGTCACGAACTTGTTGGTATCGTTGAAGAAGTAGGAAGCCTAGTTAAAGATTTGCATATAGGCGATCGCGTCGTTATCGATCAGGGGTTGAACTGCCTTAGCCGACGGCGACAACCGAAGTGCGAATACTGTGTCAGTGGCGACTCTCATCAATGTCAGTTTTTCTCCGAACATG
This sequence comes from Nostoc sp. T09, assembly GCF_002154695.1. GTDB lineage: Bacteria > Cyanobacteriota > Cyanobacteriia > Cyanobacteriales > Nostocaceae > Aulosira. Next base: position 18,784 of record NZ_MTAV01000070.1, read on the forward strand.
GCATCACTGGCTTACCGGGAGGACTCGCTGAATATATAGCGGTTCCTGCTGTAAATGCCATACCCATTAATTCTGACTTGGAAACTATCGCCGCTGTTCTCACAGAACCCCTTGGTTGTATCAGCCATGCCTTAGATAGGGGAACACGCTCCCGCACCCGTTATGTAATTAATGCTGAAGATATCAATCAACGCGTGCGGTCAATTCTGATTTTTGGTGCTGGCCCAGCGGGGCTATTATTTATTCAATATCTGTACAAAGTCCTAAACTATGATGGCTTGATTCTAGTCAGCGAACCAAATCAGCGAAAGCGGGAATTAGCCTCTTGCTTTGGTGCAGAGGTAATTGACCCTCAAGTAGTTGATTTAGTCGATGTTGTGCAGGACAAAACTGGTGGACGGCGAGTAGAGTATTTAATTGATGCTTGCGGTGCTGGTTCGGTCTTCAAAGATATTCCTGCTTTAATCCGCAGACAGGCTACAGTTCTACTCTACGGGTTAGGTCATGCAGGTGTAGATTTGAGCGTACTGAATAACTTACAATTCATGGAACCAACGCTGGTTGCTGCCATTGGCGCGTCAGGAGGGTTCCGCAGCGACGGACGCCCATGTACCTACGATAGAGCACTTGGCTTGCTGGCAGCCAAGCAGATCGAGGTAACTTCGTGGATTACCCATTGTTACCAATCCCTGGAATCTGTGCCTCAAGCCTTTACTAGCGATCATCTAGAACCCGACTATATAAAAGGTGTAGTAGTGCTATAGGGGTCATTGATCCGTTACCAATTCAAATGAAGCGATCGCTAACTTTGCCCTGCGTACACTTAAGTAATAAAAGCTCCTATTAATATAATTATAATTTATATAGAATTAATAATTGATTTTTAAACAATACGTAGGTTGGGCAATGCCCAATCTACAAATATTTAAGTAATAAAAGCTCCTGTAAATATAATTAAAAATTATATGAAATAGAAAGCAGTAAAAAAATGAAATTTGACTTCATCAAAATAATTAGCCCTCACTGATTCAAATACCTTTGATGAGGTTCTGAATTGCTTGACTGAAAATATTTCTATTGCAACTCAGGGAGCTTGTAACCAAAAAACTTTATTTAAAATCTTAATTAAAACAGCGAGTAGTGGAGATAGTATTGAAAACATAACCAAAATCTTAAATCAAAGTTTATGTGGGCGCGCTCTCAGATATCACCTGGAAAAAACTTTGCGATTTACTAACAGTGAGTGTGTCACAACTAGATGATGAATAAAACTTACAAAATTGAACTCGTAAATCGTATTCATTTTTGTGTTGAAGTATCGGAAAATCAATATATCTTAAATGCAGCAGAAGCAGCGGGATTGCGCTTGCCTGTGGGTTGTCGATACGGTGCTTGCATTAGCTGTGCTGCACGTTTGATTGAAGGCAAAGTTGATCAATCTCAGGCGATCGCACTCAAACCTGCCCAAGAAAAGATGGGTTATGTTTTACTGTGCATTGCCTATCCGCGCTCAGATTGTAAGTTTGAAGTGGGTGTAGAATGCCAAAAACAACTTTATATCAATCCGTTTAAAGGTTGCCGTTGAGTTGAAAATTCTTTCTCCAACAGCTAAAAATATAGATTCTTTACCATTTTTAGTAATCAGTTTGATACGTACCACTAACTCTGGACGTAGTTTTATGGATTCATACTTAGCGCATTCTGCGCTTGATTAGTCTTTTGTCAAGACCACTGTTTAGAGATCTCGGCTTTACTACTAGCTTTTTATCGGCTAAACCGAAACATCTAACCAAGGTTAGGTGGAAGAGAACTGCCTCATCTGTAAAACTAAAGTACTCAAGCTTGGTTTAAATTCATACTCAATTGGCCTTTACTTGTTGCGCCTTATAACTCTGTCAGATTTTGTTGCCAAGCAGGATTTGCATCAGACGGTAATTTTATTGGCTCAGGTTGTCAAATCGAGATCTGAACAACACCTGTTGCTATGAAAAACATTTAGGGCAGTCTTGTTGAGGCATATTACCTTGCCAGCGATTTAAGTAGCAATCAAATTTTTCCTTTAGGAGAACTAAATATGGTGACAAAACTAGACGATCATAAACGGCTGGCAATCGCTGAAAGATTAGCAGACCTGAGAGCATTTCAAAATTTAATTCTTTCTAACGATCAAAAACTAATAGATATCTGCCCTTATCAAGATGTTCGCGATCGCCTGCAAAATATGCTCGAAGATGACCAGAAAAACTTGGGCATTATCGACACTGTGATTGTTCAATACGGCATTCAATCTGAACCCAGTGCAGCGACTAAGATATTCATTCCGCAGTTTGAGCAGATGATGTCAGGTAATGAGTTTACGTTCTACCAGAAACTCATTCACCACGAACTGATGAAGCACGGTCAGGCTATGAGTGGAATCGTTATTCACAAAGCTGCTCAGGTAGTGGGGGCTGATATTGAAGTAGCGATTACGCCTTTGAATACTGTTAACTTTGAGGGTCGCGCTCACCAAGAACAGCTTAAGGGGATACTCGAACAGGTGGGTGTGCGAGAAATGACTGGCAAAGATGCAGACCAGGGACTTTGGGGACGGGTACAAGATGCGATCGCGGCATTATCGGGTGTAGGTGGCAGTGTAATTACCCAAAACACTGATAAACAGGATATGAACATCCAAACCCTCATCCGCTTAGATTCACAGCAAAGTAAATACAATTTTCACTGAAATTGGCGCAACTAAAGATCCTCAAAAGCTCCAAGAGTATTTTGGGCAGATCTACAAAGATTTATTAGCACATGCTCAAGCTGAAGAAGAAGTCGTATACCCGCAAGTTCGCTCATTTTATGGCGATGACAATACTCAGGAACTTTACGATGAGCAAGCCCAAATGAAGCGGATGCTGGATGAAATTAAGTCTATTGATCCTGCTTCAGCTGATGAGTTCAGATCAAAAATTAAACAGCTGATGGATACAGTTGGCGATCACATTCGTCAAGAAGAAAGTACTATGTTCGCAGCGATCGACAGAAATTGCAGCGATATCCAAAAAGAGCAAATGGCTACTGAGTTCAAAGCTGCCAAGAGCAAGATTCAGCAAGAAATGTTAACATCCATGCAATAGCAGCAAACATTTTTACAGGCGACTATGTTGCTATCTCTCTATGCGAGGATGAGATATAGCAATAGCTAAGGCACTGAGAAAGTAAATAGTTTTTACAGAGTTGCGTTTAGGTGATCGCATTATATATAGATTGCAAAAACGCAACTGCCCTCTGAAGATTGCCTGGAATGTAAGGCAAGCACTCAGAGGGCGTAAAGTTGTTGAGATACCATTTCTCACGCTTCATAGTCCACAGGACTTGAGGAGAGATTGATGGCAAAATTCTCTAATTTCTAGGGAACGTTAATGCGATCGCTAAATTCGGAGTTGTAACCTTCTTCTCCGTGTTCGTTAATATCCAGACCTTGGTATTCAGCTTCCTCCTTGACGCGCAGACCGACTGTAGCATCAATAATCTTCAAAATGATGAAAGTCCCAACCGCAGCAATGATATAGGCAATAACAATGGCTAGTAGTTCTACTCCTAGTTCGCCAAAATTACCTTTTAGTACACCGTTTTTACCACCTGAGTTTACTTCTACGGTCGCAAAGATTGCTGTCAGAATAGCGCCAACTGTACCACCAACACCATGCACAGGGTAAGTATCTAAGGCATCGTCAACTCGTAATTTGTGCTTAAAACTCACCGCATAGAAACAAACGAAAGCGGTGATAAAGCCAATAAAAATTGCTGATAGGGGAGTGACAAACCCAGCGGCTGGGGTAATGCCTACTAGACCAGCAACGGCTCCTGTAGCTGCTCCCACTGCGGTGGGTTTACCGCGTAAAGCTGCTTCCAAAATCAGCCACATTAAAGCTGCTGCTGCTGCTGCTGTATTAGTTGCTACAAAGGCTGTTGTTGCTACATTTGTTACTAAGTTTCCCGAAGTTCCACCAGCAGCAGACAAGGCACTTCCAGCATTAAAGCCGAACCAGCCAAACCAGAGTAAGCCAGCACCTAGCAAAATGAAGGGAACGTTGTGCGGAGGGCTGAGACGATCGGGATGGCTTTTGCGGGGGCCAAGAACGATCGCGGCGACGAGGGCAGAAACACCTGAACTGATGTGAACTACTGTACCACCAGCAAAGTCAAGGGCACCCAAACCACCATACAATCCCAAAAATCCACCTTTTGCCCATACCATGTGAGCCAGAGGCGTGTAAACAAAGGTTGACCACAACAGTACAAATAAAGCATAAGCTTTAAAGCTCATCCGTTCTGCGATCGCTCCGGAAATTAAGGCTGGGGTGATGATGGCAAACATGGCTTGATAAATCATGAATGCCTGGTGGGGAATTGTCCCGGCATAGGAAACAACCTCGGGTGGGTTATAACCTTGGAGATAACCAGTGACATCTAGCCCAACGCCATTTAAACCTAGCCACTGCAATCCACCGATGAAGGACGTTCCAGGTGCAAAGGAAAGGCTATAGCCCCAAAGAATCCAGGTAACTCCGACGATCGCCATCAGCACAAAGCTCATCATCAATGTGTTGAGGACGTTGCGCGATCGCACAAATCCACCATAGAAGAACGCCAATCCTGGTGTCATTAGCAGAACTAGCGCTGCTGAAATCAGCATAAATGCTGTATCTCCAGTATCAGCAGTTGGTGGAGGTGTGGCAGCTGCTTGGGCTAACGCATTGCCCATCAGCGGTCCTCCCAGCAGCAATAGGGTCATAGCCCCAATAATTACAACTTTCTTCAACACTTTTTTTGTCCCCGAGCACCAAAATTGTTGTGTTTATTCAAAACAATAGAGTATTTTTTTATACTCTATTTTGTTCGAGCAATTAATCAACCTTAGTTGTTTAGAAAGGTTTATAAAAATATAATACTAATAGCAGATACCAAATGTTGAATGATTCCATAAAGATGCAATAATTAGATTTGTTAGATTCGTGTAATAGCATTTTGTTTAAGTGCTACAAAATCATGATGTTTTTAAGTACAAATTATGGCAGAAAAACATCTTTGTGGTAATTAGTAAGTTTGACCAAATTTTTACCAGTTTTATCAGTCAAGTTGTACATTCATGTAACGAATCTTATTTCTATTTTCTGTAAAGCTCTAATCCATTAAGTTTAAGTAATCCAGTATATTCCCTTTAGCTACCTTCTTTACTGTTGCTTATTAAGAGCCTCTACAACTAAGTTCATAAATCAAATAGAGGTGCTATATTCTGGGTGCGTACATAATAATGAAAACACTCAACAAGGCTAAACAGGCTCCTATGAAGTCGTAGTGGTCTGGAGTCACACCGTCTACTTTCCATCCCCAAAGCATAGCCATTGTGATAAAAACACCACCATAAGCAGCATAGACTCTGCCAAAGTTTGCTGGTTGGCGGGTAGCTATTACTCCATAGGTAGCTAAAGTAATTCCACCCAATATCCCCCACCAAATAGATTTACCTTCCCGCAACCACAACCAAATTGAGTAACCACCTCCTATTTCAAATAAACCAGCCCATAAAAAATACAACAGGGACTTAATCATTTGAGCAATTTGGCAATTTTTTTGCCAACCAGAAAATCAAACAACCTAAATAGAAGTTTAAGAAACTATTGGTACTTTTGTAAATAAGTTTGCAAATTTTGGGATGACCTTAAATAAACAATTATTATGTCGCTTAGGAAACAGTCAGTCAAGCCTTGTTCACTGAATCTTTAATTTTTAACTTCAATTCCTGTTACAAAGTGAAAAACATCGTAGAAACTAAGATACATCTTTATAACACAATTTTGAATTATACAAAAATTGTGTTTTGAACTCTTAAAAGCTTCTTCACAGAAATCATATAAAGTTATCCCCGTAGAGAAACTTTTGATGAACTCACTAATAAATTTGATTGATTGTCTATGTTACCAAATTCATAATTCTGTATCAGAAGTTACGGTTTGTTTGTTTGGCCTTTTCTATTAACCTTTAATACTTTAGTTGAACAAACTGAAATCTCTACATTGTAAGCATTTACCGAGATTACAATCAAACAACCAAAAAAATATTAAATTTTTATACAAAAGATTAATCACGCCTTGACAGGTAAAAAATATTGTAATGTTTACATTGCATAATTACGGATAAAAAGAAATACAGTATTTTTACGAGTTAAATTGTTACTACAATAACACTGGTGAATGCTAATAAAATCTCGCCTGTTTTTGTGAAGATATTACAATTCAATTTTTAAATATTCTTCATAGCCGAGTTGTTCTAGTTTGGCTTGCTTTGCCATGACTGATTCAGATAGCGTTTGACGATATTGTTGTACTTTTTCTAGCAATTCAGGTTGGTGGATAGCGAGAATTTGCACTGCTAACAGACCAGCATTTTTGGCATTACCTATAGCTACCGTTGCTACAGGAATACCAGCAGGCATCTGTACAATTGAATACAAAGAATCAACGCCATGCAAGTTACGTGTAGCTACAGGAACACCGATTACAGGAAGTGGGGTTAAAGAAGCTACCATTCCCGGAAGATGGGCAGCACCACCAGCACCAGCGATAATTACCTTAATGCCGCGTTGGTGTGCTTGCTGGGCGTATTGCACCATGCGTTCTGGAGTACGATGAGCAGAAACGATCGCCACTTCGCGTTCAATGCCAAATTCGTCACAAACTGCGATCGCGTCTTTCATAGTGGGCAAATCTGAATCACTGCCCATGATAATACCGACAAGGGGAGCCATAGAATTTTAGATTTTTGATTTGGGATTATTGCTGACTGTTCTATCTAAAATCGGGTGAGACTTAGCTATTTTCCCGCCAATGTGATGAATAAAGCAACACCAAGCGCGATCGCCGCAAATGTAGATATTATCAATGCACGAGTACCAGGTTACAAAGACTTGCAGATGCTCTTGATTAATCAAGAAGGCATGATTGAGCAAATCTTACCAATGGGTACTGTGTTTAAACGAGTTCCTGGGCCAGATCTGCAAGTGTTAGATGTTGCAGGTGATTGGATTTCTTTGGGTGGCGTCGATTTGCAGATTAACGGCGCGTTGGGTTTAGCATTTCCTGATTTAAAAACTGAAAATGCTCACTTACTGCCAAAAATCTCCCAATTTTTATGGGATGTAGGAGTAGATGGATATTTACCTACATTGGTGACAACTTCATTAGAAAATATCCAGCGATCGCTAGCTGTCATCGCTAATTTTATTCAAACTCAGAAAGCAGGTGCCCAGATTCTCGGCGTACATTTAGAGGGGCCATTTTTAAATTCTCAAAAACGCGGCGCACATCCCGCAGAATATCTGTTACCCCTAACAATTGATCAAGTAAAAAGGGTTTTGGGTGATTATGCTGGAGTTGTGAAAATCATCACCCTAGCACCAGAGTTAGATCCTACTGATGAAGTCATCCCATATTTGCGTTCCTTGGGTATTATCGTCAGTTTAGGGCATTCTCAAGCCACAACCGCCCAAGCGCAACGCGCTTTTGAACTTGGTGCCACAATGGTAACTCACGCTTTCAACGCCATGCCAACATTACATCACCGCGAACCAGGGTTATTAGGGGCAGCAATTACTAATCCTGATGTGATGTGTGGTTTTATTGCCGATGGACAGCATGTTGTATCAACGATGCTGCAAATTCTCATCCGTGCTACCGAAGGGCTATTTCTTGTCAGCGATGCTCTGGCACCTCTAGGCTTACCTGAAGGGGTGTATCCTTGGGACAGTCGGCACATAGAAGTAAACAACGGCACGGCACGACTACCCGATGGTACTTTATCAGGGACGACTTTACCTTTATTAGTAGGTGTACAGAATTTGGTGCAGTCGGGGATTTGTGATGTGGAAAGAGCGATCGCCCTAGCCACAGATGCACCCAGACAGGCAATTAATTTACCAGGAATTTCTCCTAATCAATCGGCCAATTTATTGCGCTGGCATTTGGATGAAACGACAAAAAAACTCACATGGCAGCGACTATTTAGCTAGATTCCCAGGTTGCAGCTACCTTCACACTACCCCAAAAAGCTGAAAAACTTTTCAGGCTCAGTCTTCTGGTTCAAAGTAATGCCGATCAAAAATATGAAGGTAACTGTGTTTACTGGCTGTCTGTTGAGACTGTCGAATCGGAATCTGAATTACAAACTCGGCTCCCTGACCAGGTATAGAATGGCACTGCAATGAGCCACCATGCTTCTCGGTCACAATCTGGTAGCTGATCGACATTCCCAATCCTGTCCCTTTGCCAACTGGCTTAGTGGTAAAGAATGGGTCACACAATCGCTTTTGAACAGCTTCTGGGATACCAGGGCCGTTATCCACAAACCGAATCTGTACGTGGTCTGAACCTACCATCTGTGTATAAATCTGAATTTCACTGGTCTTTTGCCCAATCTCCTGAAACCTGCATAATTGGTGTGGTTCTTCGAGGGCATCGATGGCGTTGCTAATGATGTTCATAAACACCTGGTTGAGTTGTCCGGCGTAGCACTCAACTAACGGCAGGTTGCCATAGTTCTTAACCACTTCAATTGCCGGATGATCTTGCTTGGCTTTCAGCCGATTCTGTAAGATCATCAGCGTACTATCAATGCCCTCATGGATATTCACCGATTTCATCTCGGCTTCGTCCATACGGGAGAAGTTGCGTAAAGAGAGCACAATCTTTTTAATTCGGTCGGCACCAACTTCCATTGAACAGAGCAACTTGGGCAAATCTTCTACTAGGAATTCTAGGTCGATCTCCTCGCTTTTGACCTGGATTTCTGACGCTGGGCTGGGATAATGCTGTTGATATAATTGCAGTAGTTCAAGGAGATCGTGAATATACTGATTTGCAGGATTTAAGTTGGCATAAATAAAGTTCACTGGGTTATTGATTTCATGAGCTACCCCAGCCACTAATTGCCCTAAACTAGACATTTTCTCATTCTGCACTAGCTGAGTCTGCGTTCGCTTCAGTTCAAGTAAGGTAGTTTCCAGATCAGTTGCTTTCTGCCGCAACTGGGCTTCTGATTCTTGCAAAGCGGCTTCGGCTTGTTTACGCGCACTGATATCGCGAGCAATTTTAGAAGCACCGATGATTTTGCCTGTGGAATCTTTCACTGGAGAAATAGTCAGCGAAATATCAATCAACGTCCCATCCTTGCGTTGACGCACCGTCTCAAAGTGATCGACTCGTTCTCCGCGCCTGAGTTTCTCCAGAATTTGGGGTTCCTCATTGATGTGGTCCGCAGGAACAAGCATTGTCATAGGTTGACCGATCGCTTCTTGTGCGGTGTAGCCAAATAGTCTTTCTGCCCCAAAATTCCAGCTGACAATTACTCCATTCAAGGTTTTGCTGATAATGGCATCCTCTGAAGACTCGACAATTGCTGCTAAGCGAAAAAAAGCTTCTTCGGCTTGTTTACGCGCACCAATTTCGCGAGCAATTGTGGAAGCACCGATGATTTTGCCACTGGCATCTTTAACTGGAGAAATGGTCAACGAAATCTCAATCAGCTTTCCATCCTTGTGCTGACGTAATGTCTCAAAGTGATCAACTCGTTCTCCACGCTTGAGTTTCTCAATAATTTGGGCTTCCTCATTGATGCGATCGCCAGGAATGAGGATTGTTACAGGTTGACCAATCGCTTCTTGTGCTGTGTAGCCAAACAGCCTTTCTGCCCCAAAATTCCAGCTGGCAATTACGCTATCCAAGGTTTTGCTCATAATGGCATCTTCTGAAGATTCGACAATTGCCGCTAGGCGAAACATAGCTTCTTGGGCTTGTTTGTGTTCTGTAATGTCTCTATGAACTCCAATCCATTCGCGAATACTGCCATCAGCATTCAATATCGGCATAGACTTAACAATCATGTAACGATACTCACCGTCATAGCGGCGCAAACGATGTTCCACCTTGTACAAGGTTTGGCTTGCAACTGCTTGTGCCCAAACTTCTGCTGTGTGCGATTGATCGTCTGGGTGAACCGCATTCAGCCAGCCCCAGCCCTTTAGTTCCTCGAATGTTTGTCCGGTATAGGCACTCCAACCAGGCTGCTTGCTGACAAACTCACCTTCAGCTTTGGTATCCCAAATAATTTCAGATGTGGCTGTCATCAGGAAGCGGTAGCGTTCTTCACTATGGCGTAATGCGAGTTCTGCCTGTTTGCGATCTGTGACATCTTCAGCCACAAGCATCACTCCGTTCACAACCCCCGCACTGCTGCACCACGGGCGAAGCGTCCACTGACGCCAGCCTTTTTTACCGTCAGCCTGCTGAAATCGCTCCTCTACACACAATTCAACCGCTGCCACCAAACAGTACTGGTATGCTTCTGCCAATGGTTCATAAAACTGCCGAAATAACTCTTTGTGCGATCGCCCAATAATCTCTTGTCCCTCCAGCCCTAACTCACTCAACCATCGTTGGCTGGTCAGCAAATACTTCATTTCGCGGTCTACAATTGCAGCCGCAATTGGTAGGTTTTCCAAAAACGCACAGTAGAGATCATCTCGTTGGAAATCATTATTTATAAGAGAATTTTGGCTCATGGTATACCCTGAATGTCTAATTAGTATTTCAGCACTTAATTTTTTTTTGTATGTAATACTATTGGTTATATTTTGCTCTTTTGATGTTACTAATGCACCGTTTAATCAAGGTTGATGAAGATATATATTCCGCATTTTGTGTTGCTCAAATTCTGACAGCATTAACATGAGCTTGAACTCCTTATAAAAACTTGGTGATACTGGCATATAGTTATCAGCAAGCTAATCTAGACTGTAGTACTCACACTTGGAATTGCAATCTTAAACTCGGTTCCTATACCCGGCTGAGAATTTACTTCCATTGTGCCTTTGTGTTTTTCCACAACAATTTGATGAGCTATCGACAAGCCAAGCCCAGTACCCTTGCCAACGGGTTTCGTGGTAAACAAAGGCTCAAACAGCCGTTGTTTGAGTCGCTCAGGAATACCAATCCCATTGTCAGCAATCCGAATTACAACCCAATGTTGAGAATTTATTTCTGTTGTAATTTGAATTTGAGGAATTTTATTGCTCATTTTGCCTTTGTTTATGGCTTCATCAAGGGCATCAATTGCGTTAGCAATAATGTTGATAAATACTTGATTCATCTGGCCTAAATAGCAGTTTACCTCTGGCAATGTTCCATATTTCTTAATTACTTCAATACCAGGAAGATCGCCATTACCCTTGAGGCGGTGTTGTAAAATCATTAATGTACTATCTAGCCCTTGGTGCAAATCCGCAGGTACTTTGGTATCACTATCCGAACGGCAAAAGGTACGAAGTGAAGTAGAAACTTGACGAATTCGTTCAGTTCCCAGTTTGAATGAGTCCAAAATTTTGACCATATCTTGAAGAATGAATTCTAGATCCCAGTCTTCCAGAGCAGTGGTAATTTTAGCTGTCGGGTTTGGATATTCTTGTTGATACAGTTGGAGAATTTCGGTTACTCCGCCAATATATTCCTCCAAAGGTGGGATATTGCTGGTGATAAAGTTGATGGGGTTGTTCATTTCATGGCCAATACCAGCGATTAACTCTCCCAGTGTTGATAATTTCTCTTGTTGCACCAGTTTGACTTGGGCTTGTTGCAAAGCAGCAGTGCGATCGCGCACTTGTTGTTCTAAAAATTCATTAAGTTGTTTAAGCCGTAAATGCACGCGGACTCTGGCAATAACTTCCTCCTGAGCAAATGGTTTGGGTATGTAGTCTACCGCACCCAGAGAAAATCCCTTAGTTTTACTATCCATATCCGCTAAAGCAGTGGTAAAAATAATCGGAATCTTCTGGGTAACAGGATTGGCTTTGAGGCGACGACAGGTTTCAAAGCCGTTAAGACCTGGCATTTGTACATCCAGCAAAATTAAATCTGGTTGATTGCGTTCGGCTTGGGCGATCGCACTTTCGCCGTCGACTGCAACACGGAAACGCAACCCCTCACTAGCCAGCGCTTCGGACAGGACAGACAAATTGGTGGGATTATCATCAACAATCAAAATAAATCCGTTATTTGAAATCTTGGTCATAATGCATATAAAAATTAAATTTACCCCGAATTAATTAATGTGTTGTTGAATAAAAGTTTCTAAACGTTTGAGTTGGAAGTTGCTAGCTAACTGAAAGAGTTGTCTGCTAAAAAGGCTAAATTGCTCATCGGATGCAGAAAGTTGTTGAGCCATTTCTGAAATTTTTTGAATATCGCCGTCTTGTACTAGTTCCAGTAATTTTTGTAGAACCTCCTTGGGAGGAGGAACCATATCAACTGGAGGATTTAAATTATTTGTATTGGTTTTGTTGATTGTGTTTGTCTTGTTCTCATATAACCATTCCAGTCGCAAAAATTGTCGCAGTAGTTCCAGCAGCGTTTCAGCTTCTATCGGCTTGGGGAGAAACGCATCTGCACCAACATCAATACTCTTATATTGGTCAATTGCAAACACACTGGCTGACGAAGCGATGACAGCCATCTCTTTAAATTGACCAGACTGACGCAAACTTTTAATGAACTCAAATCCATCCATCACAGGCATAACCAAGTCAGTAATAATCAAGTCTGGTTTATGGGCTTTTACCTGTTCCCATCCTTCTTGACCCTGACTAGCTTCTACAACAGTAAACCCCACTGGCTCCAGTAAATTAACGATTACCGAGCGATTTTCCCATTTGTCATCCACAATCAAAATGGTGCGCCTTTGCCCTTGATAACCAATAATGCTTCCCTTCTCAACTACTCTGGAAACCCTTGCCCAGTCTTTAGATTCTGGCAAGTCCACTTCAAACCAAAAAGTGCTACCTGTGCCAAACTCACTTTCTACTTGAATTTGACTACCCATCAACGAAATAATTTTTTGGCTGATTGCTAATCCTAAACCTGTACCTTCAGTTTGTCGTTTCTGATTTCCTACTTGCTCAAAAGGTAAAAAGATTTTCTCAGCTTGCTCAGGGGTGATACCCGTGCCAGTATCTATTACTTCAAAGCGAATTTTATATGTAATTTGTTTATTGCCATTTGATGCTTGATTAATGACTTTAACCTTGAAGGTAACGCTGCCTTGATTAGTAAATTTGATTGCATTCCCAAGCAAGTTGATCAGTACTTGCCGCAAGCGTTTTTCATCAGCACGAATCCCTGTTGGTAAATCGGGGTCAAGTTGCAGATGAAATTCGATTACCTTTTGTTCGGCACGGATGCGACAAATTTCACTTACACTGTCTAGAAATGCAGGCAAGTAAAAATCAATCGGATTTAATTCCAACTTTCGGGCTTCAATTTTGGAGAGATCCAAGACATCATTAATCAAAGTTAATAAATGAGAACCACATTGGTAAATAATGCCAATTCCTTTGCTACCTTTTTCACTTAAAGCTTCTGTGCGTTGAAGGATTTGTGTATAGCCAAGGATGCCGTTGAGAGGTGTGCGTAGCTCATGACTCATATTGGCGAGAAATTCACTCTTGGCTTGGCTAGAGTTCTTCGCCACTTCCTCAGCAAGGCGTAGCTCTTTCTCAATGCGTTTACGCTCGACAATTTCACTTGTGAGTACTCGGTTGATAGCTTCTAATTGGGCAGGGCTGGGTAGTGTCAAAGCTTGAGGCATGAGATAAATTAATGCAAATGCCGTATATATCGAAATAATGGCAGTGAAAGCTTTCAAACCGCCTGCTATCCAGTAATTGGGATGCCAAAGCGTCCAAATTTCCATCAAGTGCCCAGTACCACAAGCAATGATAAAAGCACCAAATAACAGAAATACCCCATTGAAAGGAACGTCTTTACGCTTGGAAATAAAGTAGATCAGTAGAAAAGGAATAGAATAATAGGCCAGGGCAATCGTGGCATCAGAAATAATGTGGAGCCACACCAGCCCCGTTTTCCAGAGATAACAATGTCCGTGCGGGATAAAACTGTTTGAGTAAGAAGGATAATTAAAAAAAGCTAACATAATGGTAGAGGTAACTAGATTTGTGATAATTATCTGTAACCTCAGTATTCCCAAAAAGGTTTAGACTTTTAAGTTTCGATTACTTATTTTTATTTATTACTTGTGCCAAATTATACAAAGATTGGTGATTAATTAATATTTATCTATTGATTAAAATTAATGCATCCTCAAATCTTTCATCATTTCTATTTGAAGATTCAAGTTAGACTTGTGCATTCAATAGATTAGTCATGGTGCGATCTATGTGTTCTGCCTTGGTTGCCAAAATTTGATTCATAGGTTCAAATCCTTGGCGATCGCCTATATATCATCGATGGACAGGACAAACGGTAAGCCCTTGGCGTTTGTCATATTTTTGACATAACCTTTGAGCGATCGCTAGTGACATTGCCTACAGGAAATTGTGGTATACAAGGTGCTATACTCATCAAGTTTTAGTTAGCTATAGTTAGCATATCTAATGGCATCCCAACGAGAAGCGATTATTTTCATTCACGGATTTTATCTAGGTAGAGATAGAAATTATTTTATTGATAGTTTATCTACTGGTTTTACAGAAGTATTAGAAACTCCAAGAGTTGAAGAAGTAGGTGAAGCAAAAATTGCTGGATATGCTGGCAAAAAATTTAAAGTATACCTAGACTTAGAAAATATCAAAGAAGTTGATGTTTATGATGCCTATTGGAACGATCTCATAAGTCAACCGTTAAGTAGTAGTAACTTAAAGAATCAAGTGTTTCGTGGCATATACATGTTATTTTATTGGCTGATTACAAGGGATTTATTTGCTTTAAAAAACTCTCCTCCTTTACTTATCGGTTTAGGTATATCTTTACTGCTATGGATTTTTTGGTTTTATGGAGTTATTGCACTTGCGCTTGTAGCTTTAGGACAGGAACCAAATTTGTTAGGTTTTTCGATTTCTGAGGATTGGTCAAAACAAATCAGCGCTTTTGGAAAACAGATGACAAATTGGTCTGCTTGGTTGATTGTGAGTGGTTTATTCAGTTTTGTACCGATTAATATGATCGCTGACATTGCAGACTTTTCTACACGATATTTAGAAGAAAATCCTGAAGGAAAGATTTTAAAAGCAAAAATTCGTAAAAAAGTTGCAGAAACATTAAATGCTGTCATAGAGTCTGGACTTTATGACAGGATAACTGTATTAGGTCATAGTTTTGGAAATGTTATAGCTACTGATGTGCTTGCAGACTATCAGCAAAAATTTCAAGTTCGCTATATTTCTATGGGAAGCTCTTTGAAAGTTTTTTCTTCTAAATCTAAACAGATTGAGGAAGAAATTAAAAAATGTTTCAACAATCAACAAATAGAAACATGGATTGACTTTTATTCCAATCAAGATTGGCTATGTACAAAAACACCTATTCCTGAAGGTTGCAATTCTATGAAATTTATATACAAAAAAATTAAAATTCCATTTTCGCTATTAAATCAACTTACTGGGAAATCTCACGATCACTATTTTATGAATGAAGAAGTTTTGAAAACATGTTTAAACTTTAAAAATCATAGTTAATGTGATTACATACTAATCCGATTTGATTTCTTAACTTACTCGTAGAGGTAGGAAACAGGGAATGGGAAAGAAAGGAGGTAGTACAGGAGCTAAGAGTGAAATTTTTGATACTGATGAAATCGCTTCAGCGTAAGCAACGTAACATTGCGATCGCCTACTAACTCTAAATGTTAAATATTTTAATTTGCGAGTTAAAGATTGACATTCAAAGCTTTGTCATTACAATTGTAGTATTTAAACTACATTATTAGCAAATGCATGAGCTACGATTTTGTATTGCGGAGTTGTGACCTGAATAAACTCAACTCCATGACCAAATATCCCAGTATTCCTACTTATCACGCCTTAGGAGATAGAGGCGCATTACTGGAAGAAACAGTCATTTTTGATGGCGAAGTAATTCTTACCGAAAAAGTAGATGGCACAAATTCTCGCATCATTCTACTGCCTGATGGCAACTTTGTTCTGGGTAGTAGAGAAGAGCTTTTATTTGCAAAAGGTGACTTGATTGGTAATCCCGCGCTGGGGATTGTGGATTCTCTTAAAGGTGTTGCAAGTTGCTTACCTCAGTCTCAAGGCTGCATCACTGTTGCGTATCTTGAGTTGTACGGTGGCAAGATTACTTCTGCTAGTAAACAATATACCTCTGAGCAGAGAGTCGGTTGGCGATTGTTTGATGTTGCAGTTCTTACAGATATCGAAACGCTGTTCGACAAGTCTACCAAGCAACTATCAGCTTGGCGGGATAATGGTGGTCAAATGTTTTTGGATGAAGCGCAACTAAGCAAAACTGCCGAAGATTATGGATTTGAGCTAACACCGCGACTTGCAACAGTTGCAGCTTTACCAACTAGTATCCAAGAAGCCCACGAGTTTCTTAAGTCAATTTTACCGAAAACCAATGTAGCGTTGGATGAAGGTGCAAATGGTCGAGGCGAAGGTATTGTTGCTAGAACTAATTCTAGGAGTGCGATCGCCAAGCTGCGTTTTGAAGATTACGAACGCCATGCTCAACGTCGCAATCAGTAGAATCAAGTTGTACAGTATCCTAGAAAAGATTACTAGCTGTCGCTCATCTCAATTAGCCTGAACTTTAAGGAAAAGATGCAAGGCACGACGAACGTATGCTTCCCATGATTCGGGTATAGGTTGAAAGATTAGTGCATAAAGCATAATTGCACTCATAGTATCGAAGACTAGTCCTGGATCTAAATCTGCCTGAATCTCATTTCTGGCTTTTGCTCGTTCAAGCACAACAGCAAAGGCTTGTCTTCTAGGTTGTAAATATTTTGTCCAGTAAATTTGAGCAAACTGAGAATTATTTGATGCACTGTTGATAATCATGGCAACAGTTTTTCGCCCTAAAGGACTGAGGGTGATTTGTGCAGCATTCTTAATCAATTCATCAATATCGTCCCAGAATTTACCTGTGTTGGGAATTACAACATCTTGCCTCACACTCTCAATCGCATCAGCAACTAGTTCTTCTTTAGAAGCGTAGCGTCGGTAAATAGTCGGTTTGCCAACTCCAGCACGGGCTGCGATCGCATCAATACTCATGGCATCAAAACCAACTTCTGCCAACAATTCTAAGGCTGCTTGCAACATTGCTTGATGAGCTTGGGTACTTCGGGGTCTTCCTAACGATTTTTTATTGCTATCCGTCATGAGTGATATTATAATTTACGAAACGGTTTCGTAAAGAAATGAGATCGTCTTATGAGCAAGTATCATCGCCCACTTTATAAAGATAAACACAGCACCCAGACTCTTCAGCAAGGACTCAATGAATATTACGCGGTGAATCCGAATGTCACCAATCCTCAAGAACTGCTACCAGAATTTGCCAGAATTTTGCTGGCGCATGATGCCAGTCATGTTATCTACGGCTGTGATACGGGGATGTATGATGAACTAAAGTTGTTGCCGCTGATTTGGTGGACAAGCGATTACAAATTTCGTGACCACTTACAAACGCTGAAAGATCCAACTATCAGTCCGGCAATTCGTATCATGTATGACGACTTGATCAAACAGCATGGAGTTTTGTGGTTATATAGTTCGATTTTCTTAACTTTGCCACAATTAGTACCAGAATTAACGCAGATGTGGTTCAAAAGTCGCCAGAGAAAGTCTTATGTTCCCTTCTTGAATTTTGAACCACTGCTAGAGCGATCACTCTTAGATATTCGCCAAGAGTTTGACCTTTTGCCTTTGATCGAGTAATTGCTAACCGCTGAATTTAAAAGGAAATTGCTCTGTTCAATTGACTGGTTTTATTTCCATTTTCTGGGTTGGTTGCTCCTTGGTAAAGAACCTCGGATACAGTTTGCAATAATTCCTGAGTTGTGTAAGGTTTAGAGATAAATTTGTTGACAGTCGTATTTTTGGCAATTTTATTGCAGGCTACCAGACCGCTAACAGCAACAATCTTCACCAGCGGATTCATTGTTTGCAATGTGCGAATGGTAGTTGCACCATCCATCAATGGCATCATCATATCTACCAAAACCAGACTAATTTCATTATGGTAGCGGGCATAAAGTGCGATCGCTTCAATACCATTGCTAGCAGTCATAACCTTGTAGTTATAACTTTCTAAGGAAATTTTAGTAGTTTCGAGAATTTGAGCTTCGTCATCTATTACTAAAATTAATTCTCCATTGCCATGTGGCAGTTCGAGATTTTCGGCTTGAGATGTTGCCATAGTCTCTACTGCTGGTAAGAATAATTTAAATTCAGTTCCTTTACCGATTTGGCTATGCACATTAATAAAACCACCGTGACTTTTGATGATTCCTCTCACGGTTGAAAGACCTAAACCTGTACCTTTACCAACCTCTTTAGTAGTAAAAAATGGCTCAAATATTCTATCTAAGATTTCTGGTGGCATCCCCATTCCTGTATCCGCAACAGTAATGACAATATAGGGGCCAACATGAGCATCCAGATTCATCCGGGCATATTGTTCATCAACTAACAAATTTTTGGCAGAAATAGTCAGCTTACCACCGTTGGGCATGGCATCACGAGCATTGACTGTGAGGTTCATCAGTACTTGATGTAAGTGTGTGGCATCTCCAATCACAGCCCAAAGTTCGGAGTTAATATTTATCGAAAATTCAATTGATTTGGGAAATGTGCCATGAACAATCTGCTCAATTTCTGAGAATAGGCGGTCAATTAGCACAATTGAACGTTTACCTTCAACCCCGCGTGCAAACTGTAACACTTGCTTAACTAAAGCAGCTCCGCGTTTAGAGTTAGTTTCAATTGTTCGATACATTTGCTGACTCCATTCCTCAGAATGAGAGCGTTTTAGCTGTAGCAGTTGTGATGCTGACAAAATGGGTGTGAGTATATTGTTGAGGTCATGAGCAATGCCGCCAGCAAGTGTACCCAAACTCTCTAAGCGTTGCGTGCGAAGAAATTGGCTTTCCAGTTGTTTTTTTTCTGTAATGTCGGTGTTAACTGTCAAAATCGATTTAGGTTGTCCATCTTGATCCCGCATTAAAGTCCAACGACTGGCAACAATAATTGTTTGATTTTGTTTAGTAACTTGCTGTAATTCACCTTGCCAGCAGCCATATTCCAATAAACTTGTGCGGATAGTTTGTAGTTGAGGTAAGATATCTGCTGAATAGAGAAGCTGATTGATATTTTTGCCAATTACTTCTGTTGCTTGCCATCCGTATAAATTTTCAGCCCCTTGGTTCCAAAAACTGATTTGATTATCCCAATCGTTAACAATAATTGCATCTGTAGCGATATCTAGCAAAGCAGCTTGTTCATGAATTTTTTGTTCTGCTTGCTGGCGCTCAGAAATTTCCCTCTCCAAACGTTGATTTTGCTCTTGGAGTGTCTTAGTTAAGTTACGCAGCTGGAGATGAAGTTCAATCCGGGCTAAAACTTCTTCGTGCTGTAGCGGTTTAGTAACGTAATCCACTGCTCCCAAACTCAAGCCTTTGACCTTATCCACTGTTTCTGTGAGTGCGGTCATGAAAATGATGGGAATATCTTTTGTGCGTGCATTCGCTTTTAAACGGCGACAGGTTTCAAAACCGTCTATTTCTGGCATGAGTACGTCCAACAGCATCATATCAGGTGGGGCATACTCAGCTCTGGCGATCGCACTTTCGCCATCTTCCGCAACTAAAACAGTAAATCCTGTATCGGCTAAAAAATCAAACAACATTTCTAAATTTGTCGGGGTGTCATCAACAATTAAGATGACACCTTTATGACTTAAATTAATATTCATAAAACCTCATTTTTAAATCAGGCAGAGGTCAGCAACTATGTTAATCTACATCCCTATTACCGTTGTGCGGAAGTTAAAACTCAAAAGTCAAATGGCAATTACAAATGACAAGCCCCACCAATGAGATTTAACTACGCCGAACTACTTACTTATTTTCTGCAAACTGTGAATATTGTTTAATAAAATCTACGATTTGTCTTCCTTTAAACTCTTTAGCAAGTTTGCGCAAATGAGTAGTAAACGGTAACAATTGTTCATCCATCTCCTCTAATTGTGTTGCTTTTTGGGCAATACTCCTGAGGTCTCCTTTCATTGCTAAATCTAGCAAAATTGCAATTTCCTCTGCTGGTGGAGGAATCAACTGTAAATTTTGAATTTTTGATTTTAGATTAACATCTTTTTGTTCTTTTGGATCGTTGTCTGTCTCTTCATAAATCCATTCCAAGCCTAAGTGAATTCTTAATTTTTCTAAAAGTTCTGTTAACCGGAATGGTTTAGGCAGAAAGTCATTACAGCCTAATTCTAGACTCTGCTTTTGCTCAAAATCAAAAACGCTAGCTGATATAGCAATTACTACTACTTCTTTGAAGTTTGGTAACATCCTCAAGCGATGGGTGGCTTCAAAACCATCCATCACAGTCATTACCAAGTCCATAAAAATTAAATCTGGCTTAAATACTGCTGCTTTGTCAAGACAGTCTAAGCCATCTGTTGCTTCTAAAACTTCAAAACCTAATGGCTGTAGTATATTGACTAAAACAGAACGATTTGACCATTTATCATCTACTACTAAAATCTTCTTTTGATCACCAGCAAAACCAATAATGTTACGTTCAACAACTTTCTTAAGATTCATTGGATAAGCAACCTCAGCTAAATCCAAATCTAGCCAGAAAACGCTGCCTTTACCTAAAGTACTTTTGACCTTGAGTTCACCGCCCATCATCTCAACTAATTGACGGCTAATTGCCAATCCTAAACCTGTACCTTCTGTCTTGCGGCTATCTTCTCCTACCTGCTTAAAGGGCAAAAATATTTCTTCTAATTGCTCCTCGGCTATACCTATACCTGTATCTTCTACTTGAAACCGTATTTTTCCTTCCTGATAGCCTACCTGAAATTTTACACTACCTTTTTCGGTAAATTTGACAGCATTACTCAGTAAATTAATTAAAACTTGCCGTAACCGTTTTACATCTGCTCGCACAACTTTAGGTACAGGTGATATCTGATTATAAACTAAAGCAATTCCTTTTTGTTCGCTCCGAATCTGGCAGATTTGCACAATACTTTCAAGAAATTCTGGAAAAGAAAATTCTGTAGGATAAAGTTCTAATTTTCCTGCTTCAATTTTAGAAAGATCTAAAATATCGTTAATCAGTGTTAGTAAATGTTCGCCACATTGATGAATGATGTTTATACCATTCTTTTGTTCAGCAGTGAAAGTGTTATTTTTATTCAAAATTTGAGCATACCCCAAAATCCCATTGAGGGGTGTGCGCAGTTCATGGCTCATGCTAGCGAGGAATTGGCTTTTGGCGCGGTTGGCGGTTTCCGCTGCTTCTTCAGCACGTTGGCGATCCCTTCGGGCAGCTTCGCTAACGCGGATTTCCTGTTGCAGTTGTAAATTTTTAGCTTGTAATTCCAGAGTTCGCTCTTTTACCCTAAATTCTAGCGTGCGATTATATTCTTCTAAATCCTGATAAAGACGCGCATTTTCAATTGAAATTGCTGCTTGGGATGATAAAATTTGTAATATTTCCAAGCGCTGTGGTGTAAATGCCCCAGTGGTTAAATTATTTTCTAAGTAAAGAATGCCAATTAGTTTTCCTTGATTCACAATTGGCGTACATAAAATAGATTTTGGTTTTTGGGTGATGATATAGTTATCCAGGTTAAATACAGCTTCACTGGTAGCATCATTCAAAACCACGTTTTTCTGTGTTCTCTGCACGTAGTTGATGATGGATATTGGTAGTTGCTGACTACTTTCTACAGGTATTGATTGCTGGACATTTATTTCATCTTTATCTATACCTCCTGAAGCTGCTATCTGTAACTTTCCTGCTGTTTCTAAAATTAAAAATCCCTTTTCGGCACCCGCATTTTCAATTAAAATTTGCATCAAATTAGTTAGCAACTTATCTAGAAAAATTTCCCCAGAAAGTGCTTGCGAAGCTTTCATAACTGCGGCTAAATCTAAACCCCCAGAACTACCTATAGTTGTAGAGCTAATTGTCTGATTTACCTCTAGACTTTTGGTTTTTCGCTTCAGACCTTGGGAGAAAATATGCGGATATTTTGCTTCAAAGTCTTTAATTTTAACTGTGGCTCCCCATTGAGCATAAGCATAGTAAGATTGAGTTAAATAATCTCTAGCCAAGTTTTCCCTACCACGCTCAAAATAAAACTCAGCTGCTAATTCTGAGGCTACTGCTTCTTCATGGAGAAATCCCTGTTCTTTGGCGTTAGAGATGGCGCGATCGTACAGATCCATTGCTACTAAATGTTGTCCCAAAACTCGCGCTTTCTCTGCTTCCACCAAATCGTATTTGTGCTGAAAGTTCATCGGAGCATGAACAGCCCATTCTTGCATTTTCTGTTGATTTTGGGTAACTTTTTCGAGAATTTGTGGTTGTTCTTCCTTTAAAACATGAGGATATTGAGCCAACAGAGCGAGAGAATAATATAACCTATAAGTACCATTCAAACTCAGACCGTTTACGCCCCCTAGATGTTTTTCTGCTAAAGTTGTGTAGTGAAGCGATCGCGGGTAATCTTTAGCAAAATAATAGAGGATCGCCCTGGAAAAGTAAGCCGCAAACAACAACATATTGTTATCGGCTTTGATTAACTTTGGTAACAGGGCATTAGCATCGAGAATTTCCCCATGACAATGGTATTCTTCCTCTGGCGCATCCAGTAATTTTAATACTGCAATTCGCCAACTCTTGAGGTAAGAACTATGAAAATCGAGTTTGAGTTTGATTAAAGAATCAAGATGCTGCGTTTGCTTTTGTGCAACTACTTCCAGCGGTTGACCAATAAAAAACATCTGGTCACAAGCATAGAAAAAATCATAGCCAGACCATTCCAAATCTCCAAATTCTAACCCCGTTTGCACTCCGTCCAACAAAGGAGCAATACATTCTCTGGCGTGTTCTTTCCAATGGATAATATGACCGTGAACTATATTATGAACAGCGGCTTTTAATTGTTTAGCATTAAATTGCTCTAACAGCTTTAAACCGAGTTTGCCATAGCGATATCCTGTTTCAATATCTCCTAAAATAGCGCAGAGAATTAAGCCATAAAGAGCATATCCAAATGCAGATAGTGATGTATTACCATGTTCAACACTTTGGTTGACAAGTGTAAAAGCAATGCTGGGAAATACCTCTGGAGTCGTCGCATAAGCAGGAGCCGCACAGCTGACTAAAATTCGCATGATTGCTAAATGCTCTGCATCAGTCATTTCTGGTCGGTTCGCCAACTCTTCCACATCCATCTTTTCAGGCGGAACAGTTGCTAGAGTTACACCCATCATATCCAGAACTTTTAGCCCAGTTTCTAACGCGGCTTTCATTTGATTTCTCTGGATATAAAACAGCATTTGTAGTTCATAAATTTTGACTTTATCAAGCAGACTTTTCGCCTGTTTGAGAACTACTTCTGCCAGACTTGTGGCTCGTTCGGCATTGAGATTTAGATACTCGGCTCCTGTTGCCTCTACATACAAATCTAATGTCAAATTATATTGATGATGCCAGCTATCATCAGGCAGAAGTTCCAGTCCCTTCGATAAATACCGAACGGCAGTTTCATAAGCTGTTGCGGCTTTGGCTTTCTTGCCGGCAATTAAATTAAGTTGTGCGAGTTTATCTTTTTCAGATTTCTCGGTAATTAATTCAGCACCAATATTTAACTGGTTGACAATTTCAAAGATATTTTCTTCGATTTCTGCTTCCGAAGTATGCTTAAGTAACAGTTCACCAATTTTCAGGTGAGTTTGTTTTTTATCCTCTGGGAGAATCAGAGAATAAGCGGCTTGCTGCACTCGGTCATGCAGGAATTTGTAGGTAATTGTTGACTGGGCAGTTTCCGGCACAGTCGTTATGTTGTCTGACTCAAATACCAGAGGAATTTTGTAAGACTGGTTTAAGGGAAGAACTAATCCTGCCTGTAAAGACTCCCATAAATCTTTAGCGGTTTCTGATAAAGTTTTTTCATTAACAATACTCAGAATATCTAAAGTAAACTTGTCACCAATACAAGCAGCTAACTTTAAAACATTTTGTGTAGTCGGCAACAGCTTTTGAATCTGGCTGACCATTAATTCAATCACATTATCAGTGATATCAATATTTTGTAGACGATGGATGTTCCACTGCCAACAACCTTCACTGAAATTAAATGATAATAAGTTCTCTTGATAGAGAGATTTAAGTAGCTGAGTTAAGAAAAAAGGATTACCTTGAGTTTTGTTGTAAACTAAATCAGCTAATGATTCTGAATTTTCTGAGTGAGTGTGGAGAGTATCACTGACTAATTGGTTGACATGAGAAATCCGCAAAGTCTGAAGTACAATATTGTTGACAACTGCACCAGATTTTTGAATTTCTTCTAAAGTCAATATCAAAGGATGAGTTACATTGACTTCGTTATCTCGATACGCACCAATCATTAATACATATTGACTATCTGGGTCAGTGGCAAGCAACTGAATCAACTTTAATGAAGCTGAATCTGCCCATTGTAAGTCATCCAAGAACACTACCAACGGATGTTCGGGTTTACAAAATACATGAATAAATTGTTGAAACAGTCGATTAAATCGGTTTTGCGATTCAGCAGGGCCTAATTGCGGAACTTCTGGTTGAGTCCCAATAATTCTTTCTAGTTCAGGAATAACATCAATAATAACTTGAGCATTGTTACCCAGAGCAGCCAAAATCTTTGCTTGCCAAATTGCTATTTGCTTGCTACTTTCTGTTAATAACTGCCTGATTAATTCTTGAAAAGCTTGAATTAAAGAAGCATAAGGGATATTACGTTTAAATTGGTCAAACTTACCTGAAATAAAATAGCCTCTTTGCCGGACTATGGGTTTATGAACTTCATTGACTAAGCAGGATTTTCCTATACCAGAGTACCCACTTACTAACATCATCTCAGTTGCCCCAAGACTAACTCGCTCAAAGGCATTCATGAGAATGGCAACTTCTTTCTCGCGGCCATAAAGTTTTTGGGGAATGAGAAATTGGCTATATAAATCAAGCTGTCCGATGCAGAAATCCGCAATTTTTTCAGTAGCTTGTAGTTGTTGTAAGCATTCTTCTAAGTCTGCTTTGAGTCCCAAAGCATTTTGATATCTATCTTCAGCAGTTTTGGCTAATAATTTCATCACAATATCAGAAACTACCGCAGGAATTTTTGAGTTAATTTCTTTAGGAGGTACTGGTGTTTTAGCAATGTGGCAATGAACTAATTCTAAAGAGTCATGGGCTTGAAAAGGTAGCTGCCCCGTTAACATTTCATAGAAAGTGGCACCTAAAGAGTAAAAATCAGTACGATAATCAATTGAACGATTCATCCTGCCTGTTTGTTCTGGGGACATATAGGCGAGGGTGCCTTCTAACAAATTAGGATCGCTGGGATTCTGACTTTCTTTGGATAAACATGATGAAATACTAAAGTCAATAATTTTAACTTGGTCTGTTTGCGAATTAATTAAAATATTTTGCGGCTTAATATCTTTATGAATAATATTATTTTGATGTAATTGTGAAAGAATATTAGCTAATTGAATAGCAATGTTCAAAAAAATGCTTAAGTCAAAATTTTGGGTAGTAATAAAATTTTTTAGAGGTTCTCCTGCAAAATCTGTCAGAATTAGTGCTAAACCATTTTGATAATTTTCCAAAGCCAGGGGTTTAACAATTCCTTCTATTTCTAAAGGTTGGAGTATTTGATATTCATGTCTTAATTGAGTCAGCTGTTGTATGGTGGGATACTCAGTTTTCAGAGTTTTAATAATTACCGATGTTTGCTCTGGCTCTCGTAAGGCACGATAAACACAGGTAGTAGTGCCGTCATACAGAACTTCGATGAGATTATAACCAGCAATGGTAATACTCATGTTTGATTTAAATTTTGTTAAATTTTTATTAAATTTACTCAGGTGTTCAGCTGATATCGCTATCCACAAATGCACACAGATATTTATCTGTGGTTACTTATTTATCTTAATTCGGATTTTTGCTAGCAGTCTTTTCCTGTTCGATAAGATTCACGTGTTATCGGTCTTTGATTCTAATTTACGATGTATGAAATAGAGTCCTAAATGTTTTTAAACGGGCGCAGAAGTTTGCGCGGTGAAGCTTAGAGGTTTTATCAATTATTGTAAATAAATATGAATGCTTAATTAAGGGAAAAGCTGCTTCTTTGCTGCTATGTGTATTCTATTAAGCATGAGAGATGGGGAGAGCGATACCTCCGGTGGGCAAAGCGATCGCAAACTCTGTACCTTGATTTAATTCAGATTGGCAGGTAATTTTACCTTGATGTTTTTCTACTACAATCTGATAGCTAATTGCTAAACCCAAGCCTGTACCAATACCTCGTGGTTTAGTTGTGAAAAATGTTTCAAATATTTTTTGTTGCGTGTCTGGTGCAATCCCAGGCCCATTATCTGCAATTCGCACAACTACAAAATTATCTTCCCAGCGTTCAGTGATGATGGTAATTTCAGGTTTAAATAAGGAATTTTCAGCCCATTTTTCCTCTACAGCATCGATCGCATTACTCAGGATATTCATAAATACCTGATAAAGTAAACCTGTATAACCTGGAATTGCGGGAATCTCCCCATAGTTGCGAATAACGCTGATACCTTTTTTCAAGCGATTGTTCAAAATCAACAATGTACTATCGATACAAGGATGTATTTCTACCAACTGCGCGTCACCCTCATCTAAACGAGAGAAATCTTTCAAACTTCGGACAATTTCGCGGGTGCGATCAACCCCAACTTCCATAGAATTGAAGAGTTTTGGCAAATCAGCTTCCAGAAATTCTAAATCAATCTCTTTTGCTAAATATTGTACTGCATCGGGAGGATTGGGAACTTCAGCTTGGTATGTTTGTAGTAGGGCTAACAAATCATCAATATAAGTTTTTGCGTGTACAAGATTGCCAGAAATAAAGTTTACTGGATTATTAATTTCATGGGCAACGCCAGTTAACATCCGTCCCAAACTGGACATTTTTTCACTTTGAATTAGTCGTGCTTGGGCTTCAGCTTGTTGTGCTTCTAAAAGGTGCTTTACCTGTTGGATGAGTTGGTTAAGAGAACTAGCTAATGCACCTATTTCGTCTGTTGTCGTTACAGGTGCTTGCAGGTCAAAATTGGCTTCTTGAGTAACTTTCTGCGCTACATTTGTGACTGCATTAATCGGACGAGCGATAATGCGGCTGATAGACAAAGCGAGGATAGCAGCGATCGCCACTGACAGCAGGATACTACCGACAATAATCTGAGCTTGGATCACCGCAGCCTGATTTTGGGCGGTATCGGCTGCTTCTTGGCGTTCTCGTACTGTTTTGGCAAATTCGGTTAACTCATGGGCAAATTGATAAAATTTCTTTGCAGTCTGACTGGTGCTAAATTCTAAAATTAATTGCTGCGCTTTCGCCAATTGCTCTGGCTTTGAATTGAGTGACGAAATTTGTTGGCACAGCGCCTTGAGTTGGGATAAATATACTACTGTAGTAGTATCATACTTCTTCAGTAAAGCTTGCAAATTCGCTTCCGAACTGGTTTGGCTCAATTCCTGCAACTGAGAAATTACAGTTTCAGCTTCCGTTATATCCATTAGAAGATCAGATGTTTGCTGTTGCACTGCTTGCGACTGCTGCAACAGAGTTAGTATTTCTGGCTGGTGGGTCTGTATTCCTAACATTTTTCCTTGTAAAGTACTTAACAAACCTCCCTCCTCATCCGCCAACATCATCTGATATCTAGCTTTTTGGAAGTAGCGATCGCCTATGACCAATCCTATGGTTATTCCTACAACCCCAATTCCCAAAGCCAGACCATACCCAAAGACGATTTTTTGCCGAATACTTAATCGATAGAATAATTGTTTAAGCCAGTTAGAGGATTTTTGTACAGATATTTCTGTCATGGTCGCCTTTTCCAAAAGTCAGACACAATTCTTTTGCTGTTGATAAACCTGAAACCCAACCCTGATAGCTATTTGGTAAGTTTTTACTTGCTGCTATGGCAGTAACTTCTGTGCCTTTTTCTGTAAATTTGATACCAAATGCGTTTTCAGTTTATCAAAGGTTGCTTTTGTCTACCCTGGTGAAAAACACTGAAACTATTAAGATTAGAAGCATCCGCCTACTAAATACCCGCCATGCCTCTGTCACGCATAGTCACGCTGATTGTTGGTCTGATAGTTATTTTGGGGCTAAGCCTGTGGCTGATTGACTCCCTTTCACGCCTCTACTGGCAGTTGTCCTATTCCCCGCTGCTGGGCAATTTGCTGTTGCTGCTGTTGGTTGTGCTGATCGGCGGCTTGGTTGCAGCCTTTGTTTATTATGTGATGGTGCTGCAAGCAGGCGAGCAACGTTCCCGACGCAAGCGTCCGCGTGTAACGCCAGCACAAATTCCGGCTGTCAAATCTGATGCGGCTTCTTCAACGTTACAAGCTGTGCGGCAGCAGGTTGCACAAATTCAAGATGAAGTAGCTAAGCAAGCTTTACTCAGCCGATCGCGGGAGATTGAAGTCAATTTAGCACGGGGTGAAATTCAAGTCGTCGTGTTTGGCACGGGGAGTGCTGGTAAAACATCCCTAGTAAATGCTGTGATGGGGCGCATGGTGGGACAAGTTGACGCACCGATGGGCACAACTCAAGTAGGAGAAACTTATTGTCTGCGGTTGAAGGGATTAGAACGCAAAATTTTAATTACCGATACACCAGGGATTTTAGAAGCAGGGGTGGCGGGAACAGAACGGGAACAACTGGCGCGGGCGCTAGCAACGGAAGCAGATTTACTGTTGTTTGTGGTAGATAATGATTTACGGCGATCGGAATATGAGCCACTGCGGGGTTTGGCAGAAATTGGTAAGCGATCGCTGTTGATTCTCAATAAGACTGATTTATACACAGACGAAAATAAGGAATCGATCCTGGCAAGGTTGCGTCAACGGGTGCGGGGATTTATTGCGCCTAATGATGTTGTGGCGATCGCCGCTAACCCCCAAACTGCCCAACTGGAAACTGGCGAAATTTTTCAGCCAGAACCGGATATTGTGCCCTTACTGCGGCGGATGGCGGCAATTTTAAGAGCTGAGGGTGAAGATTTAGTGGCAGATAATATTCTGTTACAATCTCTGCGCTTGGGAGAAGAAGCTCGCAAACTCATCGACGCTCAACGTCGCCGCCAAGCAGATAAGATAGTCGAGCGATTTCAGTGGATTGGCGCTGGTGTGGTATCAGTCATGCCTTTACCAGTCGTAGATTTACTGGCAACAGCTGCTGTAAATGCCCAAATGGTAGTAGAAATTGGCAGAATCTACGGCTGTGAACTGAACATGGAACGGGGGCGAGAGTTAGCCCTATCTTTAGCGAAAACCCTTGCTAGTTTGGGAATTGTCAAAGGAGCAATTCAATTACTTTCTACAGCTTTGCAAACTAATCCTGCCACTTTTATTGTTGGTCGGGCAATTCAAGGCGTGACAGCGGCTTATTTAACGCGGATTGCGGGTAAAAGTTTTATTGAATATTTTCGCCATGATCAAGATTGGGGCGATGGTGGGATGACAGAAGTTGTACAGCGACAGTTTCAAATTAATCGCCGGGATGAATTTATTAAGGCTTTTGTGCAGGAAGCGATCGCGCGGGTAGTCAAGCCATTAACAGATAGATCTGAGGTGATTGAAGAGCAAAAGGAGGAGTTAGAAAGTAGAGATTAGGGCTTAGATAATTGATAGAGAGATAATGGAATAGATGCGATATTTGTCTAACACATTTACATATAAACGCAAGCTTTTAGATTCCAGGGTAGCTTAGTCATCATTAATCACCCATCTATCTTTGATAAAAGCATTTTTGACTTGATTGTGAGGGATATTTACTGTAGTGTTTGTTAACAACAAGTATATATGCTTGTCAATCAAAACAGCAATGCTTCTAATCTTGATCTATCTGCATTCTCAATCTAGATCAAAATCCGAACTCGTCAATTTGAGTGCTGGAATTAGTCGTTTTCTCCAGCTAATATGATGTCCTGTCAATCACCCTTAATATGTCATTGCGAGTGGAACGGAGTGAAACGACGCAATCGCAAGGTTGTTGGGATTGCTTCCCTACGGTCGCAATTGACTTGTATTCAACCGGACTTGATACAAGATATTGAATAATCAATCTGCTATCATTTGTAAAAATACTTTAAGTACGCACATAGAAGTAGCTCAATTTTTTATATTTATCATAATATTTTTGCATTTTATTTAGCCCCAGGCTGGCACTGCCAAACCTAGACAAAAAATATGAATATTACAATAGGGGAATACTACTTATAAATGGGCATAATCCGCTCTAGTTAGAGCTAAAAAGTTTTTAGAAAAAATTTTAAAATAGAGATAAGTCACAAAGATATTTTTATAATGAAAATACAGTCATCAGTGCTAGTCCATTTAGGATTTGGTAAGTATGTTCGCTCGGATCAGGTAACAGCACTTGTACCTATTGAAGAAGAGCGAGGACCAGGGCGGCGCACCTTGGTTCACCTTGAAGGACAAAGTAACCCAATTATTGCCTCAAGAGCTGAAGATACTATAGTGCGGGATTTAGTCCAAGAGCCGCGAGAAGTTACCCAGGCACGTCAGCAGCAAGAAATTCTTCAGGATTTATTAGCAGACTTAGGCAACGTTAACTCAACTGTACGGCGAATTAGTCGTGATGAAGGTAGTTTAGATTTGGATTTGCTGGAACGACGAATTCGGCAAGTTATAGAAAATTAATTGCAGATATCAGCAAGCTCAGCAGTTTTCATGGGGAATAGGAGACTATTACCTATTCCCTCAACGGCAAACTCTCATCAATAACGGAGAACAACATTGCTGAATACAGTTACAGAGCAGGTTTCGGTATCAGAGACAAAAACACGACCATCAAAGTTGTGGATGCCTGAACGAGTAATGTTTACACCAGCCGCTCTAGATGAGCCTTGGGGAAAGCAAATTCTGGCGCGTGTGCAGTCACTTAACCTGCCAATAGAAGAGTTATCACGCAATCGCCTGACAGGTTTGCGAGGTGAAGACGAGCGTGAGACTTATAATATTGCCAAGCGTACTCTTGCAGTTGTGAATGCACCGCCTAGCCACTTCAAGCTGAGTCCTATCCCACCGTCTGCTGATTGGCAATTTCATCTGGCTGAGGGTTGTCCCGCACATTGCCAATACTGTTATTTGGCTGGTAGTTTATCTGGTCCGCCAGTTATCCGCGCCTTTGCTAACTTGCCACAGATATTAGAAAACTTGGCAGCTTACGAGCGCCCAGGACAAGCCACAACTTATGAAGTTAGCTGCTATACTGACCCTTTAGGTATTGAGCATCTTACAGGTAGCCTTGCTGAGTGTATCCGTTACTTTGGCAGCCGTAGTGATGCACATTTACGTTGGGTGTCAAAATTTGACGCGGTAGATAGCTTACTCAACTTACCTCACAACGGTCATACTCGCTGCCGGATGAGCGTTAATGCTATACCCATTTCCGCTAGGTTTGAAGGTGGTACGGCGTCGGTAGCATCAAGGTTACAAGCTTTGCGGCGATTGGCTTTACCCCAAGAGCGCGGCGGGGGTGGGTATCCAGTAGGACTGGTAATCGCGCCAATTATGCCTGTAGATGATTGGCAGATGCACTATGGTCGATTGTTTGACTTGATTAGCGAAGCGCTAGATATGAACTGTGACCTGACTTTTGAGTTAATTTCGCACCGCTTTACACCAGGGTCAAAAGAGGTGTTGCAGACATGGTATCCGCAATCAAAATTAGACATGGATGAAGCAAAACGCAATGTTAAACGCAATAAGTTTGGCGGCATAAAATATGTCTACGACGCTAACACAATGAAGACAATGAAGCGGTTTTTTGAGGATGAGATTCAACGGCGCTTTCCAAATGCTGAGATTTTATATTGGACTTAGATAACTTTTTACCTAATCGATATTGTAGGAAATTCTGTTAACCCCTTTGCCTTGACCCCGCTAGTGCGAGATTTCTGGCATAGGGGTGTTTTATTTTTTACCTATCTTTATAACTCCAAGCTCTTGGAAATGAAGCGTTGGGGCTTTTCGATGGTTAAGATAGACTTACTTTTTCCAACTACTTTGGCAGCACGACCAGGCGATGTCTGCCGACAAGAAGCAGAGCTTCTACGCGTTTAATCATTCTTGGGTATACTTACCTATTACCTTTGCTAAGTCTGGCACTGCTTCCTCGACATGTTGCTTGGCTGAACCACGAAATTTTTCGTATGTTCCACGCACAATTGGGCGTTTGGCTTGTTTTACCCTCTCATCGGTGACGCTGAGTAATGCGTCAGCAGTGCGATCGCGACTCGCAACCAAGTGCTCTACGGGATCGCCCTTCTGCACGCCTTCATCCCAGATAGGATCGAGTGCTACGAAGCACTGTGGCAGAAGCTGCTCGACAACGTAAGGAATATATCCAGGCTTAACCCCCTTCAATGCAGCGAAGGCAGTTTTTAAAGCTATGCCACTGATGCCAGATTTGGAAGCGAGTTGTGCTTCTATCACTGTGCAACAGTCATCTACAATCAGCTCCTTTTTATTTGAGTTCAAGAGTTCTTCACTCAGTCCCATTTCACTCCTCCTTATTGTTAAAATGCTTAATTTTCAATTCAATCAGTTTTGCCAACGAACAGGAAATTACAAAATAGCGCAGGAAGTCTGAAAGCTTACCAAGCACACCCAGAAATTCTAAACAATTCTTCAAGGTAACGCAAAATCAACTGTTTCGGTTTTTACTATACCTTAGATGCTCAAATAATTCTCAAAGTGACTTTACTCAGTGGTGAATGATGTATTTTGAATATTCTTTAACACACAGTAGTCATAGTTTAAAGATGCTCAAAAAATAGAGCAGAGATTTTGTGTTTCTCTACCCTATTGGTGAATGATAAGTGAAATATAACTAGTCATCTTGAGACTATCAACTTTGCTTATTGTTTAACGTGTCCATTCGATACAAGCCACTGGTGCTTTTTCTAGATCATGCAAGCACAATAAAAACAAGATATTAATATAAGCAGTAATAGCGCGGTTATGGCGTGACTTCCCAAAAACCGAAACTTCGCCCGTACTTGACTCAAAAGCGAAGTCGAGTTATTACGCTTTATGCTTTGTGGGGTTAACTAATTTATATGATTGATCAACTTCACGTGTTGGTGGAAACGGATGTCCTGCGGTTGATGTTACCTCTAGCCCTGTACCTTCCCCATCAGGATTGATTAGTTCGTACTGCCCGCTAACGGGAGTGCGATCGCCTGGACTATACAAAGAGGATGGATGTTGTTTACGATCATTTGCGTGCTTTGGTTGTACAGAACCAGCACTGTAGGTTAGCGTCAACTGGCTCCTAATTTCAAAACCAGGAAGATAGCCACCGTGGTACGGTATTTCTGACAACTGGCTAAGTGTGCCTTTAATGGCAGAAATGGGTTCGAGCAATTGCGAGTTTTTTTGGCTCCAAAGGATAATTTGTGCATCTAGCAATTCTTGAAATTCAAGAGCGTGTAGCGTCGCCTCCTCTAAAGGAGTTTGGCTATCTACAACAATTGATAAATTGAGAGTCAATAAAAGTCTTGTTTGTATTTCTAAAGAATCATCACTAGACGTAACTTGAGTAGAATACTCGTCTACATGAAAGCCAAACTGGGCTTTAAAATTTGAAAAGCTCGGTGTTTGCAGTTGCCCATTAAGATAGGGCAGCAATCCGGTATCCGGCTCTGATAAGATCTGGCGAATGATTGGCATTTGTGTTATGTCTGCTCTACAAGTTTTTAATTGGCAACTTTCAGATAAACAATCTTACTTAATTAAGCACTATCAGACATCCATCAAACTAACGAAACTTAGCTCAATCCCCCTATCGATTTACTTAATGCATCTTTCGTGCTGCTCCCTAACAATTGGGTGCGCTGCCGAGACATGCAAAGCATTTCATCAATTTCGATTTGTAAGATTTCTACAATTTCATCATTCAATCTCTGATTGAGAAAGCTTGTGAAAAAGTTATCCATTACCTGTGGCTGTCAAAATAAATTCTGGATTGTCGGGGTCGTTTTCTAACTTCGAGCGCAACCTGTAAATATGCACATCTACTATCCGAGTAA
The DNA here is from genome assembly GCF_002154695.1 of Nostoc sp. T09. GTDB lineage: Bacteria > Cyanobacteriota > Cyanobacteriia > Cyanobacteriales > Nostocaceae > Aulosira. The sequence goes on from NZ_MTAV01000070.1 coordinate 53,038, forward strand.
CCGCGTGTTGTTCTTTGAGCAAGTTATTTACCTATATCGCCAGTGCGGTTGGTCAAGTTATCACAGATTATTGCTAATCTTATAACTTTTTGGTTGCCAGATATAAAAGCAATTTCTAAGCTAAATGGGGTATTTGGTTGGCTAATTTCTCCACATATATGTCATGTTCTCTATTAATAAAGACTTCAGATAAAACTTGATAAGCTTCTGTCCAAGCTGCCATCACCTCTTCTGTAGCTGCTGCTCCTAATACCTCACTCATGGCTTGCAGTAAACTCTCTCCTACAATCGGATATTGTTCTGGTAGAACATCTGTTTGTACATGACGTTGGGCAATATTTTCTACCATTGATGCTAAAGCTGAAAGATTATCAATTTGGCTGGCATAACCGTAAATTGCTGTAGCTAATTTCATCGGCTGTGAACCATTCGCTTGAGCAGACATATCAAATTGTTTTTTGATATCTGGATGGTTATGGAACATAATTTCATACATCCGAGTTGTAATTTGTTGACCGTTCTTCTTTAAGATAGGTGCGGTAGATTTAATAATATTTATTGTTTGTTGGCTAATCATACTTTCTTGCCCCACTTAATACTTTGATTAACTTCAATTTAGTGGGGATTTTGATTAGTGACTATGAGCTATCTCAGAGAAGCGAGATAAAACCACATAATCCTCTATTTATTATTTCATTGCCAATTAGTAATATAAGCCTTTTCTTATGACTGACCTTTTCTAGCCTTGCCTGTAGGTGATTTTGGTGAGTTAACCATAATGCTCAATAAATGCTCAAATGTGATGTATCGCTTGACCTATCCACATCACAAAGCACACCCAGAAATTCTAAACAATTTCTGGGTGTGCTGTCATACGTAGATTGGGATTAAAGATAATTTCTATATTCAAGGGAACAGGAAACCGTTGCCTATAGCCTGTTCCCCGTTCCCTGCTGAAGGGAACCGTAATAATTAACCACTCGATCAAGGCTAATTATCACATGGTTATACGTTATCTTGCCTGAGGTTTTGTCATTTACTCAAAAGAGCAGCAAGTATTTTGATTCAGCTAGTTAATTTTCATGCTCTGGATGATTTCCTGTGCCTGTCTCAGTTTCGAGTAGTCGTGAAATAAATACGTCTGGCTTTCTACTCATAACAGACTTAACTTTATCAATAGCAATTACTTCACTGATTTTGACAATCATTTCCCACAGAGTATCTTCCTCTGTGTCTTTGTTGTAAGTTCTATGTTTAAACCACAACAAATCATCCCAAACTCCGATCACTGTGGCGAAATACCACTTATCTCTGATTAGTATCCAGATTTCTTGTTCTAAGTAGGTCTGAAGAATCGATTTCACAACGTCTTAGGGCATCAAAAGATATTCGCTACAGATTAAACGGATGTTACAGCCTATTGCTACTGTGAAAATACGGAATTGATAAGTACAGAATTAGCGATTTATTGGCAGATGAAATCCTGACTATGGAAAACTTTGGCTTTTTATAGGGAGAAATTTACCTCTTTTGTCCAATTTTCAACACCGTATCAGGTGGTGTATACTGCCCCCTCCAGTCAGGGAAAGATGATAAACTTCTGACTCATTGGCTAAACTAATTTCATTGCTTAGCTCTAGAACAAGACTGGCGAACTTAAGGTGAGGTATTTATGGCGGAAGCTAAAAACGTACTAGGCACAAATCTGGAGATTTGCTGCACTTCTCCCATGACTGGTTATTACCGCGATGGGTTGTGCAATACAGGTGGACAGGATTTTGGGATGCACGTTGTTTGTGCCCAAGTAACAGCCGAATTTCTAGAATTTACCAAATTGCAAGGAAACGACCTGAGCACACCTGTTCCTGAATTTAATTTTCCGGGATTGAAACCAGGCGATCGCTGGTGTTTATGTGCGGCTCGTTGGCAAGAAGCTCTAGAAGCTGGCGTGGCTCCCCCAGTCGTCCTTTCAGCTACCCATGCTAGAGCTTTGGAAGCCTGTAATTTAGAGGATTTGCAAAAACATGCTTTCTCTCGCTCCTAAACGATTCTGCACATGGAAGAGTTTAAGAAGCTATTTTCTCATTTGAGCGTGAATTGTGTTGAGAAAAGGCTGTAACAAGCCGCAGAGCGCTCTTAGCTAGCACAGGTAGTAGTTGAGGCTGGAGTAATCTAGAGTCAAATTCACTCATGCGTCGTGCGTTTTCCATTAAACACTCTGAGATCAGCAGTTCCAAGCTAAAGTTATCCAGAAATACACTTGCTTCAGTTGCTGCAAAATCTTGGCTATTACTCTGGGCACTGTTACCAACTACACCCATCATTCTTTGCGCTGCTCTACCATAATTCCAAACTGAAGATAACCCCCGCAGAACTTTAGCGCCTCGTCCCCGACTCACCTGTACATAAGCAATCCAATTCACAAAAAAGACAATGTGACGGGCTTCTTCCTGTAGTAGTAGATCAAATATTTTAAACAGTGGCTCTGGTAAAAAGTCTGATTGACGGGCAATCTTAAACAGCCCAAAGCCGAGAAATGAGTCTAGACACTCACCATAGCCAAAATCAATGAAAGCTTGCTCAGGATTACCAGATAGTTGAGCTGGAGCCTGTCCAGAGGTTTCTATACCGTAGTGTTGAATCAGGAATTGAAACAGCCGACCATGACGGGCTTCTTCCTCTCCCTGTAAAGCAACAGCTTCATACAGAAGTGGATCGCTAATCATTGGTAGGTAGGCATTAATCTTAGCTCCAGCCGCCAATTCTGTATTGAGGGCTTCTTCCCAAAAAGGAATTTTTCGTAGACGGTCGAGAGCAACTGCTTCTAGCTTTGGCCAAGGTAGTTGCTCTGGCTGATATTGAATATAGCTATCAATAAAGCTACGGCAGAATAACTCTTTGTGAAATTCAGAACCGATTTTCATTTTTTAAGGGTGGTAATCAGCTTGTATATGTTCTTTTAACCACCTGACTTTATTGTAATTCGTTAGCTCAAAACCACTTTGAATAATCGTATCTCTAACTTTGTTACTCAAAAGCGCAGAGAGTTCTGCTGCACCTGAGCCTGATGGTCCATTTAAAGGTTCCCCAAGGGTAATAACTGCTGGATGGGAATATATTTCTACCAGATCTGCCTGAATTTGGGGTATGAGACCAAGTAAGTATTGCTCAGTCATGGAGCCAGTTTGTAGCAATCCATATACCCGCTCTGCGAACTTAATATCTTGAGAGGCCAGCAAACCTTCACCATAACGGCGCAGTCCCCCAAATACTCCTGACCAGACTAATTTAGTTATTAGATTCCGACGGTCAAGCTTTAGGGTTTTTTCCAATTCTTCAGATGGTAAACGGATGACTCGGATGTCAAATTCCTGCGCCAATTCCACTAGTAACCGTAATACTACGGGATGGGCATGTAAATGTAAATGTCCATCTACATGAGAAAGGGACAGCCCAGAGGCGCGGAATTTTTCTAACTGGGCGCGGATTTCTTGCCGCAGTTCCTCACGAGCAGCAGGATGGAATTGATAGCGTAATCCAGCCACCAGAGGGCTATCTGAAAAGTTACCCTTGGAGTCAACCAAATGGGGAATTTGAGAAGGAGGCAAAACAGATCGACCGCACACCAGTACTAAATGCAGACCAACTGCCAAATTTGGGTGAGTACGTGCCCAGGCGATCGCTTCTTCGGCAGCATCTCCCGTTACCATCAAACTGGTACTAGTTAGCACACCCTGTTCGTAAGCTTGGATAATTGCTTGATTGACGCCAACAGAAAAGCCAAAGTCATCACCATTAATGATGGCGAAGCGACGGGATTTGTTATTTGTCATTGGTCATTTGTCATTGGTCATTGGGCATGGAGCAAACAAGGAGTGTGGGAAGTGTGGGAGGATGGCGAAGATGGGGGGGAGCGCTCGAAAGAAAGTGTGGTTCGTTTCTCCCCACACTCCCCTCTCTCCCCACACTCTCCTCTGCTGCTCTGCTCCCCTGCTTTTTCGTCCTTTCCAGTTCTATGAAATAACAGCCGTTTGGCTAGATTGTGCGTGTGCAGCAGTCTGCTGAGTGCGGCGTTCTTTCAGGTAGGAGAAAAACTCCCCGCCTTCGCGCAGACGGCGTACCATCATCTGCCTGTCTGTGAGCATTTCCCGCACAATCGGTATGATCGCCTTAGGACGGAAGTAGAATTTACGGTACATGCGCTCAACTGCATCCTCTATTTCTTCACTAGAAAGTGTGGGATATTGCAGTGTTGAGGTTTGAATACCGGAGTTAGCTACTAAAGACTGGTTGGTAAACCAGCCGTTTTCCTTGGCTTGTTCGTACAATTCTGTACCGGGATAAGGCGCAGCAATTGAGACTTGAATTGTATGGGGACTGAGTTCGCAGGCGAAGCGAATTGTCTCTTCTACAGTTTCTTTAGTTTCAACTGGTAGACCAATAATGAAAGTTCCGTGAACGGTAATGCCGAGTTTGTGGCAGTTTTTCATAAATTCCCGCGCCACTTCTAGCTTGATGCCTTTCTTAATTCGGTTGAGAATATCTTGGTTACCAGATTCAAAACCGACAAGCAGCAAGCGCAGACCGTTGTCGCGCAAGGTTTTTAGGGTATCGTAGTCTAAATTGGCACGAGCGTTACAACTCCATGTGAGTTTGAGCCGCTTCATATGTTCGCTAATGGCGATCGCCCGATGTTTGTCTATCGTAAAGGTATCGTCATCAAACATATATTCCCGCACTTTGTCACCGAAGATGGCTTTAGCTTCTTCCATCTCCCGCCCAACAACTTCTGGGCTTTTATGACGGTAGAGGTGACCGCCAATCGTTTGCGGCCAAAGGCAGAAGGTACATTTCGCCGGACAACCGCGCCCAGTGTAAAAAGAAATGTAGGGATGCAGTAAGTAACCGATGAAATATTTGCTAATGTCTAAGTCACGGGCATAAGTGGGGAGGACGCTGGGCATGGCATCCCAATCGTGAATTAAGGGGCGCTCCTCATTGTGACGCAGGTTAGAGTATCGGTCACGGTAGCTTAGACCCTTTATATCTTCCCAAGGTATGCCTTGTGCTAGTTCTTTGCAGGTATAGTCGAATTCGTTGCGACAAACAAAGTCGATAACTGGATTATCCCGCAGTGTCTCCTCTGGTAAGACTGCTACATGGGCCCCCACAAAGCCAATCTGCACGTCTGGATTTTGAGCTTTAATCGCTTCCGCACACTTAACATCATTCGCCAGTGAGGGTGTACTGGTATGCATGATTACTAATTCGTAATCCTTAGCGATTTTCAGTACATCTTCCACAGTTTGACCATGTGGTGGAGCATCCACAAGTTTGCTACCTGGTACAAGTGCGGCGGGTTGCGCTAGCCATGTGGGATACCAAAAGGAAGTAATTTCGCGTTTGGCTTGGTATCGCGAACCCGCACCACCGTCAAACCCATCAAAGGAAGGAGGACTGAGGAACAAAGTTTTCTTCACTGATTATGTCTCCTTAGTCAATAGTCAATAGTAATTGGGCATTGGGCATTGGGCATTGAGCATTGAGCATTGGGCATTGGGCATTGGGCATTTCTTATTTATCTTCCTTGTCCCCTTGTCCCCCTTCCCCCCTTCCCCTCTGCCTTCTGCCCTCTGCCATCTGCCTTCACAAACTAGCTAGCTTTGATGTTCACATCGATAAACTGCTTGATAAGTGCCAAAACATCGTTCCGGCTGAGTTTTTCTTTGCCGTTGGCTAAGGCATCAAGTGTCCCATGTGCTAAGGTGAGCGGAATCTGACAAAAGTCTAAAGCTGGACCAGCAGGAAGACTTTTGGTGTAAGCATCTGCCAGCGTTAAATTGCGGCGTGCATACTCCTGCATATTTGCTGCACTCCAACCTTCAGGATAGAAGTCTACCCCTCGTTTCAAATCTTCAGTGTGGTTACGCAAGATGTTAACTGCTTGTAAGCCCCGCCCAAACCCAATTGCTTGAGTACGGTTAGTTTGCGTGCCATCGTACCAAGCCCACAAATCAGACAATAACAAGCCCACCGCACCTGCAACCCCAAATGTATAACGATCTAAATCAGACTCTGTCTGAATTTTCCAGTTAATTTCTGCCCAGTGCGCCATCCTGTCTGCCATTGCGGCGGTGGCATCCCAAATTCGAGGTGCGATCGCTTCAGGTGCTAATATTGACCATTCTCTAACCCCAAGGGTGACTTCTGGTAAGATATTTTCATAACCATTAAATCCTAAAGAAAAAGCATCAACTGCAAAACCATCAACCCCCGCTTGTAATGTCAAGCTAATTGTTCGTAGCAACTGCGCTTTAGTTGGGTTATCCAGTTCTGGATGATCTTCAATTTCATCAATAGCACGCATACACAAGTATGCTGATGCAACTGCCTCTTGTAAACCCGATGGCAAAAGACTAATTGGAATGTAAAAAGTTCTACTAGTTTCCTTTAGGATTTGCAGTGCATCTCTACGTAAATCCATGTTTTCACTCCTCTCTTGATTTTCACACCACATGAAGTTTTAGTTTTTTTGATGATACTGGATCTAATTTTTACTAAACCTTAAGAACTGTATTTTCGCTAGGATTTCCTCTAAAAATTAATAGTCTACGGTATCACAATTAACAAAAATCTCAAATTGCTTAAAGTCTAGTCTAGTATATAAGGCTTTGGTAACAAAAATGGATAGGGGATATTATGCTATAGCTATCATAAAATTTTCCTGTAGATATGAACAATTATGCTAAAATTTGGGTAATTACCTGCAAAGTTTTCTAGTAATGAACAGCAAATTTTAGAAGGGTAAAAGTCCTGAAGTCTTTGTGAAGTGGACTAGAATAGCACAGTTATTGTATCCATAGAGACAAGTTATTAAGCCTCTTGTAATGGATAATAACAACCCCCAGCAACTATCAATGCCCATAGTCTAAGCAAGCGCGGCTTCTGGAATGTAACGAATAAAGAGAGTGGACAAATACAACTACTACTGCAAGTCTCTATAGTGTATAGATATCAATCACGATGATTGAGAAGAAGTAGTTCCCAAAAATTAAACCTAACAAATATAAAAAGAGCGGGTATTGCCCACTCAACAAAATACTCTTGAATCTCCTCTACGTTGTTTTTGGGAGTCCACGGTCTAATGACTAATGAACTTTGTGGAATATTGAACACCTCCATAAGAGACCATTTATAAAGTAAATCTTTAGGCTATAAGACGACGCAGCATTATACGAGTCATCACAGCATATATGGCAGCTTCGCTCATTTCAGGTAGACGCTCATAATCTTTACTGAGACGATGGTACTGGTTAAACCAGCCAAATGTTCTTTCTACTACCCAACGTTTGGGGAGAACCTGAAATTCTTGCTCAGTACGGCGTATGACTTCAACGTGAGCTTGGATCATCAGCCAAACGCAAAGCGCAAATTTATCACCGTCATAACCGGAATCAACCCACATAACTTCAACTTTTTCCAGTAATTCTGGACGCTCCTCTAGTAGTTCCGTGACTTGCGTAGGCAGCAATTAATCTTTCTGGGGCATTTGCAACACTTGCCCACCACTTTCAACAATAGTCCTAAGCTATCAACCAAAGTCTGCCGCTTTCGGCCTTTTACCTTTTTACCTCCATCAAAGCCGTACACATCCCCCTTTTTTCAGTCGTTTTGACCGACTGGCTATCTGCGGCGGTAAGCGAAGCCATGCCGTTAGGCTTATCGCTGTTGGTTGTGTTGATTTACCTAATGAGAGCACGAACCTGTCCTCGTAGTGTATGGTTTAATTTTTCCCAAACTCCCTTGCGTTGCCATTTCCTGTAGTAGCTATAAACAGTTGAACTAGGAGGAAAATCTGCTGGCAGCATATTCCATTGACATCCTGTTTTCAGAGACCATTTATAAAGTAAATATTAAGTAGGGTGTGTTACGGCTATGCAAGGATTTAGG
>NZ_MTAV01000071.1 GCF_002154695.1 Nostoc sp. T09
TTTTGAGTTCCTTTCCCCTTTTCCCCTTTCCCTTTAACCGACTTCTGCAAGAAGTCTAATAACTAACCTAAATTTTTGAGGCTATTGTTAGCGCTACTACGTTCGTGTTCAATTTGTTTGACTAAATCGGCTGGGAGTTGAGATTTTTTACTCAAGGCTTTGTCGAAATTGGCGATCGCATCTTGGATCGTTTGTCGGCTATTTTGTCTTTTTCCTTGTTGATGAAGAATTTGGGCTTTGAGATAATACACCTCTGGATTATCTGATGTTGCTTTTAAAGCACGGTTGGCATAATCCAAAGCTTGGGAGTAATTTTTTAAATCACGGTAGGCAATGGCAATACCCCGATCCACTAGGTATTGAGGCGCAGCACTTTTTTCTAAGCGTTGAATTGCTTCATCTGGGTTAGAAAAAGGCAGATTCACAGCTAGGAGCAAATCCATATAGCCTTTAATCAGGTTCAGTTCTGGATCGTTAGCAGAAATTGCTTCTGCTTTATCTAAATATTGATAAACTTGCCGCAGCCGACTTAAAGCTTGTGCTGCACCACCTGTACCCTCACGAGTGATTATTTCTGCTCCCTCTAAAAAATTACCGACTGCCGTGTATAAATTACCGCGTAATGGATCGCTAGCAATCAACTTTTGTCCGGTTTCTAGGGTTTTTTTACTGTATGTGTCTAGTGTGCTGAAATCCTTATTCACATATGCTAAAGATGCCCTCATAGCATAGGCTAAAGGTTCATTTGGCTCGCTAGATAGGGCTTGTTGGAGGTAAGCTTCTGCTTCGGGATAGTTACCTTTTTGAAAAACTGCTTTAAAAGCCGCTTCTGTTTTGTCACCAATGTTATGAGGGTTGCTAGTCCGAAATGGATCGCCAGCAAACGCAGGATTTATCGACAGATGGAATGCGATCGCCGCAGTAAAAGTAGCTTGAGCAAGGCTTGTGATTCTAGCAAACACACTTGCGTGATCAGCGGAAAACCATTTAGTCATTGTGACCCTCAGAATAATTGCGGTTGAAATAGTTGTTTATGTTACTTAGAATGCAAAAAAAATGATTAATCCGAACTTGCGTCTGTTTTAGCCAGAATTGTCTACAGAGATCGACTTTCGTAATTGTTACAGGTTCCCATGTTAGTTGTAGCTATTGCTCAGGGGTAAGTCTGCCACAATGGAACAATAGACCTCTTGCAAAAATAGTTTTGCAAGAGGGGGGAAAGGGAAAAGGTTAAAGGGAAAAGGGTTTTTATTAGCCCTTTCCCCTTTACCCCTTACCCTTTTCCCCACTTCTGCAAGAAGTCTAATGGCTTACTCCTCCACCTCCCTGATTTCCTGTTCCCTGTCTTGACGAGTAAGTTCTCCGAATCAAATTGGACTGCTATAGATGATTCTTGCTGTTAGATTAGGGTTTGAAGGCAGGTTAGAGGTCTATAAATGTTTTCGGAATTTTCTAATTGCTCTTCGTGTAGTTAAGCGTAGTTGATCAGTTATTCGCCAACTTTTTGGTAATCTTAACAAATGCTCTATCTCAGTAATCTGATTTATCATCCGACAGCCTGCCCAACAGCGATTCTCAAAGCAATCAACTTGGAATTAGCACCTCAAAAGCTAGGTTTGATTATTGGTCCAAGTGGTTCTGGTAAAAGTACCTTACTAGAGATTTTATCTGGACTAGCCGAACCTACTTCTGGTGGAGTCTTCTGGCGCGAACAAGAACTGCTAGCTGAACAGCTACAACAATTGGCTGGGTTGGTATTTCAGTTTCCAGAGCGACATTTCTGTGGCGGTACGATTTTAGAGGAATTGCGTTTAGGGCATCCAGAACTGGGGTCAGAGCGAGTTAGGCAGGCACTCAGTGAAGTAGGATTAGAGCATTTATCGCTGTCAGCACAACCCCATGCGTTGAGTGGTGGACAACAGCGGCGTTTAGCTTTGGCTGTACAGTTAATTCGCCAGCCAAATTTACTCTTGTTGGATGAACCTACAGCCGGCTTGGATTGGTCAATGCGTCGGCAGTTGGTAAATTTATTAGCAAAGCTCAAACAAGATTGGACATTGTTAGTAGTAACACATGATGCTGGGGATATGTTAGCGATCGCAGATAGTTGTTGGACACTCAACCACGGTGAACTAAAATCAGTTGACCCCGCAATCCTGAAAGCTAAAGTTCAAGAACCCCAACCGGCGGCGTGATGGGGGAGGTGAGGGAGTGTGGGGAGTGTGGGGGGAGATGATAAAAAAGCTTTCCACCATTCCCACAATCCCAATGACAAATGACAAATGACAAATGACTCACTTATTGCCTGAAATGGCAGAAATCTGGCAGGAAACTCTTAATTGGCAACCTACAGCCCAACAGCAATTACAATTCCAGCAGCTTTACGAATTAATTCTCGAAGGGAACCGCCAGTTAAATTTAACTCGCATCACTGAACCGCAAGAGTTTTGGGAAAAACATCTGTGGGACTCGCTGCGGGGAATTGCGCCACAGCAGCAATTTCTTTCCTCGCTTCAAGAGGGTGCATCTGTGATTGATATTGGCACAGGTGCGGGTTTTCCTGGTATTCCAGTAGCGATCGCTGCGCCTAATTGTAAAATTACGCTTTTAGATTCAACGCGCAAAAAAATTACTTTTCTCGAAAAAATATTGACCGAACTTGCTTTAGACAATGCCAAAACTCTCGTTGGGAGAGTTGAAGAAATCGGTCAGCAACGCCAGCATCGGCAAAGTTATGATGTTGCGCTAATTCGTGCTGTTGGGACAGCCTCCGCCTGTGCAGAATATGCTCTACCATTGCTCAAACAAGGTGGTTTAGCAGTCATTTACCGTGGTAATTGGACTGAAGAAGAAACCACAGATTTAGAAAATGCTGTTAGCCAGTTGGGTGGTGTCATTGAAGCGATCGCACAATTTGCCACTCCTTTAAGTAAAAGCATCCGTCACTGCTTGTACTTGCGTAAGGTAGCAACCACGCCAGCTAATTTTCCTCGTGCTGTTGGTATACCCACTCAAAAGCCACTTTGACCTTTGCTGTTGTCTTACACGCTACCGGATCTCGAAAAAGCAAAGTTGGAAGATGAATTGATGGAGGTAATTTGCAATGCCGAAGAAGAAATCAGCGATTCTTGAAGCCGTTCACGAAACGGCTACGGGGCTACACAAGGCTGGACTGATCGATCAGACTACATTGCGTGAATTTGACCGCCTGTGCTTGTCTCCGATTGAACCCTTAGAACCTAAGCAAATTAAGCAAATACGCGAATCATCTCATGTCAGCCAAGCAGTATTTGCTGCGATTTTGAATACAAGTCCATCAACGGTTCAAAAGTGGGAAATTGGTCAAAAGCGTCCCAGTGGCATTGCTCTCAAACTGCTGCACCTAGTAAAAAAACGGGGATTGAATAGCATTATTGATTAAGGGGTTAATCTGCACGATCTACACCTATCAAAATTGGAGGAGATGGGGAGATATTAAATAATTCTCTTTTCTCCCCATTGCCCTTATCTAAGCAAACTTACTCGCGGCGGCAAATCGCTTGTTAATTTCATCCCAATTAACCACATTCCACCAAGCTTCCAAATAATCAGCGCGACGGTTTTGATAGTTGAGATAATATGCGTGTTCCCAAACATCATTACCCAAAATAGGATATCTACCTGCACTTATAGGACTGTCTTGGTTAGCTGTTGTAGTCACTTCCAGCTTGCCATTATTGTTGCGGACAAGCCAAACCCAACCACTACCAAACTGAGATGCACCAGCTTCGTTAAATTGTTTTTTAAAGGCAGCAAAATTACCAAAATTTTGATTGATTGCAGATGCGATCGCTCCTGTGGGTTCGCCACCACCTTGAGGCTTCATAATTTGCCAAAACATCGAGTGGTTGACATGTCCACCGCCATTGTTACGTACTGTTTTGCGAACATCTGTGGGCACAGTGTCAAGTTTACGTAACAGTTCTTCAACAGTTGTGCTTTTAAGTTGTGGATGTTTCTCTAAAGCTGCATTCAGGTTTTTCACATAAGTTGCATGATGCTTATCGTGATGAAACTGCATCGTTTTAGCATCAATGTGTGGTTCTAGCGCTTCATAGGCATAGGGCAAAGCTGGTAATTGAATAGCCCCTTTAGTGGTAGCTGCTTTTGGTTCAGGACTTGTTTGAGTTCCACTAGGAGATTGCTCTGCTGAAGCACAACCATCTAATGCAAAGCTACCCGTACCTGCTGCTAGTAAAAACAAGAAATGGCGTCGATTAATAGTCATAAAAATTTTGCAGCGAATCAATTGAATATCTTGATAAATTTTATTTTCTTCGATTCAGGCTGCAAAAAACTAAGAAATGGGGAATGGGGAATAGGGCATTGGGCATTGGGCATTGTTTCTTTTTCCCAGTCCCCCCTTGTCCTCCTCATCCCCCAGTTCCTAATTAACCAAAATGTTGAATAATGGCTTCGGCAAATTCAGAACACTTTAAGGGTTCTACTGGTGGTTCTAGTAAACGTGCTAAGTCATAGGTGACTTGACTGTTGGCGATCGCATCTCCTAAACCTTTTTTTATTAGGTCTGCGGCTTCTTGCCAACCCAGATACTCAAGCATCATCACACCAGACAAAATCACTGAACCGGGATTAATCCGATCTAAGCCGGCGTGTTTGGGTGCAGTACCGTGGGTAGCTTCAAAGATGGCGCAGGCATCGCCAATATTCGCCCCTGGCCCCATTCCTAAGCCGCCAACAATGGCAGCAGCAGCATCAGATAGGTAATCGCCATTCAAGTTCATCGTCGCCAGAATCGAATATTCATCGGGTCTGGTTTGGATTTGTTGAAAAATACTGTCAGCAATCCGGTCATTGACCATGATCTTGTCTTTCCACTTGCCGTTGCCGTGGCTATCCCAAATTGAGTTAAGAACGGTTTCAACTTCCTTGACAATTTGCGCTTTTTTCTCGGGGGTGAGGGCATCAAATCCAGGATCAACTTGACGAGCATTTTCTTCCAAGGAGATATTCGGGTTTTTCTCCTTGTTACTCAAAATCCAAGATTCCCGTTCGGTGACGGTTTCTTGACGAAATTCGCTGGTTGCAAGTTCGTAACCCCAATCGCGAAAAGCGCCTTCGGTGTACTTCATGATGTTGCCCTTATGCACCAAAGTCACCTGTTGCTTGTCTTTGGGCAATAGCAAGGCGTGTTTGATTGCACGCCGTACCAAGCGCTGGGAACCCTTTTTGCTGATGGGTTTGATGCCAATGCCAGAATCCAGGGGAATTTGCTTTTTGCCGTGTTCTGGGGTGGCGGGGATAAGATCCTCGTTAAGAATTTTAATGAGGCGATCGCCTATTTCGCTTCCTTGCCGCCACTCAATCCCCAAATAAATATCTTCTGTGTTTTCCCGATAAACAATCACATCTAGTTTTTCGGGGTTTTTGTGGGGTGAGGGTGTACCTGCATAGTAGCGGCAAGGACGCACGCAGGCATACAAGTCAAAAATTTGTCTTAGTGCCACATTTAAGGAACGAATACCGCCCCCAACAGGAGTAGTCAGCGGTCCTTTAATAGCAACACCATATTCTTCAATTGCTGTTAGTGTGTCTTGAGGTAAATACTGGTATAAGCCGTATAAATCGCAGGCTTCATCTCCAGCGTAAACCTTGAACCAACTAATTTGACGCTTACCGTTATATGCCTTTGCTACCGCAGCATCAAGTACTTTTTGGGCAGCAGGCCAGATATCTATACCCGTTCCATCGCCCCGAATAAAGGGGATAATAGGGTTATCAGGCACAACCGGTTCACCATTTTTGAAGGTGATTTTTGCTCCAGTTGTCGGGGGGGTAATCTTCTCATACATAAATCACACACTCCTGATCGATTGGGGGCCAGTCAAATTCAGAAAATTTTTCTATGGGAGGCTTGCAAATTTTACTGTGTATTTGCTTTGAGATTAAGGATTAAGAAGCAGGGAATAAAGACAGACGCAGGGATAAAGGATAAAAAGCTTGTCCCCTAATCCCCAGTCTCTTCCAGTCCTTTGAGGCGCAGATTTTCCCCTTATTCACCTTGTACCGTATTTGGGACTTAAGTAATGGGATTGAGTGAAACGATCGCTATTTTGTACGATCAAAAATAGTAAACTACTTTTCGCTATCAGTGTTTCACCTGTGATAACACCCCATAGCGATCGCAGTTTCACACTCCCGCTAAAACGAGTAATGGCATGACAGACCCAATGATTGTATCAGGCCCTGCTAGTGACATCGACTCCCTCCGCCTCCAGTTAATCGCTGGGTCTCTTCAAGTCCAACAAAAGATCATCCCACAGTTAGCTGACTTGGGTAATGAGGGACTAGATGTGTTGATGGAATTTTTACTGAAACGTTCTGACACCCCAGCAACTTGGCTTGATGGCAAAGCTTACCAAGTACTCTACAACTCTGATGCACCTAAAGCCAAAGAATTTCTACAAACTAATTTTCCTGAGGGAATTGTACCTCTAAAATCAGAGAGCGGGATTAATTACAATCCTTTGCAACAGCTACTTGCTGTCCAAGACTTCCAAGCAGCCGATCGCCTAACCATTCAAAAAATGTGTGAATTAGCAGGACCCACGGCATTACAACGTAAATGGTTGTATTTTACTGAAGTGGATAACTTCCCCTCAGTTGACTTGCAAACCATTAATAATCTTTGGTTAGTCCATTCTGAAGGCAAGTTTGGCTTTTCAGTACAGCGAGAGATTTGGTTAGGTTTGGGAAAAAATTGGGATAATTTTTGGTCAAAAATTGGTTGGAAAAGCGGTAATAACTGGACGCGATATCCCCATGAGTTTACCTGGGATTTGAGCGCTCCTAAAGGTCATTTACCTTTGTCTAATCAACTGCGTGGAGTGCGAGTAATTGCTTCTTTATTTGCTCATCCTGCTTGGTTGCATAAGCCAGAACAATGAGCGTGAGCATAGGTAATTAAAAATTATGACAAATGCCACTCAACGAGAATTTTACGTCATCATCGAACGCGATGAAGATGGCTACTATGTGGGAGAAGTTCCTCAGTTAAAAGCTTGTTACAGTCAAGGAGAAACAATTGATGAGCTGATGGCAAATATTAAAGAAGTTATTGAACTATGCCTAGAAGCCAAAATTGATGAACCAATACCAGAATTTATTGGTATTCAAAAGGTAGTAATTTAATGCCAAAACTACCAAGCGTAACAGGAAAAATAGTTATTAATATCCTTACAAAAATAGGATTTCAAGCAGTGCGGCAAAAAGGTAGTCATGTGCAAATGGAACATGAAGATGGGCGTTTTGTAACTATTCCTGTTCATGCTGGAAAAACAATTGGCAGAGGATTACTACGTAAAATACTACGCGATGCTGAACTTACAACAGACGAGTTTATAGCATTGCTGAAATGAGAAAATAGGGAATTTTACCACAGATTCAAAAATTAAAATTTCAAATTAGGTAATGGCAAACGTTAGGTTAGAAGACATTAAGCGTAGATTCAACAACGTTACTGCTATCGAGGATATTTCTTTTGAAATTCCCGATGGTGAGTTTTGGGTTTTGGTAGGACCATCAGGTTGTGGTAAATCTACAATTTTACGCACGATCGCCGGTTTAGAGACAGCCACATCAGGCAAACTCTTTATTGGCGATCGCATGGTAAATAATATCCCAGCCAGACAGCGGGATGTAGCGATGGTATTCCAAAACTATGCTCTCTATCCGCATATGACGGTGGCGCAGAACATCGCTTTTGGGTTGCAAATGCGGAAAGTTGACTCGAAGGTTATTCAAGATCGGGTAAGTACAGTGGCGCGATCGCTTTCCCTAGACAAGCTGCTAGATCGCAAACCCAAACAACTTTCTGGGGGACAGCAACAACGGGTAGCATTAGGAAGAGCGATCGCGCGTCAACCACAAGTCTTTTTACTAGATGAACCTTTGTCTAATTTGGATGCTCAACTACGAGATGATACTAGGGCAGAGTTGAAGCAGCTACATCAAAACTTGGGAATTACAACGATATATGTCACCCACGATCAAGTTGAAGCGATGACTTTGGCTGATCAGATTGTGGTGCTTAATCGCGGTAGGATTCAGCAAATTGGCGATCCTCAAACTATTTATGAGCGTCCCGCTAATCAAATGGTGGCGTCTTTTTTAGGTAATCCGCCGATGAATATTCTACCTGCAATTTATCAGCAAGAAGGCTTTGATGTCAGCGGACAGTTATTAGAAATTCCGGTCAATTTACAGCAGAATTTACAACTGCATCAGGGACAAAATGTGGATTTGGGGATTCGTCCAGAGCATATTTATATTAACGAACCGCCAAATAGCAGAGAACGCCAAGAAGAGTTAGGAGTGTTATCAGTTAACGTGAAGGTGATAGAACCTTTAGGGAGGGAAACTTTGATTCGAGTCAGTTTACCTAATTCATCAGCGCTACTGAATGTACAGGTGGGTGGAGGCGTGCGTTTACGTCCAGGCGATCGCCTTTCTCTACAACTAGATTTGAGTCAGTTGTTTGTATTTGATCCTAATACTGGTGACAGAATTTTGCCCTAAAAATAACAGCAATATTATGTGGGAACGACTACTTACTTGAAATTTGTCATTTTTGAATTTCCATCTTTGTAATTAGAGATTCTTTTTTGCTTTTACCGCAAGGTTCAGCACTTTGACAATCACTCACTGACTCGATTTTATAATCTAAACTAACTTTTTTATTTAACAAAGTCTCTGGTTTCTCGCAAACCTCAAACGTTGCACCCAAATTATGTTTAACTCCCTTTTCATCGACTAGGGTAACATAGCACTTGAGATCGCCATTAACTATCTCTTTAACTGTGCCAATTTTTGGTTGTCCTGTTGCTGATGTCTGAGTTTTACCAGTATTGGTTTGGCTATTGCTAGATTGTTTCTTGGTAGCTTCTGTTTTACTTTGTGTATTTGTGGAAGTTTTTTGGATAGTTTCCGTTTTTGTGAAAGTTTCCTTGGTATTATCAGTTTCTGCATTACTGCAACTGGTAAACCAAACAGAGCAAATAATTAACGCAATTACTGGGGCTAACTTTTTCATTAGTGTAGTTTTAGAATAGAGAAATATTGCTAATTTCACTCCTACAAAAAATTTATAATTAATTTTTTAATAGTGTGAAATCTTCAACCTAGATAAACTACACTTGTTTAGCAAAAGTTTTGCACAAAGATAGCTATAGTACATAAGATTTAATATCCGCAGATTTTAAACCATTTGCTTGACCTTTGATTTTGCTAGTTCGCCAGGAGCAAATGCACCATTTTCTGTGATGATGGCTGTAATTAAGTCTGCTGGGGTGACATCAAAAGCCGGATTATAAAATTCAACACCTTCAGGCGTAAGAATGGTATCGCCTACTTGATAAATTTCTGTGGGATTACGCTCCTCAATGGGAATTTGGCTGCCATCGGATAATTCAAAATCAACGGTAGATAGTGGAGCAGCGACAAAGAAAGGAATATTATGTGCTTTAGCTGCGATCGCTACACTATAAGTACCAATTTTATTAGCAGTGTCACCGTTGGCAGCAATTCTATCAGCACCAACAACAACAGCATGAATTAATCCTTGCTTCATGCAGTGAGCAGCCATATTATCAGTGATCAGTGTAACAGGAATGCCTTCTTGAACACATTCCCAAGCCGTGAGTTTTGCACCTTGCAAGCGGGGACGGGTTTCGTCGGCAAACACACGCGCTAAACGTCCTTCTGTCCATGCAGAACGTACCACACCCAAAGCAGTACCATAACCAGCAGTAGCTAATGCCCCAGCGTTGCAATGAGTGAGAATTGTCATCTTGGCTGGGTTTTTAGGCAATACTGCCAAGCCATTGGCACCGATCGCCTGACAAGTTTGCAAATCTTCAGCATTGATTGCTTGAGCAGTTTGGAAGAGAGTTTGTTTGAGTTCTGCTACTGTTCCCAAGGTTTCATAGGCAGTTTTCATCATGCGGCTAATTGCCCAAAATAAATTTACTGCCGTTGGACGTGTGGATCGCAACAACTGGGCAACTTGCTCTAAGTGTTGTAAAAATTCGTGGCGATCGCTGGTTTCAATCTCCCTCGCCCCAAGATAGATTCCATAAGCTGCTGCTACACCAATTGCTGGCGCACCTCGGACAATCATCGTTGTAATTGCCCTTGCCATATCTTCGCTGCGGTGAATTTCCACAACAGCATACTCGTTGGGTAAGCGAGTTTGATCGATCAGTGATACCGAGTCGTTATGCCAAATAACTGGGTAAACCTGGTTTGAGGAATGTGTCATAGAAAGTGAGAAACATTGCAAGTGGGCATCAACTACTTATACTATTTCACTTTATGAACAGTGTGGCTAATGGTCGCGATCGCCAAAACAGCAGGGGGTGTAACACTCTGAAGCGATATGAGTATTTCTCAATTAAACTGCTGAATACTAAATAAAATTACAAATCATCACCTCAGTCCACTGTGAGCAGTTTAATAAACAAGGAATACTGAGATGTATTAAAAACCTGATTATCTTAAAGTCCACAGTATTTTCATCCTAGAAATTAGTTTCTAGGGGCTAAATCAAGAAAATATCAATTTGACAGCGAAGATACATCAGGTTTCTTCGTCTCTATTAGGTAGCTCAGAAATACTCTTACAATAATTTATGCGCTTATTTAAAATGTCCTGGAAACGCATTAGCAAGAGGTATTATTATCCTTTGCTATCTCTAGCGCTGGTGTGCTTTTTACTATTGACTTCTATAGGTGTGGGTGAAGCACAGAAAAATGTTAGCACTACTCAGCCAACTAATCTCAACTCTACTCAGACAGATAGTACAACTTATATTGCACAAAGTAATAATGAAGCACTAAGTGCACCTGATGTAACTTCGATCAGAAGCATCAGTCCTAAGGAATTGTATGTTAGCGTTCCTCAGTCACTTGTACCAGAAAATATTACAAGTTACGCCCAAGAAAGACTCAATTTAGTAGTAACAGGAGACAACTTTCCTCAACCAGACAATTCGCTCAAAAATAAAATCGCAGTCAAAATTGGTAATCCCCCTGATGTTGCTACCACTAGCAATATCAGAGTTGCAGAAGATGGAAAAGCAATTTTTGCCACCTTTAGTAACGATCAGCTACGGAAATTGAGTCGGGGTACACATCCTGTAAGTGTGGAGGTGGGAGGAAATGCAACTAGCATTGACCCCCAAATCACTGAGGAGCAACTTCAGGTAAAAGTAATGCGTCCTGTGAGTGGTTTAACAACGTTGATTGTGTTTG
Organism: Nostoc sp. T09; assembly: GCF_002154695.1. Taxonomy (GTDB): domain Bacteria; phylum Cyanobacteriota; class Cyanobacteriia; order Cyanobacteriales; family Nostocaceae; genus Aulosira. The sequence continues at coordinate 11,310 of NZ_MTAV01000071.1, forward strand.
CGATCGCAGCAGTTGTGACGCTCATCCTTGTGGGAATCATTTATGCCCTAGCTACAGAGTCCAAAAAAACCAACTTGGCATCGAATTCACTCAAAAAGAGCAATCAAAAAAACCTCAATTCATTAGAGTGGCTTCTCCTAGATCGACAAACAAACACTTTTAGTCTGGCACGTACCCAGTTTGTCTGGTGGCTGACTATCATTGTTTTTGGCTATTTATTTCTGTTCATCGGCCGCGGAGTCATCCAAGGCATTTGGGAGTTTATTCCTTTATCAGGATTCGCCTATACTTTTTTGATTAGTCTGATAACATTGGTGACGGCCCAAGCAACTTCTACACTGCGTGGTAGTAAGGGATCTGGAGATGTGAATCCTACTTGGTCAGATCTGGTGGTTCATGGTGGCGTAGTAGCCTTAGAACGGGTACAGCAGGTAGTTTGGAACCTAATTATCGGTATTGCTTTTATCGTTATTCTCTTAGTCACTTATACGACTGCATCTTCTTTACCATCCATCCCCTCGGAAATTTTGGTACTTATGGGCATCAGTGCTGGTGGCTACATCGGAGGTAAAGCTGTCCGCAAAGCAGGACCCAATATCAGCCAAGTAGTATTGTGGGGTGAACCGGAAGACTACAATTCAGATCCGCAACTTACCCTTTCTGGAGAGCATTTTTCGCAAGCAGGGGGGGTAATAGTGCAAATGGTGTTCTTAGACGAAAACAAGAATGAAAAACCGGAAACGCGGATTGAAGTCAAACAAGACAATGTTTGTACGCTAGAACCTGACCCTGATAATCCTGGTGAGTTTTGCAAAAAATTGCAAATTAGTTTCAATGGACTAAATGCACTTCCAGAAGACCAATGGTTAGTATGGTTACACGATTTTGCTGATAATTTCACAGCAACAAGAGTAAAAATTACTCTAATTAATGCCGATGGGCAGCGGGCTGTTTGGGATGGTACTAACCCTGTACCTGAGAGAAGAAAGGCTCCGCCACTACAATCACCATATTAGGAAGCAATGTAATATAGCAATCCGATTTGATTCGGAGAACTTACTCATAGAGGTAGGGAACGGGGAACAGGGAACAGGGAACAACAAAGAACAGAGGTGGAGTGTACCTAGCTTCGCAAAAATTAAATACGACTCCTATAGACCTGTTTAATAAGTCGATGTTTTTGAATTCAAACCACAGATAAACACACATGTTTATCTGTGGTTTGAATTTGAATCGAGATTTTAGGCACAAGTCTAGTTCAAAAACCCTCACAGTACACGCAGTAAGCTAGGAATGCTGTCTATCGCCTCCAAGTTATGAATTTCTGCCAAAGCTTGCCGAAAGTTACCTTCTTTAACATCATGGGTAACAACAACAATCTCTGCTAGTTCTTCCTGAAAACCAGTTTGGACAACTGACTCTAAGCTAACGCCGTAATTGCCAAAGCAAGTACCTAGTTTACCGATTACTCCTGGTTGATCTTTAGTTAAGAAGCGAGTGTAAAACCGAGTTACTAATTCTGCCATAGGGGCAATTTGACAGTAGTCTTGATGCCCACAAGCTAATAAAGGATTGGGTTTAGCAGTGCTGGCTTTTTCTGTTTTTAGCGTTGCCGCTAGATTTAAAATATCAGATGATACGGCACTGGCTGTTGCACCAGCACCAGCACCAGGTCCAAAAAACATTACCTGCCCTATTGGTTCTCCTTCCACGAGAATGGCGTTATACACACCGTTGATGCTAGCTAAGGGGTGTGCTTGGGGCACTAAAGTAGGATGAACTCTCACAGATAGCTTTGATGTATCACTAGCATGAACTTTGGCGATCGCTAGCAATTTAATCACAAATCCCAATTTCTCGGCATAGGCAATATCTGTTTTGCTGACTTGCCGAATGCCCTCACAATAGACATCTTGCAGGTGAATGCGTCCGCCAAAAGCTAATGAGGCTAGGATGGCAATTTTATCTCCTGCGTCTAAGCCATCCACATCAGCAGTGGGGTCAGCCTCAGCGTAGCCCAATCTTTGGGCATCGGCTAACACATCCTGAAAATTGCTGCCTTCTTTCTGCATCCTTGTGAGGATGTAGTTGGTAGTACCGTTGACTATGCCTGTGACAGTGTGAATGCGGTTCACACTTAAAGACTGCTTTAAGGGTTGAATCACAGGGATACCACCACCAACTGCTGCTTCTAGCAAGACATATACTCCAGCTTGATTGGCAGTTGTGAAGATTTCATCTCCAAAGCGGGCGATCGCGGCTTTATTAGCGGTGACAACGTGTTTACCATGTTGTAGAGCTTTGAGAATCAGCGATCGCGCTGGTTCCAATCCACCCATTACTTCGACAACTATATCTACCGCCGGATCGCTAACTACAGATTCTAAGTCTGTAGTAATCACTCCCTCTGGCAGTTCTACCTCACGGGGTTTATCAAGCGATCGCACTCCCACTCGATATATTTCTATTTCCTGCAATAACGGGTGACGCCCAGCAGTCTCTTGCAACAACTGTACAGTACCCGTCCCTACAGTACCTAATCCCAGTATTCCTAGTTTCACACCCACAAGTTTTATACCAAATTCAGTTTTGAGTTTTTAGTTTTGATACCAATTCACAAAAATCCTGATACAGATAGATCTTTCGTAGGGGTTTAGCAATGCTAAACCCTTACCCGTGTATTTGTATCACTATTAAAGTGAAATAGTATGAGTAAGAGATTATTACCCAGTAAACCTCTTGTATACATTAATATTTTGGATATCAAACCACAGCTAAATACAGATGAACACAGATAATTATCGGTGTTTATCTGTGTTCATCTGTGGTTCTTTTTTATCTTAATTCGGATTTTTGCCAGAGGTCTAGTATTTAAGCCTTAAAACAATTGTAGGTTGAGCATTGCCCAACCTACAAACTCAAAACTCAGCAATCAGCACTTAGTAGGTTTCTACGTGCCAGCGACCAGCTTTCTTGATTTCCTTCTGGTAATCACTCCAGGTTACGCCTTCCTTAGCAGCCGCAGCAGTCAAAGCAGCATCGATACCATCTTCCATACCGCGCAAACCGCAAATGTAGGTGTGAGTTTTTTCCTCTTTAATTAACTTCCACAGTTCGTCTGCGTGTTCTGCTACGCGGTCTTGGATGTACATTCTGCCACCTTGGGGATTCTTTTGTTCCCGGCTGATGGCGTAAGTGAGGCGGAAGTTATCAGGATACTTCTCCTGCATTTCTTCCAGTTCTTCTTTGTACAGGATGTTGGGCGTTGTTGGCACACCAAATATCAACCAAGAAAATCCCTTAAATTGGTATTCTGGGTTAGCTGCTCTTTCCGCATCTTTAAACTGACGCCATAGGTAAGCCCGCATCGGCGCAATACCTGTTCCGGTTGCCATCATGATGACTTTAGCATCGGGGTCGCTGGGTAATAACATTTCCTTACCCACAGGCCCTGTAATCTTTACCTCTGCTCCTGGTTTCAAGAAACACAGGTGAGTTGAGCAAACACCGTAGACTGTTTCGTTGGTTTCTGGGTGCTTATACTCTAGCTGACGCACACACAGTGATACTGTTTTGTCATCGACATCATCGCCATGACGAGTTGACGCGATCGAATAAAGTCTGAGTTTTTCAGGCTTACCGTTCTTGTCTAATCCAGGTGGGATAATACCAATACTTTGACCTTCTATATATTTCAAATTGCTGCCAGAAAGGTCAAACTTGATGTGCTGAACGATACCAATCCCACCTTCTTTTACCAACGGCTCATTGGATATACACTTCCCAATAAAAGGTGCATTGGGACGATAAGTGTTTACAGGGACATCAGCATGGGCGTCTTTTTTGGCTTTTGCTTGAGTCATGGTGTTGCCTTTTTGATCCTTCTTCTTGAGCTGTTCTTCAGCTGGTGATTTAGCAAAGCCTTTGGCTTCACTTTTCGCAATTACAGGTGTGGCTTGACCATTCCCCTCACTGTTAGCAGTCTTCCCAGAGGTAGCTATATCGTTCACTTCACTGTTAGCAATCTCCAAGGAACCTGTGCCATTGAATTGCTGTAAAGCACTTGCGGGTTGAATACTAACAATTTTGCCGCCTAGGCGAGTGATACGTCGCATTTCTTGATTCATGCGGTTGTAAGGCACTCTGATGAACACACTGCCACTGTTACGAATTTGGTAGTTCGTTTGATCAGTTTCTCCGTTCTGACGCAGACCCACCACTTCGTAAACGAAGACGCGGCTACCTGATTCTGTGTTGGCAGCACTCTCAACAGCACCTTGCTTGTACATTCGTTCTATCACTCCGATGTTTACTTAACCGTTTTTCAAAAAAAAACTTTTCCTATCACAAGTCAGCTTTAGTTTACCGGATTTTCGCTTCACAAAACTGACGCTCTAGGAAAGCGGCATCATCAAAGTAATGCCTTGCTAAGTACACTCACCAAAGACATGCAGGCAGCGCAAAAACACACCTGTTCACCTTCTAAGTTAGAGGATAAGTCTTCTGGAGAATGTTAATAATGAGTCAATTTAATCTTTTTTTCGTGAATTAACTTACCCCCATTAGGGATATAGCCATTTCCCGCCCAAATAACAGGTCGTCACAGCAGACTCAGAAGCAAAACTGTTTTGATTGGTAGAATCTACCACTCATTATTGCCACTAAAAGTTTTTACTGCACTGCCTGCTTTAGGCAGATACACCAGGTAGCATTAATCGCGGAAGCTCTCTTCCGATTAATGTCCTTTCCTTGACTAGACCCTTTTCCCTCATCCGATAGAAAACTTTTCTGCGACATGCATCCAAAATATTTTTAGCTGCAACTATCGCCTAATCATGACTAGTTTCATGACTAGGATAATTTAATCTGTAAATTATCGAATGATACAGGGATCAGGGATATAAGCAATTATAATAAGTTTTACTTGATGTGATACATCTGTCAACCTCTAACAATAGTCTTTCAGACACTCTCTGTTGTAATTGAGCATCTCAAAAAGCTACCACCAAGATTTTTTACTCTAACTTGCAAACTCATTCTTTAGATAGATTTTGACTCATGAATTTGTGAACTATTACTTAATCGCAAATTAAAATTCCGAAATCGCAAAAAATTTGCGGACGCACAAAAATATACATTATAAACTTGAATAATAAAGTCACAAACACCTAGCAGTCGTTACCAGACGGTTTGCTGGTTGTGAAGAGATGTCTTTTCAAATTACTAACTAAATCATCAAAATGATTGATGAACCACTAGATTCTTCCTGACAGTAAACTTGTATAGAATAACCCCTTCTGTTAAAATCAAATATACCACTAGGATTAAATACTTACCAGCAACAAACTCAGGCTAGGCAGGCGAGTAACAACTATTACTTTGTTGTATACCCGTCTGAAGTTCTTTATGGCGCTGTGGGTAATAAGAACGCCGGAAAAACCAATGGGTAAACTCTTGGCTTCAAAATCTGCTGTGTGAAAAATTTTGATTGACACATCTTTTAGTATCTAGAGGAAATTTATGACGAGTAAGCCGGAACGCGTGGTACTAATTGGAGTAGCTGGAGACTCTGGGTGCGGTAAATCTACGTTTTTGCGTCGTTTGATCGATTTGTTTGGTGAAGATTTAATGACGGTCATCTGTTTGGATGACTATCATTCCCTAGATCGCAAACAGCGCAAAGAAACCGGGATCACAGCACTTGATCCTAGGGCGAACAATTTTGACCTCATGTATGAGCAAATTAAAGCGCTCAAAAGTGGTCAAGCAATTGATAAACCGATTTACAACCACGAAACCGGCATGATCGATCCGCCTGAGCGGATAGAGCCAAATCACATCATAGTGGTTGAAGGGCTACATCCTTTATACGATGAGCGGGTGCGATCGCTAATTGATTTCAGTGTTTATTTCGATATCAGCGACGAAGTCAAAATTGCTTGGAAAATTCAGCGCGATATGGCGGAAAGAGGACATCGCTATGAAGATGTCTTAGCTCAAATCAATTCCCGTAAGCCTGATTTTGATAAGTTTATCGAACCACAAAGAGAATTTGCTGATGTGGTTCTGCAAGTATTGCCAACCAATTTAATTAAAAACGACACAGAGCGCAAAGTCCTGCGGGTGCGGATGCTTCAGCGCGAAGGTAAAGAAGGCTTTGAGCCTACCTACCTCTTTGACGAAGGGTCAACAATTAACTGGACTCCTTGTGGACGTAAGCTTACTTGTTCCTACCCTGGTATGCAACTGTACTATGGTTCAGATGTTTACTACGGTCGTTACGTCTCGGTACTAGAGGTAGACGGTCAATTTGACAACCTAGAAGAAGTCATTTACATCGAAACCCATCTGAGTAAGACATCCACCAAATACCAAGGTGAGATGACTCACTTGTTACTCCAACACCGCGAGTATCCAGGTTCCAACAATGGAACTGGTTTGTTCCAAGTACTAACAGGGTTGAAAATGCGCGATGCTTACGAGCGTTTAACAGCAAAGGAAGCCAAACTAGCAGTTCAGGTTTAAAACAGCAGTATTTGTGTCAAAGCTTTGGGGGGTGCTTTAGGGTATTCCCCCTTTTTTTGTGTTACAAAAAACATTTTATTTAAAATAAATATTTTTTTCTTTTACAAAATATTTAATACCAGTAGTACTTTTTGAGAAGTTGAGAACACACTAACTATTTAATGTGTAAATATTGTTATGATTTCAGAAATTAGAGTAACTGAACTAAAAAATCACATTTAGTTCAGTGAAACACTCTTAGAAGGAGGAATGCCTTTGTCTCGTCGATATCTATTTACCTCCGAGTCAGTTACCGAAGGTCATCCAGATAAAATCTGCGATCAGATTTCTGATACAATTCTTGATGCCTTACTGACACAAGACCCTACTAGCCGAGTTGCGGCAGAGGTAGTGGTTAATACTGGTTTGGTGCTAATTACAGGTGAAATTACCACTAATGCCAATGTTAACTATGTCAATCTCGCCCGCAAGAAAATTGCCGAAATTGGCTATACCAATGCTGATAACGGCTTTTCATCTAACAGTACTAGTGTACTAGTTGCTTTAGATGAACAATCACCTGATATTGCCCAAGGTGTTAACACTGCTCAAGAAACTCGCGAGCAAGATAGTGAAGAACTATTTGACACCATCGGTGCGGGCGATCAAGGGATTATGTTTGGTTTCGCTAGCAACGAAACACCAGAACTTATGCCCTTACCCATTTGTCTTGCTCACCGCATTGCTCGTCGGCTGGCAGCAGTTCGCAAAACAGGCGATTTACCCTACCTGCGCCCCGATGGTAAAACGCAAGTTACCGTCATCTATGAAGATGGGCGTCCTGTAGGCATTGATACAATTCTGATTTCCACCCAACATACAGCTAATATTGGGGAAATCACGGATGAAGCAGCAGTCCAAGCCAAAATCAAAGAAGACCTGTGGACAGCGGTAGTTCAACCTGTGTTTGGCGACATTGACATTAAGCCAGATGAACAAACACGTTTTTTGGTCAACCCCACTGGCAAATTTGTCATTGGTGGTCCTCAAGGCGACTCTGGCCTAACAGGACGGAAAATCATTGTTGACACCTACGGCGGTTATTCACGTCATGGCGGTGGAGCTTTTTCTGGTAAAGACCCCACCAAAGTAGACCGTTCTGCGGCTTATGCAGCGCGCTATGTGGCTAAAAATATTGTCGCCGCTGGGTTAGCAGATAAATGTGAAGTGCAGCTAAGTTATGCCATTGGTGTCGCACGACCAGTTAGCGTGTTTCTAGATACCTTTGGGACTGGTAAAGTCGATGATGATATCTTGCTGGAATTAGTCAAAAAGCATTTTGAACTGCGACCAGCAGGAATTATCCATGCCTTTAATTTACGTACCCTACCAAATGAACGAGGCGGACGTTTTTATCAGGACGTCGCGGCTTACGGTCATTTTGGGCGGAATGATTTAGACTTGCCGTGGGAACGTATTGATAAGGCCGACTTGTTGAAGCAAGCAGTAAACGAGTCACTTTCAGCAGTGATCGCTCAAGCACTCAAGTAAACTGCTGTATATATTCTGAATCTCACTGGATATAGGGGTATGGGTAATGTTTAAGTTACCCGTACCCTCTTTCTTACAATTTTGGCTTTAAGTTTTTAGATGAAAATTCCTTAATATTCAGGCTTCTCCACCATCCCAATTAATATTAAGCCCCTAAACAAAATTAATTACACATTCTCTATGCTGTTCCCTGTTCCCTGTTCCCTGTTCCCTTGCCTTTACTTAGATAAAGCTGATATAGATCATACAGATTAAAAAAATGATCGCTACATATTTATTTTGGGTAGAACTTATACCAATTCACGAAAATCTTGATACACATAAATTTTTCGTAGGGGTTTAGCAATGCTCATACGTGTCAACTTAATGTGAAACCCTTTTGGTTGACAAG
>NZ_MTAV01000072.1 GCF_002154695.1 Nostoc sp. T09
GGAATAAGTCATGTAACCGATAGGTAGGCGTACCATCAGCAAGCGGTACTCCTGTTAATAGCAATGCTTTATTCCGTAAATATTGCAACATCTTGGCAGCATCACGCTCATCCATTGCCCACAGCGTCGCTGCCATCATCTTATTAATGTTGACATCCTCCGGCAACACCCCCAACCAAGCGAAATGCTGCTGCTTTTCTTGAGGCATTCGCTTAACACTCAAGTTTAATGATGCCGTTAAACTCAGGCGTTTTAAACTCGCCTCATCGGTAATTTCTTGGGCTTCCGGTCGGTCAAAACTTGTTAATCTCGCTACCTCTTGCCGAATATCTGCCAATAGTTCATCCCAAGTTGTACCACAGGCAACTTCGGCGGCTGCGAGTTCCAACGCTAGGGGGAGATAACCAACGCCTTTGGCTAAATTTTTGGCTGACTGACGTTCTGCACCTATAATCTCGCGTCTTAATTTCTTCGTCAGCAATGCCATAGCCTGACTTGGTTTCATTATATCCAGGCTGTAAATGTTGGCTGCTAAGGCATCGGCAATTGCTGCTTCACGAGTTGTTACTAAAACCTGACACCGCGCACCGCCAACATTAAATGCTGGAGCATCTTGCGTATTCCAAGCATCGTCAACCACCAGCAACACGGCTTTGTCATAAAGCAGCGTCCGCAGATGATTAGTAGTTGCTTCTACACTGGTAGGTTTAAAGCTATAGTCTCCTAATGCTTGCACCCAGCCACTAACTAAAGACAGCACATCGGGCTGTTGACCTAATGTAGCCCACAGAATACCGTCACAAAACCGCGTTTGTATTTCTGCATCTACTGCTAAAGCTGCGGCTAAAGTCGATTTACCCACAGAACCCAAGCCGTGAATTGCCGTAATTACCAATGTGCGATTATTTTCTGTGAGGAGGCGAGTTTTTAAATCATCGCTGTATTCTGGGCGTTCTACAAAGTGTGCAGGTAAAGGTGGCGCTTGAAATATCGCCAGTTTAGTTTGGGGTACAACAGCAACACCCTCATCTTGAGTGAAATTAGCTTCTAGTTGTTTAGATTTATTTGATCTGCTGTTTTCCCATACCTCATCAAACCGTTTCAGGTTCTTTTCTTTATCCCTTGAGCATAACTTTAAAGTAAAGTGCCAGTCATCAGAACCCTGGGTTTGAATGCGGTTATCTTCGAGAATTTTGACAAAATCCTTGAGTAAGTTCAGCGCTTCGCGGATTTGCGTTTTAGTTAACTTACCTGGATATTCGTCTTTTTGCGTCAACAACTCCAATGTCACCAGAGTTGTTTTAATAGTCAGCTTGGGGTTAGCACTGTCTTCTTCTTTCCAGTGGTACTCAATATTAAAGTTATCTTCTGCAAATTCCCCAGCCGCGAAACACAGCAACGCCGCCAACAGACGCTTAACTCGCTTTTGAATTACAGGGCCTTTGCTAGGTTCTCGCGCCATTGCATTCCCAAAATTGACCAGAAAGTTTAGGGCTACCCCAAAGAAAAACTCGCTACCCCAAGCTTATTGAATCCTGATTTTAAAGCATTTTCCCAGAGTTTGGGGTATTTGCTTAAGGACGCGACCCCAAAGAGATGCTTTAGCTACCAACTCTTTGAGGGACAAACACATGAAACCCCAACGCCAAGAATTTCTCGGTAAAATCATTGCTTTGTTACTGGCAATGCAACTATTCCTCATTGGCTTACAAGCCAAAACCCGTATTGACCAAGGTAACTCAACACTTGAGACTTTAACGTGGCTGATTCAACAATATATTCCGGTGTTGGTCAAAGTCAAAAGCTTGGAGGAGAAAAAGCCGAGAAAGGATGAAAGTAAGTCAAAGGTTAAAAGGTAAATCTGGCTAAATAGCATTATTGGGGTGTTTATCAATTACACGGTGGGGGCACGGCGCTAGTAACATTGTGTTGTTGTGAAAAATATTTCGGGTGCCGTGCCCCTACAAAGATTCTTGGATAAAATAGCTCAACACATTAGATCTCTTGTAAAAATATATTTTTGCAAGAGAGGAGAAAGGGAAAAGGTGAGCCAGCGCGGTCTTGGGGGTTTCCCCCATGAGCGACTGGCGAACCCCGAAGGGGTTAAAGGGAAAGGGTTTTGAGTTCCTTTCCCCTTTTCCCCTTTCCCTTTAACCGACTTCTGCAAGAAGTCTATTGTAAGCGATCGCATTTAATCAGCACTTCCATAATATCCCTGATTATCCCTACATCCCGCCGTCGCCTACGGGCAATATGTCGGGTATGCGAGAGAATGTTGATAATTCTGGGCTGTAAAATGTAGGCTACAACCAATTACCTACTAAAACGAAGGGTGCCCAGTAATAAGGTAGCCGATAATTAGTATTAGGATGCTTCTCTATCAAATACAGTTGCGCTTGCCGCAATGCTTGCGCTTTCGTCAACTTGCGATCTTTTAAAACCTTATAAAATTGAATAGCCAATGCAGCCGTAGACTCATCCTTGACTTGCCAAAGTGTTGCTAATGTGCTGCGCGCTCCGGCTCTGACTGCAATTCCGGCTAAACCTAATGTAGCGCGTTTGTCGCCAGTGGCGGTTTCACAAGCACTCAGCGCTAATAATTCAATGGCTCGCGGATTTATGCGATCGCCTATTCCAAGTAATTGGTCAAAATTCTTGGCTTGCAGCAAGCGATCCCACAACAATACAAAGGTTTCGTCGGGGTTAGAACTAAAATTGCCGTGGGTAGCGAGGTGAATCACAGAGAAAGGAACTGACTCAACCGCCGTTTTCAAGTTAGTGGCGCTTAAGTCAGAGTTCAGCAGTTTCTTACTTCTGGCTACTTCCGCCTGAATTTGTGCCAGTTCCGCAGGAACTTGGGTGAGGGAATCAAAGTTTCTACCCGCAACGCTACGGCTTTCGCTTACCCCAGCTGTCAACACATTCAGCTTAATCTGCGTTAAAGGCTGAGATTCTATGAGCTGTAAACCCGGACTCAGAGCTAGTGCATATTTCTCAACTAAATATTGTTTACCGTCATCCAGAACAGCGAGGGGAATATTCTGCAAAGAAAAATCTAATACGAATACTAAAGTATTAATACCACTTTTCGCTAAATCGGGTTCAGCTTGGCGAAGTAGCCAGTTATATACTTGCTGAGATAATTGCGGCAGTTCTTTCGAGGGTTTAGGCTGGGTTAGCTTCTGTTGCAGTTGTTTTAAGGTACTTTCGACTTCTGCTTGAGAAACTTTAGTTCTGTAATGCAGCAAGTTAGATTGCTGAGGTAACTTGAGAATGAACTCTAAGCGGTTTGGCAAAACAATTCCGTAAAAGACGGCTGTTGGCGTAGCGGCGCTGTCTACAATTTTATCGAGTTGTTCTGGCTTGGCTTGAGCGCAAGCATCGCGAAAGAAGTTGTCGAGTTCAGCTAACTGGAGTGCTTCAATGGCTTGACGGGCTTGCTTGAGATTTTCTTGGCTGGGAGTCTCGGCTTGCAAGAGTAAATCAACTAGCTCCCGATAAACTGGTTCTACTTCCTCTCGAAAGCCAAACTGAATATCAGCATTAAGAGTTACTAAATCACTGCGGATTGATTGCAGAGATTTAACAGCTTGGGAGTAAGCCGCGATGGCTCCTGTGATATCTTCTTGTTTAAGTAGTCTTCCTAACTGCCACTGCCATTGGTAGCTAATATCACCAGCCTGAATTTGCTGAGAGAGATTTAAGGCTTTAACAGTATATTCTTTCGCTGTTTGCCATTCGCCTCGTTCTTCATAAAACTGACCGAGATTTCCCAAAGCATAAGACTGGGTGCGGCGGTCTTGGAGGTTGTCGGCTTGTTGCACCGCCGCATTCAACAGCGCAATAATTACTGAGTTCGATGACTCATTTATAACTTGAGAACGGGAGGGTTGATTTTCCCTGTCTGTCGGTAAAGGGCAAATAGGTGTACTGCGTTGGAGTTGCAGACATATCAAATTCTTAGCTAAATTGACTTGGGCGTTAACAGTAGACCGACCAGGAGGCAAAATCGCTAAGGGTTGCGGAATTTGTGACGCTAAACTCTGAGCTAAATTCCACTGGCGCGTTTCAATTAGTAAGCTCAAGCGATTTAGTTGTGCTTGCATCTTGAGCAGGGGAAATTTATCACCTGCAACTGTTTCTACTTGTTGGTAAAACTCCACAGCTGTTGGAGTTTGTTTTTGGGCACGAGCTGTATTTCCTAAACTCAGTAAAGTTAGGCTCTTTTCTTGTTGCAATCCTAATTTTTCAGCTATTGCTAAAGCCTGTGTCAGCAACTTTTGCGAGTCTTGTAACTGTCCTGCTTGTTGGAAGATATCGCTTAAAGTGCGTAGACCAGTAATCTTCAAACGCGAGTCTGGGGATTGTTCTAAAGTTTGGCGAATTTGTACTAATAATTTCCTGGCTTGACGGTAAAGCCCTAAAGTTTGCAGTGCTTGAGCTTGATTAATCTGGCTACCAATCGTCCCCACCGAGTCGTCAGCTTTTCTGTAGAGAGTCTCCGCCTGTTGCCAAGTTTTTAGAGCCGCTTGGGCAGAGTCTTGTCCTTGTTCTGCTTTACCTCCCACTAATTGCAGACGTGCAAGAGCATTCAATACTTGAGCATGGATGCGATCGCTGGCTTTATCTGTGTTGTTCAGCAGAGATAAACTTGTATCAATTGCTGCTTGTGCTTGTTGCCATTGTCCGAGTTGTTGCGTAGCCAAGGAGACAAAGCTTAAGGCTAAAGCTTGATGAGTGCGTTCGCCTATTTTTTCATATCTTTGTGCAGCTTGTTGCCATACCTGAGCCGCTTCCAAAAACTGACCAGCATCGTAGTGTTGGTTACCCGCTTGCATCAACGCCGATTCCTGATGCGGCGCTACTGGTTGAGCACTGATCGGCTTTAGGGTATGGATACCTAAACTTAAGAGTAACCCTAAAAGAGCGATCGCAATTAACCGAATCAGCAGCTTCATTTTTTCAACTCCTGCTGCTTTGCTTCCACCGTTGGCAGTCTAGCGGATGCAACCACAGCCCCCCAAAAGTAACTGTTACAGGTTTTGCCGTCAGCAGCACATTGCCATTCGACGAGCTAATCCAACCTTGAGCTTCCACAATTGTCTCTGGTTGGTTGTCCTTAATCTTTGGTTGCTCGCTCCTAGCTGCTGGCGGTAATGTAAACGCTGTTGGTTGGCTCTCCTCTATTAAGCGTAAATCTTCCCAAGGAGCATTAGCCCTGAGAGGTTCGTTAGGAGAACTAGGTAAACCGCCACGACCTGTAACCACAAATTCGCTATTCTTCCCAACAACACGGCAGAAATCCTGCGCTATCAGCCCAGAAACATCAATGATTTCTGTTGGTAATTCGGTTAATCCTTGAGCAGGGTTAACATCCAAGATATTTATATTTACAACTCCAGCTATCCCAAACTCTGAACTAGCGGTAATATCGCTCAGATTAGTCTCAAAATTGCGAAACTCAAGACCAAAGATGCCTTGAGTTGTGATGTTAATATTACCTCCCCGTCCCTGGTACGCATTAGCAGTGATATCGCTGTCTTCATTAGGAATTGCAACTATCAAGCCACTATCAATCAAAATGTTGCCCCCATCTCCACCAGCGCGATCGATACCTGCGGTAGTTGAGATTTGACTGTTGCGGCGTAATAACAAGAGGTCATCGATTTTGAGTGTAATATTTCCGCCCTGACCTGATTTAGTTGTCGCTGAGAGAGCCGCTTTGTTATCTAGCAGGAGATTGCGAGCTACTACTTCTAAATTGCCTGCATTTCCTACTTCCTGATTGTTCACACTAATTTCAGCTCCATCTCGAAGCGTCAACCTATCAGTCTCAATCCTCAATTTGCCAGCAGTGCCGATATCTTCAGAGCTAGTAAATAAACCGCTAGGAAACTGCTGAAGCGACTGATCTCGAAAAAAATCTCGATTGGCAAGCTGTGGAACAGTGCCAACAAGTTCAACCGAATCAGAGGCTTTGACAAAAACATCTCCACCCCGACCACTACTAAAAGTCCCAGCCCCTATCTGCGCTCCTTGTTTAAGAATTAATCGAGCCGTTTCAATTCTAATTTCGCCTCCATCGCCCGTACCTCTGGCGGTAGCAAACACAATGGTAGGCTCACCATTATCAGAGGTGCCAATTAATTCTACCTCGGAAGCTTGGATCTTAATGTTTCCTCCATTGCCTGTGCTGTTATTAAAAGCAGTAGCTAAAGTTTGCGCTCCTTTACTGGCTAGAAACCGTTTAGTGTTGACCGTTAAAGTACCACCGTCCCCAGCACCTTGGGTCTGTACCCTCAAACCACTTCCAAAACCAATGGTTTCCACTGACTCCGAGGCATTTACCAGTACATTGCCCCCACGACCCTGTTTAAAAGTTGTGGCAGTTACCCGTGCCCCATCTTGGATAATCAACCTTCCGGTGTTAATTGTTACAGTACCACCATCCCCAGTACCCCGTGTTTGTGCTGCCAAGCTACTAGGAAAATTTCTATTTCGAGCAATGCCAATTACCTTCACTGATTCCGAGGCATTTACAAGCACATCACCCCCGCGACCCCGATCTTCAGTTGCGGCACTTATCTGGGCCCCATCTTGGAGTATTAGGTTTCTTGTATTAATCTCTACTTTGCCGCCGTTTCCGCTCCCTAGGGTCTGTGCTCCCAAACTGCTGGCAATATTCCCATCTTCAATGCCAATGCCAATTACTTTTACAAACTCTGCCGCATTGACGAGCACATCGCCCCCGTTACCTTCATTAAATGCTGTAGCATTTACCTGTGCTCCATTCTGGAGTGTCAGCTTGCTTGTGTTAATCTCTACTTTACCGCCCTCACCAGTACTCACACTAGCAGCAAATAAGCCGCTAGACCCAATTGGAGCAATGCCCATCGCTTCTACTGATTCAGAAGCACTCACCACTACATTTCCCCCACGCCCTTGACTAAAAGTAGTGGCGCTGATCTGGGCCCCATCCTCGAGCACCAGCCGCTTCGTTGTTACCTTCACTGTACCGCCCTCACCAGTACTTACATTAGCAGCAGAAAATAAGCCACTGGTAAAATTTCCAGTTGCAGCAATTCCTGCCGCTTCAACTAACTCTCTTGCATTGACGATAATATTTCCGCCACTGCCTAGGTTAAAAGTACCAGATGATACTTGTGCCCCATTTAGCAGAATCAGGCTTCCCGTGTTAATTTCTACATCACCAGCTTTTCCCACACTTGTTGTCTCAGTTAAAAAGACACTAGCTTCGCCATTGGGGGCAGTTCCACTGGCTTGGATAGACTCAGAAGCTCTGATGCTAATAGTTCCTCCGCTTCCCTCACCCCGTGTCAGGGACAAAACCAATGAACCATCTTCTAACGCTACTCGCCGCCCCTGGATTTGAATTTGGCCACCTCTAGCACCACTAGTATCAATAGCAGCAGCTTGGGAGAGGCGGATGTCTTGGAAGTTTTGTACACCCCGATCGCTCAATTCCCAACCTGCGTTCGTTGAGGTAAGACCTAATAAACTTTCTCCTTGGACACTCCAAACTTCAACTCGCCCTGATTCGGCACTCAAACTTCCGCCTTCCAGCACAACTTCACCACCAGCTAGAGCCAAGGTTTGATGGGGTTCCACCTCTAAACCACCAGTGCGGTTGACCTCAAGTACCTCGCCAGTCTCTTGATTAATTCTCAGTTCATTACCTTGCCCTTGTACGAGAATTCTGCCTGGATCTTTTCCATATTGCAAACCAATCGGAACATTGAGCGTTAGCAAAGGAGGCGCAGAGGGATCAGTGGTGCTAAATTCTATCCCATCATTAAATTTGATGCCCCTAGCAGTACTTGCCAAAAAAGAACCACGAAGGTCAAGTCTAGCATTAGGGCCAAAAATCATACCATTGGGGTTAAGTAAAAACAGATTTGCTGCACCGTTAACACCCAGTGTTCCCAGAATCGCTGAGGGGTTAGTTCCAGTCACTCGACTGAAAATGTTTTCAACTCCCGCAGGATTAGCGAAAAAGACTCGTTGTCCATCGCCAACATTGAATTGTTGGAAACTGTGAAATAAGCTTGCACCTCTTCTAGCTCCGCCATCAACCCGATCGGCAGGAAGACCATCTATGCTAACGTTTGGGGTTAGCATAGAACTTTCCGCACCTAAGGTGGAATCAGGGGTAATCTGAGCTAAGGCAAAATCTCCGGATGCATAGCATACTGCTGCACATCCGGCTACAAAACTGGCTACTCTAAACCGACAGCACCAATTTGACCAAATTAGACCCATGATTGCCATCCTTTAAAAGATCGGGCTTTACTCTGGCGCAGATTGCGATTTGTCAAAGAAAAATTGATGGGGATAGATAAATCAAATGGTTATTGTTGGATATTCATATTTGGTTATAATACTGTCTTCTGCTAGTGGTTCTCTTGTCCCAGTAGGAGCCGACGGTGTAGGCCTACCTTGAGGATCGTTTGACTGTTCTTGCGTCAGAACGCCAGCACCGCCATTGATTGCTTCTAGCTCACTCATACTAAGTTCAGTGGCGAAATCGATATCTTCTAGGCTTGTCTGTTTGTCTTTCATATTTACCTCTTTTCGTTTTTTCAATGTCTTATTAGCAGATGCAGTTTGCTCAACAATCAGCCTCTGGCACTGGCACGCTAGTAGAATCGCTTACATTTAATTTTTCAACTTAGTTGATACTTTTACGGAATCTAAAATTTTTTTTTACAAAAATTCATGGTAATACGCTTGACATAAAATATTCCCATCATTGAGCCGATAAATCAGAGTATAGAAGCATCTTTGAGGTAAGCTGA
This sequence comes from Nostoc sp. T09, assembly GCF_002154695.1. Lineage (GTDB taxonomy): Bacteria > Cyanobacteriota > Cyanobacteriia > Cyanobacteriales > Nostocaceae > Aulosira. Next base: position 8,817 of record NZ_MTAV01000072.1, read on the forward strand.
AAGCTACTGATAAAAGATAAAGCGAGCGTTCTCAATTTTGTGTAACTGAAAGAGCGATCGCTCCAACCTATAGTGATAGTGCTAGAAGCGATCGCTCTTTGCCCCTCCCTTATCTTTGTTAAATTGTTTTTAAAATTGGTATAATATGTCACTATACAAAATCGCTACGTTAATTGATGGCGAAACTGGCGAATACTTAGAGTCATCAGTACCGTAGCAAAGACCAACAAAATCAGTACCTGTGGCCACAAAGCTTCAAATCCAACTCCTTTAAGCAATACACCACGACAAACTTCGATAAAGTAGCGCATTGGATCGAGGTATGAGAGCCATTGCATAAAAGTTGGCATAGCCAAAATAGGTGAGTTACCACCAGATAACAGCACTAGAGGCGGGTTGACGAAAAATGTTGTTAACAGTGCCTGTTGCTCACTTTTGGCATAGCTGGCAATGATAATGCCGATACTGATTCCTACGAAAAAGTAGAGTATGGAAATGCTAATAAAAACGAGAAAGTTTCCTCGAAATGGCAGATTGAAAGCAATTCTGCCCACAATCAAGGCAATAACTGCATCAAAGGTGAGTAAAACCAGCAGAGGAGCAATTTTTGCCAGGATTATACCAATTTGAAAAAAGAATGCGACAGATGGTAAATGTAAAATTAGGTAGTATTCAGGGTGAATGATGACAGGGGTAGTGCATATCGAGATCCAAGAAAGTGTGGAAGAACTCGAAGGGTTAGTTCGCCAACAGAAAAATGCTCGACTCAAAGAACGCATCCAAGCACTGTATCTGATTAAATCCCAAGAGATGAAGGTAAGTGCGTAGCTTGCCGCCGAAGGCATCGCTAAAATATTAGGAAAACACCGAGGTACCATACATCGATGGTTGGCAGATTATCGAGCAGGAGGAATAGAGGCAGTGGTTGAATTTAGGACAAGTTCAGGTCGAACCAGAACCATACCAGATTGGGCAGTATCGAGCCTGAAAAAACAACTTGAAGAACCTGAAGGTGGGTTCCAACGTTATACGCAAATTCAACATTGGTTAGATTCAGTATTAGGGGTACAAGCCGAATACGCAACGGTACATCATTTGACGCGTTACAAGCTCAAAGCAAAACTCAAAGTGCCTCGTCCACGTAATAAAAAACAAGACGAACAAAAACTTGAGGCATTTAAAAAAACCTTGCTGACGATCTGCAACTGATTAGCGAATATGCGGCGATCATGTTACCGCACTACCAGAACATACGTTATTTTGTACAAGATGAAAGTCGGTTTGGACTAAAAACAATTGAAGGACGAAAGATTACCCTTGCTGGTGTTAAGCCAATTGGTGAGTGGCAGTGGCAGTTCAAAGCATTTTGGCATTAGGTCGCAGTTGAACCGCTTACAGGTGAAAGCTTATTTTGGCAATTCTCTCATGTTGATACTGAATGTTACCAGCAATTTCTCAATGAATTTGCCGCCTGTTATCCTAACAGCTTGAATATCCTCCAAGTCGATAACGGCTTGTTTCATAAAGCTAAACGGTTGCAGATTCCAGAAAACCTCATTCTGTTGTTCCAGCCAGCTCATTCTCCAGAACTTAACCCGATAGAGCGAGTTTGGGAACACCTCAAACAGGACTTGAAATGGGAGCTATTTGATAACTTAGAAAAGCTGCGAGCCAAGGTTGGGCAACTTCTTGCACAACTCACCTCACAGATTGCCGCTTCCCTAACTGGCTATGATTTCATTTTGAATGCCCTATCTGTCGCAAACATTTTTTGAATTGGTATTACTTCGGTGTTAGAAGCAGGTGTCATCATCAGTTGCTCGATTGTTCCTGCTTCTTTTTCACGCACAACTAATGAAGCCGCCGCCTGAGAGCCAATTACTGTCAGCACAATCCCCATTGTTCCTGGCACAATAAACCAGGAGCTTTCCAATCCCGGATTATAAAAGTCGATCTGCCACCTGACACGTTATTTGAAGCTGAAACTGCGATCGCTGCCGCTCAAAGAATCTGGCGAAGTGTAGGGTGGAGTAATTTGTTGCTGAGAAGTGATGCTGCTATCGTCATCGACTTTAGAGATGTATCGTAAGGTTTCTCTGCTGCGTATAAGGAAAATTGACGGTGAAAGCGATCAACAAATTATAACAAGCGAAACAGAAATTCTCTCGGATGAACAGACTGAGCAACTTGTGGACAAGGAAATGGCGCGATCGCTAAATACCTTTCAACAGTTGCTAGACACCATTGAACACAAGCGAAGGCACTGAATTTGGATGTGTATCGCTTCAATGTTCAATTGCCCCTAACGCTTTAAGAGTCGTTCTTTGAGCCACTGTCAACCCAGTTGCGCCTTGAATGTTCATGCCTTCATACAGACGATTGACCATCAACGTGTTGATACACCATCCTGTTTGCACGTCCCAAAGCTTGATTGTGCGATCGTCACTACTACTGAACAGGATTTGAGCGTTAGAGCTAAAGATGAGTGACCGAACCCAACCGTTATGTTCATCCAGGATGTGGAGGCAATGCCCCGTTTGCAGATCCCACAGTCGAATGGTTTGATCGTCACTGCCACTTGCCAAGAATCGACTGTCGGGACTGATGGCAACCGTCCAGACAGATCCTGTATGCCCCTGCAAAACCTTCAGACACGCCCCTGTTTCTATATCCCATAATCGAATGGTTTGGTCATGACTGCCGCTTACCAGTTGATGACCACTCTTGTCAAATGCCAGCGTGAAAACAGCTCCCGTATGTTCTTGCAATACCCTCAAACATTCTCCAGTTTGCACATCCCAGAACCGAATAGTAAGATCGGAACTGCCACTTGCCAACCATTGACCGTCCGGGTCAAACGCGATCGCTGCAATACCGTTCTGGTGTCCGCGTAACACCTGTAAACAATGATGCGTTTGCACATCCCAAAGCCGCACGGTGCGATCGTAACTACTGCTTGCCAAAATTTGTCCCATTGGGCTAAACAGAACTGTCCACACTGCCGCGTTGTGCGCTGACCATCGTTCGAGTTGCCCAGTTTGGATATTCCATAAAGCGATCGACTCATCGTGTCGATTGATCGCCAGCGTTTGATTATCGGGACTAAAGCTGACGTTGCTGAATGATGATATCCGACGGGTTGGGCTAGGAAAAGTTTTGTAGGGGTGAAATGATGACAGATTGCCATCTGGTTGCAAATGCCACAACTGAATCATCTCATTCTGACCACTACTGGCGAGTATCTGGTCATCCGAACTGAGGCTCAGGGAGTGAATCCCGCCAGTATATCCACGTAACGTTTTCAGGTTTCGTCCACTCTGCAAATGCCACAGCCGCACCGTCTGGTCTTCTCCTGCACTAACCAGCAATTGACTGTCAGCACTGATAGCAAGCCCGTAAACATCATGCTTATGACCTTCAAGTACATGGATGGGTCGCTCGTCTTGAACACTCCAAAGGCGCAGAGTGCCATCACGGCTACCGCTCACTAACAAACGACCATCCGGGCTAAAGGCGATGTCCCAAACAAAATCGGTATGTCCATGAAGCAACTTAAAAGCGGGTTTTGGATGGCGATCGTGGGACAGATAATTGCTCCACAATCGAATCGACCCATCCCGGCATCCGCTGGCGAGCAGTTGACCATCTGGGCTATATCGCACACGCCGAACTCCACTGGTATGCCCCTGCAAGACACTCAAGCAGTTCCCATTGCTCGCATCCCAGATCCGAACCGTTGTATCATTACTGCTACTGGCTAAGGTTTGCCCATCAGGAGCGAAGTGGACACCGTAAACGCTCTGAGTGTGTCCCTTCAAGACACGCAGACACTGCCCTTGCAAATTCCAAACGCGCACCGTTTTATCTTCACTGCCACTCGCCAATTGCTGACCATCGGCACTAAAGCTCACCGACCAAACACAACCTTCATGGTCTGTGAGCACCTGCAAGCATCGTCCACTCTGGACATCCCACAAGCGCACCGAACTATCCGTACTGCTGCTGGCTAACGTTCTGCCATCGGGACTAAAGGCAACCGACCAAACAAAGCCCACGTGTCCTGAAAAGATGCCCAGCAGTTGGGTTGTGCTGATATTCCAGAGATAGATGTTGCCATTGGCATCGCCCACGGCAATGGTCTGTCCGTCTGGACTCAGGTCTACCGACCTTGTAACACTGAAAGTTTCTGAAAAGATGGACTTGGCTAAGTCAGCATTGTGAAAGTTGACTTTGGCTAAATCGACCTGCCGTAAGTCGGCTTGCTGCACCACAAGACCGGAAAAATCCCAGCCGCGTAAGTCCACTTGAAGCTGCACCAGCAGGTTAATTAGGTTGCCTGCGGTGTATCCTGGTTTGTTTCCCTGTTGCGTTAATATATGCCTTGCTTGCGCCTCGATCACCGCCACACTGCCAAAACGAGACAGCAGCCGTTCCATCACAGGTTGCACAATTAAGCGCGTCTGAGTCTCTCGAATGTAATCTTTTGCTTGTACTCGCACTAAGGGATGCGTTTGCCAAAGGTTAAGCTGCTGCGTCTCGAATTCGATGCAAATTTGCTGCACGAATCGCTCTGTGACATATTCCATCACCACCGGTTGCAAGAAGAATAACCCATCGTTTTTTTCAATTAGCGATCGCCGCAGTAGTGAGTTAATGAGATTAGGTACACTTTGTTGAGCAGCAGGATCGACCACGTTCTCGCGAATATCTGCAATCGAGACTGGCTCCCGATGAATTGCAAACCAGGACAGTGTTTTCTGTTCGGATTCGGAAAGGCGATCAAACTGACGAGCAAGCAAATCGCGGATGTCTTCAAAAACAGCCAATCCCTGACTCAGATACGGCAACACCTCGGTAATGCTGCCGTTAAATAAATCCTCAATTGCGGCTGCCACCAGTTTCAATGCCAGAGGATTGCCGCCGTAGTGATGGATCAAAGTCTGCCATTCGGCTTCTGAACCTGTAAACGCTCCTTTTTGCCGAAAGATGGCGCGTCCATCAGCAGGGGTTAGCCCACTCAAGGTCAGCGATCGCACTAGCGCCTGTGCGCCTTCCATCAGTGCCATTTCCCGTGGCTTTTCTCGACTAGTGAGCAACAAACAACTTTGGTGAGACGCTTCGCCAATGGCTCTGAGCAATTGTCCGTAACCTTCGTAGCCCAATTGCCATTGTCCCACTGGCTCACGCTGTAAAATGGTTTCGGCATTATCGAGCAACAATAAACACCGACGCGATCGTAGATATTGCATCAGTTTGGAAAGCTGTTGAGCAAGCGTGGTGGGAACTATCGGATCTTCCCCAAAAAGCGGCATGATAAACTTCAGCAGGCTCGATAGGAGTTCATCCACTGGTGGTGCATTAGCCAGGGAGCGCCACACGACAATCTCAAATTCTGTCTGCATTTGCAGCGCAGCTTTGACGGAGATCGTACTTTTGCCAATGCCGCCAATGCCCAACAACCCGACTATTCGGCAACGCTCAGATACAATCCACTGCCACAGTTGCGTCAGTTCTGCCTCACGCCCATAAAACGCTGAGGCATCGACTGCCGTATCCCAGTCCTGTTGGGGATTTGTCCATCGGCTTAGAGTCTCTTGGGATGAGGTAGGGGATGTCAGGTCTGTTTGCATCAATTCCAGCCCAAACGCCCGGAACAGATACTCTAATGACTGACGATCTACTCCCAGTTTGCGCTTGAAAATGCGAGCGAGGGTATTTAGGGAGAGTCCAGTGCGATCACTTAAATCTTCCTGGGTGAAGCGCTTACCCAAGGTTTCGTCGGATTCCGCCTGCTGTTTTGCCGCCTGAAACTTTTGCCACCCCTGAGGCGATAGGATGGCTCCTCGCACTCGCAAAGAAGTGGAAGAACCTCGTCTAGTTTTTGATGAGTTGGAATCCATAGATCAGCCGATGGTGCAAAGGAATTAGCGAATCTTTTCTTAAGATATCGGGCGTTTTGTTAATCAAGAACTGACAGGGAGTTTCAGCAACACAGATTACAGGCAAATGATTTCATTTTGGTTGGATTATACCAGGTTTTATTGCTTGTGGCTCATTTTCTGCGGTCTTCTTCAACCACAGAACAATTAAATCGCGTTTTAACTCACAGAACTTGAGTGGTGTAAATCGAGTACTCGCCTAAGAATGAAAAGTAAGCAAATTTGTGACAGAAACATGGCGAGTGGCCAACGTCTTAACGACCCGTACTTAAATTGACTAACAACTACGTATATATCTTAAAACCAATGGAACCGACTAACTCAACTAACGAAAACCAATCTCGTAACGGACGCAAACCGCCAGTGCTGGACAAGGAAGAGTCTTCTGGTATTGCAACTGCTGAATTACCGCCGATTTCCCCGAATCCACCCCATCAACATCGCCGCCGCAAGTGGATATTGTTTGGCTTACTAGGCATAGGGTTAATTGCTGGTGCTACTTTTGGCTACCGCTGGTGGCGCTATGCCTCGGTTCACGAATCAACCGATGATGCCTATGTTACATCCTATATCCATCCGATCAACGCTCGCATTAATGGAACCGTAGTCGATATTGAAGTAGACGATAATCAACAGGTATCACAGGGGAAACTGCTCGTGAAGTTAGACCCGCGTGACTACGATCTAGCGCGACAACGGTCAGCGGCAGCTTTAACATCAGCCCAGCAGCAAGCGGCAGTTGCCCAAGCCAATATTAGTGTGACGGCAACAAATGCAGTGGGACAGACCACAGAAGCACAGGGAAATATTAATGCGGCGGCAGCAGTTGTTTCTACTGCACAAGCCGCTTTAGCAGAAGCACAGGCAGGGGTACCCGCTGCCCAGGCTCAACTGGCTCAAGTCAAGGCAAATTTGATTAAAGCCGACCTGGATTACAAGCGTTACACGGCTCTTTCTGTCGATGGTGCTGTTCCTCAACAACAGGCTGATACTGCTAAAGCAACCTACGAATCAACGTTGGCGCAGTACAACGCTATCAGCGAGCAAATTAAGCAGGCTCAAGCGAGAGTGGTGCAGGCTCAAAAAAATCTTTCTAATGCTGAAGCGAAACTGAATTCCACCAAAGGCAACCTGCAACAAGCCAACGCAACTGGAAAGCAAACAGAGGTGAATCGACGGCAGTATAAAGCTGCACTAGCAGCGATCGCTGAGTCAAAAGCCGAATTAAAGAATGCAGACTTGCAACTATCCTATACCTCGATCGTAGCTCCTATAGCTGGACGAATCGGCAACAAAACTGTCCAGGTTGGACAACGGGTTCAGCCTGGACAAACCTTAATGTCCGTAGTGCAGCTAACGCCTTGGATTGTTGCCAACTTTAAGGAAACCCAGTTGGAAAATATGCAGCCCGGACAGGCTGTTGAAATCAAGGTAGATGCCTTTCCCCATCATTCGTTTAGGGGCAAAGTCGATAGTTTATCTCCCGCTTCTGGAGCCAAATTTGCGCTTTTGCCACCGGACAATGCGACCGGTAATTTCACGAAGATTGTGCAGCGCATTCCAGTGAAAGTTGTATTCGACCCAGACAGCATTCGCGGCTACGAAACTCGGATTGCGCCAGGAATGTCGGTTGTTGCCACCGTTGATACGCAGTGAATCAGGATTTACCACCGCTTTAACAGCCGTTAATTACTACTCAGTCATACCAGAGGTTACCCTATGGCTAACACAAATGCTAATCGTTCCCAAGCATTGTCCTCTCGCCCTGCCCAAAAAGCTTCAGACCGACCCGTTTCTTTTAAAGAATGGGTTGGGGTGATGGCAACCTTGTTGGGGGCATTCATGGCAGTGCTGGATATTCAGGTGACGAATGCCTCTCTCAAAGATATTACAGGCGCGTTGGGTGCCACCATTGATGAAGGATCGTGGATTTCTACGGGCTATCTGCTGGCTGAAATTGTCGTGATTCCCATGTCTGGGTGGCTAGCGCAAGTGTTTTCGGTGCGGCGATATTTGCTTGTGAATGCCACTTTGTTCCTAATATTTTCGATCGCTTGTGCTTTCGCTGTCAACCTGCCGATGATGGTTTTGTTTCGGGCAGGACAGGGATTTACCGGGGGAGTATTGATCCCAATGGCGTTTACCGTGATCTTGATAACGCTGCCACCCTCTAAGCAACCGATTGGCTTATCGTTATTCTCCATCACAGCAACCTTTGCGCCCTCGATTGGCCCCACGATTGGCGGCTGGCTCACGGACAATTACGGTTGGGAGTATATTTTCTATCTCAATATAATTCCAGGTCTATTGCTCATTGCTGGAGTCTGGTACGGGCTAGCTCCCAAGCCGATGCAGCTCAATATTTTGCGAAACGGCGATTGGTGGGGCATTATCACAATGGCAATCGGGTTTGCGTCCTTCGAGTTCTTTGCGGATGAAGGAAATCGCAAAGACTGGTTTGGCTCTGAGGAGATTCAGCAAGCTGCCATCATTGCAGCAATCATGCTGCCGTTGTTTGTGATTATCCAGTTTAGGCGCAAGCAACCGTTGCTCAATTTGCGACTCCTTGGGCGACGGAACTTCGGCTTGGCGATCGCGATTGCTCTGGCGCTGGGATTTGGCTTGTATGGGTCAACCTTCATCCTGCCACTTTACCTCTCAACTGTGCAGGGGTACAACGCCGTGCAAATTGGTGAAACTATTGCATGGGCAGGCATTCCACAGCTTTTCATTACACCGTTTGTACCCAAGCTGATGCAACGGTTTGACCTACGGTTGCTAGTCGCCGTTGGACTATCGCTATTTGGAATCAGTTGTTTTATGAACTCTTATATGACTCACGACACGGGAATCGCTCAACTGATCCCAGCCCAGATTGTGCGAGCTTTGGGGCAACCCCTGCTCCTCACGCCACTTTCCAGTATTTCGTCGGCTGGCATTGAACCCAAACAGATTGGCTCTGCCTCAGCCATTTACAACATGGCACGGAACTTGGGCGGCTCGGTTGGCATTGCCATTTTGGGAACGCTGCAATCACAGCGGGAACGATTTCACTCCAATCGTTTAGTGGATAATGTCTCTCTCTCAAATCCGATTACACTGGAGCGAATTGATCAACTGACGCAGATTTTTAGCGATCGAGGTGCTGATGCGGTGACAGCTCACAACCAGGCAATTGCTCAAATTGCGAACATTGTTCGTCGGGAAGCAAATGTCCAGTCTTTCAACGACTGCTTCCTGTTCATGGGCTTTACTTTGTTTGCGGCTGCGCTGTTGGTGCTGCTACTCAAAAAAGTAAAGCCTACAAGCGGGGCAGTGAGTCACTAAGGCTAGATAAGCGAGTACATTCTGGGCAATCGTGGAATGCAGGAGATAGTTCCATCGGTGGAATCTGATAACCACAAGTTTGACACTTTTGGTTAAACCGAACCCGCGATGACCCTGATGTCGCCAAAACAACCGCTTGTGTCAGGACTCCGAGGACAATTACAGCAATTGCAATAGTCATGGATGTGATTAGGTCAAGTGCAATATACCTTTATTAAACAGCAGATATCGTGGATATATGCATGAAGGGATACAAAACTCTTTATAAACCGGGCGTTTCTTCAATCAAGGCTTGGCAAAGAGTTTTAGCAACACAGATCGACAGGCGAATGATTCCATCTTGGCTGAAGTATATCAGGTTCAATTGCTCCTAGCTATTAAATTACGTTTTAATTCAAAGAACTTGAGTGGTGTGTATTGGGCGATCGCCCAATAATGAAGTTAATCGATGGGCATTGAGCTTCACCAACCTAAAAAAGAACAAGATGAATCGGTAATAGGCAATTCGCTTAAGGGTGACAAGGAGCCAATCTGAGCAGCAATCTTAACAACCTAAAGAAGATTACCCTCCACATGATTCTACGGCGCAGGCAGAACTTCAAGTTCTCCCAAAGCGGGGGAAACGGACAAGAA
>NZ_MTAV01000073.1 GCF_002154695.1 Nostoc sp. T09
CGGTCAACCTTGGCGCGGGCATGAAAAAGAAATCAATTCTGTCGCCTTTAGCCCTGATGGTAAGTGGATTGTCAGTGCCAGCAATGATTCGACAGTCCGCTTGTGGGATACCAACGGCAACCCCATCGGTCAACCTTGGCGCGGGCATGAATATTGGGTAAATGCCGTAGCCTTTAGCGCCGATGGTAAATTGATTGCCAGCGGTAGTCTTGATGGAACAGTGCGTTTGTGGCGCTGTGGGTGGCAAGAATGGTTGCAAGTATGCTGCAACAGGTTACTTTACCATCCCGTCTTTCAAAATCCTAAAAATGGCAGTGATGTAGAAGTTGCCTACCAAACTTGTCAAAAATATGTATGGAATCCAGAATGCCCTAAACAGTTGAACAACCAAGGTGCAGCAAAGCTAAAAGGGAAAGCTTATTCAGCAGCTTTGGAAGACTTCAACCAAGCAATTCAACTTAATTCGGAATATACTGCTGCCTATTATAACCGGGGGCTTACCTACACCTACTTAAAAATTTATCAGGCAGCAATAGAGGATTTTGACAAAGTAGTTGCCACAGTTCCAGCCTACGCTGATGCGTATTACACTAAAGGGATTTGCTACGCCCAGCTAGGTAAAAACCAGGCAGCAGTTGAGAACGTTCATCAAGCTGCTGATTTATACCAGCAACAAGGAAAAGAAGAAATGTATCAGAAGATGCTGCAATATTTATCTGAATTGAAAGTATAGGTATAAAGGATAAGTTTACTTCAGGAGCCTCTACTTCTCTTGTAGCCCGAGAGGATGTTAGAGCCAGATTAAACTAGGGGTATAAGAATTGGTACTTTCGAGCCGATGACAGTTAATAATGGATTGATTCTGACGCTGTTTATTCTGATTACAACAAGTCTAGCTCTTGGCTATGGTTTTGGCGTGAAAGCTCGACGTTTACCCTTTACGGCAGAAATTGGGTTTAGTCAGAAACAATGGCAATTTCTGCGATGGTGGGTCAAGTTAGCCTTGATTGCTGGAGTTTTGTTACCGATGTGCTTGTTAGCTCTGGATTGGAGACAAACATCTTCATGGGTATTCTGGGGGAGTTACCTGTTGATAGTCGTAGTGCAACTCATTAGCGAACGCGCCTTTAGTAGGTGGTTAGTGCCAAGCGTTGTTGTACCCATTGGTTTTTTCTACACAGCTTTTCGGTTATGGCAACTGCTAGACGGATTCACACAGTTAACATTTTCCTATTTGACATTAATGGGGTTTGGCATTGTTGTGTTGTTTTGGGCTGCTAACTTAGTAATGTTAATGGTGATGGCTATTCCAACAGTCTTTGTTAGTTCAAAGTCAATTTCACAATCTTGATTTATGTGAAAAATTGTAACTGCCTAACCGAATGCCGTGTTTTAGCCTAGTTATCGCCCAGAACCCACACCACCCCATCTCTATCAAACCAGTGTAGGTCTGGTAGAATAACTCTAAATCTGCGGTAAGGAATATCAGGGCAATTTAAATCTGCCGAAGAGATACTACAAAATAGAATCAGCGATCGCGTTCCTACTGGTTAGGCAATTCACCATCTGTCATCCTTTCAATCACAATACCGCCAAACCGAGCTTCCTCAGCCTTGTATCGCGCACTCTACTAAAGTGATGCAACAAATTTTGTCAATCAAATCAACAGCCTGGATCGTTAATACTGTTTACTTTAAACCAGCGATCGCACTTCCATAGAGGGTCAAAAAACGAGATTCTTCTAAAGGTGCATCATTATTCCAGGTAGCAGCAACACAATATTGCTTACCGTTCTTAGCTTTTAGCCAAGTTGTAAGATTCAAAACTCCGGATTCCGATCCACCTTTAAATGCTACTCTTTCCCAATCTTCGGCATTGGCAATGCCAGGATTGATACTCATGAGCGGTAGATCGGCAACTTGTTCCATCAAAGTGCAAAGTTCTTGAGCAGTAAAAAACCACTCAATATCTACAGCCACTGGGTTGCCTTCAAATTCACTTACATCAGGCAGAGGTTGTTGAGCTAGTGATTGTAAAATTGCTCTTTTTTGCTCTAGATTACTATTGCGATAGCGTTGAAGTAATTCTAGGTTCTTGGCACTTTTGAGAATAAAGAATTCATGGGTAGTTAGTAAAGGACGGTTGCGGAGTGTAATAGATTCAATTGCCTGCCTTCCAATAATATTTATCAAGCTATCGGTAGCGGTATTATCACTTTGGGAAATCATCAAAGCAGATAATGTCTGCAAAGTTAAAAGTGAGCGATCGGGCCAGGTTTGTAAAATCCCAGATGGTAAACTTTTCCAGCCTGGTTGCAACTCAACCACATCCCGCCACGATCGCTTACCTGTAGCAATTTGAGATTTGAGAGTTTGGAGAACTGCCAATTTAAAAGCAGAACCAACTGCTAGAGGTGTATTAGCATTTAACGCAGCTCGTTCTGATTTTCCTTCGAGAACCAGAAAGCTCACCTTACCTGGTAAAGTTTTGAATTCTGCGATCGCTTCCTCTAAACTCTTGCCCTGAGCCACAGGCGGACGAAAGAATAGCATAGCAATTTTACCATTAGCATCAAGAGCAATTTGCGTTGGCACATAACCACGAGCAAACACAACTATGTAATTTTTGCCTTGTTCTTGAACTTTTTGATAATCTCCCAGCCCTTGTTTCAAGCTGGAGATAATTTGTTGGATCTGTGAAATTGGCACATGAGCTAAAAACTCAGAACTAAACCAGTCAGCTTGTACTGGTTCGGTAGTTAATAGTCTTTCTAAAGCAGCTTTAGGCATAACATATTGATTGGGTAACTTTACCTGTACAACTGGTAATAACTGTTGCTGAGTTGGTTCTGCCAACACCTGATTGGGGAAGAGTAAACTTGCTGTTAATAATACAGTTGCTAACAACATATGTATTAAACTTTAGTGACTAGTTTAAATGCACTTCATAGGCCGGATTGGGCATTACACTTATATTGGTGGATATTAAAAAGCGATTTGCTCCAAGAGAATGAGCTATACTTCTCACTCAGCTATTCGTCATTTTAACGGATTTGCTATAGATACAGATTGCAATCAGCTTGTTATATTTTGAAATAGATACCATTGAGCTAATACTAAGTTTGCAGCATCAATAGAAACTAGTTTATGAAGATAATTTCTGTTTGGTTAAGTTTGACAGCTGTGCAGGGTATTACTTATTGGTTGATACCTTTGTAAACAAGTAATACCATGTCAGGTCAAATAGAAAATTAATTTATCAGATGGGTAATTCAATAACGAACTCTAGACCTTCACCAAGCGATGAATGGTGATATAGTTTGCCATGATGATTGTTGACCACAATTTGATAAGCAATCGATAAACCTAGCCCTGTGCCTTTACCTATGGGTTTTGTTGTATAGAAAGCATCGAATATTTTTGTTTGCTCTGCTTCAGTAATTCCTGAGCCATTGTCGGCAATTCTAAGAATAACTTTCTCTTCAATTGTCTCTGTTTTAATGCGAATCACACCTGGGTTATTGGTAATATCCTGGAAATTTTTATTTTTTTGTGTTTCTTCAATGGCATCGAGAGCATTACAGATCAAATTCATAAAAACCTGATTGAGTTCGCCTGGGTAGCACTCAACAAGCGGCAAATCTCCATATTCTTTGATTAGTTGAATGGCAGGACGATGAGCATTTGGCTTGAGCCGATGACCAAGAATTAATAGCGTGCTTTCTATTCCTTCATGCAGGTTAGCTAGTTTCTTACCTACCTCTCTGTGTCGAGAAAACTTATTCAATGATGATACAATTTCTGTAACACGATCTGTACCAAGTTGCATAGATTGAAGAATTTTAGATAAATCATTTAACAAATAAGTCAGATTAGTATCTTGAATCGCAGTTTGAATTTCAGTAGGTGGATTGGGCAGATGCTTTTGATAGAGATTGAGTAAATCAACTATCTCCTGAACATACTGTTTCACAAAATTTAAATTACCAGCTATAAAATTGATAGGATTGTTTACTTCATGGGCAATTCCTGCTGCCAATTGACCTAAGGTTGCTACCTTCTCTGCTTGGATGAGTTGGGTTTGAGTTTTTTGTAGTTCGGCGTTTTTGGCAATCAAAGTTTTCGTCAAATTTCTCAGCTTCAAGTGATGTTCAATCCGAACTAATACTTCTTCATGCTGAAAAGGTTTAGTAATGTAGTCTACAGCTCCTAATCGCAATCCTTTAACTTTATCGGCAGTTTCGGAAAGGGCAGTCATAAAAATGACGGGGATATCCTCAGATCGAGGATCGCTTTTGAGATGTTGACACGTTTCAAACCCATCCATACCCGGCATCATGACATCAAGTAAGATTAAGTCGGGTAAATGCTCGTTATTTAATTTCTGAAGGGCTTTCTCACCACTGCGAACTGCCCAAACTTCAAAGCTAGACTCATCCAAAAAGCTGGATAAAACTTGTAAGTTGGCAGGGTTATCATCAACGACTAAAATAATTCCTCTAGCAGGGTGGCGATCGCAAAAATGTTTTTCGTCTGGGATTCTGACTGTCATACTATTTCTAGCTCATATTGATTCAAAAAGCTGAGAATTACATCTTCGTCAAATTGCCTTGCTAGTTGTCGCAATTGGTGAGCAAAGGTTGCAAAAGTCGAATCTGTTGCCTCTAGTCGATCGGCCCACTTGAGAATGGCATTGAAATTACCTTTATTTGCTAATGCGATCAGTTCTGCCAACACTTCGGCAGAAGGAGGAATTAATGAATCTGATTGACTATTAGCTATAGCTAAATTATTAGCTGTTTCTTCCTCAGACTGAGACTGCTTGTAAATCCATCTCAAACCTAAATGGCGTTCTAATTGTTGTAGTAATTCATCTACCTGTACAGGTTTGCTGAGAAAGTCGTTACCGCCTGCTTGCAGACTGCGATGTTGGTCGGTTTCAAAGACACTAGCGGAAGAGACGATAATTTTGACATCTTGGATATCTGGAGTGCGACGCAGGTATTGAATCAATTCAAACCCATCCATTTCCGGCATTAGTAGGTCTGTAATAATCAAATCTGGTTTAAGCGCAATTGCTTTTGCTAAACCTTCCTTACCGTTGGTAGCTTCAATTACATTAAAACCTAGTGGTTGCAGCAGGTTTGTAATTACTGTGCGATTCTCCCAGCGATCGTCCACCATCAAAATTGTGCGAGGACTATCCTCAAAACCAATGATTTGTGATGCTGATGCCGCCATCGCTGATTGTACCCATTCGCTGGCTTCTGGTATTTCTAACTCAAACCAGAAAGTGCTGCCCCGCCCAACTTGACTTTTGACATGGATATCGCCACCCATCATTTGTACCAACTGGCGAGTAATAGCTAAACCAAGCCCTGTGCCTTCGGTCTGACGCTTTTTTTCACCTACTTGCTCAAATGGGAAGAAAATCTTGTTCAGTTCTGCTGGTGCTATACCAATTCCTGTATCTTCGATACAAAAGCGAATGCAGTATTTCTGCGTCTGCCCATTATAGAAAGGTTGAGCGATCGCTTCAATTTTGAAGGTGACTTGACCCTCATCCGTAAATTTAATGGCATTTCCTAGCAGGTTCAACAGTACTTGACGCAACCTTTTGACATCGACATTCACTCCTGTAGGCAAATTACTCGCGGGTTCATAGGCAAACAAAATACCCTTTTGTTCTGCCCGAATCTGACAAATTTCTGCAATTCCCTGGAGAAAAGACGGGAAATGAATATCATCTGGATGCAGTTCGAGTTTTCTCGCTTCAATTTTTGAGAGATCCAATATGTCATTAATTAAGGTCAGCAGATGAGAACCACATTGTTCAATGGTGTTGACGTGGTATTGCTCTTTTTCTAATAAAACTTTGGAACGCAGCAAAATTTGAGCGCAACCCAAAATGCCATTCAAGGGTGTTCGCAGTTCATGACTCATGTTGGCTAAAAATTCGCTTTTGGCACGGTTTGCCGTATCAGCCGCTGCTTTGGATTTTTTCAGTTGCGCCTGTTCAAATGCTTGCACCTGCCACAAAACAGTAATCATGGTGACTGTCAGTCCTCCCATAATTAGAGCAATCACATCGAGGAATTGCAAGCGAGATTCAATATTTTGGCGCGGAATCACCAAAGCCAAAGACCAATTGGCTTCTTGCAATGGAACATAGACAACATATTTTTTAGTGCCGTCAATTTCCATCAACTGAATTCCCTGTTGTTTGTTTACCATCTGCTGGGCGATCGCACTCAAACTCCGATCTGCGATTTTTAGCAGGCTGGGTGCAGGTTTTTCTACCGTTGACATTAACGCTGCGTTAGGATGGACAATTGCTTGTCCTTGGGAATTGAGGGCGAAAGCATAGCTGTTATTGCCGTAGTGCAGCGAGTTGACAACCTTAGTAATGCGATCGACTTTCACATTGCCTTGAAAGACCCCAATTGGCGAACGATCAGTCCCAGGATTGGGCCATATTGGTGTGGCGATCGCAATTAAGGGAATTCCTGTGGAACGGCTGATAAAGGGATCGGAAATATTGCTTTGTCCTGCTAGTGCTTTTTGAAAGTAGTCTCTATCCTTAACATTTTTGGTTGACCGACCAACTTTAGTATTAGAAAACGAACCATTCGGGATAACTATTTGGAAAAAGAAAAATTTATTGATTCGCTTGACTTCTGATTGTAAATATGGTTCTGCTACAGACCAGTCTAGGGAGCGTACAGTTGAAGTATTAGCGAGGGTTTGTACCTCCACCTTGCGGACGTGTAACCACTCTTCAATTTCATCAACTCCTCTTTGTACCTGTTGAAAAGCGTTTTGTTTCAAATCTGCTAGCGCCATGTTGCGAGCAGCTAGATATGTGCAAAAAGCAGAAATACTTACAACAATAGTAGTGCCGCCGAGAACAAATCGAAGCAGTAAATTTCGTGACCAATTTTTTTCACTATCATATTCCAATGAACTTGAGTCAAGCCTTCTCAAAAGCTTCATACATTAAAAAATTGTATTAGGAATAATTAATTAAAAAGCTATAGTTAGATTGCCCAAGAAACTATTGAGAATCACAGTTTTGCTTCATTGGCATAGGACTTAGGCACACTCTACGAATTCTTGGCGTTCTACCCTACGGGAAGTTACTGCGTGTCTAAGGCGTCTTGGCGGTAGCCTTCTCCTGCAAAGACGCTACGCGTAGCTTGCTTCCCCGTAGGGGTACGGCAAGCCGCTACTCTTCGAGAGGCTGCGCCAACGCGTCTACGATAAATTAAGGTTTTTGGTGATTTTTGCGTCAGTCCTGTTGCAATCACAGATTTGGCTAGGGCGATCGCATCTAAAATATTGATGGGCAAAATTAAGGAAGAGTCCTGGAGATATAACAGTAGTCTACTAGTAACAAAAATAACAAAGTTATTGGTAATACAGGAGGAGTATATGAAGCTGAGATGCATTCTAATTATCAAACACAGCTAATTTATTTGCTGATAATTCTGATTAACTCTTCATCATTGCTTAAGTATATTAAATTAGCCATTAATTTTTTAATGCCCAATTTAAACAATTAATTTTTAGCTATCAAACCCTATCTAAAAAAGGATTTTAACTAATGACACTAGTTCTTTAAATTGGACAACAATTTTTTAATGTACAACAAATGACAGCAAACAAAATATTAGCGATTTCTCCAAAAAGTCCTTATGAAAGGTTGTTATCCTTTGTCTTTGTGAAACCATACAGGTCGTTATACGGTTTCGCTTTAATATTGATACATTGAGTAAGTCCCCATCCTCAACAATAGGAACTGGATGGAAGAATCACAAAATCTTTTGCTGACAATTCGTTAGAAAGAATTCCTGAAACATTTGCCAGAGAATACTCTGTACCATCCAATGTAGCGAGAATGCTAGTGCTACGAAGATCGCCAAAAGCAGGTAGTAATTTCAAGTCATCAAAATCAGAAATCCGACTAATATTAGCTATGTAAATTTTATCAACACCTAATTCAAAGTCTGCAATTATGTTGCGAGTATCTTCCAAAGGCGGTAGTGCTGGAAAGGGTGGTGGTAGCTGGACTGATTGTCTGGGATCGCGAACAGTATCAGGTATTCTACCGTTGGCAATCCAAAACTGGTCAGCCCCAGAACCACCATAGAGAACATTTTCACCGCCACGGACGATTTTGAGTATATCGTCTCCTTCACCACCAACCAGTTGATCCTGCTTGCCAGCTATGAGTTTATCGTTACCCTCACCACCATCAAGAAGGTTGCGACCTTTGCCCTTAGAGGCATTGAGCAGATCATTTCCTTCTTCACCAAACAAGCGGTTGTCTTTAGTGGCGTAGAGTTTATCATTACCCTCACCACCATAAACCAGAAGTTTTTTGCGATGGGGCTTAGAGAAAACATCATCTCCATCACCGAGGAAGACTCGTTGTTTAGGCGAAACATGTCCCAGAGGCTTTAAAGGAGAGGGAATAGGTGCTGGCTCAAGATTTGTGGGCGGTACTGTAACTGCTAACGACTCTACTTGTTCTGTGCCAAAGTTAGCGATGGAGTAGTCGTTTCCTGGAGCAATTTCGATAAAAGTGTCTGGCCCAGCAAGCCTGACTTCATCACCGATTTTTACAGAAAGTTGCCCTTGTTTGACATACAAAAGTTCATGGTTATGACTTTCAATTTGGTTAGGGAAATCATTACTGGTGCGGGCAATTTGACCTCGAATCTCGCCATCGGGATTACCCTTAGTATGGATATGGAAGTAGTAGTCAGATTCCTTCCCAGGTAAACCACTACCAGTCAGAAAATCACTTAAATCTGTGGGAATTTCTGCCTCTGTTGAATCCCAGACACCACTAATAGTAGTCGAGCCATTCGCATTCAATTTAATACTCAGGTTTGTTTCATCCTGATTCTGCGGATCTACAATATCAAATACGTGTGGGCCATTGTTACCGCGATCGCCTGAGTGGATATGAATACCGGTAACATCATCTAGCGCATTATCAGGGGTTTGGGGAGTCCCATTTGCCATCAGTTTTCCTAAGTCTAAGCCAGTGACGGTTAACTCATAGCTAATCCCATCAGTTGCCGAAAAAGGTTTAAGATTGGCAACACCAGTTGCTAACGATTCAGTATGCTTCACCACCTGGCTGGCATTTAAGTTAGCTTGGACAAAGCTATCAGTTTCTTGAGGCGCAAGGGAAAACTCGTTGTATGCAAATTCATCTCCCGTTTCTGCAAAGCTAGCTAGGGAAGTGTACTCGATTCCAAACGGCCCAGTAAATGTTGGTCGCTGCGGTAAGCCTGGTTGATCGCCAGTTGTCCAAACCTTAAAACCATCCATTTTGGAGAGAGCGATCGCTTTCTCTACTACCTCTGGCTTGGCATCATCTGGAAGCACCAGTAAATAATCGAGCGCATCTTCGGGTGGTTGAAAATCTGGCGCTGCAAATACTATGCCTGCACCAGTCCGCAAGCCAAATTCTGCCAGTTTTATAAAGGTTTCTTTATCAGGCAGAATCACAGGTACAGGATCGTTCCTGTCTATGACTCGCTCAGCTACAGTATTGAAGAAAAGGTCTAGCGCTCCTGGAGTAGTTAGCGACAGTGTCCTCGCTCCCGGAGTTTTCCCTGATATAGATACCTTTGAGTCAAGGTTACGATATCCGTGGACTCTATCTCTGGGGCCAAAGATTAAACTCCCCTGAGGCAACACCAAACTATCAGTTCCCTGGTTACCTAGATTGAATTGAATATCTCCAGCAGTTATGTACCAAGTCTCGTGTTCGTAAGGGTGGAAGTGAGGCAACGGCCCACCCCCTACTGGCAGGAAGAAATCAAAGAAATTGAACGAAAAGTCAGTCTCCCGCGAATTGGCTAAAAATGTATACAAGTCACCAGAACCATAGACCGCCTGACGAGTGGGATCGTCCTGTGACACAAGTAAGTAATCATCAACCACTTTAGACGGTTTGGATGCGGGGATACTAACATAGGGGCCTGAACCATGCGTCATGGAAGTCAATCTCCTACATTCATTGATTGCTTTCTCCATTAACAATAGGCTGATTTGTGCTAGATTCGTTTCCCACATTTCTCATAACTTTACATAAAGTCGGCGGAAAAGCCCACTGTGGCTGCAATCGTTAATTTTGGTTTACGTCCTGCTCCAGTTGCGTTAGTTAACGATCGCCCTCGTTGCACTGCAATGTTTTCCTTACTAGCGATCGCTTCTAACCATGACTTATGACTGCACCAAAGACAAGATGATACCAACGAGCGAACCCAAAAGTAGCACTATACCGCTAAGAGCACTAATGCCAAAGCCAATTGCCCGCTTTTCGGCCGCCTGATAGTATCCCCAAGCGTAAGCAACTCGACCCACAAGCCAGATAGCACCGATAACCGCCCCCCACAATGGGTTGATATACAAAGAAAATAACCATAAAGCAGGCAGGAAAAAAACCATTTGCTCTAAGGTATTTTGCTGAACACGTAGCACGCGTTCAAAGTCAACATCTCCTGTCATTTGGGGAGGTGGTACTTTATATTTAGCTCTGGCTCGACCAACATTAATGGTAATGACCAAGTACAGCAGCAATGTCAGAGCAGTTATCAGACTAGTCCAGGGCGACATATAAAAATCCTCGCGTACCAAAAAAGTATAATTCTTTGGTTTTATCAATTGAGCGATCGCTAGCAGATTGAGTCGGGAATTACGACTCAATTACGACCTCACTTTCTCGATACAATATAGTTTTGCAATAGCTTAAAAAAGAGCGTTACAAAGAAATCAGGAGGATTTGCCAGCAGAATTAATTATCCGCGACTACCACAGCATTTATTTTCCGGCTCAACGATTCCATTTTGCAGTTGATAGTCCCGATCTCAATGATTCTTAGATGATTTTAATGTTTGTATCAGGGCTAATTCAGGGCGATCGCTCATACTGGGGATTCAGCAAGGTAAATCGGCAACTGGATAATGAACAAGCGGTATTTTTTAGAAGCTAGTGCAGTCATCGTTGGCACAGCATTTTTATCACAATATTTCACAAGGAAATCAGAAGTTATGACAACTGCAAAGAATGAATTTGAAATCACCAAAACTGAAGAAGAATGGCGCAAGACCCTGACACCAGAACAGTTTCATGTGCTGCGTAAACATGGCACCGAACGCGCTGGTACTAGCCCCCTCGATAAGCAATATGCTCAAGGAACTTACGTCTGTGCTGGGTGTGATTTACCCCTATTTTCCTCAGCCACTAAATTTAACAGTGGTACAGGCTGGCCCAGTTTTTACGCTCCCATCGAAGAAGCAACAGATACAACTGTAGACAAGTCGTTCTTTATGACTAGAGTTGAAGTCCATTGCCATCGATGTGGTGGACACTTGGGTCACGTATTTAACGATGGTCCTGCACCTACTGGTAAGCGCTACTGCATGAATGGCGTGGCTTTAAAGTTTATTGCTAGCTGAGCAGCAATTCCAAATTCCAATTAATTTATGTGCCGTTTACTTGCTTACCTTGGTTCGCCTGTTTCTTTAGAAAAGCTACTGTATACGCCAGAACATTCGTTGATTGTGCAGAGTTATCAACCTCGCGAAATGCTTTCGGGAGTGGTGAACGCTGATGGTTTTGGTATGGGTTGGTATCATCAGCAAAAAGATACCGAACCCTTTATTTACAAAAATACTTTGCCGATTTGGAATGACCAAAATCTGCCAAGTCTGAGCCGCTATGTCGAATCGGGACGAATCTTAGCCTATGTTCGTAGTGCTACGCCAGGTCAAGCCTTAGATTTTAGTAATTCTCAGCCATTTAAGTATCAGCGTCTATTATTTACTCACAATGGACGGATTGACAAGTTCCGGCAGACGCTATACAGACCGATTCGCGATCGGCTGAGCAATGAAATTTACCAATCAATCCAGGGAAGTACAGATTCGGAACATATCTTTGCTTTACTGCTCCATCATTTGCAAGCCAACCCTGGTAAGAGTATAGAGCAGGCTTTGCACATCACATTACTTCAGATGGGAGAATGGGCAAAGGAATATCAAACTTATGTTTATGCCAACGTAGTAATTAGTGATGGCGATCGCCTGATTGCTTCACGTTTTAGTACAAAATCACCTGCTCCGTCTCTTTACTGGTTGCAGGACGATCCAACTTTCCCCGGAGCAGTAATTATTGCATCCGAACCACTGTTTACAGGTAATTGGACAGCTTGCCAAGAAAATAGCATCATCAGTGTGGGAGAAGACTGTGATATCCAATTTGAGCAAATCTAGTGTCAGAGAGGCTATAACTTTTGCGTTCCTTGAATGTCGGGCTAAAACTCTGGCACTGTTTGAGGGTATGGATCGGCAGACATTTTGTTGTCAACCCCATCCTGATTTTAGTCCTGTTGGCTGGCACTTAGGACATATTGCTTACACAGAATCTTTGTGGCTGCTAGAACGTAGTGCAGGCTTACCATGCTTGTTTCCCCAATACCGTCAGCTGTTTGCAGCTGATGGTTTACCCAAAGTAAAGCGTGTCCAATTACCTGAGTTAGAGGAAATCCGTTATTACTTGGATACGGTTAGAGTTAAGGTTTTGGATTCACTGAAAGTAGCTGATGTTGAACAAAACGAGCGTCTGTGGCGCTTTTTGATTCAGCACGAAAGCCAACACTGCGAAATTATTAGCATGGTGTTGGAATTACCAAAAGTTCCTAAATCTAACAACAAATTACTCCGCGCTGATAGAAAAAGCCAAGCTTCGCCTGATCACCTCGAAGAAATGATTCAAATTCCAGGCGGTGAATTTGAACAGGGTAATAACTCTATTGATGCTTTGGATAATGAATCTCCAGCCTATAAAGTATATTTAGACACTTATTGGATTGATCGCTACCCTGTAACTTGTCGGCAGTATCGAGCATTCATGGAGGCAGGGGGATATCAAGATTCTCGTTGGTGGTCAAAGGCTGGGTGGAATTGGCTGCAAACTGAACAGGTGACACAACCGCTGTATTGGCATGAGGAGCTTTCTGGGGATAATCACCCAGTTTATGGTGTCAGTTGGTACGAAGCAGAAGCATACTCACAGTTTGTCGGGAAGCGGCTACCAACAGAAGCCGAATGGGAAAAAGCTGCTAGTCAGGATTTAGAACCAGAAGCACTAACTCAAAATTGTAACTGCGATCGCCTAGTTGGTAAAACTACAGCAGTAGATGCTTATCCTGGGGGGCAAAGTGCCTATGGTTTATACGATACCTTGGGCAATGTCTGGGAGTGGACGAATTCCTGGTTTGCTGGCTATCAAGGTTTTCAAAGCTATCCTTATATAGGTTACTCACAAGTTTATTTTGACCAAAAGCATCGCGTTTTAAAAGGCGGCAGTTGGGCAACTCGTCCGTGGGTAATACGTCCGAGTTTTCGCAACTGGTATTATCCCAGCGTGCGTCAAGTTTTTACAGGATTTCGCTGCGCTGCTGATAACAAAGCAGATTCCTAACTGTGACTGCTAACAGCTGAGTGCTGAGCTAGTAGATGACGCACTTCTTCATCGGTTGTTTGGGAGAAGTCTTCGTACCAGACTCCTACTGCATACATCTGCTCTGGCATTTTTAGACACACTACTTCGTCTACTTGGTCACTTAGTTGGTCACAAGTTTCTGGTGGTGCAACTGGAACTGCTATAACGATACGCTTGGGCTGTTGCTGTTTCAATATAGTAATAGCAGCACGCATAGTTGAGCCAGTAGCAATACCATCATCAACTACAATAACAGTAATATTTTTGACATTTAAGGGAGGGCGATCGCCACGATAAGCGCGATCGCGACGCTGCAATTCCTGCAATTCATCAGCCGTTACTTGGTCAATAGTTTGACTGGTGATACCCAAGGAACTTACAACATCGTAATTTAATACCTGAATTCCACCCGCCGTAATTGCACCCATTGCTAATTCTTTATGACCAGGTACACCGAGTTTTCTGACTAAACAGATATCTAATGGCGCACCTAGTATTTTTGCCACTTCATACGCCACTGGCACACCACCACGAGGTAAACCTAAAACCAACAGGTCTTTACAGTCGGCATAGGCTGTCAATTCTCTGGCTAACATCTTACCAGCTTCAGCACGGGTATGGAATTTTCTAGACATAATTTCACCTCCATTAGGTGAGCGCAATGCATCGCTGATTCTGTGGAACATACAGAAGGCTGCCGGATTTACTTCCCTTGCCATATTCCTAGTTGCAATCGCTACGCAATAAAGCTTGTACTCAATTTTTCTGGTAATTACTTGACAGTAGTTGTAAATTTTCTCGGTACGTCTTAGAGTTTCTCTCCTGCTGTAGGCTGTTAAGTACTACCTGAATTACCAGTACGCTATTAATTCCGATTACACACAGAGAAATTTGTGAGTAGTTACGACACCTTTGTGATTGCGTTGAAAAGAAAGTTAATTAATGCTCTCAACTTTCTTTTCTCTGTTTATTCTCATCTTACATGAACTACTCCAACCTGCTTCGCGGATGTTGAGGTTGATGTATAGCCAAAATCTTTTGACTTTTTATTTATGTCACAGCTTTGGCTGTTGTATTCTAATCAGTTATACATTGTGACAGATTTAAAAGTGGCATAGGTGTACCATGTGCTACAAAAACGGATGGTAAGCTGAGTCAGGTTTAAGCAAAGCGATTTCACCCAAACAATCGCATGACAAACAAACGTAAGATCGTTTGTAAAATATTTACCAATTTAGCGTCATCAGTGAAGGCTTTAGTTAGCTCAAAATTTGGGCTGAGAGCCTTTACAGTTACTATCCAGGCATCTATAGCGATCGCGAATATTTTTTGAACGGTGATTTGCAGATTTCCGTTGCCTCAAACCAGGAGTGCGCTACTAGAATTCTCAAACACCTTAGGAGTCGCATAATTATGTTTTTAGATCAACCGGTTGCAATAACCCAACCTGTCAATCTTGGCAATGGTGCTGGGTCAAAAGCTGAATATTCTGATAATGCAGACTTGTCTGCACCAAAGTTGATACCTACAGATGCTAATGCAAGTACAAAAATAGCTCAGAGTAATACTCGTAAGACTTACTATGTTTCTGGCTCTGGAAATGATAGAAATAATGGCTTGCAGGAAAGTACTGCATTTCGGTCGCTGCAAAAGGCAGCAGACTTAGTAAAAGCAGGCGATACAGTTCTAGTTATGAACGGGACTTATACGCAGGCTAATCCTTACCAGGAAATTATGCGGATTAATAAAAAGCAAGGTACGGCAAGTGCTCCAATTACCTTCAAAGCTTATCCTGGACACAAACCCTTCATCAAATCGAAAAATTTCACTGGCATTAAACTTATTGGCTCCTCTTACATTACAATCGATGGTTTGACGTTAGAGGGAAACAACGACAATATCACTTTGCAGTATGCACTACAGCAAAAAAACAACCTCAACAATCCCCAAACCTCAGGTAATGGAATTGAAATTCGTGACTTTTCTCACCACATAGTCATTCGTAACAACAAAGTCTCGAAGTTTGGTGGTACAGGAATTAGTTCTGTCAAAGCAGACTATCTCACATATGAGAACAATGTTGTGTCTCAGAACTGTTTTTATACCCCTTGGGGAGCCAATGCTCTAGGCGTGATGTACAGCTGGAATTCCGACAACAATACCAGCCAATACAAAATTATTATCCGGGGCAATACTGTTTACGAAAACAAAAGCTTAGTTCCCTGGAGAGACGCTGGGAAAGTGACAGAAGGTCATGGAATCATGATTGATGATAATAAGAATACCCAGCAGAATTCACTTCATCAACTCTATAGAGGCAAAACTTTAGTTGCAAACAATATCTCCTTTAAAAATGGTGCTGCTGGCATTCATGTCTATAGCAGTGCCTACGTTGATGTAGTTAACAACACGACCTATCAGAATTCACAGTATCCTGATACTAAACAATACGGAGAAATTTCAGCGATCGCTGCCGATCAGGTAAAAGTGTTCAACAACATCATGTATGCCCGTAAGGACGGACCAGTAAACAATACATCGCAATCCAAGAACCTTCAATACGACTACAACCTAGTCTACAATTCCTCCAGATTAACCACTTCGCTAACTCACAATGTTCTTGGGAAAGACCCACTATTTAGCGATCCAGCAAGGGGCAATTTCACCCTCAGATCTGGTAGTTCCGCAATTGATACTGGAGCTAACAATTTCAGTGGTATCAACGCACCGAGCATCGATCTGCTAGGCTTAAACCGTCCACAAGATGGAAATGGCGACGGGCGTCCAGTTGTGGATATAGGTGCATTGGAAGTTCTTTCAAAATCAGCATCAGCAAAGTAACGCGAGAGCAAAGCGATTCAATTTGGAGAGATTGATGGGGTAATAGGGTAAATAGGACTGCTTGTAAAACTAAGTTTGCAAGCAGCCAAGCAAGGGTAAAGGGAAATTCAATTCCTTTTACCCTTTTTCCCTTGAAAAGCCTGATGAGCGCAGTGTTAAATAGGGTAAAACATAGATGTTTATAGAGCAATACGGTTCAGATAAGCCTGCCTACGAAGGCTTTCCACAGGATAGCCTTCACCTTTAGGTGACACGGTCTTGTATTTGTTATTAGAAAATAATCGCGCGATGCCTACGGCGCGGCGAAGCCATCGCCTGCTATACAAAAGCTCTAGAATTTAGAAATGGCAAAAGTTTCCGGAGAGTGACAGAACAGGGATATGTAACAATATCTACCTACTTCAACCTAAAATCCTTGTAAAGCCTTCATGCCATATGAAGGCTAGTCCAGTTTATCTGGTCATCCTTTCAGGCTCAAAGGTTAGCTGTTGAGACTGGGTGTAAGAGTTTTGATCATCTACATCATTAAACCCTCATACCCTTACACCCTTTGTCCAAACTCTTGATTTTTCGTATCACTGCGTAAGTCTTCTACTAAAAAAAATTCCCCACAGAAACAGATCTAAGGGGATAAGTAGGGAATTTTAAAGGAATTGGTATTGCATATATAATTTTTTGTAGCGTAGACAAAGTCCACACTACAAAAAAAGGGTAATTTATCCAGCGCTACTTTTTAGAGATTGCAACCAGATTCTAACAAACGAAATCTCTGGCAGTTACATTACTGCTGTTGACGTTACCCAGCGTCAAAAATGCTTGAAATTGATTGGGGCTGGCGTCACCATTTGGGTTAATGCTCACAACGGTATTAGAACCAACCTGCGCTGTTTTTATATAATCCTTAAAAGGATTAGAGCTCAGAAACTTGCTACCATCGATAATTTTGCTGAGGTCAATCAAGTCTTTTCCGGGTTCAAAATATTGGATAGTATCGCCTTTGTCTAAAAAGCTTTGATAAACAAATCGGTCGTTACTCCCTCCGCCACTCAGGAAATCGCTACCCTTGCCACCCATCAAGACATCATTACCTTCACCACCTTGAATGATATCGTTGCTATCACCACCGTTGATAATGTCGTTACCATCACCGCCTTTAAGAATGTTGTTACTAGAAATCCCTTGGAGGGTATCGTTACCTTTAGTACCCCGCATGATATTCGGGCCTGGCATACTTGTATTAATACCTGTTGTGCTCAACTGAGTGGATATCTCAAAGGCTCCAACATCTGGTTTGGTATCTCGTACCATTCCTCGTTCATCAATAGTGGGTATACCACTACCTGTCTTACCAGTATTGATGGCGGGGCTACCTACTAAAAGAGAATGCACTAAAGAACCACCAATTGTTTGTAAAGGGCCAAGGAGAGGGTCAACAATCCGACTACCTGATACCACTCGGCGACCTTGTGAAGGAGCTGGAAACTCAATGTTACCACCACCATCTTTTAGTTGATACCCAACCTGTTGTTGTGATAAATCGCCTGCTTTATTCTTAGCAACAATTGAGTTAGTGAGGGTTACAGGCGCTGCCGGATCGCCAATCCAAACTGCCCCACAAGCTCGTCCGGCAGAGTTATTGACGATAGTGGAATTGATAATATTGACGGGGGCGGATTTGTCAGTATTCACAAACATTGCCCCACCTGCGTCATTGGTCACCTTATTCCCTGAAAAGGTGCTATTGATGATATTCTTTGTTGAGCCACCATCTAACCACAAAGCCCCGCCTTGTTGGACAGATGTATTATTAGCAAAACTAACATTGCGAATTGTGAGAGCAGCATTACCTCGCAATGCGCCTCCTCGAGCAATACCTTTAGCACTCAAGTTAGCTGTATTACCAACGACAGTACTATTTTCAAGAAGGATCTGGTCTGAACCGTAACCATAAAGGAAGAGTGCGCCGCCTTCTCCTTTAGTTGTATTGCCTTCAAACCGACTGCCACGGATAGCAATTACACCTCCAACAGTGGAACCAGGCCCTACTGGGTTAGCTCCATCAGTAAAGATTGCACCACCACCAACATCACCTTCTGAACTATTATTGCGGAAGACTGAATTTTCTACAGTCAACTTACCTAGTAGGCTATAAATTGCACCGCCATTCACTCCTTTATTATTGGTGAATTGGCTATTTTTGACAGTCAGCTCACCAGAACCATAGGTGGCGATCGCTCCACTGCTAAAGCCAGACTTTGCTAAAGTACCATCGTTACTGTCAAAGCTGCTGTTTAGTACTGTACCTTTGCTACAGTAGCCGATGTGAATCGCTCCACCCATACCACCGCGATTATTAGTGAATCGACAGTTTTCAACCGTTATACTGCCATAGTCAACGACTCTGATACCACCGCCTCTTTCAGTGGTGCGACCATCGGCAATGGTGAGGTTACGGACGGTTGCATCAACATGTCTCCCGACCTCAAATACTCGTCCAGTACTGTTGCCGCTAATCTTTAAATTTGCTGCCCCTGTGCCATCTATTGTCAGATTCTTCGTAAGATTAATTTGCCCACTGGTGAGTTTAATGACTTGATTGGCAAGGTTAGAGGCAAATTTGATGGTGTCTCCTGTTTGTGCAGAAGCGATCGCAGATCGTAAAGAACCTGCTCCACTATCAGCAGCAGTAGTCACGTTAATAATAGTCATGCTTTGAATTCCCTTGAATGAAGAACGTTTTCAGATCGACTTTTTGGATAGAATCACGCTTTGTTGTGATTCACAAACAGTCGAGATGATGGGATTCAGAGCACCCTGCTATGATGATTTTTTGATAATGAGGAATAACTGGAAATATCAACCGAAATTTGCAGAAAATCCGCTAACATCGCCTATTATCCCCTGACTAGAGATGCAACAATTTATCCTTGTGTTGATTTGGTTGAATCAGCACAATTAGGTTAATGCACACTTTATAACTTCACCCAAACTTTTCCGCTATGACAAATTTACCGAGATACAAGTTACAGATGTAACTTGCTCTTATTTTTTTTGCCCAGACGAATTTACTTAGACGATGTTACACAATTTGCCATCTTTATGCAACCTTTATAAAAAAAATATCTCAATTTTATTTTTTTGATTCCATATTGATAAGCTATTGAGAGCAAACTCCAGCATAAGTTTGATAGAAGCTATAAATTTACTGCAACAGCGATAATGTAGAAATTGACAATGTAAAGAATACGTGTTTTAAACAAAATAATAGATGCAATCGCTACCTTGTGCTTAAACGCATATTAACACAAGATAGTTACTTATTGAGATTGAGATGCAATCAAAGATATTATTGAGCATCAGGAGCATAATCAAGCGAAATACCTCAGGAAGCCTTTCTTTTATGTAATTCTCAGATCTTACTAATTGTGTTGCATGATTTCCACATAAATATGCTCTAAACGTACAGGTTGACGGGAGATTGAATTAATAGCTATGCCCTCAAACCGTGTAATAACTTCTTTTAATTCCAAAGGCTCTGGTAACCAAAAGGCCAAATCACTACCATAACGCCTATGCGTGAAACCATATTCTTTGGCTCTTGCGATCGCTTGTTCTTCAAACTCAGTCTGCACTAATATGATTTCTTGGGCTGGAATCAATGTGCGTAATTCTGCTAAACTACCCTCAGCCAAGATATGACCATTTTTTAGTATGCCAATTCTCTGACAAAGACGCTCTGCTTCCTCTAATAAATGAGTTGTTAACAAAACTGTAGTTCCTTTATTTTTCAGCTGGCGAATCAACTCCCAAATCTCATATCTTGCCTCAATATCTAACCCGGTCGTCGGTTCATCAAGAATCACTAGCTGTGGCTGATGTATTAAAGCTACTGCAATATTTAACCGTCTTTGCATCCCACCACTGAGTTTCTCTACCGGATTTTTTGCTCTATCTAATAAGTTTACAGCTACTAGAGTTTCTGCTATTATTCTCTGGCGTTTCTTCCGGTCTACTCCATAAATATCAGCAAAAAACTTGAGATTCTCTTCACAAGATAGACTTTTATAAAGTAAATTTTCTTGAGGCGCAACCCCAATTAGCTTTTTTGTGGCTTCTGCAACTAGTTTATAATTAATTTTAATATCACCACTATCAGCCTTGAGTAAATTACAAATAATATTAATTGTAGTTGTCTTACCTGACCCATTTGCACCAATTAAGCCATAAATTTCTCCTGAATCAATATGCAAGTTCAAATTTTGAATAACTTTTCTTGTACCATAAGATTTATTGAGATTTTTAATTGTCAGCATATTTTTCAGTTTACTGAATAAAGGTAAAGAGCAGAGAAGTACAGTGGAAGCGTAGAACTGTCTTTTTTGAAAATCATAAACCAAGAATTTTAGAGAAATTTCCTTCTGCTACGCTAGTTAGTACAACGAAGGGAAACCCTCGCACAGCATTAGCCTCACCACAACGTGCTGGCTTTTCTTCCTCCTAAATTTTATAATCTCCTTTCTACTATTAACATTCGCCGATAACATAGCCATCCACAAACAATCATCACCACAGCAAAGACTAATAAAAACCAAAAGTGTGATGCAATCTCACTAATTACCTCACCCTTAGCTGAAACTCCTACAAGAGCTTCATTCATGTGATAAATTGGATTATATTTAGCGATATTAATTAGAGTTTTAGGGAAAAGGGCAGCAGGTAAAAAAGCTCCACCAAGAATTAATAAAGGCACACCAAATGCTGCAACTAGAGCATTGACATCTTCAATCCGACGAGCTAATTGTGTTCCTAAAATAAAACCTAAACCGACATAGGAAATGATAGTCATTAAAATAATTATCAATCCTAACAGAATAGAACCCTTAAAGGTAGCACCCCAAAAAGCGGCAATAGTATAAATTAACAATGTCTGACCTAGAGCAATGCAACTATGAGCTAGAAAAATACCTAAGAAGTAGGAAGTACCATTTAAGGGAGAAAGAAACAGACGTTTGAGAGTCTGCTGTTCTCTTTCTGCAACTACAGTAGCGACACTCCCACCCAAACAACTAAAAAACATTGCCGCACCTACTAAAGTTGAGGGTGCAGCATATTCAAAAGCAGCATTTATAGGTAGTTTTGCCCGTTCTGCTAAGATAAATCCGCTGAGGATTAATACTGAAATGGGAAAAATACTCCAAAATATTAAGCTGCGTCTGCGGCGCAATAGTTCAATTAAAATACGCTGAGTTACAGCTATAATTTCACGCCAATATTTCATTTGAGTTGATTTTAAATTTGCTAATTTGTTTAAAGACGATTTATCCAGTGTAATAAGGTTTAGTTAAGATTTTGAACAATAAATTAATCTGGTAGTGCCAAAAAAGATTCCTGATTCTTCTCATAGCTTGGAAATCTGAAGAGCTAAATTTATAAATTTGGATGCTAAACACAATATCATCATATTTTAAAACATTGCTGTAGATTTTAACAGTAGTATTGCAAGAACTATTTTTATTAGAGTTCATCAAGCTGCTGTAAAATTGACTGGTTAGGCTGTTTGGAAAATATATTTATTATGTCTTATAGGTACAAAATAATTTTACCCTGGCTGGCGCTGTTACTGAGCTTCACTAGCTTATTTCTCAGTTCCTGGATTTTAATTTCGGCTCCTAATATGTTTTTACTTCCCCTAGGTGTGGGAGCGCCAGAAGTCAGCCCTTGGTTATTCATATCAAATCTATTATCTTTGTTAGTGGCATTTTTATGTATATATAAGCATCAACTAAAACGTGTAGCCTGCATTTTTAGCTTAATAGGATTACTTATTTGTGGTTCTGTATTAATCAAGATTGCACCAACTCAAATGCAGATGGCGAAAGCAATGAAACAAGGGTTAGGTGAAAATTATTTAGCACAAATCCCACCTCAAGTAAGTGCTAAAATGCAAACCCATCCCTTTTTTTTAGTTAATAGCTTCCGAGGTATTCCACTGGGAAAAATACGCCACAAAACAGGAATTATATTTGCTACGCCTGCGGGAGTTCATTTAAACATGGAAGTTTACCAACCCCCAGAAGTAGGGAAATATCCAGCACTAGTAGTAATTTATGGTGGAGCTTGGCAAAGTGGCAATCCTGGCGCTAATCCTGAGTTTAATCAATATATGGCGGCTCGTGGATATACGGTATTTGCAATTGATTACCGACACGCACCCAAATATCGGTTTCCAGCGCAGTTGCATGATGTACTTACAGCCTTAAATTTTATTCGTCAACACGCAGCAGAATATGAAGCAGACCCAGAAAACATGGTAATTCTGGGACGTTCCTCTGGCGCACACCTTGCAATGCTAGCGGCTTATCAACCAGATGCGCCACCGATTCGTGCTGTGGTGAGCTATTACGGGCCAGTGAACTTAACTGAAGGTTATAATACACCGCCACGACCTGACCCAATTAATACCCGCGCTGTATTAAAAGCCTTGATCGGTGGTTCGCCGCAAGAATTAGCTCAAAAGTATGAAACTGCTTCACCAATTAATTACGTAATCAGACCTTTACCACCAACATTATTAGTTTACGGTAGTCGCGACCATTTAGTAGAAGCGCGATATGGTAGGCAGATGTATGAACGTTTACATAATTCAGGCGAAACTGCAATTTTGTTAGAAATACCTTGGGCTGAACACGCTTTTGATGCTGTTTTCAATGGTGTAAGCAATCAATTAGCTTTATATTACACCGAGAGGTTTTTAGCTTGGGCGTTCTTCAATCGATAATTTAATTATCAAGCGAAATTTTACAACTATCAAATAACCTTCTTGATTTTATAGTTGATATACAGTGTTGGAAAGGGAGTAAATGCGATCGCCACTTTGGTAAATTTCGCAATCTATCATTTAATCCTATTCCCAAACGACAACTTCCTCATTTGCTACTCGTTGATATTTAATTATAATTAACTTTTCCTCACTCTGTATTCCCCTGCATTAATTGTTGGCTTATTTTGCTTTTACACAGAGCTTTTAGTCTCTCGTGAACTACGATAGTGGTGATGTCGGACACTGCCAACCGTATCCGGATATTGGTAGACAATGCCCACCCTACTATACTAGTTATTTATATGCTCGAAATTGTTTTATTAAGTTCTTTATTATTAGTTACTCAACCCTCAACTGCTGAACAACAATTTATAAATTTAAAAAATAAATTAGAAAAATATAGTTTTCAAGTACTAATCGAGCTACCACCAAGGCGAGGAGCTTATGGTTTATTAGAAGAGCGTAGCAAAAAAATTTGGATTAATCCTGTAGTCTTTGATTTGCAAATCGCTACTCAAACTCTTATTCATGAATCTGTTCATGCAGCACAAGTATGTGCGGGCAAAGGTAAAATAAAAACTTTAGGGTTAGATATTCAACCCATCAATTATGCTCGACCATTTTTTCTGCGCTACACTGATATCTACAGACAAGATTTAGAAAGAGAAGCTTACGCAGTACAAACTCAACCTAACAATTTTGAGATAGCTATAAATCTTCTACAAAAACACTGTAAATAAAGAAGCGCATCAAGAAAAACCTATCAGTATGGCAATTGCTTCAATGGGGGAACCGTGGAAAATACTGCCTCGTTTATTAGTGGTTCATTTCGTCTAAATAAACCACATTTTTTATCTCACGCAGAGGAGGACAATTGTGCGGGGGTTTCCCGCAGGGTAGCAAATGACCCTGAAAGTATACGTCATGTACAAGCGCAAAGAACGCCCGCAGCTTGAAATGCACACTTATAGCTAGGATTTGAAATTATGGCGTAGGTATTGTTGGCACTAATCACTCACTAGCTGCGTCAATTATCTGACTCAGCTAAATCTGCATCAGTTTTTCTCATGCAGTAATTTAGTGCTTGTATTAAATGTTATAAATTAACGTCCTGTATTAAGCATAATTATTTAGGCAGTAATGGCAACTCAGTTCCATCACAAAAGTATACAATTTAACGCTTGGTTAGCTAACTTATTATTCAGACCTATGCAATTGCCTTTCATTCGTCAAGGTTGGCGATCAATTAAGCGCCTTTTACCAGTTATTTTTGCGATATCATTTGCTACAGTGTTGCTGCTGGAAAACCTCAACCCTGCAACTGCTCAACTATCGCAGTTACCTACTCAAGAAATTCGCGGGGTTTGGCTAACTAATAATGACTTTGATATTTTGAGCGATCGCGCTAAACTCCAAGATGCCATTGCTCAACTGCGCCGATTGAACTTTAACACCATTTATCCCGTAGTTTGGAATGATGGTTATCCAAAATATCCCAGTGCAGTAGCAAAACAAGCGGGTATCCCTTTCTTCTTCAAAGGTAGAGAGGGACAAGATATCATTGCAGACATCATTACTCAAGCCCGTCGCCAAGGAGTACTAGCCATACCTTGGTTTGAGTTTGGTTTCATGGCTCCTCTAACTTCAGAACTAGCATCAAACCATCCGGATTGGCTGACGCAAAAGCAGGATGGAACCCAAACTTCGATTACGGCTGCGGGTGAGGTGGCTTGGCTGAATCCCTTTCACCCAGAAGTACAGAAGTTTATTACCGATCTCGTCATGGAAATCATCACTCAATATGACGCTGATGGCATTCAATTTGACGATCACATGAGTTTACCTGTTGATTTTGGCTACGACAAGTACACAATTAACCTATATACTCAGGAAACTGGCAGCCCTCCCCCACCCAATCCTCAAGCCCAAGCATGGAAGCAATGGCGAGCAGATAAAATCACAGCGTTTATGCTTCAGCTAAACCAAACTGTGAAAGCCAGAAAACCCAATGCAATTTTCTCTGTTTCTCCCAATTACTACGACTTTGCTTACAAATATCAACTCCAAGACTGGCTCAACTGGGTGCGGTTGGGTATTGTAGACGAACTTGTTGTCCAGCTTTACCGTAATGATTTGGAAAGTTTTTACAGTAAACTGACAAGCCCAGAAATCATAGAAACACAACAATTAATACCAACTGGTATCGGTATTATGGCAGGGTTGAGAAATCGCCCAGTTTCCATGCAACACATTCAGTCTCAAGTCCGGGCGGCTAAACAACGCGGTTTAGGTGCCACCTTTTTTTACTATGAAAGCCTTTGGGACTATGCACCAGAATCAGTAGCACAGCGACAAGCTGGCTTTCAAGAACTTTTTGCTAATCCTGCTGTGCGCGATACGGCTCAAATTACAGCCCGCAAGCCCAGTTTTAATACAATATCAATTCCTTTGTATACAAAAGGTTCCATCGGTCAACGGGTGCGCGGCTATTTTATGGAGGTAGCAATAGCAGGTGGTCAGCCAAAACGTTTATTAATGGATACAGGTTCTGCTGGGCTGAGAGTTCCTAAAGAATTTTTAGGGAATGCTCCCATTAACAGAACAGGTCAAATTATCAAAGAAGTATTAAGCGATGGTACTGTCCTAGAAGGAGAGTTAGTTTACACAACTATGCGGATTGGTTTCATCTCCACAGAGGAACCTATTCCCGTGCAAATCGTTACCAGTCGCCAATGTATCCCCCAAAAACCTAATTGCTCTGCGAAAAGTGGTACGCCATTCTCCGGTATTATCGGTGTCAACTATTCTGAAAAGGCACTTCCCTATAATCCATTAAGAAAACTCCCAGGAAATCTCAGTAACGGATTTATCGTTAGTGGTAATGGCGGTAGCAGCAACAACGGTAGCTTGATTCTCGGTTTAACAGCAAATAATCGAGAAGCTTTCAAGATGGTTTCTTTAAGTCAACAACCTGCGATTAATGGTATACCCGGTAACAGGTGGGACGCTCGACTCAACGGAGTTTGTTTAACTATCTCTGGGAGTTCAATGAAAAACACCTGTAACGGTAAAATGGTCGCTGATACTGGAATAAGTAGTGGTTTTGCGGAATTTAAGTCTGCTTCCCTAATGGGTAAACTCAAACCAGGAAAGTTACGCCCAGAAAATGCGCTCAAGGTGGGAATTCCTCGCGTTTTTGACTACAGCCTTGTACCCGGAAACCGTGACGGGTTTAATCTCTGGAATATCAATGTTTCTGCAAAGGCTGATAATCCTGTGGTTGTGAATAGTGGGATTGGATTTTTTGACAAATACGATGTACTTTTTGATCCAGTTAATGGGCAACAAGGTTTTCGGAGTCGTAGTTAAGTTTGTATAGGATTCATACTTGATTTCTGAAATATACGCAGATTTTTCAATAATCAAATCGGATTCCTATAGTTTTAAAGTACACCTTGTTAAGGGTGTACTTTTTTATATTTGTAGGCTATTTTAGTAATTTTTTATCAGCTTGCTATCCATAGATATGTATGCAATAATCAAAAGTTGATTTTACTAAATACGGTTAACCTACCGATTTTAAGTAGTTTTTCTAAAAATCTGATATGGAAAGCAAATCATGTCTGCTTTCCATACTATCCAAGCATTGATATCACGCAGATTGAAGGCTGAGAAATTCAGTAAAATTATGACATTAGCAACTACTTTTGTTGAACAAAATACTATTCGTCGTCGGGGTACTGGCTTAAAAGCATATAATCCTGAAAAAGTTTTCTCTGGGTACACACTTTTTACACCACTTACTGGTAAAGGTGAAGTCTACTTAATTAATTTGGAAGGTAAAGTCGTACATCAATGGCAACTACCATATCCTCCAGGTTTATATGGCTATCTTCTACCTAATGGCAACCTCTTCTATAACGGGAAAACAGCAGAGATTCCACCACGTTTCCCTGTCTGGTCTTTGTTTAAAGGTGGGGTAGTTTTAGAAGTAGATCCCCAAGGTAAAGTTGTGTGGCAATATCATCATCCAGACCATCATCATGATGGTCGCCGTCTGCGTAATGGCAACACAATTTTACTAGCTTTAGAAAAGATACCAAAATCTTTAGTTTCCCAAATCAAAGGTGGTGTAGCTGAGACAGAAGTAGATGGTGATATCTATGCTGATGTCATTCATGAAGTAACTCCAGAGGGTGAAATAGTTTGGAGTTGGCACGCTTACGAACATCTCGATCCAGAAAAATATGTAATTACAAAACAAGACCAACGCCATGAATGGACACATGGCAACACAGTTGGAGAACTTGCTGATGGCAATATTGTTTTGAGTTTCCGTAATATCTCAACAGTGGTAATTGTTGAGCGTCATACCGGAAAAATCATCTGGGAACTAGGAGATGATGTTCTTGCTCAACAACATTTTCCTAATGAATTACCTAACGGCAACTTGCTAATTTTTGACAATGGTGCCCATCGGCAGAAGGTAGCTTTGAATTTCTCCCGTGTTATTGAAGTAAATAGACAAACCAAGGAGATAGTTTGGGAATATACTGATAACCCACCACATAACTTTTTCAGTTCTTATATTTCGGGTGCACAACGCTTACCTAATGGCAATACCTTAATTACCGAGGGTGCTTTTGGTCGGATTTTTGAAGTGACAGCAACAGGAGAACTTGTTTGGGAATATATTAATCCTTACTTTGCGCCTCAAAATGCTCCTGGCGAATCGGCATTAGTAGCTAAGGGAGAGCAAAATTCAGTTTTTCGTGCTTTTCGTTATGCTCCTGAAGAAATACCTTGGCTGAGTTAATTCTTAATAAGAGTCAAGGTTTAAGGATGAGAAGTGATAAATGCCTAATGCCCCGTTTCCTTATTTTGTTGAATTACAGAGGTAAAATATGGCAGAAATTACAATTTACAGTGCAGTTGTTTGCCCCTATGCTCATAGGTCGCGTTTAGTACTTTTAGAAAAAGGTGTTGACTTTGACCTAATTGAGATTGATTTGCAGAATAAGCCAGCAAATTTTACAGATATTTCACCTTATAGCAAAGTGCCAGTTATTAAACATGGCAATGAGCGAGTTTGGGAATCGGCAATTATTAATGAATATTTGGATGAGGTTTTTCCTGAGCCTTCCTTATTACCAAAGGATGCTATTAGTAGGGCACAGGCAAGAATTTGGATCGATTTTGCAAATACTCGATTTGTTCCGGCTTTCTCTAGTTTGCTGCGTTCTCAAGACTCCCAAACGCAAAAACAAGCTACACAAGAACTAGAGCTTCATTTGCGATTTATTGAAAACGAAGGCTTGGGAAAATTATCGAGTAATGGTCCCTATTGGTTTGGCGAAGCTATCAGTTTAGTTGACTTGACATTCTATCCTTGGTTTGAACGTTGGTCAGCAATTGAGCATTATCGAGGTTTTAAATTACCAAAAGAATTCACTAGAATACAAAGATGGTGGGATGCGGTAAGTCAACGAGAAGCTGTGAAGGCGATCGCAAACTCAAAAGAATTTTATATAGAGCGCTATGCTAGATTTGCCGCACTCCCGACGAAAAAAGTTAGCGAGGAACTAAGTTCGGCCGGACAAGTCACTCCCGAACAATTACAACAAGCAGCAAAGCAAGGATTTAAGTCAGTTCTAAATCTGCGTTCTCCTAACGAACAAGGTTTTTTACATGAAGAACAGCAGCACGCACAAGCCGCAGGCTTAAATTATGCTAACATCGCGATCAATCCCTCGGAAGCAAATCAAGAATTGGTAGAAAAAGCCATCTGGGAAATAGACAATTTACCTAAACCAGTATTAGTTCATTGTGCTGCGGGTGCAAGAGCAACCGCTATAAGTTTAATTGCTATTGCTAGCCAACAAAAACTTACACCAGAAGAAATCAAACTTAAAGCACAGGAACTTGGTTTAAATTTAGATCAACCCCATTTACAACAATTCTTGCAGCAAGAGTAATCTAAGTGAGGATTTTAGTCCTCATTTTGAAGACAAAAAATAAGATTCCCAACTTATTGAAGAAGCCGGGAATTTATCTCTTGTAATTAGACTGTAGGGTGGGCATTGCCCACCTGACAACGTTATTAATTGATAAAACGATACTGATTATTAATAACCAGCATTTTTATCTACGACATTCCGTAAAGGTTGTCCGTTGTAATAGCGTCTGAAATTGATAAAAAGTGCGGTGACATGAGGAAGACAAATCTATTAGTCATTGTGGGCGTGTTCAAACTCATAAACGTAAAATAATCGGCTCAATTTCTGCAACAAGTATCCTACCACTGCAAATAGCGTTGCGCCTGCAAGCGTCCACCAGAATCCGATAGGGGGAAAAACCGTTAAAAGCGGTATCGGTATGTGATTTACAGATGCTAGGGCAGCCTTTACCGCTATAGCCCTTGCATCAATAATTACACCTACAAACAAACAAATTACAGCCAACCCATAAGCTAATACATAAAGGCGTTTAATATTGTTAAGAGCATCTTGACAAACAGAGCAATGTTGAGTGTGAGTTGTCCAGACATCAAAAAGCTTTTGCTTATCTAGTTCTGCGGGGGAAAGATTAGAACTATGCCCACAAGCCCAAGGGATACTACCGCCAGCTTTTTTTTCTAACCACTGGCGAAATGTAATAACCATTTTGTCTTGAGGATTGGGTGTATAGACTGCATCCAGCCATCGGCTATTTTGCCGTTTTGCTAGAATCTTCTGTTGGTAATGGAGAAATACCAAATCTTGATGTAAAAATAAGGATGATAAAACATGACCTAGCCAAGTTGGCAATGGTAGACCAAATATTCCTAATCCTTTGGGTGTTTTTCCGGACTCATTCTTAACCAATACTTGGCAGCCAATATGACGACACCATCCTGGACGAGTTGGGGTAGCATATAATGCCAGAATGAGTTTGCCACCATCAACAGACGTTGAGACAATTCTCATATGGCAGGGTGGTTGAAAATCGTGTATCGCTTGCTTAATTGTGGGTGCTGTCGGTGTGATTTCAAAGGCAAACCCTTCTTGAGTAGACATCTGCTTGATGGAAAGCATGTCATAGTAATTAGCATCTTTATAGCGATCGCCTACAATACCGTGGTGGGAGACAGGCACATGGGCAGGGTCAGCAACATTCTCCATAAAAAAGTCCCATCCGTAAGCTAAATCACGGATATTCCAAAACAAATGTCTTACTTGAAGTGACTTATCCTCAAGTTCTGGAATAATTCTTGGTGTTCTCAATTGACTTTCAAGCTGTGCTTCTTGTCCTGACTCAGCCCAAACCCACAGTAGACCTTGAAGTTCTTGTGTTGGATAGCTAACAGCACATGACCTAGAGTTTGAGCAGTGCACAGAGGCTGTTTGCTTATCTTTTGACTGGGGAATACTCACACAGTTACCCTGCGAATCAAAACGCCAAGCGTGGTATGCACATAAAAGTGTGCCATCAGACTCAACACGCCCTTCAGAAAGAGGAGCTAGTCGATGCGGACAACAATCTTCAAAACAAGACCATTTGTTAAAATTGTCTCGCCACAGAACAAGATCCTTTCCTAGTAACTGTATTGCGTGTGGGCGAGATGGATCTAAGAAATTTACAACTGCTACCGGATACCACTGCTTTGTCCATTGGAATATTTCTTCATCTTGTTGATGAAACTGTCCAATAGCGTTATTCATATCACCTTGCAAATTGCTTTTAGTAGTCATGAGTGTTTCTTC
The DNA here is from genome assembly GCF_002154695.1 of Nostoc sp. T09. Lineage (GTDB taxonomy): Bacteria > Cyanobacteriota > Cyanobacteriia > Cyanobacteriales > Nostocaceae > Aulosira. Next base: position 30,927 of record NZ_MTAV01000073.1, read on the forward strand.
GACCTTGTTTTACTAATAAGTTTGCCTGAAATGGGGAGAGATTACATCAAGTTTTACGTCTTTCTTGCCAATCGACATAGAAAAAGAGAATTGCCAGCAAAATATAGCCCAATACGGTTCAGTTAAGAAAATTCCTCTGTGGAGGCAAGGGAACAGGGAACAGGGAACAGGGAACAGAGGCAGACAAAACAGGCTTATCTGAACTGTATTGAAATATAGCCAATAGCCCAAGACGCACCAGTTCCAGTGGCAACTCACGCCGCATTTACCAATGGACAGCCGGAAGAATCGTTTATTTTATTTGGCAATGGCGATCGCGTAGCGTAGGGCGATCGCCTGATGGTCACAAGTTTGTAATTAACCTAGCTCTCCTAAGCATGTATTTCAAGACTGTCTCTCGTCGCGAAATAATATCAGCTCTGCCTTGCATTCCCGGCTGAATAGTACACTGATGGTTGCTTCTACCTAAGGACAAGGTATCGGGCAATATTGTCACCTCGTAGAAAGAAGAATTGGTAACGTTGGGCAAAGCCTCACCCTTTTGAGATTTAATGGTATCTTCAGAAATGTGACTAACCACACCTTTAAGAGTACCGTAGTCGGGATAGGGACAGGCAGAAACCTGCATCTGTACCTGTTGACCTTTTTCTAACTGGCTTACATCTTCAGGTGAAACAGCAGCTTTGATGACTAAGGGAGCATTGCTAGGGACAATTTGAGCAATTTCCTCGCCTATACGCACCGATTGGCCTGGGTTTCGTAAATTTAGCCCAGAAATTATCCCATCTTCGGTAACTGTAATCTTGGTTTGGCTGAGGTCGTTTTCCACTTGTTGTAGTTCTTTAGTATCCTGTTGCAGCTGATTCCGCATTTGAATTCGCTGCTGAAACAGTGCTTCCCATTCTCGGTTGAGGGTGGCGAGAGTGGCTTGACCGCCAGCACTTTCTTGGGCAATACTCTGTTTAGCGATCGCAACTTCTGCATTACTAGGGTTAAGAGCAGCTTGAGTGCGTTGCAGTTTGGCTCGCATTGCGGCTACGGCTTGTTGTTGCTGGGCAATAATTTGTTGTTGCGCCTCAATACTGGCTCGTCGCATCTCAACTGCTTGTTGTTGTTGCACTACCTCTAACTGCACTTCTTCTAATTGATTGAGAGATAACGCTCCTGCTTGCACTACCTTTTGATAGCGATCGCGTTTAGTTTGGGCTGCTTTCAACGCCGCTTCTGTCGATTGCAGATTAGCACGAGATGAGCGTAGCTCGATTTGTGCTTGATACCATTCTTTTTCTGCTTTGCTTAAGTTCGCCTGGGCTTCTTCAACATCCGCCTTAGCAGTAATTTGTTGATCTCGATAATTGCGTTGGGCGCGATTGAGTGCGGCTTGAGCCGAATTCACCGCACGATTTTTGCGTTCTGTTTCTGCTTTAATTTGACGATTTAGTGCCTTAATTTGAGCATCGATTTGCAGTAGTTGCAATTGCGTCTGCTGGATATTGCTTTGCAATTGGCTTTTTTTCGTTTGCAGGCGAGAGTCATCAATAGTGGCTAGTACATCTCCCTTTTTCACCGCCTGATTTTCATTTACAAAAACGTTTGTAATTTGACCTTCTGTCGCTGCTTGCACTAGCCGTAATTCTCCCGTAGGCCGGACAGTTGCCTGTCCTTTAACGGTTACCTTATATTCAATCGCAGAAGCAAGTGCGATCGCTCCCCCAACACCACCAACAAGTACCAAACTGCCTAGTGTTACCCAAGGACTAATCGGCGGGAGAAAATCATTGCTTTGAACTTGGGGTAGAGAGTTTGGGTTTAAGTAGCTAACCATGACAGTTTTTTTAGTAGAGATTAGCGAATGCTGGTTGAAGAACTTCCATTGAGATGAAAACTGGCAGGATTTTTGGCAAAACCATTTACTGATAAATCAACACCACCGAGAAAGTCTAAATGCTCACCAGGTTGATGAGATAGAGCTTCTGGAGAACCTTGAATTTTTAATTGTCCTTGCTCTAGCATGACAATCCAATCGGCTTGCTGGATGACTTTGGGGCGGTGGCTAATCAAAATTGTGGTTTGACCTTGGCGGTGAGTAAGCAACTGGTTTAAAACTTGAGCTTCACTAACTGGATCGAGTGCGCCAGTAGATTCATCTAAAATCAACACTGGTGGGTTATTGACAATGGCTCTCGCGATCGCTAATCTCTGCTTTTGACCACCAGAAAGATTAGCGCCAAATTCCCCTAAGACAGTTTGATATTTATCGGGGAGTTTGCTAATAAACTCATCAGCCCCAGCAATCTCGCAAGCTTGCACAATCTGCTCAAAGCTAATATTCGGCGAACCTAAACGAAAGTTTTCCATAATCGACCGACTCCAAAAGTGTGCATCTTGGGGAACTAGCACCACTTGTTGTCGTAGACATTCTAAAGAAAGGTCTTCCAAGTTATAAATACTGAAGCGAATATTACCAGACTGAAGCTGATATAAACCTGCAATCAATTTAGCCAAAGTACTTTTACCGCAGCCAGATTTACCAATTAAGGCAATCACCTTACCGCCAGGGATAGTGATGGAGAAATCTTGCAACAAGTCAACTCTGCCTGCATGATGAAAGTTGAGGTTGGTACAGGTGATGCCTGCGTTGCTTTTAATTGTCACCCAAGGCTTTTGACTGTTATCTAAAGTTTCTGGAGTAGCTTCAATAACTTCCGTGAGGCGTTGAGTAGCGGTTTTGGCACGAGTGAATTCATCAACAAAGTCGATAGTAGTTTCAATAAAAGCGGTAAAGTTAGCATTCATACTATTAAATGCTAGTAACATCCCAATAGTTAATTCCTGATGAATCACCAGAGTACTGCCGAACCACAGCAAGGCAATACTACCGATGCTGGAAACTAAGTTTGAGAAGATACCGTTGATAATACTAATTTGAATAGTGCGGAAGGTAAAGTTAGCAAGGCGACTAAATCTAACTTGGAATTCTTCCCAGAATTGGGGAGCAGCCGCAGTAGTTTTTAGGGTAATCGCGCCTTTGAAAGTTTCGACCAAAACCCCTTGGTTTTCGGCTGATAAGACCAAAACACTGCGAATCTTTTGCTGTAGGGTGGGTAAGAAAGCCACTGTAGAGAGAGTCATTAAAAGAGCGATCGCACCAGCCAAAGCTGTGAGTTTTATACTGTAAAACAGCATGAAACCTAGGGAAACTAGGGCGATAAAAAGTTGGCTAGGTAAACTAACAACGGCTTGAGAAATTAACTGATTAATTTGTTGAATATCTTCTAGGCGACTAACAATTTCGCCACTGCGCCGAGATTCGTAATAACTTAAAGGTAAGCGTAAAATTTGCCGTCCAAATTCAAAAATTAGCCCTAGTTGCAGACGTTGAGCAAAGTGAGCGATCAGATTTGATTGCGCTAATCGCAGGCTACTGCTAACCAAGCGCATGATAATCACTGCAATAGCAACACTAGTTAGAAGTTGCATATCTCCGCGAACTAGCACATCATCAGTCAGGATTTGCAGCAAAAATGGAGAAGCGAGGGAGAGTAAACCTAGAACTGAGTTAAGCAACAAAGTTTGGACAACAATGGCGCGATATGGCCAGACACGCTTAAGGAAGCGCCCAAAACCGCCAATTTTATTTTTTTCATCTTCCTGAGAAAAAAAGCGGACTGGATCTGGTTCGAGGAGAAGCATTACTCCATCTGTCCACGCTTCTAGGAGCCACTTTTTTTCTAGATAACGGATACCGACACCAGGGTCAGCAACAACGTATTTATTGCCTCGCTTGCCATATAAAACCACCCAATGATAGCCTTTCCAGTGGATAATCGCTGGTAAAGGAATAGTTTTTTCGTTAAAAGCTTCCAGAGGTAGTTTAACTGCTCGTGCATTAAAACCAAGGCTCTCAGCGCCTCGCTTCAAGCCTAGTAATGTAGTTCCTTGTTGTCCAGTTCCTACACTTTCTCGAATGCGCTTAATAGTGAAATTTTTACCGTAATATTTGGCAATTGAAGCAAGACTTGCAGCACCACAGTCTTCTTCGCTGTGTTGTTTAACAATTTGGTATTTCATATTGATTATCGATGCTTAATTTTATATTTAATTTTTATGATTAATATATCTTTTTTAATCAATATGCATTTAATAAAAGAGTAAAAGTTAAGGATTAAGAATTTTATATTTATCCTTACCTTTTACCCTGAATAGTCAAGTATTACGCTAATACTTTTGTGGCTATGCCAATGAAAACATCTGACTAGTTAGTAGTAGTAGTAGTGCAGGTTGTCATTTTGGGTTGGCCGTTGAGCCTATATGTAGTGGTACAAACCTGTGTTGAAGCACCGCCACTTATAGCTTCTAATTCAGACTCCTTTAGTTCATACGCTGAAATAACAGCCAATTCAGTATTGTTTTCTGCCAATTGTAAATGCTGTTCTTTAGACATGATTTTTCTCCTTTGTTTACAGAAATTCAAAATATCTAGCAGTCATTTTTTTCAAAAGGGTAAGCCAATACGGCTAATTAACCCTAATTAATTGGGATAATGTAAGGTCTTTTAAAAGCCAGATTTTCATCTGAACCACAGCTTGCTTATAGATTAGTCAGCGCTCAGTTTTAAGCCTGGATTAAGCCTTGGCAATGTGGTTAACAAAATTGAACTTAGCTCGCTTGCTTTACCTGTTTGGTTTTGAACCCTTTCATCAGAGTTAATGGGGTAGTGTTTTTTGATTTATGCACTTGTCTCCATGTACAAGCTGTTGTTTTAAAAAAAAATAGCTACAACATTTGTCAGCGTTAGGTTATAGCTATTAATCTTTAATTCAAGAAAAGTTTACAAAGTGCGTTTGGATAGCAATCCTATCTGGATTGTGAAGGGATATTCACTCTTATACCAATTCACGAAAATCGTGATACATATAGATTTCGCGTAGGGGTTTAGCATTGCTCATACGTGTCAACTTAATGTGAAACCCTTTTGGTTGACAAGGTTTTGTCCTCATCC
>NZ_MTAV01000074.1:0-22750 GCF_002154695.1 Nostoc sp. T09
GCAAACGCTACCTTCAGTTCCTCTCAGTATTTTCTCATGAATCATTCCGGATTGCTATAGTTTTGGCTGCGATCGCCTGTGGAAGTCTAGCTTGCAAGTCAAGCGATCGCAATCTTTAAGCTATATATACGATTAATTGCGTCTTGCCAATAGTTCATTGTCAAGGCGCACAGGTCAATAATTTATTGCTAATTTTGGTTTGAGACTTTGGACTGTTGATTAAATATCCAATTAATCTAAAATCTATCGCCCGTTCGACGATCTGACAATTGGGTTTTCTACAGAGTCTCTATATTGTTGAACTGCTTCAGTGTAGCCAATTGGCAGAACAGCTTCAACGTTTTCATGTGGTCTGGGGATAATTACCCATGATTCAAGAGTACCACCGTAAACATTTTCGGCAGCTTCCACACCAGCCGCCATAGCGGTCTTGACTTCAGAAACATCACCACGAATATTCACTGTAAAACGAGCGCTACCCACTCTGATATAACCAACAAGGGTAACTCGACCAGCTTTGACCATTGCATCTGCTGCTGCTAGCACAGCAGGAAAACCCTTAGTCTCTAGTGCTCCAACTGCCTGTAATGACATAAAAAATCTCCTGTATTAGTAAACTTAGGTGGCGCTACAAGTTAATTGTACGAAGCTTCGCTACAAATTTTAATGGCGAATTTGCTTAGAACATACGGAAAGCTTCAGATTCTTCAGTAAAGTGGATGGGTAGAATGGTCTCCACATTTTCTGGGGGATTAGGAACTATATAGTGGGTGATGACTGTACCAGCCTGTACTTCTTCTCCAGCAGCAATTCCTGCTTCAACTGCTCTTCTAACTTCAGCAACGTGACCTCGAACTGCCACTAATAAGCGAGCGCTTTCCGCTTGACCATAATACACTAATGTGACTGCGGCAGATTTTACCATTGCATCTGCTGCTGCCAACACTGAAGGAAAACCTAAAGTTTCAATTACGCCAACCGCCATTGGCATAGCTTAACTCTCCTGAGTAAAGGATAAGTGATATTAATTGTACGAGGCTTTAGTGCCAATTTTAAAATTTTGCCCAACTTTCTTGGAAGGTAGTTAAGAGTCGAGGATCATATCAATTCCTCCGCTCGCACTAGTAACAATTACGAATTTATTCAAGAATCGCATCGTTTGCTCTTTGAGAATGGTTAGCAGGTTCTGGTTCTAATCAGGCTGTAATTGTCACTTCACATTTTTGACCAAGAAGGAGTCAGCAGCCAGGAGTCAGAATGACGAGTGTGCGAGTGATGAATGACTTAGGGGTATCAAGCCCCTACTAAATTTTCAATTTGGTGGTCTTCAATTAGTGGCGGGTCACAAGCCCCCAGGAATTGCATTCTGAATTCTGAATGCTTCTTCTTTGACCCGACATTGGACGCGCTTTGGGCTGGTTTTGCCCAGCCGTGATGCCCTTGGCTACCACTTTGTATCGCGCAGATAGGATTCAAAGTTGGTCAGGAAAGGAAAATCACGCTGCAACTGTGCTAAATTCGCTCCGTAGCCAACGTTCTCAAACCAGCGATACATCGTGGTTACTTCCTCTCCAACTTGCTGCTCAAACGCTTCAAACGGAATTTGTTGGTAGTTAACGGTTTTGCCCAAAACGCGGCTAAACGCGGCAGCGATTTCCGTCATGCTCATCTCCACACTTGCAACTTCCTGTTCGCGGTTCATGAAATCTGCGGGACGCTCGAACACCTCGGCGACCATTTCCCCGTAATCCTCTTCGGAAAGTTGCTGCAATTTCGTTTCAGGACTGAGCGGCTGGAAAAGCGTTCCCTTTTCAAGCATCGGACGCATCAAGTTGTAATTATAAAAAAAGAAAACTGGACGCATAATCGTGTAAGGCAAACCAATTGCTCGGATGTATTCTTCGATTTGAAATTTGCTGTCGAAATGCGGAATGCCAGTGTTGCGTTCTGCGCTACCCACCGAACTGTAGACGAAATGCTGAATGCCCGAGGCTTTCGCCGCGTCTGCGACAGCCTTGCCCTGACTGATTTCGGCTTCTAATCCGTCTTGGAAGTTTTGCACCGAAAAAACGCCAAAGGCACCTTGCAGAGCGCGCTCAAGTGAAGCGCGATCGCTGAAATCTCCTTCTACGAGTTCTGCACCCGCTTGTTGGAGTACTTGGGCCGCGGGCTTGTTTTGGTCGCGTACAAAGGCGCGCACCGTGCAATTTCCGCGCTGCAAAAGATGACGCGCCACCGCACCACCTTGGTTGCCGGTCGCACCAGTCACGAGGATTGTTTGATTTGAATTTGCCATTTTTATCTCCTTTTGAAGTTGGTCATATGACTTGTTATTCTGCAAAAACTAAGTCATAGATGCTCTACTGCACCGCTCTGATTGTCCGTGGCTTTAGTAGACTTCTTGCAGAAGTCGGTTAAAGGGAAAGGGGAAAAGGGGAAAGGAACTCAAAACCCTTTCCCTTTAACCTTTTCCCTTTCCCCCCTCTTGCAAAAATATATTTTTGCAAGAGGTCTAGTGAATAAGATGAGTCGTTCTGCGTTTATTTTCCCTGTGATGCTTGTTTTTTAATGCAGTTTATGTATTTAAAATTCCATTTTGTCTCAATCCTAACTTGTACATAAAAAGGAAAAAAGTGCAAAACTCAGCACTTCTAATCCAAACATCACCCTGACTTGAATTTGCCTGCTCTCAGTCTCAAGTTATTTCTGAACCCTGTCAAATAATGAATTTAGAATCGCTGCCCCAATCCCTATTGTCTTGACAATACGGTAAACTAAGGTTTATGTTTCCTTCTTTTTTACCTAAAGCAGTTGAGCAACTGAAAGAACCCGCCGCGATCGCATTAGCTCAAAGTATTCAATCTCAGGCGATCGCTACTCCCCTAACTAATCAACCAATCACTACAACTTATGTATGTCAAGGTAGCGGTGGCATACCGATTTTATTAATTCATGGCTTTGATAGTTCTGTATTAGAATTTCGGCGTCTACTACCATTGTTGGCAGTAGAAAATGAAACTTGGGCAGTGGATTTGTTGGGTTTTGGGTTTACAGATAGAACTGCCGAAATTGACTATAGCCCAACTGCAATTAAAACCCATCTTTATTATTTTTGGAAAACCCTAATTAACCAACCTGTAATTTTGGTGGGTGCATCGATGGGGGGTGCAGCAGCAATTGATTTTACACTCACCTATCCAGAAGTGGTGAAAAAACTAGTGTTAATCGATAGTGCGGGTTTGAAGGGAGGTTCACCTATAAGCAAATTGATGTTTCCCCCTTTGGATTATTTAGCCACAGAGTTTTTGCGCAGTCCTAAAGTCCGCGATCGCATTTGCCGTGCTGCTTACAAAAGCCAACAACTTATCTCTAGTGATGGTGTAGATTGTGGAGCATTACACCTGCAAATGCCTAGCTGGAGTAAAGCTGTGATTGCTTTCACCAAAAGTGGTGGTTATCGTGCTTTTAGATTTAAGAAATTATCACAAATTTTGCAACCAACACTGATTTTGTGGGGTGATGCCGATAAAATTTTGGGAACAAAAGACGCTCCAAGATTTAAACGGGCAATTTCACACAGTAAACTCATCTGGATTCAAGATTGTGGTCATCTTCCTCACTTAGAACAACCACAGCTTACCGCCCAGCATATTTTAGAATTTCGCGGTGAGCCAGAGATACAGCGTATTTCAGGTTTATGAGGTACAGCACCAAAATTGTGTAAACCTGTTTTATTAAATTTAGAATTAATAAAATCAAGGTTTTCTGAAATGAGGATATAAACCTGGTGTACCTCACTTACTTGCAATCTGCTGTAAATTGAGCTACTCGCAAAACCACTAATTAAAAAACATTTATGATTTGCTAAATGTGCAAATTTAGATAGTAGAGGAGAAAGGAGGCTGTTTACTGCGATCGCACTCCTTAAGCCACACCATAACCTGTATATGGACGCTTATAAGGCGGATGTAACCCCAAAATAATATCCTCCTTAGTTATACCCATCTCTACTAGTTCTTGTGCAATATCAACGTCTGTCATATTGCGCTGAATCCAAATTTTGCCATTTTTGATGTCCAAATGCATGACACAGTTGTAAACTCGCTTCATTCCCTGCCACCCAACTTCTAAAAGCTGGTAATGGTCATGTTCTGTATCAACAATCAACTGAGATTCAATATCTAAATTGCTAGTTTCAAAGTCAGCGTGAGACTTTAAAAGTTTTTCGATGCTTTGGCGATACTGTTCTATTCTTTCCATTCAACAATTACCTCCTGAAGCGAATCATATATTACTAACTTTACTTGATAAAATCTGATGGCTTCCTTAGTGAACCGCTCTTGAAAAAAAGACTCAAACGTATCAATGGGAACCGCTAAATACAACGTTCTATCTGGTTCACTCATTTGTAAAGCAAGGCGATAGTTCAAAAACTGTCCCAGTGCCGAGTGAAAGTCAGTAATGACAGAACTATTAAGAAAGCTTTTGATTTCAACTGCGATTTTTCGCTCGTCTTTATCAGCTGCCAAGACTTTTTCTGCTGCCAAGTCGATCTCAAATTTTACACGCTCAATCCTGATTTTCAGTGGATCAGCCGTAATTATCCACTGCTCTTTAAGAAGTGCCTGTTTTACAGCTTCATGGAATAGGTCTTTAGCTCCCATTTGTTCTCACATTAACGCGATCGCAATTTATTGAGTTTAATGTTCTTAGCCCACGTAGGTGAGCTTCTCGCCTGTGGATATTTAAAAATTAACCACTACGACTAAAAAACACCGCCGCAATCACAATTAAACCCAACATTGCCAAAGGAACCCAGAGATTAGGTAGATCAGATAAACTCATCACGCAGCCATTATCAGGGATAATTCCTTTTATACAACAACCAGCCTGCACGGAGAACCGATAATGACATCTCCAGATACAGTGATTTGGCTACAAGAACGCACACCTTTAGGAATTCTCTCGCCTGCGGTTTTAGAGGCGATCGCTCAAGTTATGGAACTACAAGTTGTGCCAGAAGGTAGCACCCTAGTGAGCGAAGGTACTCAGCCAGAAGCAGTTTACATTGTTCAAGATGGACACTTAGAAAGCGAGACTAGCAAAACCAACTCAGCCTTACCCCGTGGGTTCCTTCCTGGAGAAGTCATTAACCTCAAAGAATTACTCTTAGATGAGTTGACGCCTTTTGCAATTACGACTCTCAACGAATGTCATTTATGGGTGACACCGGCTGACAAATTTCGCACCTTAGCTACTCAATACCCAGAAATTAATCAGGCTGTTTCACGGGTATTAGCGCAAGAATTGGCTGAGGCGACATCTGCTTTAAGCTACCAACAAGAACGTGCTTTAGCCTTACGTCCATATTTAGTCACCAAGGCGCAACGGGGAATTGTCGGTACAAGTCGTTATGCGGTGCGTCTGCGGGAGCAAATTCGCGAAGCAGCAAGCGATCGCCTTTCAGTAGAAATTTTTGGCGAACCAGGTTTAGAAAAAGATAATATCGCGGCTCTAATACACTTTAGTTCCCCCATGCGGCGAGAACCAATTATTAAAGTTAATTGCGGGATTCTCCAAACCAGTGGTGCAGATTTATTTGGTCGCGCTGGCGGTAAACCCGGACTTTTAGAATGGTTGGGGGAGGGTACTTTAGTTCTGAATAATATCCAAGAATTGCCCCCAGAGTTATTACCAGCTGTAGCGCAGCTAGTCCAAACAGATACATATACTCCTGTAACTCGCCCTGGAGAACCAAAAGCGGAACCTCGTGACAATAGAGCCAGGATCTTAATTGTCTCCGAAAAAACTCAGTCAATTATCGAACGGTGTGTCTGTCATGTAATTAAAGTGCCACCGCTACGAGTACGAAAAGCGGATATTCAAGCCCAGGTAGAATATTACACCAGTCTTTACAGTCGCGCGCGCGGGCTGGCAAAACCGCATATTACCCCAGAAGCTTTGCGTCGCTTGCAAGCTTACGATTTCCCGGGTAATCTTAAGGAATTGAAGAACTTGGTAGAACGAGCGATCGTTCAAGCGGGAGAAGGGAAAGAACTCACAGAAGAAATCTTTTGGTCAGCCGAACCGAAGAAAAAGCAATTTCGCGTCAATTTGTTAAATGTCTATCCTCGGTTGCGGCGGTTTTTGCGGAGTGATTGGTGGCCCGATCGCATTAACTACGGTTTTACAGTAGTGGCTTTCGCCTTACTCGTGGGTGTGTTGTTTATTGGCCCCCAAACACGCGATCGCAATTTTGCTTTAAATCTATTTTGGGCTTGGTGGTGGCCTTTTTTCCTATTTCTGTTTCCCTTTCTGGGGCGGATCTGGTGTTCAGTCTGCCCCTTCATGATCTACGGTGAAATTACGCAGAAATTATCACTTTGGTTGTTCCCACGAAAACTCAAACGCTGGCCGAGGGAGGAAGCTGAGAAATGGGGCGGCTGGTTTTTATTTGGGCTATTTACCCTGATTTTCTTATGGGAAGAACTGTGGGATTTAGAAAATACAGCTTACCTCTCCGCTTGCTTGCTGTTATTAATCACCGCTGGAGCAATGATCTTCTCTGCGATTTTTGAACGGCGGTTTTGGTGTCGTTATCTCTGTCCAATTGGCGGCATGAATGGTTTATTTGCCAAGCTCTCAATGACCGAACTTCGCGCCCAGCAAGGTATCTGTTCCGCTACTTGCACAACTTATCAATGTTACAAAGGCGGTCCCCAAAAAGGCGAAGGGATGGAAACTAATGGTTGTCCCTTATACTCACACCCTGCGCAGTTAGAAGATAACAGAGATTGCGTTTTGTGCATGACTTGCCTAAAAGCTTGTCCCCATCGTTCCGTCGAGTTTAACTTGCGTCCTCCGGGGATTGAATTGTGGACAACTCACGTACCCCGCAGCTATGAAGTTGCACTGTTATTTTTACTGTTAGGTGGTGTATATCTGCATCGTTTGCCCGAATTGCAAGCTTGGTTAGGGCTAAACCTGGATTTAACTGTTTTTTGGCAGCACTTAGGCTTATCGCTGCTAGTTTTGCTCATCCCAGTCGCGATCGCCTTTGCAGCTTATGGCTTAATACAGCTATTGAATTTTGGCCGCAAGCCCAAAGCATTTATTGAGCTGGCCTACGGTTATTTACCATTGGTGTTGGGGGCTAACTTAGCCCACTATCTGCGTTTAGGCTTAGGGGAAGGAGGGCGCATTTTACCCGTGGCTTTTGCTACCTTCGGTTTGCATGGTGAGCAGTTACCTTTATTGGTAGCGCATCCAGCCGTAATTGCCTTTTTGCAAGGTAGTACCCTCATATTTTCTGTATTATTAACAATAGTGTTAACTCAAAAAATTGCGCGCCAACCGCTAAAAACGCTGCTTTGGCAACATCTAGGAGCTATTGGGCTAGGAGCTAGTATGTGGGCAATTATCGTGTTTTAACCAATTAGCCAAAAACCTGGAAAACTTCACCCTGTTCTACTAAAAATCCCTCTCTTTACTAACAACAGAGAAAGATTTACTCTTGGGTAACAGGGTGAGCTTTTAATTTTTAGGTTTCACTGAAGCTCAACCCAACCTAATCCAGTTAGGATAAACAGGGGAGGCAGGGGAGAAAATATTCAGATGATTTTTTACTCATAGTTTAAAGATTAACAGGTAATGCAAGTTCTCAAAAGATCCATCAAACCAGAAACCTATATATCGTTCCTCCACATCTACCCAACGACTTGGGGGACTGCTGGTGATATCTGTTTAGTTCGTGAATCTGTAGCTAAGGAAAGTACAGCGAAGTTTGTCGGTCGCAAAATCCGACTAGCACTTCCAAAAGGATTGGAGCGCGATCGCATAGCAAACTGTCCGATTATCAAAGTTGCAGGTAATGTCGGCGACGGACATCCTAAAGAGCACCCGTTGGAATGGGAGGCTTATGAAGGTGTAGATCCAGAACTAGCTATAGCAGTTCTCAAACCTTGGGGCTTCAAGTTAATTGAACCTTAATGTAGCGATCTGACAAGCTCAACTCGCTTCTGCTCTGCTGCTAAAATTATTTTTCCCCAAAATCGCTCAATTTTCTCCCCCAGCACCATCAGACATTGGCTCAAATGGAAAAGTTGATCTAATGCAAAATTTCCCATTTTCGTCTTGTGTCATTAATTGTGGAAAATCCCAGAGATAGCAGTGATGCGCGTAACGTTATGTTACGCGCTTTGCGAAATACTGTCCTGACTGTCAATAAAGACAGTATTGTGATCGTTTCACTTTGAGCATTCGTTAATAATGTTCACAAGTGTTCAATGTCAATAGACCTTTTGCAGAAGTCAGTGTTTTGAATATCAAACCATAGACAAATATCGGTGTTTATCTGTGTACCCTGCGGGAAGCCACTTCGTGTCTACATCTGTGGTTCCTTTTTTGCTGGTTAGCATTTTTGCAAGAAATGATAGCTCACTTCAGTTAAACCACAGCAACCGACTCGGCTTTAACGGTATTGTAAGCCCAGTCTAACCAAGGAAGCAGTGCTTCAATATCTGCGGTTTCAACAGTTGCTCCTCCCCAAATTCGCAAGCCTGGTGGTGCAGCACGATAGGCTGCAATATCATAAGCAACTTTTTCTTTTTCCAGCAGTTTTGCTAATTGGGTGGCACATTTTGCTTGTGCTTCTGGACTCTGGCTAGTGAACCAAGAATCTATAATCTTCAAGCAAATTGAAGTACAAGAGCGAATTTCTGGGTTTTCTGCCAAAAAATCCGCCCAATTGCTTTGCTCAACCCATGTTGCGATCGCTTTTAAATTGGCTTCACTGCGACTAATTAAGCCAGGAAGTCCGCCAATGCTTTCTGCCCAAGTTAATCCATCAAGGGCGTCTTCTACACACAACATTGATGGCGTGTTGATGGTATCTCCTTGAAAAATACCTTCAATCAACTTACCTTTTTGTGTCAAGCGAAAGAGTTTGGGTATGGGCCAAGCTGGCTTATAACTTTCGAGGCGCTCAACAGCACGAGGCGAAAGTACAATGACTCCATGCTGTGCTTCCCCACCCAATACTTTTTGCCAAGAGTAAGTCAGCACATCTATCTTGTCCCAAGGTATGTCCATCGCAAATACTGCGGATGTAGCATCGCAAATGGTTAGTCCTTGGCGGTCATTTTTAATCCAATCGCCATTTGGGACTCTGACACCTGAAGTTGTACCATTCCACAAAAAAACCACATCATGGCTAAAATCAACAGAGTCTAAATCTGGCAAATTGCCATAGGGTGCTTTAATCAGGCGAGAATCAGGTAACTTTAACTCATCTGTGACATCTTTTACCCATTCCTGACCAAAACTTTCCCATGCCAGGATGTCAAGGGGTTTGTGTCCTAACAGTGACCACAAAGCCATCTCTACTGCACCAGTATCAGACGCCGGCACGATACCCAAGCGGTAATCAGCAGGAATACCCAGGATTTTCTTAGAACGCTCAATTACTGCTGCTAATTTGACTTTGCCATCCTTAGAACGATGGGAACGACCAACACAGGCGTTTTCCAGTTTAGAAACAGACCAACCAGGGCGCTTTGCACAAGGGCCAGAGGAGAAGTGAGGATTAGAAGGTTTGCTTATGGGAGGAGAAAGGGGTTGCGACATGCGTGCAGTATTAGACAATTACTTAATGATGTACATAGTATCGGAGAAGCAGTACTATATGATGTACCTATTCCCAATTCCACATCACATCCTTCCTGTTTATACCAAAATATTTGGTGAAAAAACTTCATTGAATTTGTGATTATTCTTGTTCTTTAGTAGGGGGAACTTGCTTAATGAATGTCACAATTCTTTCTACCTCTTGAAAACCGACCTGACGATGAAATTGATAACTTCCCGTGTTATCTAATAAAGCATCTGAGGCAATTTCCAGACATCCATGTTCACGTGCCCACTGTTGGGCATATTGAATTAAATATGTGCCTACACCTTGCTTTCGATATTCACTTTTAACATAAATTCCTTCTATATATGCAACAGGGCTTTGAGTAGCACCAGGCACATACTCATATCTCAGCGAGAGATTCATAAATCCAATTGCTCTTCCACTGTCATCTTTAATCAAAAATGCTGCCTCACGCGGAGATTGAAGAATATTGCTCAGACTCGCGTGCATTTCTTCTGGGGAATCATCTGGCCACAGTTGCAAAGCAAGATTTAACCATGTATCGAAGTCATCTTGGTTAACTGGGAATATTTTCATTCTTGTCTCCTCTAATCTCATACTAATACCCTTTCTCTAAAATCTGACTACACATAAATCTCCGCATCTCCTTGTCTCCGCATTCCCGCGTCATCATCTGTTGCTTTTTTTTTGGAGAATTGGTATAAGTTGCGGCCTGTTATAGTACTTGAGATTAATCAGATTGCTTTCCTTCACTGCGTTCCGGTTGCAATGACAAATACTACCTTTAATTGCAATTGAGTACCAGCTAGCTTGCTCAGAGTAGCAAGTTTTACTTCTATATTCTGGCTGCTGAATTCTGACTCCTGAATTCTGCTGGAAATTTCAGATTTTGCGTAGCGGTTCTACATTCTCGGTAAATTTCGCCCGGCACTATTAGCTATAGACTTAGCTTCGATAAAGATGTTTTTGATATCTGGATGCTGTGTGCGAATTTTCTCCTCTAAGCGTTCTACTGCTAAGGCTAAATCTTCAGCTGATAGATGTTTGCGAAATTGAATTTCTAAATTTAATAATACTTCCTGTGGACCCAGGTGCATAGTTAGTATGCGCATCACCGCTTGTACTGCTGGATCTGTAGTTGCTATAGCACGAATATGGTTTACAGTGAGAGTATTAGCACTTTCACCTACTAATAATCCTTTGCTTTCATGGGCTAATATTACAGCCACTACACCCAGAATAATACCAATAATAATTGAGGAAATCCCATCAAAATACGGGTTTTGAAATAAATGTTCCAGAAAAATGCCTAGTAATGCAACTAGCAAGCCTAAAATTGCAGCAGAGTCTTCAAATAAAACTGTAAATATAGTCGGATCTTTACTAGCTTTGATTGCCTGCCAAAAAGTTTGTTCGCCTTTGCTTGGTAAAAATTCTTTTAAAGCTATAGTCCAAGAAAAGCCCTCAAAAAATATGGCAAATCCCAGGACAATATAGTTCCAAAATGGATCTGTCACTGGGCTAGGATGAATTAAATGAATAACCCCTTCATAAAAAGACATACCTCCACCAATGGCAAAGATGAGGATTGCAACAATTAAAGTCCAAAAATATAATTCCTGACCATATCCAAACGGATGACTATCATCTGCTGGTTTTTGGCTCATGCGTATTCCCAAAAGCAGTAACAATTCGTTGGTAGTATCTACCAGTGAATGAATGCCTTCAGATAGCATAGCTGAACTGCTAGTAACAGCAGCAGCGATGAATTTAGTAATAGCGATCGCTAAGTTAGCGCCAATAGCAGCAAAGATAGTTTTCCTGGATGAATCAGAAGACATAAGCACTCATATTGCCTGAACAATATAATATGTACCTATCTTGTTATTGACCTGTCATCTTAATTTAGGTTGAGGTTTTCTGTTTGCAAAATGTTCGCTAGATTGATATCTGCTTCTACTAAACAAGCATGACCACTATGAGGTAAAATTACTAGTTGCGCATGAGGAAAAATCCTAGCTAAGTATTGAGCTTCAGCTTGTGATGATAAAAGTCGGTCGTGCTTACTAGCCTCCGTGACCTCTGCGGTTAGTTTGTTGTTGAAAATTATGCAAAAAATCTATTCAACAGCAACCTGATAATTGTGTTGTTCCCAACTACTATTACTTATCCAAAAGAAGGTAAATATAATTGGCTGTTGCTGCTCAGAAGCAATTGAAATATCAACATAATCCACTCCCAATTTTGTAGAAGTTGAAGGTGTATTTTTAACTGTTTGCCAATTATCTTGTGACCAGTGTAGTTGGAAGGGTGCTAAAGCTTGAATTCGCAAAGTTTGACCTTGTTTCACCTTACTTACCTGGCGGTTGAACTTCCAGATTTCCAGTGATTTACATTGAGATCGTGCGCCTAAATATCTCTGAGCCACTTGGGGAATATAATCAAATACCCGATCGTCATGATGCGATCGCACTAGTTTTAAATACTCGGCATGGGCCCACATCAGGGGCATTGCTGAGCCGATTGGTTTTCCTAAATACATATGAATATCAGGTTGATCGGCTTCATCCCAAATCTGTTCTGGTAATAAACAAGTATTTGAGGCAAATCCTTCCATTGCTTTGATCAATGTTTTGATATCACCGCCAGCAGCTAGTTCATAATGTCCGCGTTCTCCGGTAAGTAATGGCCAAGCGCGTCCCTTACCCCAATCAGTATATGGACTACCATCTTCTTGCTGTCCGTAGCCGTCGTGGTTGTAGCGCCGCCAGCAGGGGCCAAAGGGTGTCTCTACTTTTAATACTGCATCAATTACTTTGACAGAATCAACAATAATTGGGTCATCTGGCTGACGAATTCCGTAACGGACTAGTTGTAGAAATCCTGCATCTACAATTTCCTTGGCGGGATAGGCTGCTGGTTTACCAGGCGGTTGGCTGCTAATGTAAATCGTTCCTTGGTTGGGGTTTTCGTTGGGATGAGGATTGTTGATATCTGCGGGAGTAATCCGGATATAATGCCGTTTAATGCCAGGAACTAAAGTGCCTTCGGTAGTAACTGTCCAAGCTTCAATATGCGCTTCTAAGAAATCGGCATATTCTTCGATAAATTGCGCTGTGGCTTCATCACCACGTTGACGCGCAAATTGAGCTGCACAAATCAGCGCCGCAATATTGGATGCGAGAGTTGAAGGAGAGTAACCACTGTTTTCTTCCCAGCGTTCTTGTTGGGTAGCAGGGCCGTAGCGAATTAGATAACCAGCTGCTCGCAGAATTGTAGGATAGATATCAAAGTTCAAAGTAGCGTCTTCTTTTTGCAACAGCCGCGCCAGCAAAATCGGAAACGCTACCTCATCTAATTGAATACCTGTCCAGTAGGGTGTACCATCAATCCAAAAATTTTGCGCAAAGCCGCCGTCTTCTTGCTGAATTGTGGCGAGATAAATTAGCGATCGCATTGCGGTATCTGTTTCACCTGCCGCGACTAAACCTGCAACGCTGCTGACTAGATCCCGCGTCCAAACTAAATGATATCCGCCTTGTTCTTGGTCGTCTTTGGCTTCACCCCAAGGAATCGCCAAGGATGCAATTAAAGCGCCAGGATAACTTTTATCTTCATGTGCTAACAGCAGACTAATGCTGTTGTGATATAGCTTACCTTGATCATAAGAAAACTTTTCCAGAGGCAGAATATCACGGCGAGATCGCGTCCACTGTTCGAGATATTGCTGCTTCTGCTGTGAGAAAGGCAGATTCAGCGATTGAAATAGTGTGGAAACTGCGTTGTGCAGAGTGCAACCAAAGGCTAATCCTAAAGTAAATTCGCGATCGCTATTTAGATCTAGTTCGCCTGTAATACCCAGATTACCTTCTACAGCATGGTCAAATTCCCAATCCATGCGGAAATCATCAGCCAAATCTGTCCAGCCATCACTTTCACCTACATAGCCACAGGAAAAACGGCTAAAGGGAATGGTTGCACCTAGCGCTAGCCAGGTTCCGCCTTTGTGTGCTGTCAAAATATACTTACCAGCCACTTCTACAGCCGCAGCATTGTTTCCCCAACCTCCCACGTCTAGATGAGGTGCACATAAAGCATATAGCTGGAGTTGCGAGAGAAATTCTGCTTCTCCTTCTAATTTAGTGTGCTGTAGTACGCAGGAAAGATGCGGATCGCTAATAACTTCCTTAATGATGGCGTAACGTCCTTCTGGATCGGAATTCGTAATGCGATATCCCAAACCATGAGTCCATAGATGCTCCACTTTTGTTGTGAGATGGCGTTTCTCTTCGTGGAAAAAGCTTTTCCCGTCAGAAATGAGGTATTGCAAATCTCGAATCTGGGGTTTATCTACAGTTGGATGGTAAACTTCCGTGACTATACCGTTCCAGATAGTAAACCAAATGCGGCTGGAAGTGGAGTAGGCAGTCCCTACAGCATCTTTATTAGCATGATTCCACCGAGGTTCGATCCCTGGTGCGCCAAAAGCTTGTTCTCGATCCAGAATCTTTACCATAAATTATCTAGCCAATCAGCTTTAAGTAGCCTGGTGATGTTTGGGTGCTGCTGTTAGTCTGGGTCTACTTTAAAAACTTAGAGCTTTTCTTACTTCTTCCTTATGGAGGAAGGTTATCTGTCTACTACTGCCCTTCCCAAAAATTACTTATTAAAAAACCATTTTAATTGTTAGTTTCAGCGTTATGTTTGCCTAACTAGTTTTTCTCAATTTTGAATTTGAGCGCTCGTCTATTTCATCTACTATCAGGCATGATTAACTAACTTATTTTATACTCCAAAAATTTGGCTCTATCTGATTTATTTGCATTTACTACAATTACTTGTCATTCCTGTGACAAAAATATGTTTTTCTTTTGTAGATTTGGAAAAATATTTAGTTTTACTCTGATATCAATCTTGAGAAAGATATGTTTGAGATGCAGATCAATGTAGTTTTAATTTATTGATTGAACTTAAATAATCAATTATCTCCTTACATAGGAATGTAACTTATGCAAGTTATTTAAATAATTTTTAGCAACTGAGATAGATGAGCAAAAAAGGTCGTCTCAATGAAAAATTTTTACCACTATGTATAAAACAATTATCTTCCCCTTCGGGTTCGTCACTTAACGGCAGTTGCTTCAACGCGGGGAACCCGCGCAACACACTGCCTTCTTTATGCCGGGGAACCCGTCCACCGCAGTGACTCACCTTCTGCCTTCTGCTTTCTGCCTTCTGCCTTTCTTCGCTCATAACTGCTATGTTTACTTTTTTAGAATATTTATTAATAGCCGGTTATATTGCAGCGCTACTTGTGATTAGCCACTGGATTGGGCAGAAAGCCTTTTCTTGGATGCCTCCTGAAGCTACAGCAGAAGCTCAAAGAGTAGATGCTTTATTTAGCTTTTTAGTCTCAGTGGGAGCCTTCATTTTCCTAGGGCTAGTTGGCATCATATTGTATTCAATAATTTTCTATCGGGCACGCCCAGCAGACTACAGCGAAGGACATCCTTCTCGAGGTGATGTCAGGCTAGAAATACTGTGGACAGCAACCCCAACTCTGTTAGTCTTGTGGATTGGTTTTCAAAGCTTCAACATTTATCAGCAATTAAATATTTTAGGTTTAAAGCAAATCGTGCATTTGCATACACCTCTAGACTCGGCACCTGCTTACGCCGCACAAGTCAGCGATGTTCCCAAACCTGCTGCCCAAACAATAGATGTTTACGCCAAGCAGTGGGAGTGGTCTTTCCATTATCCAAATAATGCCACTAGTCAGGAATTACACTTACCTGTAAATCGTAGTACTCGCCTGAATCTGCAAGCGCAGGATGTGATTCATGGTTTTTATGTGCCTGAGTTTCGCTTAAAGCAAGATATTATTCCCAAGCGGGATATTGACATTGTGCTGACGCCGATTCGTACAGGTAAATATAAGCTCAAAGATTCGCAATTTAGCGGAACTTACTTTGCCTTGATGGAGGCGGATGTTTACGTTGAATCTTTGGAGGATTATAACCAGTGGCTCACCCAAACTGCTAGTTACAAACCAGCGATCGCTAAAAATCAAGCAGTTGCTGAGTATACCCAACCAGTAAAAACCTTATTTAAAAGTGGCTGGGACACTGTTGCCCCTGCTGCATCTAATGTTGCCAATCAAAGGAAGCTAAATAATGACACATGACTCTAGTGAAGGTGCGATCGTGGATAGAGAGCCGAAAAGCTCCTATAACGAAGCTGTTGATAACTGGCAGCAATACTTCAGCTTCAGCACCGATCATAAAGTCATCGGTGTGCAGTACATGATCATGACCTTTATTTTCTTCCTGATTGGCGGACTGTTGGCAATGATCATCCGTGCTGAACTGCTCACCCCAGAAGCAAATGTGGTTGACCGCCCGCTATATAACGGCTTGTTCACCATGCACGGCACGATCATGATTTTCCTGTGGATTATTCCATTCAACGCAGGTTTATCTAACTACCTAGTGCCGCTGATGATTGGGGCGCGGGATATGGCGTTTCCCCTGCTCAATGCCATCTCTTTTTGGATTCTGCCACCTGCCGGGCTGCTGCTGATGTCTAGCTTCTTGTTACCTAACGGCACCGCCCAGAGTGGCTGGTGGTCTTATCCCCCAATCAGTCTGCAAGTTCCACCCGGTCAACCAATTAACGGAGAATTCATTTGGATTGTGAGTTTAATCTTGATTGGGATCTCTTCGATTATGGGAGCCGTCAACTTTGTTACTACCATCTTTTGGATGCGGGCACCAGGGATGACATTTTTCCGGATGCCAGTGTTTGTTTGGTCGGCCCTCAGCGCTCAGTTATTGCAGCTAATTAATTTACCTGCCTTAACGGGTGCATTGATTCTGCTGTTATTTGACCTAGCTTTTGGTACGCAATTCTTTAAACCGCAGGAAAATGGCGATCCAATTATCTACCAGCATCTATTCTGGTTTTATTCCCATCCAGCAGTGTATATCATGGCGCTACCAGCCTTCGGTATTATTGCAGAGGTGCTGCCAGCTTTTGCCCGTAATCCCTTATTTGGTTATCGGTCAGTAGCGATCGCTTCTTTTGGTATTGCTGTAGTTAGCATTTTTGTATGGGTGCATCATATGTTCACTAGTGCTACCCCTGGCTGGATGCGGATGACATTCATGATGACTTCGATGTTAGTCGCTATACCCACTGGTGTGAAAGCCTTTGCTTGGACTGCTACAGTTTGGAGAGGCAGGCTACACCTAGAAACACCAATGCTATTTGCTTTGGGAGGTGCAGCCATGTTTATTTTCGGCGGTGTCACTGGAGTGATGCTAGCTGCCACGCCCTTTGATATTCACGTCAACAATACTTATTTTGTAGTAGGTCATTTCCACTACATTGTTTTTAATACGATCACAATGGCAATCTTCGCAGCCATTTACTTCTGGTTCCCAAAGATAACCGGAAGAATGTACGCCGAAGGCTGGGGGAAGCTACATTTCTGGTTGACCTTTATCCCTGCTAACATCACCTTCTTCTCCATGCACCCATTAGGTTTGCAAGGAATGCTGCGCCGAGTTTCCTCCTACGACCCACAGTATCAAGGTTGGAACGTCATCGCTAGCTTGGGGGCATTTTTGCTAGGAGTATCCACACTACCATTTATCGCCAACATGGTAGGTTCTTGGCTATACGGGCCGAGGGCGGTTAACAATCCTTGGCACGCCACCGGTTTAGAATGGACAACCTCCTCACCACCTCCACGAGAAAACTTTGCAGAGATTCCGGTTGTCACAAGACCACCTTACGACTACGGCGATCCAAAGTACTCAATCATTGAGCCTGATGAACAAAGTTAAGCTCGTTAGGATTTTAGTGTTTATTACCAAGATCATTAGCCCCCAATTTCCAGAACTATGCAACGCCGCACCATTCATATAGATGAAAGTCCGATCCGTTTTGAACGGTGGCGGCGACGCCTACCAAATTGGTTGCAGCGTTTTTTACCCAGTGGTGGCGGAAGTCATGAAGATCATCATGGCAAAGGAATGTTTGGGTTTACCATATTCCTGCTGTCGGAGAGCATAATCTTTTTGAGTTTGATTTTTACATACGTCGGGCTGCGATTGACAACTCAAAACTGGCTGCCACCTGGGGTTTCAGGTCCGGAATTATCCAATTTTGTGATTATTAGTACGGTAGTGCTGCTTTCGAGTAGCTTTGTTATTCAGCCAGCAGAAAATGCTCTCAGGCGTCGCAAACTCAATCAATTTCGCTTGCTATGGCTGATAACGATCGCAATGGGAAGTTACTTCCTCATTAGCCAAGGAATTGAGTGGCATAATCTCAACTTTGGGTTAACTACAGGGCTAGTTGGTTCTACATTCTACGTCCTCACAGGTTTTCACGGTTTACACGTTCTAACTGGTGTGGTGTTACAGATCATCATGCTTGTCCGTTCCTTTATCCCAGGTAACTACAACAAAAGCCACTTTGGTGTCAGCGCGACTACTTTGTTTTGGCATTTTGTGGACGTAATTTGGGTTTTTCTATTCTCACTTCTCTATATTTGGCATCCATAAACATATTTTTCAGGAGCAGTTTTATGAATTTATACCTCCAAGACATCCCAGCTTCAGATTTGCCCCCAAAAGCAATTCAAGAAACGCCAGGGCCAACTAAAGACCCCCTAATTGCCCGTGGTTTACAAAAAGAACAATACGTTTCTATTGCTATTCTGGCACTTATTCTTGTTGCCGCTGTGGGATTTTTTAGCCGGAGAGTTGAATACGCTATTATGTTTGCTTTTGCTCTCAGCATCGTTTTTATAGCGTTCGTTTTACTTATTTAGATAAGGCAGAAGGCAGGGGGCAGAAGGGAAGATACCTTCTTCATACATAATGATGATTAATAAGAAGGTATAAAGAAGAGAATAAACATTTTTTTCAGTTGTTTATTCGTTCAATCCTTGTTCTTTGTGAACATAATTTTTATCCTTGCTGCCAGCTAACTTTATTCACAGATAAGGTTAGGGAATTCCAAGATTTTTGGCAATTGAAATAATTCTATTCTTATAACTTTCTGCCTCCTGCCTTCTGCCCTCTGCCTTATCCAAACACACAACATAGGAGATATTTTATGAACAGCCCAGTTTATCAAACTGTCATTGTCGGCGGTGGTTTTACCGGGCTATTTACAGCCTTACACCTCGCTCACGAACACTATCCTCGCTCTGTAATTTTGATCGATCAAAACGATCGCTTTTGCTTTAAGCCATTACTCTATGAATATTTCGATGGCGAGATGGATACCTTTCAAGTAGTACCGCGTTTTTCAGAATTACTTAAAGGTAGTGGTGTCATTTTTGTACAAGATACGGTGCAATCAATAGACTTGCAGCAACGGGAAGTTAAATTGATTTCGGGAAATTCCTACAATTACAGCAACTTAGTCTTAGCTGTGGGTAGCGTTACTAGTTATCAGCACGTTGAAGGAGCCAAAGAACACGCCCTAGCTTTCTGGACGCAGCAAGATGCGATCGCCATTGACAAACATTTGCGTAGCTGTTTACAAAAAGCCTTACAAACTGAAGATGCAGAACAACGTCGGCAATTACTCACAGTAGTTGTGGTTGGTGGTGGTGCTTCCGGCGTGGAAATGGCAGCTACTTTAGCGGATTTTCTGCCACATTGGTACAGTGCGTTGGGAGGCAATTCTAATGAAATTCGCGTGGTACTGCTCAATCACGGCAAAGAAATCCTCAACGGCGATATTAACGATCCGCTGCGCCCAACTGCGGAACAGGAATTGCAAAAACGTGTTGTTCCTGTAGAAATTATCTTGGAAGCAGGAGCAACTGCTGTTCGCCCCAACGCAGTTGAATATAAACGCCACGATCGCCTTGAAACACTGCAAACTTACACAACAATTTGGACAGCCGGCACTTCCACCCATCCCTTGATTAAAGACTTGGCTATTCCGCAAGAACATCGAGATAAACGCGATCGCCTCCTCGTCACGCCCACCATGCAACTTTTGGATTTCCCCGAAGTCTTTGCAGGCGGTGATTGTGCAGCAGTTCAAGATAGTTCTTTACCACCGACAGCCCAAGTAGCTTACCAGCAAGGAGCTGATATTGCCAAGAATTTAAAAGCGATCGCTTTGGGCGAAGATCTTCAACCAGCCCAAGTTAATATTCGTGGCACACTCTTGAAATTAGGGCTAGGTGCTGCTGCTGCCAACCTTTTTAATACCTTTGAAGTAGCTGGTGAACCCGCCCACTTGATTCGCCAAGGCACTTATTTAACACTATTGCCGACTCCCATTCATGATTTTAAAGCCACTACTGAATGGTTAGATGAAGAGATTTTCCACAATCACGTTGCTCCTCAAGATGTGAGTAAAAAAGTCGTGCAAGCGGTGGAATTAGTCGGCGCAGGAGTTGTTAGTGTTTTAGTGGCAAGAAGATTATTAAAAATGTTGGGAAGTGAGGATAAAAATCAAAGTGAAACTTAAATGACAGGGTGTTTTACAGCGTAGCGCACCGCTTTTTTGGTGTGTTACGTTATTTTTTACTCTCCCACGCTTTCAAAAGCCTTACTTCATCTTAGGCTACTATTGCGATCGCATCAGTAAAGATTGAAGCATTTTGCTATTATATCCACTTAACATAGGATTAGTATCTGATTTTTGAATTATACGTAGGGTGGGCATTGCCTACCATATCCGGGTTTTGGTAGGCATTGCCCACGTTACACTGAAACTTTGACATTTGGATTCGATTTGAGTTTTGCCAGGGAAGTTTTAGATTTTGAACTCAGAATTTTCAGTTTTTAGGTTTAAAAGTGCTCTTCTGAGGTTGAATAATCGCGATCGCCTCGCCAAGTCTGCTATTTTTTATCACAATTTGTTTGCGAAAAAGAGCGAGAACGGCATGATTTATTCATTAGCCAAACCCAAAAACCTGTAAATTGACAGTGAAAACACTATCCAGTGCTATTAATAAAGCGGGAATCTTCTTTGCACCTTGGTCAATAGTGGTTGCAATGACAACAGGGATACTGCTCAGTATTCCAGTTGCAAGTATAGCGCAACAGCAACCCAATGCAGCTTCAGGTGAGCAACAGGCACAATTAAAGGAAGCTGAACAACTCAATCAACAGGCAGAAAAGTTATACCGCGAAGGTAAATATATTGCTGCCATCCCCTTAGCAGAACGCGCACTGGCTATTCGAGAGAAACTACTGGGTAAAGATCATCCTGATGTTGCCGAAAGCTTAAATAATTTGGCTAAACTCAATCATAAACAGGGAAACTATCAACAGGCTTTACCTTTATTTCAAAGGGCATTGGTGATCCGAGAAAAAGCACTGGGTAAGGCACATCCCCTTGTTGCTCTGACGCTGAATAATGTAGCGCTATTGTATCAGGCACAGGGAGACTATCAACAAGCTCTATTTCTATTTCAACGGGCACTGGCTATTAGAGAGAAAGCACTGGGTAAGGAACATCCAGATGTCGCTGAAAGTTTAAATGATTTGGCAGGATTATACTTTGACCAGGGAAACTATCAACAAGCTTTACCTTTATTTCAAAGGGCATTGGCTATTAGAGAGAAAGCACTAGGTAAAGAAAATCCCGATGTTGCTGAAAGCTTAAATGATTTGGCAGTATTATACCGAGAACAGGGAAACTATCAACAGGCTTTATCTCTGTTGCAACGCTCTCTAGCAATTAGAGAAAAAACACTGGGGAATGTTCATCCCGATGTCGCCCGCAGCCTGAATAATTTGGCACAAGTTTATAAGGATCAGGGAAAATATCAGCAGGCGGAACCTTTGATACAACGTTCTCTAGCAATTAGAGAGAAAACATTGGGCAGCGAACATCCATTGGTCGCTATTAGTCTGAGTAATTTAGCACAATTGTATCAGGCACAGGGAAACTATCAACAGGCTGAACCTCTGTTTCAACGCGCTTTGGTTATCAATGAGAAAGTCTTGGGTAACTCACATCGAGAGGTCGCCACTAACCTGAATAATTTGGCAGTATTGTACGTGGAACAGGGAAAATATCAACAGGCTGAACCTTTGTTGCAACGCGCACTAGCTATCAATGAGAAAGTACTGGGGAATGTTCATCCCAATGTCGCCCTGAGCCTGAATAATTTGGCTGCACTCTACCAAGAACAGGGAAACTATCAACAGGCGGAATCTCTGTATCAACGTGCGCTAGCTATCAATGAGAAGGTACTGGGGAATGTTCATCCCAATGTCGCCATGAACTTAGGTAATTTGGCAATCCTGTACGAGGCCCAGGGTGATATTACTCGTGCTATTGAATTTTCAAAGCGTGGGCTAGAAGTTGAAGAACAGAATCTGAATCTAATTTATGCTGTCGGCTCAGAACAAAGAAAACAAAGCTACGTGAGAACTTTTACAGGGAGAACTAATGTTACTATTTCCCTATCTCTGCAAGAAGCTCGCAATAATTCAACAGCAGCCTCGTTAGCATTAACTACTGTCCTGCGTCGCAAAGGGCTAGTATTAGATGCGATGGCTGACAGCATCCAAATACTACGCAGTAAACTTGAAAGCAACCCCCAAACCCAAAATTTATTTGCTCGATGGTTACAAGTACAACAGCAACTCTCAGCATTAGTATTCTCTGATTCAGGAAAACAAACTGCTAACTCTAAAACACAATTAGAGCAACTAGAAGCCGAGAAAGAAAAATTGGAAGCAGCGATTAGTGTTGAAAGTGCTGAATTCCGCACGCAAACTCAGCCAGTAGAATTAGCAGCAATTCAAAGCAAAATACCTCAAGATGCAGCTTTGTTAGAAATTGTCCAGTATCAACCATTCAATGCCAAAGCCAAAACAGATGACCAAAAATGGGGTGAACCGCACTATGCAGCCGCTGTGTTACGCTCCACTGGTGAACCAAAGTGGATTGACTTAGGAGAAGCCGCAGCAATTGATAAATTGGCTATGAATTTACAAGGTTCCTTAGCCACAGGAAGACCATTCAAAAAACTTGCTCGCAGTTTAGCCCTCTTCTGTGACTTTCCCTAGATAAAAAGATGTAACCCTTACCAGACAAGAGTTTTAG
>NZ_MTAV01000074.1:22760-83537 GCF_002154695.1 Nostoc sp. T09
TTAGAGCAACAATTAATAGAACCAATTCGCCCTTTATTGGGTAATGCGCATCATATCTTAATTTCTCCCGATGGGCAGTTAACACTAATTCCCTTTGAAGCTCTCATAGATGAGCAAAATCAATTCCTGATTCAGCGTTATGCTTTTTCTTACCTCACTAGTGGCAGAGATTTGTTGCATTTTCAGCCAAGCGTGAGCCATTTTTCTGCTCCTGTGGTGCTAGCAGATATTGACTATGACAACCAAGTACAGGCTGTAGCCGCAGCTAAAGCAACTACTGCACGGGGTTACCAAAATCTACGTTCCGCCGACTTAGCAAACCTAGTATTTAGCCCTTTAAGCGCTACCAAAGATGAAGCCACAGCAATCAAAGCCATCATTGCTGATGCTAAAGTGCTGCTGGGTAAAGATGCAACAGAAACAGCAGTCAAACAGCTTCACAGTCCGAGTATTCTGCATTTGGCTACCCACGGTTTTTTTATTACTGATGTTGAACAAAATTTGAATCCTTCACTTAGTAATGATTTACAACAGCTTCCACAAAAGGTTTTACACATAGAAAACCCCTTACTGCGTTCTGGATTAGCCTTAGCTGGTGCTAACAGACGGAACCAAGCGCCAGCAAATAGTGATGATGGTGTGTTGACAGCGCAGGAAGTGGCAGGATTAGATTTGCGTTCAAATCAGTTAGTGGTGCTTTCCGCCTGCGAGACTGGCAGGGGTGATGTCAAAGTGGGAGAAGGAGTTTATGGTTTGCGCCATGCTTTGGTAATTGCTGGTTCTCAAACTCAGGTTTTAAGTTTGTGGCAGGTAGATGACGAAGCAACTAAGTTATTAATGGTGAAATATTACCAGAACTTAAAGGCTGGTCAAGGCAGACATGAAGCACTACGTTCTGCACAGCTTGAATTGCTCAATAGTCCCAATTATCAGCATCCTATGTACTGGGCTGCCTTTGTTCCCTCTGGTAATTGGGCACCTTTGAGCGACAGGTAATCTTAGAACTCGGAGTTTCGACCTTTTTGCTCGGTCGTTCGAGTTCTGAGATTGAAGCTTCGTGTTTTGAAGTTCAATAATGGTGATTGAAAGGCGATCGCTCAACATCATTTCAATTTGTAAGGATAATCAGCTTCAAGGTGCAATTGCCATTATAGAAATTTAAGCAATTGGTTTTGCAAAGTTTCACCAGTAGTTTTTTTGCCAAGATGTACTTACTGTGTTATTGACTATACATACAGATATGTCTATAGTTCATTAGTACTTATATATCCAACCTTAGTAACAAATTGGCAATTCATGAATATCGATCAAGCAAAAGAAAAATTTTGTCAAATCTACATCGAGATAATGCAGGATAAGGTGCCACTTGAAACTGAGCAAGATGCTCGTTTTCAAGTGATTGACCGTATACTTGTAGAAGTTTTGGGATGGGATAGAGCAGGAATTAGAACGGAACCTCATACAGATTCTGGCTATGTTGACTATCTGTTGACTGCTGGAGGCCGCAACAAATTTGTTGTAGAAGCAAAGCGAACTTCCAATTTATTAATTGATACTTACCAACCACGTATGGCTTGGTACAAAGTTGGTGGTCCGGCACTTCAATCTGCAACTGGTGGTTTGGAACAAGCAAAACGCTATTGCACAGATACTGCTGTTCTGTTTTCTGCATTAACAACTGGTTTGCAGTGGATTGGTTTCTGGGCAGTCAGAACTGATGGAGTGCCTCCTAAAGAAGGTAAAGCAGCAGTATTTCCTAGTCTTGAAGCTATTGAGCAAAATTTTGCGGTCTTCTACGATCTGTTTTCTCAAGAAGGGGTGTTGGCTAACTTATATCAAGTGCATGTGCATCAATCAGAGGGCTTGCAGGTTAATCATAGCGAAGTTCTGGAGTCAGTAACTGAAATTTCTGAGAGACGTTTACTCTCAAAATCTCTACTTCTAAGGGACTTAGAGAATATCTACCGAAGCTTTTTCAGTAGCATGTCAGGTGAAGATGACCCTGATATGCTAGCAAAATGCTTTGTGGAATCTAAAGAAAGCCGCGCAGCAGATGAAAGTCTTGAAAAGATAACACGGAATTTGCTTAACCAAATTGACATCGTTAATTCAGACAGGGGAACTGAACTGGAGAATCAAATTCGTGCATCTGTAGAATCCCAGAGGGGAGATTTTGTTTTAGTAATAGGTAATAAAGGAGCAGGAAAGTCTACTTTTATTGATCGTTTTTTTCGCTTAGTTTTAGACAAGCAGTTACGTGAAAATTGTTTAGTTCTTCGGGTAGATCTTGCTAACTCAGACGGTAATCAATCTACTATTGCTAGTTGGCTAACTGATAAATTAAAGGTTGAGCTAGAGAAAAATCTATTTACTGATGGATATCCTTCATACGATGAACTTCAGGGAGTTTTCTTTCAAGAATATAGGCGATGGAGTAATGGTGAGTATAGATATTTATATGAGAAAGACAAAATTGCATTCAAGCAAAAATTTGGAGAGTGGATGGCTGATCTCGCATTGAATCAACCCCATAAATATGTGCGGAGACTAATTGAAAATGCTGTGAATGCAAGAAGTCTAATGCCATGTATAGTATTTGACAATACAGATCATTTTCCACAAAGTTTTCAAGAGTCTGTCTTTCAGTATGCACAATCTATTTATAGAGAATGTTTTTCATTTATTATATGCCCGATAACGGATAGAACTATTTGGCAACTTTCTAAGTCTGGACCATTACAATCTTACGAACATAGAGGTTTCTATCTGCCAGTACCATCCACTAAAGAAGTTCTTGCTAAACGTGTTGATTTTATTAAAGAAAAAGCTAAAGAAGATATGGAAGTAAATGGAAATTATTTCACAACTAAAGGAATTAGGTTGTCAATCCCTGACATAACTGCGTTTGCTTTTTCTGTAGAGGACATATTTATAAATGAGGATTATATTGGTCGTATAGTTGGATGGCTTTCCAACTTTGATATTAGAAGGAGTTTACAGATAGCTCAGAGAGTAATCACCTCTCCTATCATTGATATTGCTGAATTGGTTAAGGCTTACGCTATTGGACAAAGATTTAGTCCACAGCGTAGAAATATTAAAAAGGCACTATTATTCGGAGATTATAATCACTTCTATCAGCAGGATAGTAGTTTTATTCTCAATCTTTTTGAAGTGAACTCAAACAGTATTACAAGTCCACTCATTAGATTATCAATACTTCGCTTACTCATGGATGTATATTCCGAACATACAGATCCAGATAAGATATATCTTCTTGTTGAAGATATTTTAAATTATTTTGAACCTGCAACTATAAGTCGCACCATAGTTAAGGATCATCTTAAAGCTCTTCTCGACTATCGGCTCATTGAACCCTACGATCCAACTGACGTTGTTATTTACGAGTCACAACGACTAAAAATAACTCATTGTGGACGTATTCACTATGAATTCGTTATTGATGACAAGGAAGGGGTCTACATGAGTGAGATGGCTTTGATGACTCCCGTTAGTAGTCAACAGTATATTCAACAAACTAGAAATCTCGTAAATAATGGAAAATTGAGCTTCCAGGATTGGCGTAGAATTACAAAATGGTTTGTTCAATATTGCCTAGAACAAGATAAAATCTATATGTCTCTTCCACAATCTAATTCTTACCAAAGTCAAAGAATTTTAAGAGAAACTATACGTAATACTTGGTTACAATATTAAGAAAATATCAACATACAGCAGATTGTAACTTCGTAAAGTACACGGGTAAGGGCACAATATTGTTGTGCCCCTATGATTGTCTGATTAGGTTACTGTTGTGTGATCGCAGAAATAACCAAATTTTTTAACGAACCGCCAAGGACGCAGAGGACACAAAGGGAAGAGTAAAAGGATTGTTTCAATGTACGAGTGAGAATCGGGCTAGGGTTTCTTTCGCGCCAAACTCATACAATCTGCGTAAATGGTTTGTAACTGCATCGACAAAAGGCGCTGACTGGGATAAATCGCCAAAAATCTCCGTCAAGTTGAGCAATGGTTTGGCATCGGAGCCACTGGTACGAGCTAGTTGCGTGAGAGTTCCTGCTATGGGGTCATCAATGGGAATAGGGTTCCCTTTGTCGTCGTTGGCGTTGAGGTAACGGAACCAAGCTGCTACTGTTAAGCTCATGTATTCAATTGCTCCTTTTTGGCGCAGTGCGTCACGGACTGAGCCTAAAACAAATTTTGGCATTTTGGCGGAGCTATTGAGGCAAAGCCGGGGGAGTTGATCGCGGATCTTGGGATTGGCAAAGCGTTCTATTAAGGTCTGTTTGTAATTATCTAAATCAATCCCCGGTACAGGTTGGAGTGTAGGCGTAACTTCTGCCATTAAATTCTCGACGGTTTGCCGAATCATCGGGTCGCCCATGACTTCATGGACATAAGTATAGCCTGCTAAAGTGCCGAGATAGCCAATTAACAGGTGGCTGGCGTTGAGTAGCCGGATTTTCATCATCTCGTAGGGATGAACATCGCTAGTCATCTGCACGCCCACGTCTTCCCAATCAGGTCTACCCGCACAGAATTCGTCTTCGACTACCCACTGAAGAAACGGTTCGGCAACAACAGGGAAGGCATCATCAATGTTAAATTGTTCCGCCACCATTTTGATATCATCTGGGGTTGTGGCGGGAGTAATGCGATCGACCATGCAGTTGGGGAAGGTAACATGGTCAGCAATCCAACGTCTCAATTCTGGATCGCGCATTTCTGCATAAGCGGTCAACATTTCATGGGCAATGTTGCCGTTACCTTGCAAGTTGTCACAGGATAATACGGTAAACGGTGCTAGTCCTTGTTGACGGCGGCGATCGAGGGCTGCTGTCAAAAAGCCATATACGCCAATTGGCTGGTCCGGATTTTGTAAATCGTACTGAATTGTGGGGTGATTGGCATCAAATTCACCGCTACCTTCAATATAGTAGTAGCCGCCTTCGGTAATTGTGAGGGTGACGATGCGACATTGAGGATCTGCTAAGGTGTCAATTACAGCCTGGCGGTTATCTGGAGCAAAGAGATATTTTGTAATTGCACCAATTACGCGCGCGCGATCGCCTTCTGGGGATCTTTCAACTAAAGTATACAAACAATCTTGTGAATTCAGTGCATCCCGCATTCGCTGGTCGAATTCCAGTAGCCCTACCCCGGTTATTCCCCAATCACTGCCGGGATGCTGATGAAAGTAGTTATCTAGATATAATGCCTGGTGTGCCCGATGGAACCCACCAACACCGATGTGGACAATGCCGTTAGTAATTTGGTGGCGATCGTACTGGGGTACGCGAACGTTACTTGCTAAACGAGACAAAGATGCCTCATTCAGCTTGATTACTGAGCCTGTGCTGATATTGCTGTTCATGGGATTTATTCAGAGTTAGGTGATGACGACGAGCTTTGGGAATAGCTTCACCGCTTTGATCGAACAAATGGCAAAGCTCGCCGTTAATATGAATAGGAACGAAATCGTGCAATTGGGCGGGTTCATCTCCGTGTGTTTGCACAATCATGGTGTCACCACCTGCAATTTTGATATAGAGATAGGTTTCCCCGCCCAGTCGTTCTACAACTAACACTTCGCCATTGATGCTGGGGTTATTAGCATCAAGCCGCAGATGTTCGGGACGAATTCCTAATGTTGCGCGATCGCCAACCGAGAGGGCTTTGGGTTTTACCGGAATCATCACGGTTGCGTCACCAGGTAGTCTAACTGTTGTCCCAGAGTCAGTGACGGATGACACCGTGACTGGCATAAAGTTCATTTTGGGTGAACCAATAAATCCGGCGACGAAAAGATTGCGGGGATGATGGTACAGTTCTAGGGGCGAACCCATTTGTTCGATGATACCGCCTTGCAACACCACAATTTTATCGGCAAGGGTCATTGCTTCAACTTGGTCATGGGTGACGTAAATCATCGTGGCTTGCAAGCTGTCATGTAAACTAGCAAGTTCAATCCGCATCTGCACCCGCAAAGAAGCATCTAGGTTAGACAGCGGCTCATCAAACAAAAATACTTTGGGATTCCGCACCAAAGCACGACCAATTGCTACCCGTTGGCGTTGTCCTCCCGATAGGTCTTTGGGCTTGCGGTTTAAGAGTGGCTCTAGTTGCAGAATGCGGGCGACTTCACGCGCCCTTTCCAAGCGTTGAGCTTTCTGCATCCCCGCAAGCCGCAGGCTAAAAGCCATATTTTCCGCCACAGTCATGTGAGGATATAAGGCGTAGGTTTGAAACACCATTGCCAAACCGCGTTTATCGGGGGGTACATCGTTGACTTTTTGCCCATCAATGAGCAAATCGCCGGAGGAAATTTCTTCTAGTCCAGCTATCATGCGGAGTAGAGTGGATTTTCCGCAGCCGGAGGGGCCGACAAAGACAACAAATTCGCGATCGCTTATGTCGAGATCTATGCCTTTGATGATTTCTGTGTCGGCGTAGGTTTTATGGATATCTCTTAAAGCTACTGTTGACATAAAATGTTTCCATTAATTCGTTGAAGAAAAAACTTAAAGGTAGAAAGAAAAGTCGGTTCAGGCATTTCAAGGGTCGTAAAATTTGATTTTTCGTAAGGGATTGCTGATAAAAGTCAAGCAAGTTCTTTATTCTCTCTCGAGTACATCAAACAAGTTGTGTGCCAACTATGGTGAGCGATACCAGAATCCCAAGAATTGCAACTGCGTAGTGGAGGCGCTCCCAAAAAATATTCAGGCGCTTAGGGACAATATGCTTGTACTTATCATCCTGGTCATGAATGTTTTTTGTACGATCTCGTGTTTCGTATATAGATGGATCGATGTTTTTTAGATACGCAGCCGAGACGCTGACATGATAGCGATTACGCTCATAGTGTTTACGACAAAATTGTGCACCAAAAATACCTAGCGGAATCAAAGGCACAGTGAGCAGCAAGTCAGTCCAGGTGAGTCCGTTCTGTGCTGCAAATGCCAAAGCAGCCGTCGTTATTCCAACGACGAGAGAGGTCATTCTTTCCCGCTGGTTCTCGTGTTGTCGTGCCTGAGTCACGTGCTCCTGGTACATACCCCAATACAACTGATCCTTATCCATAAATGTCTGTTCCTCACCAAATTGTTCGATCGCATTATTCTTTCAAATCGAAATGCCAATCTATGAAACTCTATCAAGAAGGGCTTTTACCTTCTGCCATCTGCCTTCTACTTATTTCACTGCTCCAAATGTCAGACCACGTACCAATTGCCGTTGACTTAGCCACCCAAAGATAAGGATGGGTGCGATCGCAAGTGTTGATGCTGCTGAAAGTTTTGCCCAGAATAATCCTTGGGGGCTGGAAAATGAAGCAATAAATGCTGTGAGTGGGGCGGCGTCTGCTGTTGTTAGGTTCAGGCTCCAAAATGCTTCGTTCCAGGACAAGATAATTGAGAGTAAGGCGGTGGAGGCAATTCCGGGTAATGCTAGTGGTAGCAAGACGTGCATGAGTTCTTGCTGTGTGGTTGCGCCATCCATGCGATCGGCTTCGAGAATATCTTTGGGAACTTCTTTGAAGAAGCTGTAAATCATCCAAACGACAATCGGCAAGTTAATCAAGGTATAAATGATAATCAAACCGATGCGGGTGTCTAGTAAGCCAAAGTTGCGACACAAAATGTAGATGGGGACTAGTACGCCGACAGGTGGCAGCATTTTTGTAGACAGCATCCACAGCAGAGTTCCCTTGGTGCGTTTCGTGGGGAAGAATGCCATTGCATAAGCGGCGGGTACGGCAAGCAGTAATGCAAGTATGGTAGCTCCCAGGGAAACGGCTACGCTATTAAATGCATAATTGAAATAATTTGCCCGGTCTTGGATGGCAACATAGTTTTCTAATGTCGGGCGGAAAAATAACTGCGGGGGAGTGGAAACTGCCGCGACTTCGGTTTTGAAACTGGTAATAAACATCCAGAAGATGGGGAAAAATAAGAGACAAGCAGCAAGCCAACCCAGTAATGTCCATAGCCAAAGCTTCGAGTTTTTACGTGCCATGTTAGGTATCCAAATTACGAGCAACACTACGCATCAAGAAGATTGCCACGATGTTGGCAAGGATGACGGCAATTAATCCACCGGCTGAGGCACCACCGACATCGAATTCCAGCAAGGCTTTTAAGAAGATGTAATAAGCTAGGTTAGTTGTTGCAAGTCCCGGCCCGCCGCCTGTGGTGACAAATATTTCTGCAAAGATGGTGAGGAAGAAAATTGTCTCAATCATGGCGACCACGGAAATAGCGCGGCTGAGATGCGGTAGCATGACAAAACGAAATAGAGCGATCGCATTTGCTCCATCCATTCGCGCTGCTTCTAATTGATCGCGATCGAGTGACTGAATGGCTGTTAATAAAATCAGCAAAGCAAAAGGCAGCCATTCCCAGGAAACAATAATAATGATGGCTAGCAGGGGAACGCTGGCAAACCAATCAATCGCCCCCAAACCCAAACCTCTGGTGATTTGAGCAAATAGCCCATTCACCGGATGCATCAGCATATTTTTCCAGATTAGGGCGCTAACTGTAGGCATTACAAAAAATGGCGAGATTGCCAACACTCTCGCCACCCCACGCCCATAAAAATCTTGGTCAAATAAAACTGCTAGTAATGTGCCCAAACCGATTGTGATGACCAGAACCGAAACAACGAGAATAATTGTGATTGCGATCGAAGTCCATAAAGCTGAGTCAGTCAGGATGAACGTAAAATTTTCAATCCCGATGAATCTACGTGCCTGTGGATTCAGCAGGTTATACCGCTGAAAGGAAAACCATAAAGTCATCACCAGAGGCACAATCATCCACAGCAACAGGACAACGACCGAAGGCGCAACCAGAGGTAAGGTTGAAGCTTGCCGCTTAGTTCGTTGCCTCGCGGGTGGTGGCGTTTCCTGTTGAGGTTTTACCGCTAATGAAGAAGACATAATCTATGTGAAAGTTTTGTGGGTAATTACTCTGTGTTCTCTGCGCCTCTGCGGTTCAATAAATTAATTTTTCACCACAGAGACGCAGAGACACAGAGAGAAAAGTAAAGATTTCACTCGATATAACCTGTGTGTTTCATAAAGCGTTCAGTCGATCTCTGCGATTGCTGCAACGCTTGGTCTACTGAAGTACGATTAGTTAGCGCTGCTGCCAATGTTTGCCCAACTGAAGACCCAATTGCCTGAAATTCTGGAATATCCACATATTGCACTCCCTTATACGGAGTTGGTTCTGCGGATGGACGGGTAACATCAGCAGATTGAATTGCTCTCAGCACGGTTTCCGCAAAAGGTGCAGCTTGGCGATAGTTGGGATTTTGATATGTAGAAGTCCGAGTTCCTGGTGGTACAGCAACCCAGCTATTTTCTTTTGCAACTAGTTGGATATATTCTTTTGATGTTGCCCAAGCCACAAACCTCTGAGCAGCTTCCGGTGACTTTGATGTTTTGGGAACTGCTAAGGCCCATGCCCAAAGCCAGTTTGAACCGTTGGGATATCTTTCGATTGGCGCACGGGCAAAGCCAACTTTGTTATAAACTTGGGATTCTTTGGGATTAGATAACAGTCCTGCGGCAACGGTTGCATCTACCCACATCCCGCATTTACCTGTGGAGAATAATGCTAGATTCTCATTAAATCCATTGGAACTGGCTCCCGGTGGCCCATATTTGTTGAGTAAATCAACATAGAATCCTACCGCTTCTTTCCAAGCTGGAGTATTAATTGTTGGTTGCCACTTCATGTCAAACCACCGTCCGCCATAGGTGTTGACCAATGTAGAAACAAATGCCATGTTTTCACCCCAACCAGGTTTTCCCCGCAAGCAAACTCCGTAAACTCCACGCTTCGGATCGTGAATCTTGCTTGCCCATTCTTTCATCTGGGGATAGGTTGGCTGTTCGGGAACCGTAATCCCGGCTTTGTCAAACAAGTCTTTGCGGTAGTACAGCATGGAACTTTCGCCATAGAATGGCACGGCATACAGTTTGCCGTTATGAGAAAGTCCTTCGCGTATAGGTTTGAGCAGATCGTTTACGTCGTAGTTTGCTCCGAGTTTATCCAAAGGTGTTAACCAATCCCGCCTAGCCCAAATTGGTGTTTCATAGGAACCAATTGTCAACACATCGAATTGACCGCCTTGGCTAGCAACATCTGTGGTTGTGCGTTGGCGCAAGACATTTTCTTCTAGCACCACCCACCGGAGTTGAATATCACGGTTGGCTTCCTCGAACTTACGGGAAAGCCCCTGCATAACTACCATGTCGCCATTATTCACTGTGGCGATTGTCAGCGTAGTTTTCTCGGCAGCTTGCGATCGCGGTGCACAAGCGTGTAGCAGTTGTGTCAGCATCACTCCTGCGAGAAATGCCACCAGTACTTTAGCGAAGCGGGGAATACGCATCGCATTACTCCTTTGATGTAAAATATCGAACGGAGAAAGTTTGTGATTTTATGCTCTAAGTTTGAGTAAAAGCTCAATAATAGAATGATACCAACCCCACTTCAATGACGGGCATTTGCAACAATTCTTCAATAAGAGGTTGAAACTATGGCAGCAACAGCAACCTATCAGTTTGCAGGGAAAACCATCCTAATTACAGGCGGTGCGGGCGATATTGGCAAGGCAACTGCACAGCGTTTTGCCGCTAATGGCGCAGGTGTAGCCTTATTAGATTTAAATGAACCGAAAATGGCAGAGGTAGCTGAGGAATTAACAAGTTACAACGTTCCCGTCGGCTCATTTCGCTGTGATGTTACATCTGCTGATGATGTTGCCAAAGCTTTTACTAGTGCGGTAGAGCAGCTTGGGCGGATTGACTATATATTTAATAACGCTGGTTATCAAGGAGTATTTGCTAAAACAGACGAATATCCTGAAGATGACTTTCAAAAGGTGATTAATATTAACGTTGTCGGCGTTTTCCACGTTCTCAAGGTGGCTGCACAGCATTTAATTGCTGCGGGTGGAGGTGCGATCGTTAATATGGCAAGTTATGCAGGGGTTGTTGGGCCGCCAAATATGTTAGCTTATGGTGCTTCTAAGTTTGCAGTGATTGGCATGACTCAGACAGCAGCAAAAGATTTAGCACCTTACAATATCCGTGTAAATGCGCTCTCGCCTGCGCTAATCGGCCCCGGTTTTATGTGGACTCGGCAAACAGAATTGCAAGCCGCAGTGGGGTCACAGTACTTTGATTCTGACCCCAAGGTGGTAGAAAAACAGATGATCGATTCAGTACCGATGCGGCGTTTGGGCAGTTTAGAAGAAGTGGCAAATGGGGTAGCATTTCTCATGAGTGATGAGGCAAGTTACATTACTGGGTTTAACTTGGAGGTTACTGGTGGTCAATAGACATTTTCAGTTATTGAGCAAAAGTTATATCTTTGGGCATATACTCAAAATTAGGCAATCATTCCTTTTGGTAGGGATATAGTTTTTAAAGGTGGGATATGGGAGAAGTTTCCTTAGATCGGCGCGATCGCAAATTAGATCTAGCTGCTCACGCTGCTTGGCTGTATTACATTGCTGGTAATACACAGGAAGAGATTGCAGCAAAGCTCAATGTATCCCGGCAAGCGGCACAACGTTTAGTTGCTCTGGCAGTCAGTGAAAAATTAATCAAATTTCGCCTCGATCATCCCTTGAGTGAATGCATTGCGCTGGCTGAGTCGTTACGCGATCGCTTTGGGCTATCGCTGTGTGAAGTGGTGCCAACTGATGCAGGCAGCGGTGATACATTCAATAGCATTGGCGTATGTGCTGCCACCCACCTAGAAGCTTACTTAATGGCGAAAACTCCCACCATACTCGCTTTATCCTCCGGTCGCACATTACGAGCAATGGTGGAGCAAATTCCCTCAATGAACCAACCCCAGCATAAAATTGTTTCAATTATTGGGAATATGTCCCATTTTGGGCGTGCAGGTCGCCACGAAGTTGTCATGCATTTATCCGATCGCGTCGGTTCTCAAGCTTACCCAGTACCGACTCCGGTGGTGGCGACTAGCATTGAAGAGAGAGAACTTTTGCAGACACAGCGATCGTTTATCACCGTTAAGGCTTTTGCAGAACAAGCCAAAGCAACGTTTGTGGGAATTAGCCACATTGCCTGGAATGCTCCATTACATCAAGATGGCTTTATTAATGACGATGAAGTAGCTGAATTGATTGAACTAGGCGCAGTAGGAGAAATTGCGGGTTGGGCTTACGATGCTCAGGGAATGTTACTGCAAAAGGGAACGAATAACCGAGTTGCTAGTGTACCACTCGAACAACCTGCGCACCGACTGATGATTGGTGTAGCAGGTGGTGAGAAAAAGGCGGAGGCGATTCTGGCTGCGCTACGTGGCAAATTAATTACCGGACTAATTACTGATGAAGCCGCTGCCGAAGCGATTCTTGCAAAAATTGCCTTAAGTTAGAGAAAAGTTAAAAATATCGATAAAATCAAGTTTTAACTTTTGTTTCTGCAAGCTAATAAAATTTTACTTAGCCTTGCTTTTATTCTCGATGAGAGATTTATACAATCAATATGCAAACTAATACTATTGCTTGAGTGTAGGTGGCAAAGATGTCTACACAGCCTTTTGATCCCACAAAATATTACCCATCTTATATCAATCCAAATCCTCAATTGACACCTGAGCAGTTTCACCAGATCCAGCATTCTTGGAAGCTGGTTAAAGACGGTGAGTTTGATGCTTTTAAACAGCAACAGTTGATTTCCGACTCATTAGGTTTTTGGGGGCTGGAGTTTTACGAGAAACTATTTGAACTCGATCCAGCCCTAAAACCTCTGTTCAAAAACAAGTTTAATCAGAGTCGAATGTTGACGGAGATGGTTGACGCTGCCTTAGGTCTGTTACCTGGTACTATAGACCCATTTTTGGGTGAAGAGAAGACAGAAATAGACCCTAAACTCATACCTATACTAGTAGACTTGGCATCAAAGCACGTTTTTTATAACGTAAAGGCGAGTCATTACCATACTGTAGGTTTAGCGCTCGTCAGTACTTTGGAGAAAACATTAGGGAATAATTTTGACGAGGAAACTAAGGCTGCGTGGGTAGAGCTTTGGTCTTTGATGTGTACAGTGATGATTCCTGAACATGTGAAAAAAACTCAGGAATTAGGACTAGAAGTATAAGTTGTAGCTCTCAAGAATTTGAACACCTCAAGGATGTATTTCCCAGATTTGGCACAATGTATTTAAAAATTACTGCGATCGCACTAGTGAATCAAGCAATTCTCTAGTCTAGAACCAATGCATATTTCCCAAGCACTGTATCGTGAACTGTTTGATTCGATTCTTAATTATCAAGGAACCGATCTATATTCAGACATATTGCATCCGTGGTGTGCAAATGCAATGGCAATCAAGGCTTGGTTAAGCGATTTTGCAGCAAGAAGCGGTTCTCCAATACC
Source organism: Nostoc sp. T09 (assembly GCF_002154695.1). Classification (GTDB taxonomy): domain Bacteria; phylum Cyanobacteriota; class Cyanobacteriia; order Cyanobacteriales; family Nostocaceae; genus Aulosira. The sequence goes on from NZ_MTAV01000074.1 coordinate 36,207, forward strand.
GAAAGCATCAATTGAAGATTTGTGGCAACTTTATGCGCTTTCCCGTGTAAACGACTTGTTAATCTGGCATCTTCGCGATCGGGACACTGAAATTGGTACTTCAAGAGCAGAAATTACAAGTAGTAATTATCTTGAATTTATGCGATCGCTAGGTTTCGAGGTAGTGACCTCCAGAGAATTTTCGCCGTTCTATCACGAAATTGTTAAGGTTATTCAAGATGAACAACCCTATGCAAAAATCACCGTTATTAATACTTTTTGGCATTCTCTTGTGCTAGGGGACATGATGTTTTCTCGTGCTGGTGCTTGTGTAGCTGGTGGTATAACAAATATTGAGAAATCCATTGCAGAGCAGTCAACGCTGTACTGGACTTATCGTAGAAAGTCACGAAAATGCCAAGATCTTTCCTATGGCTGGGGAAGCAATTCTCAGTGGCGAACAAGTTTTCGACGAGATTACAAAATTAACAACTTTGTTTACTACAATGTTGACGGAAAACACGATCTAAATTTGGGGCAGTGCAAGAACGCTGAAAGTGATGATTTAGAATTGCAAGAGCGAATTGAATTAGTCAAGCATCGATGTTTTATTACTGTCAATAAACCTCATGATGATTTGTTTCCATACAACGATCGCTATTGCGAAAAACTCTAATAAGCCAATGGAGCGGAGTGATATAAAGGAAGTCTGCTACCCCTCATTTTGATTGAAATAGCTAACTCTTCTGCAATAATCAAGTCAAGTTCCCAACTGCGCAATATAAAAACCCACCGCTATATCCTACTGGCGATCGCACAATTATAATTCTCACAAAAGGTCATGTTGTTCTAATCTGTTGCAGAAACTCGACATTCAGATCTAACTTATTTCCTAACCACAAAGCATGGTCTGTATGGTCTGCCACGTCATCACCAGTTGAAGGGTGAACAAGAATGTCCAACTCCTCACGATTGAGCATTAACCAGGGAACAACATTGCCAAACTGCTCTGGAGAAAATGCAACTTGATACATTGATTTTGGGTGAGGGCCAATAGGCTTGTCATGCCAACGTCCGAGCTGCACATCAAAATTAGCACCTAATCCTTCGCGTACACGTGCAGCCGCCTCACGACTTCCAGTATCAAAGTAAACATGAGCGTGAAAACCAGTAATTTTAACACTATCTTCTTTCATCACTCTTAGCTCCACTAATAAACTTCAAACTAAACCCAAAAGCTCGTCAGCCGTCCAGTGCGTTACTAGAAATAGCCTACTCTATATCAGTACTCAGAGTAAGGATTGAGGATTGGAAACAAGAAGGTAAAGGAGATAAATAATTCAACATTCAAAATCGCGAAGCACTGCGAGCGTAAGTATATTTCAAGAATCAGGTAGTAATCCTATATATCAAATAATAGGAATCTATTTTTAATCAAATTATCAATTTATAAGATGACTATTGATATAAGCGTTTTCCGTAAACAAAGGTACGCAATCACTAACATTTAAAGCTGCTGCTAATTCAACATCCAATTCATAACCTTTAGCAATCAATTCTTTGCCCGAACTGCATTTTTTTAAGTACGCTAGCAAATCATTCTTAAAACTATGAAATGCTGCTCTGGCAGTTTCAGCTTCTGGAGATAAACTACCACCTAAGAAACTCAGGATTGCCCCAGCACCAACTAAATCTTCAAAAGCTGGCCGCAGTGTACCATCTTCCCATTTTTCACCTGCGGGAATGACTGCAATTTTGGTCCCAGATTTTTGAGCAAATTTTGCCACGGCTTCACAGTTTCGCAAGCATCCAGCTAGCGTTGGAGTTTTACCAGTTAGCAATGTCAGGGTAGAACCATTAGGAGAAGGTATAACTAACTTAGTCCCCGCAGGAATTTTAATTAAAGATGCAGGAGATAGTGAATAACCTTCTTGAGACATCCGACCTTTTGATAATTCTGCTTGTACAGACTTGGCATAATCAATTGCCGAATCATCTCTCCATTGATAGGGATAAATAATTGCACCGTTGTGAGTAGCAATTTCTGTCGCAGTAGAGAAAGATAGAACATCGACAATAATAATGGCATCACTAATCGGTGCAAGTTGAGTAACTCCTTGGGTTCCCCACTCACAGCGCAGATCAAATTCTGCTTGGTCAAAAATCATTTTTTTACTGATGAATTTTTCTATGATGTAGTAGCGCGATCGCAATTCTAATTATGGATTTGAGAACCGCCGCCTATTTTAAAATAGTATTAGCTTACACGAGGTGCGATCACTACTATTTTCTCTGCTTCATCCACTGTTACGCGTGCTAATCCAAACCGTTCAATGATCGCCGCATTTGTTGTTAAATGAGTACTAATCTCAGATGCTCGATACTGGCTTGCCCCAGATGCTAAAGTTGCTGGCAATAATAATTGATCTGCCAAATGTTCATCCACTGGCGCACCTATATGATGAAACTGTAATAGTTGCCGACAAGCAATATCTGCAACTTTCTCTGCTGGTAAACGCAAACGTCCAAATCCACCAAATCCTGTCAAGCTATTTTTATACTCAGCAGTTAAGAAAACACCTGCCCCAGGTGCGACACCTTTTTCTCGCAATGCCTCAATAGCAGCCTTCAATCCAGCTTGACGCAACAAATTCTCGGCACGATTCGCCATTCGTTGGGCAATATGAGAAGCTAATTCTGTTACTACTGCTAGTCCCCGCACTTGGTGTAAGTTACCCCGTTCCAACAAAGTAATCCCATTGATTGTGCCACTACCACTGACTTTTATCTGCATCTCTCCACCACCTTGAGGATACCATCCCCACGCACGTAACTTTGCTGTCGCCTTTACTCCCATGCGGCGCAGCATCGGTAGATAAACTTGCTCAATGTATGTCATTGTCGGGCTAAAAGGAACATGAGTTCCGCCTTTTAAAATCACTTGCGAGTCAGCAGAAGCCAAGGCTAAAGGTAAAAGCACAGTCTGCAAAACCAGAGTCATCGCCCCAGCCGAACCACCTTGCTGTGCTTCTGTGACATCAAAAGTATATTGTCCTGGCTGTACAGCGCTACCAGGAATGAATTCCAACTTCATTGAACCTAAAGCATCACCCCGCAGTTGTGCATGACAGATTTTTGCCGCAGCACGAACTGCTGTTAAGTGTTGTGCTGCTAATCCTGGTCTTTTACGTTTGGCACGAATACCTGCAATGCTGATAGATTCACCAGTGATAGCGGCTAAACTCAAGGAGGTACGCAGAACTTGTCCACCTCCTTCTCCGTAGGAACCGTCAATTTCAATCATGAGCAATTCGAGATTTTGAACTTTTGATTATCTCTACGGTTGAGTAATCAGACTACAAAGTTTATAGCGGTTTGCAGTTGAGTGCAATACAACTTTTGCAGGTAAGGGAAATCTTTACAGCTGGTAATGATTTCCCTATTTAATGTTAATGTTGAATCTTGAATTCTAGGACTTTGCTTTTACCAGGATTCATCAATCCATAGGGGTCAACCATTTCTTTCAATTTTAACTGCTCAGGGTCAATTACTTTTCTGCCGCCGTCTTCAATAATGTATGTATGAGGATTGGCAATCATTACACCCTGCGCTTCGTGATAGCGGATAATCTCGTTGAGGCGTTCTTCTGTGGTGTAGCGCACGAGTTGTAAAGCACCAGGAATAACTGCACCTTTGACCCGAAAAAATTCTAAATGCATCATGATTTCATCACCAAAGTGATGATACATATGTTCCACTAATTGCAAACTGGAATCTGGGGGAAAGATACTTTGCAAATAGGTAATTGAAGTATCCACAGTGCGGGCGTGTAAGGTGGTGTGGTTCCAGGTAAATTCTGCTAAATTTGTACCTTTACCTGCATCTTGTGCGGGTTTTTGATAGGTAATTTGTCCGCCATATTGCTGCACCAATCCTGGTAAAAATTCCAAACTCGGTTCAGCAACCATTAAAAACGCTGGGTGCGTACCTTCTGGGATGTATTCATGTAAAGCGTGAAAGTATTGAGGAATTGGGGATGCAAAGATACTAATCAACTTCTTAATCATGCCATCGGCATTACCAAGGGCATTGCCAAACTTGGCGGCTGTCATAAAGTCGTCAAAGGTGACAATTACTTCTGCCCAAGGATAAGCTGGCCCTAAAGGCAGTTCTAATTGCGTGATGATGCCATTAATGCCCCAAGCATGATTTACCTTTTGCACATCATCGCCGCGTAACTCGATGATACGGGGTTCATCTTCTAAAGTTACCACTCGCAGTCCTAAAAGATTACCGCGATCGCCTAATAAGCCATATTGAATTGAGCCAATCCCCCCACTTCCACCAGCAATAAAGCCGCCAATAGTTGCTGTGCGGTAGGTAGAAGGAGCCATCCGCATTTCCCAGCCAATTTCTCGCGCTTTTTTATCCAACGCTGCCAATTTCACCCCAGCTTCTATTCGCGCTACTGCTGGTTTTACCCAGAGAATTTCGTGCATTTTGGTCATATCGAGGATTACGCCGCCATGCAGAGGTACGCATTGCCCATAATTTCCTGTTCCTGCACCGCGTACAGTTACAGGGATGCGGTATTTGGCACAGGTTGCGGCCACCTTAATCACTTCTGCTTCATTGGCGGGACGCACGACGATATCCCCGACTTTTCCGGCTAATTTGGGGACGAGAACCGGGCTAAAGGTGTGAAAGTCCTGGGATAATTTGGCTACTTGCGCGGGGTCGGTAATAGTTTCGATGTCTGCAAAAGCCGCAGTCAGGGTATTTAAGTTGAGAGTTTCCATTAGTATTTTGGTTAAACTAGCAAATTTCTTTTTATTCTCACGCATTTACAGGTTATTTATAAACTGAAAATCAAATTAATGTAGGGTGTTTTATACCAATTTTAAAAATAATCGGACAAATGCGTAGGGGCAAGGCATTGCCTTGCCCTCAGCAAGAATTTTATGTATCGCCAACTTATCTAAATTAGTATTAAGTAGATATTTTGAGCTAATTTTTAAATCAAAATATAATATTACTCCAATATATTCAGTTTTTGGTAGGTATTGCCTACTCTACATATATTTCACTGCTTTTTGCTTTCTGCAATTAAATATTATTTGCTAACCATTTACGGAAACTCGAATTATAAAAGCTGTAATATTTCTCTTCTCTCATTTCTTCCTGATGTAAAAACTCAAACCAATTTTCTAACACTTCCTCAACATCAAATTCATCTGCATCAATTAGTTGTGCGATCACTTCTACAGATATCGGCTGCTGTTGCTTAACTAAAACATTCAACACAGCTAGGCTAAATTCCTCATCTTGACTTGCAACCATCATTTTTTGCCAATGCTGTTGATAATATGCTTCTAAACCAGCGGGGATTTGATTGTATTGCAAAGATTCTAGGTAGTAACCCTGAGAGATAGCAGATAAAATTTGGCTGACATATATAAAATTATTTTCTGATTTAGCAGCAAGGCTAGTGCAGAATTCTTGCTCGTTTATCTGGTGATGATTTAGCCAAGCTTTTATATTTTCATGAGTTAAATATTGTTGAATATAGGTTTGGATATCTTGCTGAGTTTCTTCTGGATATTCTGCTAAATAAAGGTTCTGTGAAGGTGTTTCAATTAATAAACCCGATTTTTCTCTCAGAAAAGGTCGGCGCGTGAGGAGAAAATAAACCCCATCTGGAAGATAGCGGGGAAGATAAAACAAATTTGTCCCAGGTGATTGACTGTTGCGCTCAATGCGGTCTAATCCATCGATAGCAATGATGAGTTTTGGCTGAGGTTCTAACTCATCGCTGATTTGCTGAATTAACTGATGTAGAAACGTCACATGAAATGTCTCTACAGGTAACGTCTCTACATTGAATATCTCAGCAAGTTGGGTACAAATATTGCTGATAAATTCTTCAGCGCGATTTTTTCCCTCAACTTCAACGTTGTAATAGGCAACATCAGGATTATCTATTGCATATTTGGCGAGGATTGCACTTTTACCGCTACCCGGTTCGCCTGTGATGGTGAAATAACCCTGGCGATAACGGTGAATAAATTCATGAATAGCCGTAAACACAAATTCACGACCGACAAAATTATGGCTTTTTTCCGTAATAATTTGCTCAAACTGTGTTGGATGTCCTCTGGAATTGATTGTAGTGGGTGATTTGGGTGGTGAATTCATAATTATTTTTGTATTTATTCTCCAGCCTGTTGTTTAAGCAAATTGACCACAGTATCAGATAACCATAAACCAGCATCACGTAAGGCTTGAATTCCAGGAGATACGCTTAAAATTATTCCGCGTCGTTTTGCTAGCACTATTAAGCCTCCTGTACCAATGGTAGTAATGCCTAACGATTGGCCGCAACGCCGTGCTGCTCTATCATCAACAACGGCTGCACAATCTGAAGTTGTCAAAGCTAGACTTAATACTTGTGACTCTCCTAAACCCAAATCCCAAGCAGCAATTTCAGGAGATACAGCCGGAATTTTTACTATTTGTATCCAAGAAACACTAGGCAATTGTCTTGAGGCTGCATCATCTTCCCCTGCTGAAGTGACTTCTGTAAATACACCTTCGGGAACAATGATTTCTTTAAAGAGTTGTGGGAGTAATTCTGCTTGTTTACTTTTAAATAAAACAATCAGAGGTGAAGAGTTGATAATGATGCGGTTAATCGACATTTGTCATTTCTTCGGCTAGTTCTTCTGGAGTGTATTGCATAAAATCAACTCGGTAACGAGATAAAGCATTAATAAACTCTGCTCGTGTTAATCCTGCAATTTCTGCTGCTTTCGCTTGAGATATTTCGCCTAATTCATACCATTTTACTGCGGCGGCAATCCGCATCTCTTGAACGAACTCTTCAGGGTTTTTGCGGAGAGCCGAAAATACAGTTGATGGTAATTGGATTGGTACTGTTTTCATAAAATTGTCTTATTTACCTAATATTATGTTGAATTAGAAGCAAAGAGAAATACACCTAGAGTGGGCAGTGACAACCAGATAAAGATTTTGCTGGTAACTGTCCACCATACTATCTATTTTGTAGAATAATTAATAGGTAAGACAACAATAGAGGTAGTCATGACTGGCAGTTATTAAGACGAAAATTCTATGAAATTTTTGGCAGATTACATTATTTCTCTCCTCATCCCTCTATCAGGTTCTCAAGACGTAAAAAATGCACTCTACCTGATTTTTCCCCGCCAGTTCCCGCGACAAATTCGGCGACAACTGCGCCAATTAAGGATAAACCACCGCTAATTTTTAACCCCCCTAAGAAGTATGGCATGGCGCTGGGTAAGCGCAAATACAGCAGTGTTTGCCAACGGGAAGCTTTATAGAGTTGAAATAAGTTGAGTAAGTTGCGGTCTACGCTGTTGAGTCCTAGGGTAGTGTTAGAGACGATGGGGAAAAAGGCGACAATCCAAGCGCAAACGACTAAGGCGGCAAAGGTGTTATTTTTGAACCAGAGAATGATTAAAGGTGCGATCGCTACTATAGGAGTTGTCTGTAAAATGACTGCATAGGGAAATAAGCTACGTTCAATCCATTTGCTTTGAGTAAATAATATCGCTATCAACAAGCCAGAAATGGCGGCAGCAATAAAGGCAACGACTGTAATTTGTAGGGTAATTAATAAGGAAGAAAAAAGCTCATTCCGATCAGTAATTAAGGTTTTAAATACTAAGATTGGCCCAGGGAGGATAAAGGGAGGTAAATGCGTAACCCGTACTAATATATCCCACAACACCAATGCCAAAATGCCGACCAACAATGGTTCCCAAACATCAGCTGACAATAATTTTTTAGTTGTCTTTGCTACTTTTGGGGGACGGTTAAACATTCAAAATATAGTAATTTGAGGATGATTCATAGCGATCGCTAGAGACTGAGAAACCTGGCGGCAATATTCGATATACACTGATGATGTGCGAAATGTCTCACTGCGAGGGTAAGGTGCATTAATTTCAATATCTGCAACTATGCGTCCCGGATTTGATCCCATAACCAGCACGCGATTTGACAAGTATACCGCTTCGTAAATATTGTGGGTGACAAAAACTATTGTCCAATGGTGTTGATACCATAAATCTAGTAAGTCGCTGTTGAGTTTACTGCGAGTGATTTCATCGTAACGCCCCAAATGGCTCATCCATTAATAGAATATTTGGCTGAGTCACTAAAGCCCGAGCAATTGATACCCGCATTTTCATGCCACCAGATAACTCACGGGGGTAGCTTTGCTCAAACTTCTCTAATCCTACCAATGCCAATGTTTGCTGTACTAAGCTATTAGCATCTTTTTGGGATACTTTCGCCAGCTTCAGTGGTAGGCGGACATTTTCTCTCACAGTTGCCCAAGGCATGAGTGCAGCATCTTGAAACACAAAGGCTAGTTTTCGCGCTGGAGGAGGAAAACCCCAGTCGATGCTCCCAGAACTCACGCGTCCCAGTCCGGCAATTAGCTGTAGGACTGTACTTTTACCGCACCCGGAAGGGCCTACTAAGCAGACAAATTGTGCATCTGGAATAGCTATATTTACGTCTTGCAGGGCAACTGTGCCATTGGCGTAGACTTTGCTAATTTGGCTGAGTGTAATAACGGGACGCTCATTCATTCTTAATTTTTCTTCCTTTGCGTCCTACCCTGCGGGAAGCCCTCCGAGTCTATGCGGTTTGTTCCCCAACCCCTTCAGAATTAAAGTGATGAACCACTAGGAGTAAACGTGCGATCGCTAAATTTGCTATTTTTAAATTACTGTTTATAATTTGTAATAGTCTCTGCCTTTATTGACAAATTGTAAGGTAAATGCATCCTTATATTTAACATTGGGCTGAGAAAGTCCAGTTTTAACCATGCTATCGAATAATAATTTCTATCTCTCGTCGGTCATTGACCCGATACCGAGTTTTTCTGCTGCATCAGAAGTGATGATCCCATATTCTTTAAGTTTGGGAATGCTATAAGCTAACTGCTCATCTGTCATTTCTGGATTATCTTTTTTGATTAATTGATTACCTGGTTGAGGATTTTCTAAGTAGCTATACCAACCTTTGATTGATGCTTCAACAAAGCGTTGCACTAAATTTGGATTTTTTCTACTAATTCTTTCTTAGTTTCAATAGTAGTTGCGTATGCTGGATAACCATAATCTGTTAGTAAAAATACTATTGGCTTAAACCCACCTTGCTTTTCAATAGCAAAGGGTTCGGATGTTATATAGCCTTGTTGTGCTGAGGTTTTGTCAGCTAGAAATGGGGCAGGATTGAAGTTATAGGGACGTTTTTGTTCGTCGGTAAAATCATACTTAGCTTTGAGAAGTGGCCAATATGTGACATTAGCAGCGGCTGAGACATAAATCGGTTTGCCTTTGAGGTCGGCAAGAGTTTTAATTGCTGTGTTGGGATGGGAAATAAAACACTGGGGGTCTTTCTGAAAGATTGCCGCTACTGTAATTTTAGGAATGCCTTGTGCTATTGCATTTATGGCATCAATGCCATAACCCATGAAAAAATCTACCGCACCTCCCATCAATAACTGGGTACCACTAGGTACTTGGGGACCACCTATTTTAATAGTCACATCCAGACCGTGGTTTTTGTAAATTCCAGTTGCGTAGGCGCAGTCCGTCGTAGACATCGCCTGATAAAATCCACCGTGTTCTGCTTGTGCGATCCAATTAGTACCAAAGGTAACTTTATCTAACCCTGAATTTGTGGTTGTTTGTTGGTTGCTATTAGCACAGGCTGTAATAAAACTGCTACCTATACTGATGCAACTGCACTGCATAAACTGACGGCGATTAAGGCGATGAATTACTGTTGATGAGGATGGAGACTGATTCATGGAACAAATTAACGCTCTCTTATTTGTAGTGTTTTAGCTAATTCTGAATGTACATTCTAGAATCAGCTTTTGGTTCACCACAGAATAAGGTTGAATTAATAGAGCGCGTTGAAAAGCTTGGATTGCTTCACGATACTTTCCTAAGGCGGCATAACACAATCCCATACCGTGGAGTGCGCCAAAATGTACAGAATTGAGATTCACAACCATCTGACAATCCGCCAAAGATCTTTGATAATCACCGATGCTGTAGTAAAGAAAAGCACGACGATTCCATGCTTCGGCAAAATCTGGTTGTTCTGTGATTAGTTGGGTTAGGACTTTTTCGGCTTCAGTAGTTTCACCAGCATCTAACAACTTTTGACTGTGGTCAATTTTCTCTAACCCGTAAATTCCTTTTTGCTGAAACCAGATACGCCATATTTTTTTAGTTGCCTGTTCCCGGATTGCAGCATTGGAATTTTTCAAATCTTCAAGTAAAGAGTTGATAGATAAAGAATCCATAAATTCGGTCTAGGTAATTGTATTTATATATCAACTTTCGCACAAAAATCTCTACTTAGTCATTTTTAAAGTCATCTTTAAATTCTCTTTTTACAGTTGCAAATTGGGCAATTTCCGTGTTGTTATTTTTAGGTATTCAGCAATACTATAAATACGGGTTTTAATATGTAAATTCATGGTTAACTAATCATTAGTACATCATAAATTTAAAAATAAAAGCCAACTGTTGGTACTTGACAAACCCCTGTTGACTAATACTTGATAAAAACATCACAAAAAATAAATTGACTATGCCAAAGCCAAATAGTGTTTCCAGGCATATTGTTCTGACATCCCATCCTAATAATTTTGGTCCCAAACCAATCCCCATTCATTGGGGAGCAGCTGACCCGATGGAACGTGGTCCGATTATTGCTACTTTGACTAAGCAGGCGCACCGGAATGTGATTGGCACTCATTCTGGTAGTTATGCTGTGTATCGCGCTTTAGCAGTGGCTAGCGGTGCTTTACAGTCAGATCATCGCGCTGATCTGACTAATACATCGCCAGTCACACATATTGGTCCCCATCCTAGCTGGGCTGATCCTGAGAAAATTGTTTCCCTTGATCCTTTTGGGGCTGTAGCTAGTGAAGTGTTTGCCTCCTATTACGCCCAAGGTTATGATATCCGCCCGACGATCGCCATTACTCAGGCTCATATTAATATGCCGGAACTGCAAGATGCGGTGGATAAAGGGCGCTTGCAGGTTGATGGCAAAATTATGAAACCAGGTGGCGATTTAGTCGTCACTAAGGCTGCAATTGAGCCAGTATGGTATCTACCGGGAATTGCCAAGCGCTTTGGGATCACAGAAGCAGATTTACGTCGCGCTTTATTTGAACAAACTGGGGGGATGTTCCCAGAATTGGTGACACGTTCTGATTTAGAAGTGTTTTTACCACCAATTGGGGGTGTAACTGTATATATTGTCGGTGATGTAGCCGCGATCGCCGACCCGAATAAACCCTTAGCGGTACGGGTACATGATGAATGCAACGGTTCTGATGTGTTTGGTTCCGATATCTGTACCTGTCGTCCTTATTTAGTACATGGAATTGAAGTTTGCGTACAAACCGCACAGGAAGGAGGTGTAGGCGTAATAGTATACTGTCGCAAAGAAGGAAGAGCCTTGGGAGAGGTGACGAAATTCTTAGTTTACAATGCCAGAAAGCGCCAAGAAGGAGGCGATCGCGCTGATGCCTATTTTGCCCGGACAGAATGTGTGGCGGGAGTCCAAGATATGCGCTTCCAAGAGTTGATGCCCGATGTGTTGCATTGGTTGGGTATTACTCGCATTGACCGCATGGTGTCGATGAGTAATATGAAGTTCAACGCCATTACCCAAGCCGGGATTGAGATTGTCGAACGGGTTCCCATCCCAGAGGATTTGATTCCTCAAGATGCACGGGTAGAAATTGAGGCGAAGAAAGCAGCAGGCTACTTTACTACAGGTGATGTGTTAGATGCTGACAGTTTAGGTGAGGTGAAGGGGCGAGAGTTGGAAGAGTGAAGAAGGCAGAAGGCAGAGGAGCCACTGCGTTGCGGTGAGCAGTGCGTTGGGCGGCTTCGCCGACTTGAAGCAACTGCGAACCCGAAGGGAGGTTCCCTCCGTTGTAGCAAGTGGCGTGGCAGAAGTCAGAAGGAATACTGCTCTCTGCACTTCTGGCTTTGTTGATAAAGTGTAAAGGATGAAGGATGAAGTTTTATCCTTTATCCTTCTGGGGTGTATCAGGAGGTGAAGGATGGAGATAGGAACCGCAGAGGCGCAGAGGGCGCAGAGAGAATTAGTTGCATATCTTCGTTCTCCAAAAGCGATTCGGGAACGTTGTGGGCAATTGTTTTCGTGGGTGTGTGAAGGTAAGTCAAATCATTTTGTTTGTGATTTGGCGCAGTTGGAAAGGGTTGCAGATTATGTGATTGAGGTGATGCGGGGGGAATACCCAAATCTAGACATTCCGTTTCATAGTCGTTGGCGACATTTTGAAGTTGGCGATGTGCCGCGATTAGGTAAGTTAGATAATCAGTTAGCGGGACTATCGTCTGTGGAGAAGGCGGCGGCTAAGTTTGATTTGGCGATTGTCAGTGTGTTGTTGGATGCTGGTGCTGGGGATAGGTGGCATTATGATGAACAAGAAACTGGCTTGAGGTTAGGGCGTTCTGAAGGCTTGGCTGTGGCTAGTTTCCAAATGTTTTGTCAAGGCAATTTTGCCAGTGATGGTTTGCCGCAGGCTGATGCTTTGCGGTTGCAAGAATTAACTGAGGCAGAATTAGCAACTGGATTCCAGGTAAGTTCTGAAAATCCTTTGGTGGGAATTGCGGGAAGGTTGAATTTACTACAAAAGTTAGGTCAAGTCTTACTTGCTTCGCCCCATCTGTTTGGAGATAACAATCCTCGTCCGGGGAATTTAGTTCATTATCTCTTGGATAAGTCGGAAAACGGGGAGTTGGCAGCTACAACTGTGTTAAGTGCAGTTTTGGAAGGGCTGAGTGATATCTGGCCGGGAAGATTAGAGATAGGTGGGGTAAATTTGGGTGATGTATGGCAACATTCAGCTATTGGCGATGATGGTTTAGTACCTTTTCATAAGCTGTCTCAGTGGTTGACATACTCTTTATTAGAACCACTACAAGAACTTGGATTAAAAATTACTGGTCTAAATCAACTCACTGGATTACCAGAATATCGCAATGGCGGCTTATGTCTCGACTTGGGACTTATCAGTGTTAAAAACCCAGATATTTTAAATTCATCTCACTCAGTGGCATCGGCAGTTATAGTTGAATGGCGGGCTTTGACCGTGATTCTTTTAGATAGAATCGCTGCTACAGTGCGCGAAAAGTTAAGTATGAGTACCGAGGAACTACCATTAGTGAAAATCCTCCAAGGGGGAACTTGGACAGCTGGGCGCAAAATCGCTGCCCAACTCAGAACAGGTGGGATACCCCCCATACAAATAGAAAGTGATGGTACGGTATTCTGAATTGGGGATTGGCGATGAGGGAAGGAGAAGGGCAAGGAGACAGGGGGACACGAAGACACGGGGAAATGCCCAATGACAAATGACCAATGACAAATGACAAATGACAAATGACCAATGACAAACAAAATCAAGTAACACTTATTGAACATCCCTTAATTCAGCACAAATTAACGTTGATGCGGCGGGCGGAAACTAGTACAACGAAATTTCGTAACCTCGTCAAAGAAATTAGTTTGTTGTTGGCTTATGAAGTAACGCGAGATTTACCGCTGAAATACGAAGAGATTCAAACACCACTCGCACCAATGAATGCGCCCTTGCTTGCACCTGATAAAAAGCTGGTGTTAGTTTCGATTATGCGGGCTGGACAGGGAATTTTAGATGGGATGCTGGAGTTGATCCCATCAGCAAGAGTGGGACACGTTGGTTTATATCGCGACCCAAAAACTTTAATTGCTGTTGAGTATTATTTTAAGGTTCCCTATGATGTCGAGCAGCGAGACATGATCGTTGTCGATCCGATGCTAGCAACGGGAAATTCTGCGGTGGCGGCGGTGGAACGGTTAAAATCAACTAATCCCTTGTCGATTAAGTTTGTCTGCCTACTCGCTGCACCAGAAGGTATTCAGCATTTCTGTGAAGTACATCCCGATGTACCTTTGTACACAGCTGCTATTGATGACCATTTGGATGAACACGGCTATATTATTCCCGGATTAGGCGATGCAGGCGATCGCTTGTTTGGCACAAGATAATAAAATTAGTCTGAGTGGCGATTTTCTCCAAAGTAGGGAGTGCCTAAAGCTTTGGGTGGTGTAGATTTCCCGGCTAATCCGACTAATGCCAATAAAGCGATCGCATAAGGTAGCATCACTAAAAATTGGTAAGGGATATTTGCCCCTAATGCCTGAATTCGCAGTTGTAAAGCTTCCGTAGCCCCAAACAGCAAACAAGCCAAAGCACCACCTATAGGATGCCATCTGCCAAAAATTAAAGCTGCGATCGCAATAAATCCCTTACCAGCACTCATCCCTTCGGCAAAAAATCTTACCTGGACTAAAGTTAAATAAGCACCTCCTAAACTCGCAAGGCAGCCACTAATCACTACAGCGATATAACGGACAATTTGTACTGAAATTCCAGCCGTATCAGCAGCTTTAGGAGATTCGCCCACAGCCCGTAATGTTAATCCAAAGCTGGTTTTAAATAAAATATATGTAGTAAAAACAACTAAAATTAAAAGTAAATATACTAAAATATCTTGCTGAAATAGTAGCGGTCCCAGCAGGGGAATATTAGCGAAAATAGGAATAATAATTGCCCCTATTCCAGGTAATTGCTGTGTACTACTACCACTAAATATTAGCCTTGCCAAAAATGATGTTAACCCAGCTGCTACAAGATTAATTGCTAGCCCTGACACTAATTGGTCAACCTGCAAAGTCACACATAAAAAAGCATGAAGTAATCCTACCAATCCCCCAGCAATCAAAGCTGCGAGAACACCAAGCCAGGGATTACCAGTGTAAAAGGTAGCAGCAGCACTACTAAAAGCACCAGTGAGCAACATACCTTCTAGAGCGATATTTAACACCCCCGAACGTTCCGAGTACAATCCGCCTAGGGCAGCAAATCCTAAGGGTACGGCTAGGCGTAAAGTAGCCACCAGGTAATCAGAGAAAAAATTGAGATTATTCATAAAGCTATTTTTAAACGCAGAGGAGCGCAGAGGAAAGCCCAGAGTTTCGCAAAGTTTTCTCCGTGTTACTCTGCGTGAACCTCCGCGTCCCTCCGCGTTTCTACTCTTATTTCTCGTTCCACCGCCAGACTGATAGCAATAAACAACACCGTTAACCCCTGAATCGCATAAACCACAGTTACCGGCACACCTGCACTACGCTGCATCACATTTGCACCACTGCGAAGCGCCGCAAAAAACAAAGAAGTCAAGACTACACCGACAACACTACCACGACTTAAAAAAGCGATCGCAATCGCATCAAACCCATAACCGATCGAAACTTGTTCAAATAGCCGATATTTCAACCCCATCACCTCACAACTCCCAGCTAACCCCGCTAAACCTCCCGCTAACGCCATCACCAGCATAATGGTACGTTCGACAGAGATGTGGGCATAACGGGCGGCAATCGGGTTAAATCCCACTGCTGTAATTTGATAACCTAGAGGCGATCGCACTAACAACACCCATAAAATTCCGGCGGCAATTAATCCTAATAAAATCCCAGCATGGGCGAGGCTCTGCGGTAAAATAATCGGTAATCGTGCGGATTTGGCAATTAACGGCGAATAAGGGCTAGGTGCACCAGGTGCCATCAATGGATTTTGTACGAGGTAGCTAACTAAATTTACTGCTATATAGTTGAGCAACAACGTAGTAATTACCTCATTCACTCCGCGCATTGCTTTAAGATAACCAGGAATCCAACCCCAAACTGCACCAAAGAGAAATCCTGCAAAAAGTGCTAAGGGGACATGAATTACAGCAGGTAAGCCTTGCACGTATAACCCAATTAAAGTACTTCCCAACGCACCAAGATAAATTTGTCCTTCCCCACCGATATTAAATTGCCCAGCCCGCAACGCAACTAACACCCCTAAACTGGTGAACAATAGCGGTGTCATTTTGGTGAGGGTGTTACCAAATCCAAAGTAGGTAGAAAGGGATTCTTGGAATAAAGCTGTGTATGCGGTGACGGGATTCGCCCCAGCAATGAGGATAAGGATAGCACCGACAATCAGGGCAGAGGCGATCGCAATTAGCGGTGATAGGATTGGTAGCAGGAATTTCATACAATTAGTTGCGATCGTTATTGTGATGTGATTTCAGCTAAATGTCACCGAACAGTTCTCAAAATTGTAGATAAAATAGATTGGTCAATGATATCGATATCGCCCAATTAGACTTGACAAGCATTATAAAGGCGTAGTTTTTGGGGGTGATGTTTGAGTTTATTTCGTAGGTTTTACAGGCAAACTGTACCCAAGAGTAGGCGAGCGCATCTGAAAAACCGTCTCTATTCTACTGGGATGTTTGTGTTGATCGTGCTATTGCTCTCCAGCGGACTAGGCTACCGTTTTTATAACCAACCAAAACTGGATGTAGGTAAGATAGCTCCTCAAACGCTTACCGCACCTATTTCAGTCCATGTTGAAGATGTAAAAACCACAGAAGAAAGACGCAGGGAGGCTCGTAGTGGTGCTTCAGCAGTATGGGTTGTCGATCAACAAGTGAATGAGGAAATTCACCAAAATCTTCAGCAATTATTGACACAAGGCGATAAAATCCGGGAGAAGTTGGGCAATTTCCCTTTTGTTAAGACTTCAATATTATCCACGGCCACGCAAACTTACTTGCGACAAGCGCCAGAACCCCAATGGCAGACAGTATTGCAAACCTTAGAGAAAAATAGCAATCTGACTGGCTTAAATTCTGCCCAAAAGCGAGCCGTCAAGGAACTGCGAACTTACCGTGATTTTTCTCAACTATTAAAAGCGATCGCCCAAGCTCGTCAGCGCTATAGTATGACTCTAAATAGTCTGAGCGAAAATGAAACGCTTTATGATGCCACTTTCTTGAACCTATCTGATGCAGATTGGCAGGAAACTCAAATCCAAGTGCGTCAAACTTTAGAGCGAATGTTAGCACAGGGCATCTATTCAAGGCTATCCAAGGATAACCTGAACTATGCAATCGAGATGCAGGTGAGTGTTTCTGTACCAAAAACAGCACAATCTTTAGCAAGGCGATTGCTATCAGCGGTAATCACTGGCAATTTGATCAAAGACATCGAGCAAACCAAGCTGATAGCAGAACAAGCAGCGCAAGCAGTAGAACCGACGATAGTCAGCATTCAAAAAGGTGAAGTGATTGTTAAGGCTGGAGAAAAAATTACTCAAGCTGATTTTGTACTGTTAGACCGCTTTCAATTGAGCCAACGCGGTATCGATTCCCTACATCTGATGGGTTTTAGTGGGATGGTAGGATTGGCGGTGGCTGTTTTCCGACTAGTAGAACGACGAATTCGTCCCAAATTGCGAAGTAGCGATTATATCTTAATTCTGTTCCTGACCCTCAGTGCGCCGTTACTAATAGTCTTAACCAAATCATTTACAGGTTTACCAGCCATTGGTTTGCTGCTTGGTAGCTTCTGCGGTACTGCAATTGGGGGTACGGTGATGGGGTTACTGACGATATTGCTCTCAATTGGAACGGAACTTAGCTGGCATGATTTAATACCTAGTGCTGCTGGCGGAATTCTTGGCGGATTGATGGCTGGACAATGGCGATTCCCCGCTAGGGAAGCACTGCGAACGCGAGAAGAATTAGCTACCTTAGGAATTTTAATTGGGTTGACGCAGGGAGTGGTTTATTTGTTGGTAAATACTGCGATCGCTCCCCTTTGGTATGCTGTTCTGGGTACAGCAGTCATCAACGGTTTGGCAGGGTTGATTTGGAGCATCTTAGCACTAGGGTTAAGTCCTTACCTAGAAGCTTTATTTGATTTAGTTACACCAATTCGTCTAGCTGAATTGTCCAATCCCAACCGACCTTTATTAAAACGCCTAGCTCATGAGACTCCGGGAACTTTCCAGCACACACTGTTTGTCGCCACTCTGGCAGAAGCCGCGGCACGGGCATTAAATTGTAATGTGGAACTGGTGCGAGCTGGGATTCTCTATCATGACATTGGTAAAATGCATGACCCTTTAGGATTTATTGAAAATCAAATGGGAGGTCCCAATAAACATGATGCTATTAATGACCCCTGGAAAAGTGCCGAAATCATCAAAAAGCACGTAAGTGAAGGTCTGGTAATGGCTCGTCAGTACAAGCTCCCTAGCGCCATTCAGGCATTTATTCCCGAACACCAGGGAACTATCTTAATTGCGTATTTCTACCAAGCAGCACAGCAGCAACAGAAACATAATCCTGAGATAGTTTTGCACGCATCAGATTTTCGCTATGACGGCCCCATTCCCCAGTCCAAAGAAACCGGGATTGCCATGCTGGCTGATGCTTGTGAGGCAGCGTTACGTTCGCAAAAAGATGCAACCCCAGAAGCAGCACTGATAATGGTAAATAAAATCCTCAAAGCACGTTGGCAAGATAATCAGTTGGTCGATTCAGGGTTGACACGGCAAGAAATGTCTCAAATTGCTTATATTTTTGTCCAGGTTTGGCAGCAGTTTCATCACAAAAGGATCGCCTATCCTCAATTAGCTCCCAGCAATCAGTAGTCAAGCAATTTTGGATTTTAGATTTTAGGTTCTTCGGTTATTTTTATGGAAAACCGGGTTCAAAATCATTGAAAGCCTTATCCTGTAGGCATTTTTTTTAAAAGAGCATACTTCTTTATAACCATTGCCCCGTAAGGGTTTTGTTATAATCAATCCTCCTATACCATAAAAGAGGCGAAAAAGCCAGAATTTATCTGTCGCAAACATTATTTGAATTGGTATAAGATTAGACTTTGTTTTCAGTGTTGTGTTGATTCTGAATCGCTGCAATTTCGTCAGCAGTTAAAGTTACAATCTTGCCATCTTGCATAATACTAATCGATTGACCAAGCTGGCGATGTCTTTGAATCGCAGCTGCAATTGCTGCTTTGACTCCAGAATCAATTTTGGTAGATAGAAGTTCTAATTCTCGATCAGCCATATTAATCTCCTCTAATTTGATTCCAAATAGCACTTTCATAAATAATTATTTGTTGACTATAACGATACTCAGCTATTAACCTAGTATCACTACTAGAGTTATCATAAATAATCCAGCGATCGCATAAAGGTAAATACAAAGAAATCAAATTTATTCGTCCCTGGTGATAGCGTCTACGAATCACATCTTCTGGAATCGAGTGTCCACCACTAGCCACCCTGCGTGCTACTCTTTCTACAGCTAATTCAGCGCTTTGTAACCAGAAATATATCAAGTTAATTGTGTAGCCTTTTGCTCTACAATCAATAATAAAAGGTGCAAAACTTCTAGCTGCCAGTGTAGTTTCAAAAGCAAAATCACTGCCTGCATCCGATAAAGTCCGCAGTCGTATAATCATTAATCTTCCTGCCTCCATAGCCATTGAATCTGGATTTAATGGCTATGGAGGCAGCAATAGCATCTGCATTTACGTACTCAAAGCAGTCTAAAAAATTCGGCAATAAACTCATTGAAACAGTAGTTTTTCCTGAACCATTTGCACCACCAATGATATAAAGACTTGACATACCAATTCTCTGCGCGTCACTGCGTCCCCGCATCCCCCCGTCCATTAAACCAACTTCCTCCACCGTCGCTTTAGCTGTATCCAAAATAGCCACATCACCTCTGTAGATTACAAGAAAGGCAGTCCCCATGAAAAAATTTTCATCGCCAAGCATGTAAGTAGTTCTTACCTGTTCCCCGTTCCCTGTTCCCTGTTCCCTACTTACAAGTCAGAGGGCAGAAGGCAATGCGATCGCGTTGCGCTCATAATCGAGAATGCAAGGCTGCTGTGGTGTTGTAGAGATTTATGATACTTCTGCCTTTTCCTGTTGCTGTCTGACTCTTTTCTTCTGCTTACTATTGCGATGCGTTATCCGCTTACGAAGCGATTCCATGTAGGTGTAGAAAACGGGAGTAATATAAAGCGTTAGTAGTTGAGAGAACAATAAACCACCCACAACAGCTAAACCTAAAGGACGACGAGATTCTGCACCTGCACCTAAACCGAGTGCGATTGGTAGAGTACCCATCAATGCTGCCATTGTGGTCATCATGATCGGGCGGAACCTGACTACACAAGCTTCATATATGGCATCGTACGGCGTTTTACCCCGATTTTCTTGAGCATCCATTGCAAAGTCAATCATCATGATGCCGTTTTTCTTGACGATGCCAACCAACATAATAATGCCCACAAAAGCGTAGATATTCAAATCAACATTAAACAGCATCAAGGTGAGCAAAGCACCAAACCCCGCAGAAGGTAAGCTTGAAAGAATTGTAATCGGGTGAATAAAATCTTCGTAGAGAATCCCCAACACAAGGTAGATTACCAAAATCGCAATTATTAGCAAAATTCCTAAGCTAGAAAGCGAAGATTGAAACACCTGTGCTGTACCTTGGAAGCTGGTACTAATGGTTGCGGGTAAAGTTTCACGAGCCAGTTTTTCAATGGTTCCGGTAACGCTACCAAGAGATACTCCTGGTTTGAGGTTAAAGGAAATAGTAACAGCAGAAAGTTGTCCAGAATGGTTAACTGTTAATGGCCCGACGCCTTTACTCAGAGTTGCAACTGCATTTAAGGGTACTTCTTGACCATTACTGGAACGAACTGTTAATAAGTCAAGGTCATTTGGGCTTAGTTGATACTGTGGATCTACTCCCATAATTACTTGATACTGACCATCAGATGCATAGATAGTGGAAACCTGACGCGTACCATAAGCATTATTTAAAGTGGTTTCTATTTGATTTGCTGTCAATCCAAACGTTGAAGCTTGTTCGCGGTTAACTTGAACGTTAATTTGGGGATTTTTGATTTGCAAGTCGCTGTTAACATCTTGCAGATCCGACATTTGCCGTAATTTCGTTTCCAACGCTGGCGCGTATTGATACAACTCTTGCAAATTCGGGCTAGAAAGTCCAAATTGATACAGCGCTTTTGTTTGTTGTCCGCCTAGCCGGATAGATGGCGGGTTTTGCACAAATGCTCGGATTCCTGGTATACCAGTCAGTTTAGGTCGTAGTTCATTCGCTACTTCATCAGCGCTTTTGTGACGTTGAGCATGGGGTTTTAATTTAACAAATATTCGCCCTGAGTTAGATGTGGCGTTGGCTCCACCTGCACCTACACTGGAGTTAATCGATTCCACATTGGGGTTGCGACGCACAATGTTTGCTACTACTTGTTGATGCTTTACCATCTCAGTAAAGGAAATATCTTGAGCCGCTTCTGTGCTGACGCTTAACTGTCCGGTATCATCATTGGGAATGAATCCTTTGGGAACGACAACAAACAAATATATTGTTGCGACCAAAATCACTCCCGAAAGAATCATCGTCGTGCGGTGATATTTCATTGATAGCTTTAGAGTTGCTTCGTAACCCCGCAGCATCGTATCAAATACCCATTCCGAAGCATTATAAAGACGACGTTTCCAATTTTTAGCTTTCGGTTTTTTGGTTTTATTTATTTGATGTCCATTACCATTGTTGGATATATCATAGCCATTGCTTGTATTTAAATGTCCATCGTTAGATATGGCATGGCCATTATCTGCATGAAGATGACCATTACCATCGTTGGATATTTCATGACCATTGTCTGCATGAAGATGACCATTACCATTGTTGGATATAGCATGGCTATTATCTGAATGTTGATGCTCACCTTTGTGCTTAAGAAAACGACTACAAAGCATCGGTGTGAGGGTGAGGGAGATAAATCCAGACACTAAAATTGACACGCTAATAGTGACAGCAAATTCGCTAAATAGCCTTCCCAAAATGCCACCCATAAACATAATGGGAATGAATACGGCAACCAAGGAAATTGTCATTGATAAAATGGTAAAACCAATTTCTTTGGAACCGTTGAGGGCAGCTTGCATCCGATTTTCGCCCATTTCCATGTGACGCACGATGTTTTCTAGCATCACCACTGCGTCGTCTACCACAAAGCCAACAGCTAGGGTAAGTGCCATCAATGAAAGGTTATCCAGAGAATAACCAAGTAGTAGCATTACCCCAAAGGTTGCTACTAGTGATAAAGGTACAGCCAAACTGGGAATGATCGTAGCTGAGATGTTCCTCAAAAACAGAAAAATTACCAAAATCACTAAGCAAATGGTGAGGAACAAAGTAAATTTGACATCATTTACTGACTCGCGAATAGATTGGGATCTGTCATAGAGAATTTCCATATCTACCGCTGCTGGAATTTGTTCGCGGAAGCTAGGCAAAATTTTCTTGATCCCATCTACGACTGCTACAGTATTGCTTCCCGGTTGTCTTTGAATTGCTAAGACAATTGCTCGCTTCCCATTGAACCAACTTGCTACTTTATCGTTTTCTACGCTATCAAATACCTTACCCAATTCTCTCAACTGAATTGGTGCGCTGTTACGGTAAGCAACTACTAAAGAACTATAGGCTTCGGCATTACTTAATTGTCCATTTGACTCAATAGTATAGTTTTGGTTTTGTCCATAAAGGTTACCAGTAGGTAAATTAGAATTTCCTTTAGAAACGGCATCTGCTACTTCGTCAATTCCCAAACCTTTAGAACTCAAAGATTGCGGGTCTAAATAAATGCGAACAGCGTACTTTTGTGAACCATAAACCTGTACCTGCGCCACACCATCAACCATTGAAAGACGCTGTGCTAAAATTGTTTCCCCATACTTATCGACTTCTGACAATGGCAACGCTGTCGAGTTCAAAGCTACATACAGAATAGGTGAATCTGCTGGGTTGACTTTGCGGTATGATGGCGGGTTAGGCATACTACTCGGTAACTGCCGCGCTGCTTTTGCGATCGCAGATTGCACATCTTGAGCCGCACTATCTATATCCCGGCTCAAATTAAATTGCAGCGTAATCTGTGCCGAACCCAGAGAACTTGTAGAATTCATCGAATCAAGACCAGCAATACTAGAAAATTGCTGTTCTAATGGCGTTGCTACCGACGAAGCAACCGTCTCAGGACTAGCTCCTGGTAAGCTGGCTGACACCTGAATTGTGGGAAAATCCACAGTTGGCAGGTCACTTACTGGTAGCAATTGATAACTCATCAAACCAAACACCATGATGGCTAACATCACGAGTGTGGTCATGATCGGTCGGCGAATAAATAATGCAGAGATGTTCATAGGCTATATGGGAAGCAGGGGTGCAGGAAAATGAGGGAAGGGAGATAGGAAGGGTAAGGAGAAAAATAACCAATGACAAAGGACAAATGACCAATGACAAAAGTATAAATATTTACAAAATAAAAGCTATAGTGAGTGGTTTTGATTTCCCTGGTTAACGCCTCCTAGCCTCTGTCCGCTGCCTACTGCTTGCTTAATTTGTACTTTGGCTTTTGGTCTGAGGTTAAATTGTCCGTCAGTGACGACTTGCTCACCTTCTTTTAGCCCTTGCTGGATGACTGATTCATTACCAACTGCATTACCCACAACAACTGAACGCATATCTACGGTTTGGTCGGCAGGATTTAATACATAGACAAACTGCCCTTGTTGCCCTGTTTGAATGGCTGGGGTTGGTACAACTATGGCGTTGGGTTCTTGTGTTAGCCGGACAACTACATTGACAAATTGACCTGGTGATAAGCGTCCATCAGCGTTAGCAAAGCTACTCTTAAGTTGAATAGTTCCTGTTGTGGGATCTACACCACTGTCTACGAAAAAAAGTTCGCCACGTTCGGGACGCTGTTCATCTTTGGGAATGTAGGCATCTACTTCTATTTTTCCCTGCGCCCGATATTTGTTAAGTTCTGGCAATAGGCGTTGGGGAAGGGAAGATGTAACGTAGATGGGGCTAATTTGACTAATTGTGACCAAGGGGTTGGTATCATTATCTTTTACCAAGTTGCCTTGATTGACCTTCAAGCTGCCTGTACGCCCAGTAATTGGTGAAAAAATCGAATTATAAGAAAGTGCGATTTTAGCGCTGTCAACTGCTGCTTCTGCTGCGCTAACTTCTGCTTTAGCATTATTGAGGTCTGCTTTTGCGGCGTCAACTGCTGCAATGGTGTTGGCAATACCTTCATTGTCAGCCAGTACTGTTGCTTTTTGAGCATCAGATGCGGTACGAAACTGCTCTGCTTGCTCTTTGCTAATCGCTCCTTGAGTGAAAAGCGTACTATAGCGTTGGGCTTGAGCTTGGGCGTTTTTCGCTTGGGTTTGGTCTTTGAGGAGATTAGCTTTGGCTTGATTGACTTGGGCGACAGCCTTGGAGAGGTTAGCTTGCGCCTGTTTTACCTGAGCGATCGCTTTATCTCGGTTCGCTTGCGCTTGCATTAAGGCGGCTTGCTGCGGTCTAGAATCTATTTTGAAGAGCAGTTGACCTTTCTTAACATTCTGACCTTCTTGAAAATAAACTCCTGTAAGTGGTCCTGCAACTTGCGACTTTATTCCTACAGTCGAATAAGCCATTACGGTTCCTGTTTGTCGTAACTCCATAGGTATGGTTTTACGCGTTACTGTCGCTACGACAACAGGTACAGCACGCTGCTGATTTTTGCCTTTTTGGTTATTGGACTGTGCTTCAGTAGCCGTACAACTACACAGAGCAATTAAACTGAACAGCACGATTCCCCTGCTCAATTGTTTCGGCATGAAGGGCAAAAGTCCTTGCAACATCGGCTTTTGAGCGTCTAAAGAAGGTCTAGTCTTAAGCTTAAGAGATAAATATCTCATACTGACCAGCGACAGCATTAATGAGAGCCTCTAAATACAGGTTTAACAGATGTTTGAAAAACACACACTTAATATTAGCTAAAATTAGTTAGCTACGCTAACAGTTAGCTAAATATCTATCTCCAGAACCATTTCTGGGATATTCTGCCAAAGAATTACTGGAAGCTTCCTGCCATCTAATGCATAAAACATCGGGTTTTTGCAGAGTTGGTTAGGTAGACTGAGTAAGAGAAGCCGCAGCTTAACAAATGACAGTTTGGGCGCAAAATCTCCTACCAAATCCGCATTTCTAACTCTGTTTTGTCCTGACAACTTTAGCAAATCGAGGTATTGAAACCGGATTTAGTATCAGTCATGCGATCGCCTCAACTGTTCGCAAAATCCTAAATCTCAAATTGTATGAGTCCCAAAAAACTAGCCCCAGAAGTAACCCCGGAACAATGCGCTGCCAAAATGATGGAAACAATTCCGATTATCATCAAGTTCTTTCGGGCAGAAATGCGACGTAATGCTTCTTTTCTGCCTGAATCGCTTTCAGTACCGCAATTTCGGACGCTAGCTTTCCTCGACCGCCATCCCAGCGTTTCTCTTTCTCAAGTGGCGGAACATTTAGGGGTAACTAGGGCTACAGCTTCAACGCTTACAGAGCGTCTCGTACAAAAGAATTTGGTCAGCAGAGTAGAAAATCCTCAAGAACGCCGTCATGTTCTCCTAAATTTGACTGATACAGGTAAGTATCATCTGCAACAGATTCGCTCATTGACGAGTGCGAGAATTGCTTTAGTTTTAACTGATTTGCCAGAGGAGCAAATCCGAAGTGTAGTAGAAGGGCTAACAGTGCTGAGTAGTACTTTTGAAAAGGTAATGCCAGAATAAGTAGGCTTTTAACTGAAAATATCTGATAATTTAGAATTTTTTAGCGACTGATGTCTTAAATTTCTAGCTGCGATCGCGCTTTCAAAATGTGGTAACGCGATCGCGATAATTTATGACATACATGACGCAAGAATGCAGAGATTTATGTTGAGCTAGATGTTATCGAAAAAGCATCAAAGTATTTCAACCCAGCAAGCTTAAATGGGAAAACTTAACATATACACCATCTGCTGATATTTTCCCTGATATGCTTTATTGTTCAAATCCTAATTGCTTGAATACCTTTAATCCTGATGGAAATAAGTTTTGCATTCAGTGTGGAAAAACACTCACGCCATTATTGAGAAACCGCTTCCGTGTAATTAGGCTTTTGGGCGAGGGTGGATTTGGTAAGACTTATGAAGCTAGGGATACAGATAAGATGGATGAACCTTGCGTGATTAAGCAATTTTTCCCGCAAGTGCAAGGAACCGCAGCACTAGAAAAAGCAACGGAATTGTTTAAGCAAGAAGCCAAGCGTTTGTATGATTTGGGAGAACATCCGCAAATTCCTCGCCTGATTGCTTATTTTGAACAGTATCAGCGCTTGTATCTCGTACAAGAGTTGATTGAAGGACAGAATTTACTACAAGAATTACAGCAGCAAGGAACATTTAGCGAGGAAAAGATAATACAGCTTTTGAATGATTTATTACCAGTTCTTCAATTTATCCATGAACGAGGAGTAATTCACCGCGATATCAAGCCAGAAAATATTATGCGTCGTCAACATGATGGCAAATTGATGTTAATTGATTTTGGTGTTTCTAAACAAGCAACGGCAACAATTCTCGCTCAATTAGGAACTACAGTTGGTACACCCGGATATGCACCATTGGAGCAAATGCATGGTCAAGTTTTCCCAGCTAGTGACCTTTATAGTTTGGGTGTTACTTGTATTCGGCTATTAACTGGATATTTGCCAAATCAAGGAGTTTATGATCCTCTTTATGATCCATTGAAAGGTCAATGGATATGGAGAGAATGCTTACCATCTGCTACCAGTATTACTCATACTTTGGTGCAAGTGTTAGATAATCTGCTTCAGGATTATGTCAAACAGCGCTATCAATCTGCTGCTCAAGCCATACTAGTTCTTAATGCTCCAAATCTGATATCAGCAAAAGGTATAAATTATAAAATTCTGCAAGAACTACTAGTATCTGGAAAATGGCGAGAAGCTGACCAAGAAACTTGGAAGGTTATGCTGAAAATATCTCATCGGGAAAAAGAACAGTACCTCAGAGTAGAAGATATCAAAAGCTTTCCCTGTCAAGACCTATTAACTATTGATGGCTTATGGTTACTATACAGTAACGGACGCTTTGGTTTTAGTGTCCAGAAGCAGATATGGGGAAGCGTTGGAGGAAAACCTGACTTAGATTTGGAAACCTGGAAATATTTTGGAGAGTGTTTAGGATGGCGGCATAAAAATAACTGGATACTTTATCAATCTCTATCATTTAAATTAGCTTCTCCAGCAGGACACCTACCTAGAGCAATATGGAGCATGAGATTGGATGGAAGAAGAAAAAGATTCTCTGCCCTCACATCAAGGCTTACGGATTGTAAAATATAGGAGTTTAAGAAGTAGAATTGCTGATGGTGCGTTACGCTAAAGCGATAACACACCCTACATTTTAATTTTCTTAAGGCAGTTGTAAAGATTCCTGGCGGTTTACTTTACGAAGATGTTTTAGATCAACTCTTGGTGCGATCGCAAGGGAGCAAGGGAGATTACTGTTTAATGAGCGATCGCGCTTTCAAAATTTGGTAACGCGATCGCGATAATTGTCTACCCTAACTAAATAAATGCAACTGACCTACTGCTGCATTGATCAAATTATGAGTAATGGGGAGGCTATCAATTACCATGCCAAGACACAACAGCATCATGTAGGAGATGGAATAGAGAAATAGCTCTCTGGCTACAGTCCGATCTTCTGGGTTTTGCAATAAGCGCCAAGATTTGTGGATGAATATGGCTCCTAAACCAAGAGCGATCGCTGCATAAAAAATTCCACTTGCGTG
Source organism: Nostoc sp. T09 (assembly GCF_002154695.1). Classification (GTDB taxonomy): domain Bacteria; phylum Cyanobacteriota; class Cyanobacteriia; order Cyanobacteriales; family Nostocaceae; genus Aulosira. The sequence continues at coordinate 63,952 of NZ_MTAV01000074.1, forward strand.
TAAGGGAAAAACTAGTAACAGTGTTGCAGCTACTGTTACCAAGGTGTAGTACCAAATTTGCTTAACTGTTGCTGTATCACCGACAACAACCGGTAGCATAGGGATTCCGACTTTGGCGTAGTCATCCCGAATCATCAACGCTAAAGCCCAGAAATGAGGCGGTGTCCAAAGAAAGACAATCGCAAAAATTAACCATGCTGCCCAGCTTAAAGTGCCTGTAACAGCGGCCCAGCCTACTAGCGCCGGAATTGCTCCAGCAGCCCCACCAATGACGATATTCTGGGTGCTATGGCGTTTTAGCCAGTGTGTATAGACTAAAACATAGAAAACTATGCCAGAAAAAGCCAGTAGGGCAGCTAGTAGGTTCGCAAAAACTGTCAATAAAGTGAAAGAAATGACAGCCAGAGCCACAGCGAAAATCAGCGCTTCTCGTGGCTGTACCTTACCAGAAGGAATGGGACGATGACGCGTCCGCTCCATTTCATAATCAATATCCCGATCATAGATACAGTTAATCGTCTGGGCGCTAGCAGCAGCCAAAGTGCCGCCAGTCATAGTTACTAGCAACAATAATGGGTCTACTTGTCCCTTAGCGGCAATCCACATACTGCCAGCAGTGGTAATTAAGAGCAACGGGATAATCCGAGGCTTTGTTAACTGGTAGTAGCTTTGAATTACCTGGAGAAATGTTTCGTGGTGGCGAGAGACATTAGTCTCAATCATTTTGGCTCTAGTTCCTTATTTTTCAACAAGTTATGTGCACGCCCTGCTCAGTCTGATTGGTGCGGTTGAACAAAAGTACAGACTTCCTGCATCTGGCTGGGTCGCAATACGCGCCGTTGCGCTTCCATGAAGAGTGCTACTCACGGCTTTAATTTGTAGAGCCTTTGTAGAAACGCTGTTATTTGCGTTTTGATGTCTCTTGGGATGCAGGTAGAGACAAGGGTTTATTTGGTTCCACCACTTCTAGTTGCTAGGGATTGGTGCTAGATGTGATGTCAAAGAAGCAAGGGAGCAGGAGCCTAAAGGAGCAAGGGAGAAACCCCAAAACTAGGAAAGGGGCTAGTGACCAAGATGGCAGGGAGATTAAATTTCTCCCCTGCGCCTTGCTCCCTTTCCCCCCGCCTCTTTGAGTTATGAATGCGATCCATTCACTTGTGTGTTTGTAGTTATCGTTACAGTCACAGGGTAAATGTTAGTTTCACGACTAGCAACCCAGTCGCGTAATGCTAGCACGGTGAAAGCCACTAAAGTACCCAGTAAAGCTGCGCCTACAGCTTGGTGAGAGACAGTGAGAGGCTCAACTTGCAGACGTAATCTGAAAGTTGCAATTCCCAACAGTATTTGTATAAGCAGCAACCCACCAGCCATATTTGCTAATCGCCGCAAAGCTGGATGAAGTGCTGGTCTTTGCCAAGATATCAATACCACCGCTAAAGTTGCCACTGTCGGTGGTACTAAGCCGAAGATGTGGCTGTACATCACAGTACAAAGTTGGGATGTGCCCAAACATTGGTGTAGTGCCCAGCGAGACCCTACTAAGGCACCTAGTAAACTTTGTAGGTAAACCAAAATAGAGGCTGCTAAACCTAACCAAGGCAACTTGCCAACATTGCCAGTTCCCTGATAAGGAGTGAGTGCAGTACCAACAATCAGTAGGGTGGCAAAAAACAACAGCGCTGTTCCCAAGTGGGCAGTCACAATATCAAACCGCAACAGTTCGGTGACCGTAAGTCCCCCCAAGATACCTTGGAAGACGATTAAAAATAGGGCGAATGTAGATGCCCAAGGCAGCCAAGTAGGTAAGGCGCGACGATGCCACCAACACAGACCAACAAGGGCGATCGCACTGACACCAATCAAAGCTGCGTCCAATCTGTGAAACCACTCCAAGAATACTTGGAGATTCATTTGCTTGGCTGGCACTAATTGCCCGTAGCACAAGGGCCAGTCTGGGCAAGCAAGTCCTGCATTCATCACCCGCGTGGCACTGCCTATTGCCATCAAAATCAAGGTGGCTATACAGATCTTCCAAACCAAACGACGGATCATTTCCTTGGGCTTTGGCTGCGGAGCTGCCGCTTCATTTTGTTGTTCTAGGACAAATTCGCTCATCAACGATACCTTATGCCCGCTCTTGAGTAGAGCTACTTAAAATTATTAGTTTGTCAGTCACGACCCATATCCACCCTAGCGTATACGACAAGGATTTATAGATTAGCTTTCAGTTATACCTTTCACTTATACTTTGAATCACTCTTGCCACTTTTTGCCCGAAACTTTAGGTATTTTTCAAGTTGTTAAGAGTCCTTTAATTGCAATAAATTTTACTATCTAAATTTATTCTTAAATTTTTGCCATGATTCACATCTATCCTTAGCAATATCTGATAAAACTCTTTTACTCAAAAATAGTTATGTAGCCAAAAAAATTAATAAAAATTTCAGACCTTAATAGCCCAGAGCTGATGGACTGGACTACCTTAGTAAGTGGGCAGCTTTGAGATAACGTAGTAAATTCATTTTAAGTAAGCCGTGAAAATTCCAAGTTCGATCTGGACATTACTAATTGGCATTGTGCTAACCCTAGTCAGCCTTTGGTACGGTCAGAATCACGGTCTGTTGCCAACAGCAGCCTCTGATGAAGCCGTCTTAGTTGATGGTTTGTTTAACACAATGATGATCGTCTCGACAGCTATATTTATAATTGTCGAAGGTGTTTTGATTTACGCTGCATTTAAATATCGGCGGCGACCTGGTGACAATGAAGATGGACCACCAGTTGAGGGTAACGTACCTCTAGAAATACTCTGGACGGCGATCCCAGCAATTATTGTTATTGGTATCTCTGTATACAGTTTTGATGTGTACAACGAAATTGGTGGCTTCGATCCCCATGCTGTTCATGAAGCCCCAATTACTCAGAATATGTCAATGAACATGCCTGGGGCAGCGATCGCCGCAACATTAAACGATACGCCTCCCAGCACTGAACCTAACCTCAATCAACAAAAGTCTGATGAGGCAATGCAAGACCCAGCCACCGCAGCAGTCCGCAATGCTGACCAAATTCCGCAAAAGCAGAATGCTCCTGGGATCGGGATTGTTTCTCCCACCATCGGCCCCAGCCCGGAAAACGTAGGCAAACCGCCAGCGTTGGCCATTAACGTCACTGGTCTCCAATACGCCTGGATTTTCACCTATCCAGAAACAGGTATAACTACTGGTGAAATGCACGTTCCCATTGGGCGGGAAGTGCAAATCAATATGACAGCCAACGATGTGATTCACGCTTTTTGGGTACCTGAGTTTCGCTTGAAGCAAGATGCTATCCCTGGTAGACAGAGCGAGATTCGCTTCACACCCAACAAGGAAGGTGATTATGCCCTCATCTGTGCTGAACTTTGTGGACCCTACCACGGCGCAATGAGAGCACCGATAGTTGTTGAGAAACAAGAAGCATTTGACAAATGGCTACAAGAGCAGCAAGTAGCCAGCCGCGAAACCCTCAATCAAGCTGTTGCTCTTAACCCTGCTGATCTATCCGCAAATGAATTCCTGGCACCTTACACCAAGGAAATGGGAATTAAACCTGAATTACTCCATCAAGTTCACACTGCTCATCATTAGTCATTGGTCATTAGTCATTGGTCATTAGTCATTAGTAAATGACAAAGGACAAATGACAAAGGACAAAGGACAAAAAACTCTTATGACCCAAGCTCAGATACAAGAAACTGCCAATATTCCTTCCCTTATTGAAGAACCAGGGGAGAGAAAATGGCAAGATTACTTTGGTTTTAATACTGACCACAAGGTGATTGGGATTCAATACCTAGTCACTACGTTCATTTTTTACTGTATAGGCGGCGTTTTAGCTGACTTAGTTCGGACAGAACTACGTACCCCGGAAGTAGATTTTGTCACGCCTGAAGTCTACAACAGTTTATTTACGCTGCACGCCACAATCATGATTTTCTTGTGGATTGTGCCAGCTGGTACAGGGTTTGCTAACTTCCTGATCCCCCTGATGATTGGGGCTAAGGATATGGCATTCCCCAAACTGAATGCTGTTGCCTTTTGGATGATCCCGCCTGCGGGTTTGTTGCTAATCGCTAGTTTAGTGGTAGGGGATGCACCAGATGCAGGTTGGACTTCCTACCCTCCCCTGAGCTTGGTAACAGGTCAAGTGGGTGAGGGAATTTGGATTATGAGTGTCCTTTTACTAGGTACATCATCGATTCTGGGGGCAATCAATTTCCTTGTCACCTTGCTGAGGATGCGTACCCCAGGCATGGGTTTCCATCAAATGCCCTTGTTCTGCTGGGCAATGTTTGCCACCTCAGCGCTGGTTCTGGTATCTACACCGGTGCTAGCAGCTGGTCTAATTTTGCTGGCTTTTGACTTATTCGCCGGAACGACATTCTTTAACCCGACTGGGGGTGGCGATCCCGTGGTTTACCAGCATATGTTCTGGTTTTACTCCCACCCGGCGGTTTACATCATGATTTTGCCTTTCTTTGGGGCAATTTCTGAGGTGATTCCTGTGCATTCCCGCAAACCGATTTTTGGCTATAAAGCGATCGCTTACTCTTCTTTGGCTATCAGCTTTTTAGGACTAATCGTTTGGGCGCACCACATGTTTACCAGCGGTATTCCTGGCTGGTTGCGGATGTTCTTTATGATCACCACCATGATCATTGCCGTACCCACAGGCATTAAAATTTTCAGCTGGTTGGCAACAATGTGGGGTGGAAAAATCCAGCTGAATACTGCCATGCTATTTGCAATGGGCTTTGTAGGCACATTTGTGATTGGCGGGATTAGTGGCGTGATGTTGGCGGCTGTACCTTTTGATATTCACGTTCACGACACCTACTTTGTAGTCGCACACCTGCATTACGTGCTGTTTGGTGGTAGCGTGCTCGGCATTTATGCCGGGATTTACCATTGGTTCCCGAAAATGACAGGGCGGATGCTTAACGAATTTTGGGGTAAGGTTCACTTTGCCTTGACCATTGTCGGTCTGAATATGACATTCTTACCGATGCATAAGTTAGGGATGTTGGGCATGAACCGCCGTGTCGCTCAGTATGACCCCAAATTCACGTTTTTGAACGAAATTTGCACTTACGGTGCTTATATACTGGCAGTTTCTACCTTCCCCTTCATTATCAACGCGATTTGGAGTTGGCTGTACGGAGAAAAAGCTGGTAATAATCCCTGGAGGGCACTAACCTTAGAGTGGATGACTACCTCTCCGCCTGCGATCGAGAATTTTGATGAACTCCCGGTATTGGCTACAGGTCCCTACGATTACGGCTTGGAAAGGGCTAAAGAAGGTGTACCCTTATCAGATCCCAATCCAATCTTGTCTGGGGGTGTTAACTCGGTGTTAAGAGCCGAACCCGACGAGCCATATCCAGCAATCACTGCTGAAAAAGAATAGTGCAGGGCATAGGGAATTGGGCATTGGTCAGTTGTCTCCCCTGCTTCTTTTTCCCCTTTACCCTTTACCCTTTCCCCCTTCCCCTCCTGCCTCTAGTCCCCACTCCTAACCTGTCCTCTAACATTCAAGATTCATGCAAAGTCAAACTATTGACTCAGCAAAAGCTGAACTGAATCATCACCACGCTGCGGAAGCAGCACATGCTGGTCACGAAGCACATCCAGACCATCGCCTGTTTGGGCTAATTGTCTTCCTTGTGGCTGAGGGGATGATTTTTATGGGGTTGTTCGGAGCATATCTGGCTTTCCGTTCTATCCTACCTGTATGGCCGCCAGCAGGCACGCCAGAATTAGAACTATTACTACCTGGAGTTAACACTGTCAATCTAATTGCCAGCAGCTTTGTCATGCATAATGCTGACACTGCCATCAAAAAGAACGATACCAAAGGTATGCGAACCTGGTTAGCAATTACTGCCGCAATGGGTACGATTTTCTTGGTAGGGCAAGTATATGAATATACCCATCTAGAATTTGGATTGACTACCAACTTGTTTGCCAGCGCATTTTATGTTTTGACTGGCTTTCACGGTTTGCACGTTACCCTCGGCGTTTTGGCGATTGTGGCTGTATTATGGCGATCGCGCCGTCCGGGACATTACAGTAATGAAAAGCACTTCGGTATTGAAGCTGCGGAAATTTACTGGCACTTTGTAGACGTGATTTGGATTATTCTTTTCGGATTGTTGTACATACTCTAAGTATTAATAAGTAGTTGTTCACTCCACGCGAATAACTACCCAACCCCCACCTGGGGGTTTTTTTCATGGTTATTTATGTAATCGACTTCTGATACCAATTTGAAAAATGATTGCGACAGATGGAAATCTAAAACCCTGATCCAATAGTTGTTTGTTTTACAATCTAATACCAATTCAAATAATAGACTTCTTGCAAAAGTCGGTAAAAGGGAAAGGGGAAAAGGGGAAAGGAACTCAAAACCCTTTCCCTTTAACCTTTTCCCTTTCCCCCCTCTTGCAAAAATATATTTTTGCAAGAGGTCTAATGTTTGCGACAGATAAATTCTTTGTAGGGAACATCCACAATCTTTTGGTATATCAAATTATTTTACTGGTGCCGTGCCCCTACTCATGTGTCGCGTTCTTTTTTCAAAATGGTATGAGTATTGGCAGGCGATCGCCTAAAATTTTTCTAGATATTTTTTCTGGGTATTCCAATGCCGAATCAGCATTAATTGAGTCACAGAAGGCTTAAGGTGCGAGATAATTTGTGAAAGACACAAGGGTGCATTTCATTGGTTCAACAATCACAAATCCCAGAAAATTCATCGATGCGAGCAATCCAGCGTGTACTGGGGAGCTTGAGCAATTACCAATGGATTTCCTTAGGAGCTTTGTTCAGTCTCTTACTTTTGACAGTTGCAAATGCAGCTACACCACAATTATTTCGCTGGGGAATCGATCAAGGTATTGCCCAGAAAAACTTACAAATTGTGCTTTACAGTGCTGCATGGATGGTAGTTGCGGCGATCGCTCGTGGTTTATTTAACTTTGGACAAAGCTATTTGGCAGAGGCGGCTTCTCAAGGTGTTGCCTACGATTTACGCAACAAGATTTTTAGCAAGATTCAAAATCTCAGTTTTAGTTATCATGACAAGGCACAGACTTCTCAACTCCTAACCCGCGTCACCAGTGATATTGAGCAGATCCGTACATTTATTGGCACTAGCCTGATTCAGGTGATTGGTGCAGCGGTGACATTGGTAAGTGTTGCGGTAATTCTGCTGATGATGAATTGGCAGTTAGCATTAATTACCCTGACAGTAGTGCCGATATCAGGATGGTTAATGGCACGATTCGTTACCCGCAATGAGCGAATATTTAGGCAGGTACAAGAGCAACTGGGTGACCTGAATGCGGTATTGCAAGAGAACTTGTTGGGGATCAGGGTAGTAAAAGCTTTCGTGCGGGAATCTACCGAAAGGTCGCGTTACACGACCTTAAATGATGCCTTAGTCACGGCCAATATGAAGACTATTAGCGCCATCCGCAATACCTTCCCCTTTATCTTTTTAATGAGTAATTTGGTAACTGTCGCAGTTTTTGGCTATGGGGGAGGGCAGGTAATTAATGGTAAGTTCTCTGTTGGTGAATTGGTGGCGTTTAACTCTTACCTGGCGTTAATACTCCAACCAATTTTGTTGATTGGATTTGCTGCACCTGCGATCGCTCAAGCCGCTGCTTCCGCGGAACGAGTTTACGAAGTAGTAGATGCGGAGGTGGAAATTCGCGATCGCCCCGATGCTGTGGAGTTTAACACTTGTGGCGGCAGAATCACCTTTGAAAATGTCTCATTTCGTTATCCTGGAGCGACAACTGAAGCTTTAAAGAATGTTTCTTTTGAAACCAAGCCTAACGAGCTCATCGCTATTTTAGGAATGACAGGTTCCGGCAAAAGCACAATCATGAACTTGATTCCCCGCTTTTATGATGTCAGTAGGGGAGCAATTCGCATTGACGGGCGGGATGTGCGGGATTTTACCCTGAAAAGTTTGAGAGCGCACATTGGGATTGTCTTTCAAGAAACCACCCTCTTTTCTGGCACCATCCGCGAAAATATTGCCTACGCAAAACCGAATGCAACCTTGGAACAGGTGCTTGAAGTAGCAAAAACTGCCCAAATTCATGAATTCATTGCCAGCCTACCCGATAGCTACGAAACAATGGTAGGTGAACGGGGTATTGGTTTATCTGGGGGACAAAAGCAACGAATAGCGATCGCCCGCACCTTACTCACCGATTACAGTATTCTGATTTTAGATGACAGTACTTCTGCTGTAGATGCCAAAACTGCTGCGCAAATTCAAGCCGAACTGGATAACCTTATGCGCCAAAAAGCTTGTGTAACTTTTGTGGTGGCTCAACGCATTAGTACCATCAAGAATGCTGATCGCATTTTTTTGGTCGATAAAGGACAATTAGTCGCCCAAGGCATTCATGAAGAATTAATGCAAACCAGTCCACTTTATGGTGCGATTTTGGAATCTCAAGTAAAGCCAAAGGAGAACAAATGAGAGGCTTCGGTCCGGTTGTTGCACCTGAGCAACAGGCAAATCACCAACTCTCCACTTTACGGCGCTTTTTGCAATACTTGCGACCCTATCGCAAAGAAATCCCCATAGCCTTGACATTAGTACTGATTGGTGCATCAACACAGGCGATCGGGCCATTCTTACTTGGTTGGTCAATTGATCACCTGATTGCCAAAGGAAATTTGCCGGGGTTGATGCTGCTATTAGGGCTGCTGGGACTAATTTACGGGCTTGGTATCTCGGCAACTCGTGGTCAAATTATTCGGGTCGGCTGGATTATGCAGCGCTTGCTGGCGCAACTGCGGCAAGACATTTTCACGAAAATTCAGAGTTTGCCACTCAGCTTTTTTGACCGCAGCGAAGCGGGCGATTTAATGAGCCGCCTGCTCAATGATGTGAATACCGTGAATCAGGCATTTGGACAGACGATCGCCCAAATGCTGGGCAACACTTTTAGTTTGGTTGGCATTGTCATTGCCATGCTCTCAATCAACTTACAACTTGGCTTGTTAAGCAACCTCGTTGTACCACTGATGATTTTGACCACGAGCTTGTTTGCACGTTGGGCAAGAGCAAGATTTCGCGTCACACGACAAACAATTGGCGAACTTTCCACCAAATTGGAAGAAGATATTGGCAGTGTGCGAGAAGCACAGGCATTTAATCGCGTACAGATGAACATTCAAGAATTCGCCACTCTCAACGCTGCTAATCGCGATGCCAACGTCCATGCTGTGGCAATTACTGCGGCCTTTTTGCCGTCGATTGATTTTCTCAACACTCTAGCAACCGCAGGTGTACTAGCTTATGGTGGCTATCTTGCTGTCACAGGCGCAGCAACAGTAGGTGTAGTAACATCATTTTTACTTTATGTACAGCAATTCTTCCGCCCGATCCAAATTCTCAGTCAGTTTTACACCCAAGCTCAGTCTGCCTTTGCTGGATTAGAAAGAATTTTCCTGCTGTTGGATGAACCATCACAACTCAAAGATGCACCTGATGCTATCCAAATGCCACCAATTTACGGTGAGGTAAGATTTGATAATGTTAAGTTTGGCTATAACCCAGAGCAAATGGTTCTCAAAGGCGTGAATTTACACGCCAGCCCAGGGCAGATGGTTGCATTAGTGGGCCCGACAGGCTCTGGAAAAACGACAATTATTAATTTAATATTGCGTTTTTATGATGTCTCTGATGGTGCAGTAAAAATTGATGACATTGATGTGCGTAGTGTTACTCAAGCTAGTTTACGGCGTCAGATTGGTATTGTTCTACAAGATAATATTTTATTTAGCGGTACTGTGGCAGAAAATATTGCCTTCGGCTGTCCACACGCTACCCAAGCCGAGATCGAAGCCGCTGCACAAATGGCGAATGTGCATGAGTTTATTACTTCATTACCCCAAGGTTATACAACACAATTGGGTGAACGGGGTGCGCCTCTTAGCCAAGGACAACGGCAACTGATTAGTATTGCCCGTGCAGTGTTGATCGATCCCCGCATTCTAATTCTTGATGAAGCCACCAGCAGTATAGATACCCGCACAGAAGCACTGGTACAAAATGCGATCGCTCGCTTGCTGCAAGGTCGTACCAGCTTCGTAATTGCTCACCGCCTCAGTACCGTTACTCAGGCCGATCAGGTATTAGTAATTCAGCAAGGACAAATCATCGAACGCGGCACTCATGCAGAACTTATTAGTCAACAAGGTGTCTATGCAAACCTCTATGCTCTCCAGTTGGGTGCAGTAACCACAATGGAATTTCAATAATTTCAATAATTAGTAATTCGTAACTATAGAATTTCCAATTAAATGAAATACAGTCCGTAGAAGGACACAACATTGTCGTGTCCTTACTCGTCATCTCGATTGCTAGAAATGATCCAATCTAATATCTTTCCAAATTTCGGAAACCTGCCAGCCTGTGTTTCCAACTGATTGGACTACAGGATTGTCACGCAACGGAATATAGTTAGGTTCTCTATTCTCTACATCCAGTACTGGTGTCTTCTCTAATACCGATTCTAGAGCATCGATAGTATCGTCTTGAAGATTTTGTTCTTCTACTTCCTCCATAATCTTAATTTTCTTCAGGAGGAGTTTTTCAGATTTTTTGATCAGTTTCATCTGTCTCTACTTAGAATTTTGAAACCTGGACATTTAGAGATGAGAATCTTCATATTAATTCAGAAAAAGATTAATATAATCTTTCCAAAATTTTCAGACAGATCCGCAAGAAATTTTATGAAGTATAGGGTTGAATAATTTAACTAGGATTAACTAGGATACAGCAAATTTGAGAAAAATACGAGCATTTTTCTTAACAAGGAATTGAAGCGCATTAAGTAAGCCGACACAAATCAACCGAACTATTTACAGAATATAAAACGCACAAAACCTTTGCGATTGCTACCCTGCGGGAAGCCTCTTTGCGTCTACGTTTCACTTCATTACACTCTCAATGACATATCTGGAAATTTTTATGCCGACTGATACCAATTCAAAAAATGTTTGCCACAGATACCCCGCCCGCTTGTGGAGAGGGTTTTATCGATGTGATGCATTCTTTTTTCAAATTGGTATTACTTATCCCTAACTGTCGTAACCTTTGAAAGATTTTATGGATTCTCATGCAAGAAAGTCTGGATCTGATTTAGCTCTTGCTCGTTGAGGCGAAACTCACTTGCACCGATTATTCCTTCTACTTGTTTACTGTTGCGTCCGCCAACAATTGCCGCAGTCACCGCAGGATTATTTAAAGTCCAAGCGATCGCTACTTCACCAGGCGAACGCCCGTGTTGTTGACCAATGTGTTGCAACACCTCGACGAGCTTCAGATTACGAGATAGACGTGGCTCCTGAAATTCACTGCTGTTCTTGCGCCAATCATCATCTGGCAGATTAGCAACTCGCTCGTGTGTCATCGCCCCAGTCAGCAAGCCAGATTGCATCGGTGAATAAACAATCACACCTATATTATTTTCCTTACAAAAAGGCAGAATATCCTTTTCTACATCGCGCTTGCCCAGTGAATAAGGCGGTTGCAATGAGGTGATTGGTGCAATCTCCTGGGCACGTTTCAACTGTTCTACATTGAAGTTTGAAACCCCAATATAGCGAACCTTACCTTCATCTTTTAGCTGGCTGAGGGTTTTCCAACCTTCTTCGAGTTCTGCGTCTGGGTTGGGCCAGTGAATCTGGTAGAGGTCAATGGTTTCAATGTTGAGTCGACGCAAACTAGCTTCAACCTCCCGCCGCACCGAATCTGCCTTGAGGCTACGACCAATTTCGCCCTTTTCATTCCAAATCATTGAGCATTTAGTAAAAATGTAGGGGCGTTCTGCTCGACCTTTAAGCGCCTGAGCAACAACCTCCTCTGAATGCCCCAAACCATAAATAGCTGCGGTGTCAATCCAATTCACGCCGAGATCGAGAGCACGATTGATCGCTGCAATCGATTGTTGGTCGTCCTGTGCTCCCCAACCAAAAGCCCAGTCACCTCCACCGATAGCCCAAGCACCAAAGCCGATTGGGGTGATCTGAAGCTCCGAATTGCCGAGTTGTTTGGTTTTCATGCGTACTTTCTCCAAGAATTAGGGATTTTAGATGAGCAGCGTTTCCAACAATGCTCGAAGTAATCTAAAGCTTTACCTCGCCAAAGAAACCGAATTATTTATTTTTAAAAGTCTTGCCCAGTCAGCTTAAAAGCGGTTGTATCGCGTTAAACAGCGCTCTCAAATAAGCTAGTTGTTGGCTGTAATGACTCTGCTTGAACAAATAGGGTACTTTGGTCAGGAAAAGCTGTCCAATTTTGCTCGAATAGAGGTTCAGAAGCAACAATGACTTGGTTGGGCTGCTTTAGATGATCGCAATACCAATAAAGAGTAGGGGCTTGGGTGCGGTAGGCGTAGCGAGTTGCCGCAACTGCTTGACCATCACTAACTATGATATTGGCACTAAAGGTGGTATCGTGCTTTTTAGCCAAGTCAGTTAATTTTTGCAGCGTCGCACGTAAGGCTGATAATAGGGTCTGATCTGGAGCCGACTGCCACATTTCCACTAGCAAAGCGAAGATGTGTTCAGAATCAGTCATACCCTTAATCAGCTGGTATGTGGAATCAGAAAGGCTTTCGCGTATCGGTCTATAGAGCGTTTGTTGAAAGTTTTCGATCTCACCATTGTGCACAAACAACAGCTTGCCACTGCGGAATGGTTGACAGTTACTAATGTCGAGCGTTTCACCGTTCCCTGCTAGGCGGACATAGCCCACAACACAGTTAGATTGGACATAGTTGCTCAACTCTTCTATATTCGGATCGTTCCACAGGGGGATGGTGTTCCGGTAAATAAATGGTTTACCCGCTTCGTTGTACCAACCTACACCAAACCCGTCTGCACAAACTACTCCTGACTTTAATTCCTGCGGGTTATAACTTTGCTTGTATAGCGAATGCTCTTGCTTATAAAGCAACTCATCTAATTGAATACTATTACCAAGGTAGCCAACTAATCTACACATAAGAAAAATAGCTAAATTATAAAATACGCATATAAAAGTTTAGCAAGCGAATTTTTTGCAGCTATCTAACACAGGGAGGATTTCCTCGCAGAGTGAGTTAATACTCTCGTTTGAAGCCAGGAATAGGAAATGATTTGGACTGCGATCGCTCTCCACAGTGGCGACTTTCTTTGGTGCCCTGTCAAAACTTGCTCACATTTTACGCAGCAGTACGAACTACAGTCTGTTAGAATGCAGAGCTGCGGCATTCGCTGTCAGTCTTGGCGCTTACTGCCTTCTATCTCTTCAAACCATCCGTCCGCCTAAGACTGATGCCGCCAGTGGCGACAGGCCGATGTTATTTCTGGAGTTTTATGTCTTTTTCTACTCTCGGCTTGTCCCCTGAAATTATCCGCGCTGTCACCGAGCGAGGCTACACTCAACCCACGCCAATTCAGATGCAGGCGATTCCTGCTGTATTGTCGGGTGGCGATTTGCTAGCTGGTGCTCAAACTGGTACGGGAAAGACTGCCAGTTTCACCCTGCCGCTGCTGCATCGCTTGTCATCCGAAAACAGCATTAAAGGCACATCTGGTAATGGATGCCCACCGATTCGGGCGTTGATTCTTACCCCAACTCGTGAACTCGCCGCACAGGTGGAAGAAAGCGTGTTTGCCTATGGCAAGTACCTGAAACTGAACTCAATGGTCATGTTCGGTGGGGTCAGCATTAGTCAGCAAAAACAGCGTTTGAAGAATCGTGTGGATATTCTGGTTGCTACCCCAGGGCGACTGCTAGACCACGTGCAGCAGGGCACGGTGAACCTGTCGCAGATTGAGGTGTTAGTACTGGATGAAGCAGATCGCATGTTGGACATGGGCTTTATTCGTGATATTCGCCGCATTCTGTCGCTCCTGCCCAAACAACGACAAAATTTGCTATTCTTCGCGACCTTTTCCGACAAAATCAAGGAACTCGCCGCCGGGCTGCTCAATCGCCCAACGATGATTGAGGTGGCACGCCGCAATGTTACTGCTGATACAGTGGCGCAGAAAGTATACAAGGTAGACCGTGATAGGAAGCGCCAATTACTTGCTCACCTGATACGGAAAGATAATTGGTATCAAGTGTTAGTGTTCACCCGCACTAAATACGGTGCAGATAGATTGGTCAAGCAGTTGGGCGAGGACCGCATTCAAGCACTGGCTATCCACGGTAATAAGAGCCAGTCGGCGCGTACCCATGCTCTGGCAAAATTCAAGAACGGCAGCCTACAGGTACTAGTAGCAACCGATATTGCCGCTCGCGGTCTCGACATTAGCGAACTGCCCCATGTGGTCAATTTCGATCTCCCCAATGTACCGGAGGATTATGTTCATCGTATTGGTCGCACTGGGCGTGCTGGCGCGTCAGGTGAAGCTGTATCGCTGGTAAGCGTCGATGAATATTCGTTGTTGGCTGATATCGAAAAACTGATTAAACAGCGCTTGCCCTTTGAAGCGATCGCTAGCTTTGGAGCCAACCCCCAGACCAAGCCCGAACCAATGCCAAGTGGTCGTAAAGATAAACCCACAACTGGAAGTGACCAGCGGACAGATCGCTCTACTGCTGAACCGTTACCAAAGAAAACGCCTAAAAAATTGGCAGCGCCAACCGTAGCTGGTGGCAAAAAGTCCGGTAGTGGTTCCTCCACATCACGCCGTTGGGCTAAACGCGATCGCTGATCTATCAGTATTAAATATTGGCTCAGTTCCTATCTCCACCCACTCTTTGACGGAATAACCTTCAGTGGGAACTGATGCCATTTCTACTTAAAACTTGCCGGCTTCCGAAAAGATTTAACTAGTACAACTCCTCCAATCAATACGAAAATTGACCCCATACCAGTAAACATTGCAGGTAAAAACCATAGCTCAAGCCAAGAATTAATCATGGCAGAATTTGGTTTTTCAGGGTTGTAGAGAACTTCTACCTGTTGACCTTTACTAAATGCTGGTGGCTTACTGCCTGTACTGGATTCAAATATAGTTGGTTCACCAGAACTTGGAGTAAATTTAACAACTGGATAGTAAACAGAAGAAGAGCGACCCTTACTATCAGTTGAGGAACGTAGCTTTAAATCAATTACAGTTCCTTGTATTGATTCTGCTGTGCCAACAAAAGAATGAGTATTAATTACAAATATGATGCCTGTGACAGCAAATATACTGCCAATACCAGCAAATATAGAACCAAATACCAGAAAGAACTTTGAATCGTCCATAGAATTTTTTTTATTTTGCTAGGAGCAGACACAATTGAGATGAAAATCCCAAACATCAAACTGCCAAGAACCTTTGAATAACATCCTGACTGAGTTCGTTGGTTGAACCAGAGGCAACAATACCGCCTTTTTGCATGGCGTAATAGTAATCAGCTTGACGAACGAAGTGCAAGTGTTGCTCTACCAATAAAACAGAAATGCCTGTGGTTTCAACAATGCGACGGACTGCGGCTTCAATTTCCCAAATAATTGAGGGTTGAATACCTTCGGTGGGTTCATCTAATACGAGTAATTGAGGTTGCCCCATTAAAGCACGAGCGATCGCCAGTTGTTGTTGCTGTCCACCACTCAAATCACCGCCCATTCGCGAAAGCATTGTTTTCAACACAGGAAATAAGCTAAAAATTTCCTCAGAAATTCCTGCTTTTTGTGCCTGTTTCTGTCTAGCTTCTAACCCCAACAGCAGATTTTCTTTAACTGTCAAACGGGGAATGATTTCTCGTCCTTGGGGAACATAACCAATTCCCATTTTTGCTCTTTGATCTGGAGATTTAGAGTTGATTAATGTCCCTGCAAAGTTAATTGTGCCGCTGCGGGGTTTAAGTAAACCCATAATTGTTTTAAGCAGAGTTGTTTTACCTACACCATTGCGTCCAATTAAGCAGACCATTTGCCCAGATGATACGCTCAAATCTACGTTGCGGAGAATATGGCTTTCACCGTAGTAAACGTTAAGGTCAGAAATTGTGAGCATTGATTTTTGACGATTTATTCGTGTTGTTGTCCCAGATATACTTCAATAACGCGGGTGTCATTTTGAACTTCCTCAAAACTGCCTTCGCACAGCACCGAACCTTCATGTAAAACTGTTACTTTCCGGGCAATTTGACGCACAAATTCCATATCATGTTCAATAACTAAAATTGAATGACTCTGGGCTAGTGTTAAAAGCAGTTCGCCGATATTATAAGTTTCTTCATCTGTTAAACCCGCCACTGGTTCATCAACAAGTAATAAATCAGGGGACTGTGCTACTAACATTCCAATTTCTAAACGTTGTTTTTCTCCGTGGGATAACAAAGCGGCGGGGATGTCTGCTTTAGAAGTTAAACCGATAGTTTCTAATAAGCCTTTAATACTATTGCTTTCCGTAGCATGAGAACGCCCAAACAAAGTAGAAAAAACATTTTTATTGTGGTTGCTGGTAATTTCTAGATTTTCTCGGGGCGTTAAGTTTAGGAAAATTCTAGGTGTTTGAAACTTGCGGCCAATTCCCAACCGCGCAATTTGATGTTCAGGCAGAGAACGTAAGTTTTTTCCTTTAAATAGGACTCGCCCCACAGTTGGTTGCACTTTCCCCGTAATCACATCAAGAAACGTGGTCTTTCCCGCACCGTTGGGGCCAATTACCACCCGCAATTCACCAACTTCCATACTAAATTTCAGTTGATTGAGAGCCTTAAAACCATCAAAACTCACAGTTACGTTTTCAGTTTCCAATATTTTGGCGTTCATGTTCTACTTCGGCATCTTCTTCTAAACTGGGATATGTAGAAATTGGTTGAGGGCGGTTGAAAATAGGAATGTTTTGATGACGTAACCATCCCACTATGCCATCAGGAAGCACCGTCACGACTATTAACAATAATGCTCCTTGGAAAAATAGCCAAATTTCCGCAAATTGTTCGCTTAAAAAAGCACGAGCGTAATTAACTAACAAAGCCCCAACAATCGCCCCGATTAATGTCCCTCGTCCGCCTACAGCTACCCAAATCACCATTTCAATCGAAAAAGCAATATCCATTGATCTAGGTGATACAGAACCACTTTGCAGGGTGTAGAATGCTCCTGCTATACCTGCGATCGCACCAGAAACTGCAAAGACCACTACTTTAAAATCTGTAGGGTCGTATCCAGAAAATCTTACCCGGCTTTCATCATCACGAATAGCTATCAATAATCTGCCAAAGCGTCCGCTTGTTAACCAGCGACAAATTCCGTATGTGGCTGCAAGCAACACTACTGTCAGGGTGTAGAAAATGAATTGCGTTTTGGCATCACTGACTGTTGCACCAAACAAAGTTGTGAAATCTATAAGTCCATTCGTACCGTTGAAAAGTTGTTGTTGACCGTTAAAAAAGTTAAAAAATACAATAATTGCAGCTTGAGTCAAAATAGAAAAATAAACTCCCTTGAGGCGATTGCGAAATACTAAATATCCTAATAAACCAGCTAGTAAAGCTGGAATCATGAACACAGCAATTATGGCTACAGGAAAAGAATAGAAAGGTTGCCAAAACCAAGGCAATTCCGTAATCCCATAAAGCCCCATGAAATCAGGTAACTCGCCAGGGGGGACTTGCAGCTTCAAGTTCATAGCGATCGCATATCCGCCCAAGCCAAAGAAAATGCCATGTCCTAAACTGAGTAACCCAGTGTATCCCCAAATCAAATCAATACCCAAAGCCACAATAGCCAGCGACAAAAATCTGCCCAACAAATTCAGCCGAAACTGTGTAAGTACCACTGGCATAATCAATATGAGGATAAGTGCGATCGCCACCACCACCCCAAATTCAATTAATATTAACCTTCCTCCCTTCTTGCTCATTCTCTGCGCCTCTATGGTTTAAACATCAACAGTACGACCTTTTTGCGGAAAAATTCCCGCAGGCTTCCACTGTAAAAACACAATAATCAGCACAAATACCATCACCTTAGCCATACTTGCTGTGGCAAAAAAAGTAAAGAAATCTGCTAAAGGTTTGACATGAGTAAATAACGAAGTCAGAGTACCAGAACCAATTAAAAAGTTAGCTGTACCAATTGCCAAAGCAGATACAATCGTACCTAATAAATTGCCTACACCGCCGACAACAACCACCATAAAAGTGTCGATAATATAATTTTGCCCGGTATTGGGGCCTACGGAACCAAGTAAACTAATGGCACATCCAGCCACACCAGCTAAACCAGAACCCAATGCAAAAGTGATGGCATCAACTTTTTGAGTTGGAATCCCTAAACAAGCACTCATACTACGGTTTTGCGTAACCGCCCGAATTCTTAATCCCCAGTTAGAATGTTGTAAAAATAGGTAAATTCCTGCTACGCAGATTATTGTCAAACCAATAATAAATAACCTGGCAAATGGTAATTGCACACCACCTAGAGATATTCCATCCTGTAACCAACTAGGCGCTGTGACATCCACATTTTGAGCACCAAACCAAGGTTGAGTCACTGCTTGCTGATAGGTTTGACTCAATAAGTTGCAAATTGATACTGTCATCAAGAAAGATAGCAATAATATTACTGCTGTAACCCAATTACGAATTCTCTCCAGATTTGTGCGAGAATTTAAAATCCATAAACTTCCAAAAAATAACAGAGAAAACAGGACTATTCCAATTACCAAAACCCAATTTACGCTACGGACAAACTGCTGAAAAATCAAACTTACTCCCCAAGTTGCTAGTAGAGTTTCTAGAGGGCGTCCATAAAGATAACGAATCACGCCTCTTTCGAGAATTAAGCCTACAGCCGCCGTGAAAATAAAAGCAATTATTAAAGCCAAAAAGATATAAATTTCAAACCACAGCCCGCCCAATTGTTTGCAACCATTTTGGACGACAAATGTTGCATAAGCACCAAACATCATTAATTCACCATGCGCCATATTAATGACGCCCATTAAGCCAAATATAATGGCTAATCCTAACGCTGCTATTAATAATACAGCGCCAATGCTGATACCATTAAATACAGCTTCTAATAAAATTGTTAACACTTCTTTTTCTCCAAGAAATCTCAGCTTATTGTTATTAGTTATTTGTCAAGAAATTGAGTATGATAATATTTTACGGCTTAACTTACTAAAGATAGCAGCAATAAATCAATACGCTTCAGATAAGAATAATTAACCGCCGATCAATCAAGTTTAATCAATTGATTTGATTTCTGATAACTCAATCTATCCTTAACTGAACCGTATTGAGCAATAAATAATTTTGCCGTAACACACTGAGATGAATGGTGCGTTGCGCTTAGCTATAACGCACCCTACTGGCGTGGCAAGGCTAAAATGTTGCAATAAAAAATGTTTGTAGTTGCGCTTTAGCGCCTTCCAATAAATAAATCTAATGCACAACTTTAGGCTTGCCACGCCACTACTGGACTGTTTCAGCTAAAATGTTGCAATAAGAAATGTTTGTAGTTGCGCTTTAGCGCCTTCCAATAAATAAATCTAATGCACAACTTTAGG
>NZ_MTAV01000075.1 GCF_002154695.1 Nostoc sp. T09
AGCTTTGAAGACAGTAGTTCATTTGTTCGCGTTGAAAGGGCTGGGTGGGCAATGCCCACCCTACTTCATTAGACCGAGAAACGCTATATAATTAGATTTTCATATATTCCAATCGCGGCGGAACTGGAAGTAACTTTCCAGAAATTCTTGCCAAGCAATGTTGCTATTTAACTTTTGCTTGTGCCACTCTCTTACACATTGTTCTAAAATTTCTGAAAAACTTGGATAGACAGGCGATAAGTTTTCTAGCTGCTGAATTTTAATGTTTTGGGACATTGCCAAAGCAATCAAATTAATTAACTCTCCCGCAGCTGCGCCAAATATCTCGGCTCCTAAAATTTCGCCATTGCGTAACAAAATTAATTTACAAATACCTGTATTTTCACTACGAATTTGGGCTGCTGCTACTGTTTTAAAATACTGCTTTACTACTATAATTTCTTGATGATTGTATCGGCGTTTTGCCTTTTTCTCTGTGAGACCTACTTGCCCTAACATTGGCTGAGAAAATATCGCTAAAGGAATGCACCGATAATTAACTCGTAACCTCGGAAAAAATAGGGCATTGTTTAACGCTATTCTCGCTTCATAATTAGCGACGTTGGTAAAGTCATAGCCACCAATAACGTCACCACAAGCATAAATACGAGGATTGGTGGTTTGTAGTTTATGATTCACTACTAGATGACGCTGATACCATTTCACGTCTACTGCTGCTAAATTTAAAGATGCAACGTTAGGCTGCTGTCCAGTTGCCACTAAAATTTCATCAGTTTCAATTGCTTTATCGCCTGCTTGAATCCACTTTTTATCTTCAATTCGCATTACCTGAGTTACTGGTGTTTGCGTGATAACACGCACGCCATCCACCTCCAACTGTGCTTGAAGTAACTGGGATATTTCAGGGTCAATATCAGGCAAAAGCTGGGGACGCTTAACAACGAGTGTCACATTGCAACTTAACCGCGCTAAGGTTTGAGCGACTTCAATGCTTTGAGGGACACCACCAAGAATCACCCAATTTTTAGGTGGTGTTGACATGGGTTTTCCCCGCCCGTATAGGAATTGCCAAATGTTAAATAGGGTAAAGTAGCCAGTAGCTGACAATCCGTCAATCTCTGGAATTGCTGGACATGAACCACTGGCTAGCAAATAGGTACGGGCCTTGAGCAAACGCTCGCTAACGGCAAATGCTAAATGGGGCGAAGATTGAAATTGACCACTGTCAAAAATGACATCTACTCCTAAGGCGGCTAGGTTAGCGGCAGAATGCTGTGCTTCCACATTGGAGACAACGCCTTGAGCATATAGCATTGCCTCTGGCAATACCACAGATATTGGTGATTTTTCTGGATTATCAACCTGTGAGGGATGAATACTCAGACCAACTGCATCGTGCAGATGGTGCGCTAGGTTGCCGATTTCGCTAATAGCGTGGTGATACAGAAACCCATAGTTAATTTTGGGTTCCACCAAGGCAACTTTAGCTCTTAGTTGAGTAGCCGCTAAGGCTGCGTAACGTCCAGCAAGACTGCCACCAACAATCACAATATCGTAGTCATTAGTCATTATTTACTTAGTCATTGGTCATTACTTATTAGTCATTAAGTTATTAGTTAGTGGCCAATTGAAATCAAAAATAACTGGCCACTAACAATTGACACAAAACTCAGCACTCATCACTCATCACTCAGCACTCATCACTGAGTGTAACGCTGTGAGCAAGCGTTGGTTATCGACTTGAGTACGTACAGCAACCCGGAAAAAGCGATCGCCTAATTCTTTAAAACTCAGGCAATCGCGAATTAAAATTTGGTGATGCTTCAGTAATTGCTGCTGCAACTGCAAAATAGACTGTTTTGACTCTATCAGTAAAAAGTTAGCAGCGCTGTTTTTTGGTTTTAATCCTGGAATTGCAGCCAACCCCTGAAGGAGTTGAGTTCTTGCAGATGGTAGCCATAACCAGGTTTGCTCTTGAAATTCCCTATCCTGGAGTGCAGCAATCGCCGCCGCCGCCGCCAACGTATTGACAGGCCAGGGGTCACGCCATAACTGCCACCTAGATAGGCGGTCGGGATGAGCGATCGCATATCCCAGCCTCAGTCCAGGCAGACTGTAAAATTTTGTGAGCGATCGCAACACTACTAAATTGTCATATTCCTGTACTAGCGCAATCAGACTTTGTTCCTCATCGGGAGGCAAAAAGTCCATAAACGCTTCATCCACCACTACCAAGGCAAACTGCTCTAGGTAGGGGAGAATTGATTCCCGTAAAAAAAGCTTTCCTGTTGGGTTATGAGGGTTGTTCAGCAGAAGTCCAATGTCTTTGAGGTTTTCTGCTTTGTCAACGATTAATGACAAATCACCTTCAAATCCCAAATCAACAGGAAACTCCAGTAATTGAGCGTTATACGCCGCGAGAGTCCGGTAGTAGTCGCCAAACGCTGGAGTCATTACAACTGTTGCGGCTAATTGTGCTAATTCTCGACCAACTAAAGTAAGTAATTCTGCTGAGCCATTGCCCGGCAGAATCCACTCAGACGGCAGTTGATGGAAGTGACTGAGAGCGAATCTCAATTCACTGTAATTAGGATCTGGATAGTGCCTAAGATTACCAATTTGGGATTGAATAGCCGCGATCGCGCTATTTGGCGGTCCCAATGGGCTGATACTGGCAGAAAAATCCAGAATAGCAGCAGGGGGACAGCCAGCTAGTGCTGCTGCCCAAGCTAAATTGCCCCCATGTGCAGGTTGCCGCATCAAAAAAAGGTTCCTAAAGGCAGAACCTACGATTTTGGGGGTGCAACCTTTTCTCTAAACAACTTCCCAGCAGAGAAAGCAGGAACCTTGGTAGCAGGAATTTCCATCTTTTCATTGGTTTTGGGGTTACGACCTTCACGAGCTTTACGTTCCCGTGATTCAAACGAACCGAATCCTACCAGCGTTACCTTATCGCCAGAGGAGACAGCTTCAATGATCGTTTCTAAAGCAGCAGTTAGAACTGCGTCTGCTTGCTTTTTGGTAACACTAGCTTTTTCAGCTACAGCATCAACTAATTCACCTTTATTCATGTCAAACTCCTTGAGGTTTACTTGAGATTCGCTACAGATGCACCCTGATGCATCCTTACGGAAATCTCTGTTTGTAGGAATACAAAAGTCATCCTTTGGGAGCATTTTTATTCAAAATGGCTGCAAATCCCATCGGCTCGACTTTTCAATGAATCATTCTAAGGTGTTGTAGCCTGATGTGGATACATGAAACCATTAATTTATATAGATTTCAGGATTTTTTGTGTTTTTGGGGTGATTGTTGCCCTCGAAACCACCCTATTAGTAGGAAAAAATACTTAGTAAAAACCTCTGTTGCGAGGGGAACAGGAAGAGGGTGGGGAGAGTGGGGGGACAAGGGGGACAAGGGAGAAATGACTAATGCCCCATGCCCCATGCCTATTTACTTACAACCTAAAGACTCACGAGTATCTACGCCAGTTTTCGGATTAACGCCGCTGGCTTGAGCGCAAAGTTTCTTAACCTGCAGCCCATCTAAGACTGCATTTGTAAAGTCTGCGTCTGTGATGTCAACATCATCAAAAATTGAACGCAACATCATTGCATCTGTTAAAATTGCACCACTTAAATCAGCACCCCTAAACTTTGCCAAATAGGCGATGCCATTACTAAAATCAGCACCATGCAGATTGACTCCCTGCAAAACCGTACCGTTAAACACGACGCCACGTAAGTCAGCATTGGTAAAGTTAGCGTTCTCTAAATTGACGTTGGTAAACTCAGTCCCAATGAGATTTTGACCTGAGTAATCCTTACCTTTGAGTTCGTCGCCAGCAGAACGGGTAATACTGGAAGAACTTGCAGCTTGTGCTGATAGGGGAAACAAAAAAAGAACCATAGCTAAAACAAAGCTAGCTAGTAGTTGCCAATATTTCATAATTTTTGCTTAATAAATCTCAACACTTACACCTTTAACTATTAAACCTCACTGTAATGAAGTATCAAATGTGAAAGTTGAAGTATGAAATTTTCAATCTTCATCCTTTTCTAGCCATCTCGTAGGATAGATAAATATTAAAGTGCGATCGCAAAAGCAAAAATAGCTGTGGCTAATCAAGAACCAGAAATCGTCCAATCTTGGTGCGAACTCCTTTATATCAACTGGGTGTGGAACTCAAAGCCCGCCTCACCAGTTTTGGTGGTTGGGAAATGCCGGTGCAGTTTACTGGTATTAGCAGGGAACACGAGGCTGTAAGAAATGCAGCAGGAATGTTCGATATTTCCCACATGGGTAAATTTACTCTACAAGGTCAAAACCTGATTTCGCAACTTCAGGTTTTAGTTCCCTCGGACTTAAACCGCTTAAAACCCGGTCAAGCGCAATACACAGTATTGCTAAATCCTCAGGGCGGAATTATTGACGACATTATTGTTTATTACCAAGGTGAAGACACCACAGGGAAACAAAAGGCAGCGATTATTGTCAATGCGGCAACCACAGGTAAAGATAAAGCTTGGCTATTGCAACACCTTGACCTGAATGCAGTGGAATTTCAAGACATATCACCAGACAAAGTTTTAATTGCTGTACAAGGGCCAAAAGCCATTAACTATCTCCAGCCTTTTGTAGAAGCAGATTTAAGCCCAATTAAAGCCTTTGGTCATCTCCAAGCACCAATACTAGGAAAAACAGGCTTCCTCGCCCGTACAGGTTACACCGGCGAAGACGGATTTGAGGTCATGGTCGATCCAGAAGTGGGCATAGAATTGTGGCAACGACTTTATGATGCTGGTGTGGTTCCCTGCGGTCTAGGTGCTAGAGATACCCTGAGGCTAGAAGCAGCAATGGCACTTTACGGGCAAGATATCGATGACAGCACCACCCCTTTAGAAGCTGGTTTAGGATGGCTAGTTCACTTAGATACCAAAGGTGATTTTATTGGTCGTGCAGTTTTGGAACAGCAAAAAGCAGTGGGAGTGCAGCGCCGACTAGTAGGTTTGCAAATGCCAGGCAGGAATATCGCTCGTCATGGTTACCAAGTATTATCTTTAGGTAAAGTAGTAGGGGAAGTTACCAGTGGTACACTCTCACCTACACTCGGTTATCCCATTGCCTTAGCTTACGTTCCTTCCCAGCTAGCTGCTGTCGGCCAGCAACTAGAAGTGGAAATTCGCGGTAAAGCTTACCCAACCTCTGTGGTTAAACGACCCTTTTATCGTTCAAAAAATCGCGTTACTAATTAATAACTGCTAAGGTTTTTGAGAAATGATGTGTTGTGAGTTAACTAATCTACTAAATACATCGTTGAGAGCCTTCATGTTTAAAGCTGGAGGATGAAAACGAACAGCTAGAATCCTTCGTGCTTTAGCTGAAGGAGTGTCAAAGTATGGTTAATTACCAAATATGCCTTTGATTAATCTTGAGGCAAATAATTTTTTGATGTGGAGAGGGAAATCATATGTCTTTTGAATATCCTCAGGATTTGAAATACCTGGATACTCATGAATACGTTCGCTTAGAAGGTGAAATTGCTACCATTGGCATTACCGAGTTTGCCGTAGATCAATTAGGTGATGTTGTGTTCTTAGAATTGCCAGAAATTGGTGATGCTATTACCAAGGGAGATACCTTTGGCTCGATTGAATCAGTAAAGGCCGTTGAAGACCTGAATTCGCCAGTTACTGGCACAGTTATCGAACGCAATGATGAATTGATTGAGTCTCCAGAACAAGTGGCAGAAGACCCCTACGGCGAGGCGTGGTTTCTCAAAGTTCGCGTCAATGACCTCGATGAAATCCAAGATGCCTTGAGTGCAGACGAATATCGCGCCCAGGTGGAAGGGGAGTAGTAGAGAGTAGGGGATGGGGAGATGAGGGGAGGAAGAGACAAGGGGACACGGGGAAATGATCAATGACCATTGACTCCTTGTTCCTTGACTCTTGACAAATGCCCCAATCCCCAATACTTGTTGCAAAATATTAAATAGTTCCATCGGGAGAGCAATTTGTGGTAAAAGCCCCTATTCCTAAGTCTAGCGATCGCCAAGTGCTGGGCGAAAGGAAGCAAAATTTAAATAATTTTATACAAAGGCATATTGGACCTAACTCTGATGACATCCAGCAAATGCTTGGGGTCTTAGGCCTTCCTAGCCTTGATACCCTGATCGACAAAACAGTACCTCAGACAATTCGGTTTAAAGGAGTACTAAAATTACCAGAGGCACAAACTGAGTACGCAGCACTGGCTAAGTTAAAAAAAATTGCTGAAAAAAATCAGGTTTTCCGATCATTCATCGGTATGGGATATTACGATTGCATCACGCCACCTGTGATCCAGCGTAATATCTTAGAAAACCCTGGTTGGTATACTGCCTACACCCCCTATCAGCCAGAAATTGCCCAAGGACGCTTGGAAGCGCTGCTAAATTTCCAGACTCTAATTATTGACTTAACGGGTTTGGAAATTGCCAATGCTTCATTACTGGATGAAGCCACAGCAGCAGCAGAAGCAATGACTTTGAGTTATGGTGTTTGCAAAAATAAAGCAAATGCCTATTTTGTTTCTCGTGAGTGCCATCCCCAAACCATTGATGTCCTGCAAACACGGGCTAAACCGCTGGGGATTGAGATTATTATTGGCGATCATCAAAGCTTTGATTTTGCTCAGCCGATTTTTGGGGCAATTTTGCAATACCCTGCTAGTGACGGCACTATTTACGACTACCGCGCTTTTATAGAAAAAGCCCATGCTGAGGGTGCATTGGTGACGGTAGCAGCAGACCCTTTAAGCTTAACTTTGCTGACACCTCCTGGTGAATTTGGTGCGGATATTGCGATTGGCAGTACTCAGCGCTTCGGGATTCCCTTGGGGTTTGGAGGACCTCATGCGGCATACTTTGCTACCAAAGAAGAGTATAAGCGGCAGGTTCCAGGGCGAATAGTTGGTGTATCAAAAGATGCCCAAGGTAAGCCTGCATTGCGTCTCGCTTTACAAACCCGCGAACAACACATCCGCCGGGAAAAAGCCACAAGTAATATTTGCACTGCACAAGTGCTGTTGGCTGTGATGGCGAGTATGTACGCTATCTATCATGGTCCCGATGGACTCAAGAATCTTGCCGAGAATATCCATCAGCTAACTTTAATTTTGGCAGCAGGATTAAAGCGTCTGGGTTACAAGATAAGTTCTGAACCTTTCTTTGATACCTTGCGGGTAGAGTTGGGAACACGCAACTTAGAAACAATTCTTGAAGGTTGCCAAGCGCGGAATATTAATCTGCGAATTTTTGATGAAACTGCCGTTGGTATCTCCTTAGATGAAACAACCACGGTTGATGATTTAATAGAAATTTGGCAGATTTTTGCTGGTTCTGATCATCTTGATTTTGATGTTGAAGAAATTGCAGATGCGATCGCGACACAGCGTCAATCGCCTTTACAAAACTCAACTTTTGCCCGTACCAGCAGTTACCTCACTCATCCCGTCTTTAACCGCTATCACTCAGAAACCGAGTTACTACGTTATCTACACAAGCTAGAAACAAAGGACTTGTCTTTAACTACATCGATGATTCCTTTAGGATCTTGCACGATGAAGTTGAATGCTACAGCGGAGATGATACCAGTAACCTGGGAGGAATTTGGCAAGATTCATCCATTTGCGCCTTCATCCCAAACGCTGGGTTATCAAATCTTGTTCCAGCAGCTTGAGGCATGGTTAGCAGAAATTACTGGGTTTGCGGGCATTTCCCTACAACCAAATGCTGGTTCTCAAGGTGAATACGCAGGACTTTTAGTGATTCATCAATATCACGAAAGTCGTAGAGAAGGACATCGCAACATCTGTTTGATTCCGACCTCAGCACACGGAACCAACCCAGCTAGTGCGGTGATGTGTGGCATGAAGGTTGTAGCCGTTGCTTGTGATTCCCAAGGTAATGTTGACCTTGATGACCTCAAGGCAAAGGCAGAAAAACATAGTCATGAACTCGCTGCCTTGATGGTGACATATCCCTCAACTCATGGTGTGTTCGAGGAGGCGATACAAGAAATCTGTGCTGTGGTTCATGCCCACGGTGGACAGGTTTACATGGATGGGGCGAATATGAACGCCCAAGTAGGGATTTGCCGTCCCGGAGATATTGGCGCGGATGTCTGCCACTTAAACCTACACAAAACCTTCTGTATCCCTCATGGTGGCGGAGGCCCTGGTATGGGGCCAATTGGCGTAGCTTCCCATCTTGTGCCATTTCTCCCTGGACACCCTGTTGTCTATATCAACAACAATCCAAAATCCAAAATCCAAAATCCAAAATCGATTGGTGCTGTTGCTGCTGCGCCTTGGGGTAGTGCCAGCATCTTGGTAATTTCTTGGATGTACATTGCCATGATGGGTGCAGCTGGCTTGACCCAAGCAACTAAAGTAGCAATTCTCAACGCCAACTATATCGCCAAGCGACTTGAGCAGTATTATCCCGTTTTGTATCAAGGGAAAAATGGTCTGGTTGCCCATGAATGCATTTTAGATTTGCGATCGCTCAAAAAATCTGCGGGTATCGAAATTGATGATGTTGCCAAGCGGCTGATGGATTACGGCTTCCACGCGCCGACTGTCTCTTGGCCTGTAGCAGGTACAATCATGGTGGAACCAACAGAAAGCGAATCTAAAGAAGAATTGGATCGTTTCTGTGACACTTTGATTGCCATTCGCCAAGAAATTGCCGAAATTGAATTAGGTAAGGTGGATGCTCAAGATAATCTTTTGAAGAATGCCCCCCACACTGCCGAAAGCCTGATCACCGGAGAATGGCATCATCCGTATTCTCGCGAACAAGCTGCCTACCC
The DNA here is from genome assembly GCF_002154695.1 of Nostoc sp. T09. Classification (GTDB taxonomy): domain Bacteria; phylum Cyanobacteriota; class Cyanobacteriia; order Cyanobacteriales; family Nostocaceae; genus Aulosira. The sequence goes on from NZ_MTAV01000075.1 coordinate 8,856, forward strand.
CGCACCTTGGACTCGCGAACACAAATTCTGGCCTGCTGTAGGTCGCATAGATGCTGCTTTTGGCGACAGGAATTTTGTTTGTTCTTGTCTGCCAATGGAGGCTTATTCACAGCAATAGGTATTGCTAAATAATATCTATTTAAATATCACGCAAAGACTTTGTGCTTTTGCGTGATTTTATTTATTAGACTGCCTGCAAAAATTAAAATTAAGCTTCGCAAATGTTGGGTTTCTTGCCATAAACTACACCTGATTCAGGTATTGCAAGTCCCTGATAGAGAATTTTATTCTGCTACTAGCAACCTGAGTAACTGTTGAAAAAGAAGCATTAAAAAAGGGTAACTTCGCCATAAGAAGAAAATACTAAGAAATACACTAAAGCTACCTAATGCAGGAGATAGAAGCACAAGTATTATTATTCGTTTTAATAATCTGATAATTATAAATGCAGCGACTACCACAATTACTACGACACCAAGAATACGACCAATTTTTAATTTGGGTTTATTACCTTTTTGAGGCTGCGGTTTAATTTGATTAGTTTTCTGCGGTATGGTAGCGACTCTTTGTGTGTGAGTTATTAGTTCTTTTGGATTTTTCGATTCCGAAGTTTCCTGCTGTGAACTAGCCAACACAAAAGCTTTAAGTTGAAAACATTGTCCACTCTTCAGTTTCTTTTTATAAATCTCTATAGTTTCAAACTCGCTGAGATTAAAATTTTTCAACTCTTGATAAATACGTTCTGCAAAAACAGATCCATCTAAAACGCGATCGGTTTCTGCAATGATCTTAAGCAGTTTATCTTCTGGAATAATTTCTATGTTCACTTTTTCATCTATCAAAACGCGATTAAGATGAGTCGAAATGGTATCTAAACTTCCAGAAAGAGCAACTTTTCCAAGACTGTTGAACTGGGAGGATGATTTGTCTTCTGTTGTGATGTCTTGAGTATTTTTTGCCAACCTATCTCCGGTGGAAGATTTTGCTTCGCTTAATGAATAAACTTGACTCCAAGTAGGACGTTTTTCACCTGTTCTTCTCCCGTAAACTTGAAGTGAATCTGCTATTTCTATAGCTAGCTTAATTATTCCATTGAAAATAAAAGGTGCTACCGTTTTTTGGTCAGGTACTGTGGCTGATTCTAACAGCACGTATATGCAATTATCTTGTAAAGTAACCTTGGCAGTTATGCCTTGAGATTGCATTTGATAATTAATGAGACTTGCGATCGCATCTGCATTGCCTTGTTTAGCGAGGTCAAGTACATTAGTTGGCACCATATTTACCGTAAAATATATCTTCTATATCAACTTATTTAATATCTTTCCCATTTCTAGAATAAAAACGATCAGTTTCAAAATGCTACTGTTTAATTTTTGCAATCATGATCTTGACTAGTAGCTAATGCCGCTAATTCCTCTTGAACAGATAAAGGTTCATACCCTAACGCAAAAGCTTTAGAACTATCTAAAGACACATCTGCTGGTCTAGGTGCTGCCATTTTTACATCTTGTTGTCGGCAACCTTGAAGTTTAGCGTCAGAAATTTGAAATATATCTACTAGTAGCTGACCAAAATCGTAACGCGAAATCCGTTCTTTACCACCTAGGTGAATCAATCCTTGCACTTTTTCTAACGCTAATAATAGTCCTTTGGCGGCAGTTGTACCGCCTACTGGTGTGCGGAATTCATCTATAAATAAATTTAGTTCTTTCCCTGCTTGTAAGGTTTCAATAAATGGCTGAATAAAGCTTTTAGCAGTAGGTGTAGTCATACCAAACATTAATGGCATCCGACAGACTGCTGTATTGGGATATCTTCCTAACATACCTGCTTCAGCCTTAACCTTTTGCTCACCATAAATACTTACAGGACACACTGAATCTGTTTCTTTGTAGGGAGCATTTAAGCCATTAAAAACTAAGTCAGTTGATGTAAAGGCGCAAGGAATTGCCGAATCAGCACAAAGCCCGGCTATATTGCAGGATGCTGTGACATTAATTGTGTATGATTCTTCGGGATGAGTTTGACAAAAGTTAGGTTGAGAATGAGCAGCCGTATGAATAACTGCTGTGGGATTAATCTCATTAAATATATTTTTTATTTCTTGAAAATCGGTCAAGTTGACTTTCATCATATTGACGCTAGGTATTTCTAAAAAATGAGAAAAATAAGTACCATAAATTTCCCATTCTGGTTTTGCTATCTGGCAAATATGCCATCCTAAAAAACCACTGGCTCCAGTAATTAGTAATTTTTTCATATATAATTTAAAAGGTTATAGTTCTAGATAAGCTAGACAATATAGTATCGTAATATAAAATTTATATTCTATTTTTAAAATCTACGGAGACATAGATAGGTGGGCATTGCCCACCCTACTAATTTTTGTGTGTTTCCTATGTCTAGAGTGCTGATTATTGAATCAACTGTTGAAATCTTTTATCGCTACGTACTTTATTAAAATCTGAATCGGTTTTTGCTAATTTCTGATATTTACCAGGAGCTAGTTTGAATGCCTTATCCAAATTTGTAATTGCTAATTCTACATTGTGCTGTAAAGCATAAGAACAAGCTTTATTGTAATATGCTTCATGCTTATCTGGCTTAATTGCGATCGCAGTATCGTAGGATTTCAATGCTTCAGGATAGCGTTGCAGTTTTGTGAGAGCAATACCTCGGTTAATCCAGGCTTCATACTTGTTAGCTTTAAGGGCGATCGCTTTATCGTATGATGCGATCGCCTCTTTGTAGCGTTGTAAAGATGTTAAAGCATTGCCGCGATTATACCAAGTTATATCCTTATCAGGCCTGATGCTAATTGCTTGATCGTAGGATGTAATCGCCTCTTTGTAGCGTTGTAGAGACGTTAAGGCATTGCCTCGGTTAATCCACGCTTCGGCAATTTTAGGTTTAAGAGCGATCGCTTTATCGTATGCTGCGATCGCCTCTTTGTAGCGATGAGCATCTAGCAGGTTATTACCTTGATTCAAGAAATCTTCTGCCTTTTGCGGTGTTTTTGCTTTTATTAGAAGCTGGGCAACATTACCTTCCTGTACAACTTGTTTGGTATTTTCTGCCGTTGAATTTGCCCAATCACTACAGCCAAATATCGAGAAAGTGATAAAGCTAGAGGCAATCAAGCAGCGCCGCAAGACCATGCTGTACCTACAGAAATCATAATATGATGCTAAAACTTGTTTCTCTTAAAAGATAGTATCAAACTACACTGTTTTTATCAATTTTTTCTTTAATTTTTTAAATTTTAATTTTTGCATAAAGATAATAAGACAATAACATAATATGTTTAATTAAGGCAAGTAAATTTGTTAATTATGTCGCTACACTCGCTTAAAAATGGTCATAATACTTTGCAAAATACTTGAAAAACTAGATTATTGAAGAGAGATTATGTTTTCTATTTACAGAGATTTATCTTTAATAAATTTTGCTGAAAAATCAGAAAATAAACAACTAAAATAGGTACGGATTTTTTTTAAAATCAAATCGGATTCCAATATCAAAGTTGGCAATTAACACTAGGCAAGCCACATCCTTCTCCAATCAAACAAACTCCTGGTGAGAGAAGATATTGATTTTCCTTAACGTCCTATCCTCCAAACAGGGGCGTGCTAATGCCGTTTCCTGGAAAAACAGTGATTTTCCCAACCTGAATAGAATTGCCGTATTGCCTTAGCCTACCCTCTAGCAGTTAACATAAAACAGCTGTTGAACTGAGTATGCTGGGGCACAATATAAAGAATGACGATTGAATCCAACTCCTCCAATTCACCAACCCCAGATCCCATTTCGGAAGAAGACTCGCAACCAGATGATTTTGATAGTGGGACAGGTGAGCAGAACCTAACATCAGACGGGCTGGCTACACAACAAGCCTTAGCTGCGATTGCTTCTTTGCAATCTCCACAAAATACAGCAGCGCTGAAACAAGCCCGTTCTTTCTTCAAATCACCAACAATTAATGTAGTTACGGTAAAGCCCAGGGCATTGCTGATTACTTTATTAGCGATCGCGATCACAATCATCGGACTTGCCCTAAATAACTGGCTAATTGGCATTTTTGGCACCCTAGTGACTTTAATTTTGTCTTTGGCGATGCTATTGCCTTGGTTGCAAACTGTAATCAGAGAATGGTTTTCACCTCAAGATAGAACACTGTTAATTGCCTTTATAGGGTTATTAGTAGCCATCATCGGCTTAGTGAAATTTTCCGGTTTGGCTGATCGCTTGTCTGCTTGGGGACTCAAGATTAATTGGGATGCTTCTGGGACGTTGGCGGAGTGGTTTGGCGCTTTGGGGCAAATTTTGATCGCCATCATCGCTGTTTATGTGGCTTGGCGACAATACGTTATTTCTAAAGACTTGACAATTCAGCAAAACCTGCTGACAGTTCAACAAAATATTATTACCCAGCAGCAAACAATAGATTCATATTTCCAAGGCATTTCAGACTTGGTATTAGATGAAGAAGGACTATTAGAAGACTGGCCCCAAGAACGGTCGATCGCTGAAGGACGCACAGCGGCAATTTTAAGTAGTGTCGATGGTAGCGGGAAAGCAAAGATTCTCCGCTTTCTTTCCCGTTCTAAATTACTCACACCCCTTAAACGCGATCGCCGTTTGGGGAGAGCGATTCTCAATGGTGTAGGTGGTTATGCCGAAGACCGCCTGGAAGGTGTACGTGTCATCGATTTGGGCGTGATGCTAGCTGGCGCAGACCTGGCTGGCACAGATTTGCGTTGGACTGACCTCAGCGAAGCTAATCTTGTCCGCGCCGATCTCAGTGGTTGTGACTTGGTAAAAGCCAACCTTTCCCGCACCATCCTCTATGATGCCAAACTCGGCACCGCCGATCTTAATGGAGTTCGTCTATTTTATGGTGCAGCGGAAAAAGCATCACCCCGCAGCCGCACTGCACCACCAAACTATCAAACTGGTGAACATACGGGTGCTGTGGTCGAAAATGCTGATTTTACCGATGCGCAACGTATGTCTGAGCCAGCGCGTTATTACTGCTGTGCTTGGGGTGGTGAAAAAACTAGAGACTCGATTCCTGGTGGCTGTGAAGGTATTCCTAATAAATTGGGGAGATAGGCTGTTGCTATAGTGGGCGTTGCCAGGGAGAACTATACTGGCGATAACCGACTTCTTGGAATGCTCTTATCATGGGTGTATTAAGAACATCTGTATCACAAAATATCCGCCAAACACCTATTTGTTGCAGAAGTTGGGTGGCTTGGCACAGAAGGTCGTATATATAGCGCTTTCCTCGCTGCTTTGGCATAACACCGATATAGTAGATTGTGCCTTCTTCCAAGTTGTCTTTGCGGCATCCACGATATATCACTGGCTGGATAAATCCTACCAATTCATCGGCATTGTTAAAGCCAAGTTGCCACCATTCGGGTTCATAATCGAAATCATCGCTTACTTGTGCTATTAACTTTGCCGCAGCTTGATCTGCTCTTAATTCTCTAACAGCCTTTTGATCGCTTCGGTCTAATGAAGAAGTTATGGCGTAACTTACGGTAGTTGTGAAATATTCTATGCCAATATCGTTCAGCGATCGAAATATAAGTCTTTCCGGAACCTGAACTACTGGCTTTGGTTCCTCCCATACAAAAGGAATTTTTTCATAGTGCGTTGTCATAGAGCAAACCTAAATAGCTTTTTAACATATAGTTTTTTTTCTTATATTGGCGTTCTTGGCGGTTGATGAAAATAAAACCTTGTTCACAACTTATATGGGGAGTATGTCAACTTTGCTAGAACAGATGAACTATTGAAGAGTGGCAGAATCAATGAAA
>NZ_MTAV01000076.1 GCF_002154695.1 Nostoc sp. T09
TGCACAACTTTAGGCTTGCCACGCCACTACGATTTAAGCTTTACTTTATAAATAACCTCTAAATAATTTTTTCTAACATCAAACTTGATTCCTATCTGTGTATATTTAATATTTAAATATTACAAAACTTTATTTTTTAATAACAATTAAATCTTTTGTAAGAGAGATGTACATAATTATCGAGAGAATGCCAAAAATATATTATCTAGACTACGAGGTGTATAGAAGTGCCAAAAGTAGGTAAATGTACATTGTTGATTCATTATTTATTAATAACGCTCTGCTTGGCATCTTGTAGTAACAAATCTTCTTCAGAAGACTTGACTAAAGAAATACAAAATGTATCTTCCTGGTCAGCAACAGCCCATATGGTAGGTGATGCTTGGATACATGGTGCTGTACCTAAAAAATATGCTCAGAAAACTTTGAAAAAAGCGCAAGAAGAGATTTTAAAAGAAAGAGACAATATTGTAAAACTGCAAATATCTCAACAGGCAATTCAACAGCATAAAACTGTACTTGTATCAGAAGTTTTACTATTAGCTAATAAAACTGAAAAAATGTCAATAGCAATTGCTCAAACAAATCGTGCAGAGGTGCAAAAATCCCTAGAAGAATTAGAAGCAGAGAGTAAAGTGCTAAACAGATTAAGAAAAATACCAGAATAAAGCCATGAAGAAAATTTTGGAAATTGCGCTGGGAATTGTCACCAGTATTGGCGGCTTTCTGGATGTAGGTGCGATCGCCACAGCAGCAGAAGCTGGATCTACCTATGGCTTTCAACTAATTTGGGTCATTATCCTAGGGACAATTTGTGTAATCTCTCTAGTGGAAATGTCTGGGCGGTTAGCAGCCGTTAGTAAGCATACCTTAGCTGCGGCGGTGCGGGAACGCTTCGGCTTTAACTTTTATGTTATCCCATTATTTGCAGAAATCGCAGTTGATTTTTTGGTTTTAGCAGCAGAAATTGGCGGTGTTTGTATAGCCCTACAACTAGTAACAGGTATTAGTTTCCAATTGTTTGCTTTACCTGTAGCTTTTGCAATTTGGTTATTACTTTGGAAAGGTACGTTTGGTCTAATTGAAAATGGCATTTCTCTTTTAGGATTAATTACATTAGTATTTGTCTACGCTACATTTAAATTACATCCATCGCTAACGCAAATTGGCAGTGGTCTATTGCCCACAATCCCACGGGAAGATACTACCCATTATTTATTTATTGCTGTGAGTATTTTGGGTGCATTAATCAGCCCTTACCTGTTTTATTTTTACTCATCTGGTGCAGTAGAAGATAAGTGGGATGAAAGTCATATTGGTGTGAATCGTGCTGTCGCTGGTTTAGGCATGGGCTTCGGTAGTATTGTATCTCTGGGTGTGCTGATTGTGGCAGCCTTGGTACTCAATCCTAAAGGCATTCAAGTTGATAGCTACGAACAGGCGGCGTTAATGCTGACTGAAAATTTAGGTTATTGGGGTTTTATTCTGTTTGCAGCATCGCTGGGAATTGCCTGCTTTGGTGCTGCACTAGAAGTTACTCTTGATACAGCTTATATTGTGGCTCAAGCTTTTGGTTGGAATTGGGGCGAAAATCTCAAGCCAAAGGATGCAGCGCGGTTTAGTTTAGTCTATACCGTGTTTGTATTTTTGGCGTCGTTACTGATGGTCTTTGGTATCGACCCTTTACAATTGACTTTATTTTCAATGGCAATTACCGCTGTAATTTTGCCACCTGTAATTGTGCCATTTCTCGTCTTAATGAACGATCAATTATACGTGGGTAAGTATCGCAACGGCTGGATTAGTAATAGCATTGTTATATTTACAATTGTGCTGGCATTTATCTTAGCGATTGTTGCAATTCCCTTAGAATTTATTGGAGGGTGATATTTTGAGATGAATCGAGTTGTGGCATAATTTTTTGTCTCACGCAGAGGCGCAAAGGCGCAAAGAAGAATGCAAGAGTATGGACATTATTAGAGATGTTTTAGATAACCAATTAGTAGATCGCAATCAACACGAAATGGGTAAAGTTGATGGCGTTGTGATGGAATTGGAGGAAGGAAAACCACCAAGACTAGCTTATATAGAAGTGGGAGTAACTACACTTGCTAATAGAGTAAATCCAGGTTTAGCACGTTGGGTTGCAGCAATTGCGAGGAAATGGGGTGCTAAACAAACTGAACCATTTCGGATTCCGTGGTCAAAAGTGCGGGATGTTGGTATTGATGTGGAAGTTGATATGGAAGCCGAAGCAACACCAGCGTTAGCCTACGAAAAATGGTTACGCGATCGCATTATCAAACGCATCCCCGGAGCAGAATAATGACAACTAGGGAAATTCATTTAGAACTGCTACTTGGTAAGCAAGTATTGGACTCCAATGGTAAAGCGATCGGACGCATTGAGGAAGTACGAGCCGAAAAGCAAGGCGAAGAATGGTTGGTTGAGGAATATCTGATTGGCTATGCTGCAATTTTAGAAAGATTATCTGCCTGGACAATTGGGTTAGGAATTTTGCATCTACTGGGGGCGCGTAAAATCCACGGTGGTTATACAGTACCTTGGGACAAGCTGGATTTAACTAACCCTGACAAACCGCGTTTGCGTTGTAGTTTAGAGGAATTAAAGTCATTATCCCCAGAAGCACAGAATGTAGATGAAACTTCTGCCAATACTGGAAAAAAAGAATAATTAATAACCAATATACGCCCATATATTATTAAAAATCTGTCTTCTGCCTTATTTCCAAGGTAGGTCATTTATAGCTAATTTCAATTGCGTGGAATACAGATACTTTGTCAGGGCACAACATTGTTGTGCCCTAATTTGTGGAGGTTTGAGTTCCCCAGTCCTTATGTTTAAGACAGGTTTATTATGCCGCAATATTTCGGAAAATTACCCACAACTAACCAACCGTGGACAACCATTGGTTGTGTGCAAGCTGTAAATTGGAGCGAGCGCACTGTTAATTTTGAGTGTACTAACTCCAGCTTCCAAATCACTATACTTGCCCCCAATTTACTCCGAGTGAGGCTTGCACCAACTGGCGAATTTAGTCCCCGCCGTTCTTGGGCGGTAACAGTGGACGATTCAGAATGGGCAAAAGTACCTTTTGAGGTGCAGGATAGTGAGGCTGCGGTAGAAATCACAACGGAACAAATCCGTGTATGCGTGCAAAAGCAAGAATCCTGTCTGGTTTGCTTTGACAAAGATAATCGTCCCTTTGCCCAAGACGATTTGGATATGCGGATGGGTTGGCGTATGGGTGCAGTTGCAGGCTGGAAGAAAATTTACCCCGATGAACATTTCTATGGCTTTGGCGAACGCACAGGCTTTCTTGATAAACTCAGCCAAGTTAAAACTAACTGGACAGTCGATTCTTTAGATTACGATGCACTGACTGATGAAATGTACCAAGCTATTCCGTTTTTTATGGCTTTGCGTCCAGATGTTGGTTATGGCATCTTTTTCAACACTACATTTTGGAGCCAATTTGATATCGGTGCGGAAAAACCTGGTGTTTGGAAGATGGAGACTCGCGGGGGGGAACTTGATTACTATATTATTTATGGCCCCGAACCTGCGCAAATCTTAAATACATACACCCAATTAACTGGGAGAATGCCGTTACCGCCAAAATGGGCGCTTGGTTATCATCAATGTCGCTGGAGTTACGAATCAGAAGATGTGGTGCGGGAACTAGCGCGAGAATTTCGCCAGCGCCGCATTCCCTGTGATGTAATTCACCTCGATATTGATTATATGCGGGGTTATCGCGTGTTTACCTGGAGTCCAAAGCGCTTCCCCGATCCAGCAAAATTGGTCAGTGACTTAGCAAAAGCTGGTTTTAAGACTGTCACAATTATCGATCCGGGTGTGAAGTATGAGCCAGAAGCTAATTATCACGTTTTCGATCAAGGAATAGCCAACGATTATTTTGTGCGTAAAGCTGATGGACAATTGTTTCACGGCTACGTTTGGCCTGAGAAAGCTGTTTTTCCTGACTTTTTACGCTCTGATGTCAGCCAGTGGTGGGGGGATTTACACAAAAGCCTCACCGATATTGGTGTGGCAGGAATTTGGAATGATATGAATGAGCCTGCCATTGATAATCGCCCGTTTGGGGATGGTGGGGAGAAGATTTGGTTTCCGCTTGATGCGCCGCAGGGGGAAGCAGGGGAGCAGGGGAGCAAGGGAGCAGGGGGGAATTTACCTGCATCAGCTACGACGCATTTGGAAGTGCATAATTTGTATGGGTTGATGATGGCGAAAGCCTGTGCTGAAGGGTTGCAACGGCATCGTCAAAAAGAGCGATCGTTTGTGCTGACTCGTTCTGGTTATGCGGGGGTGCAACGTTGGTCTTCTGTGTGGATGGGGGATAACCATTCATTATGGGAGCATTTGGAAATGTCTCTACCCATGCTGTGTAACATGGGGCTTTCGGGTGTGGCGTTTGTTGGTTGCGATATTGGCGGGTTTGCAGGTAACGCCACAGCTGAATTATTCGCCCGTTGGATGCAGGTAGGAATGCTCTACCCACTAATGCGCGGTCATTCTGCCATGACTACTGTTCGTCATGAGCCTTGGGTATTTGGCGATCGCACAGAAAATATCTGTCGCGAATATATTAATCTGCGTTATCAGCTATTACCTTACATTTACAATCTTTTTTGGGAAGCGGCACAAACAGGCGCTCCGATTTTAAGACCTTTATTTTACCATTTTCCTAGCGATCGCCAAACTTACACTCTCTACGATCAAGTATTGCTGGGAGCTTCCCTAATGGCTGCGCCTGTTTACCGTCCTGGCGTTGAGTATCGGGTTGTTTATTTACCCGCAGGTACTTGGTATGACTGGTGGAGCGGTGAATGTTACGCAGGCCCTACCCATATTCTGTCCCATGCACCGCTGGAAAGAATGCCACTTTTTGTCCGTGGTGGTGCCATTATTCCTATGCAACCTGTGCAGCAATATGTCGATGAACGTCCACTCGACCAACTCCATTTGCGCATTTGGCCAGGCAAGAACGAATACATATTCTTTGAAGATGATGGCAAGTCAAATACTAGTTACAATCAAAACTTTTGTTTAACTAAAATAAGTGTATTTACAGAAGGTAAACAAACGATTGTAGAAGTCAGCCCGCGAGAGGGTGAATGGACACCACCACAGCGAGAAGTGATTGTGGAACTTGTTGGTGTTGGAGAACAGCGCTTCCAAGATGATGGTAGTGCGTATAGCTGGAAATTTTAAAATCTGCACTTAGATATATTTTCAGCCCATCTAACAGAAGTAATGAGGGCTAGGAGGGAGCAGGAGAGCAGTGAATGATGGCTATTAGACCTCTTGCAAAAATATATTTTTGCAAGAGGGGGGAAAGGGAAAAGGTTAAAGGGAAAGGGTTTTGAATTCCTTTCCCCTTTTCCCCTTTCCCTTTTACCGACTTCTGCAAGAAGTCTATTCTCTGTTCCCTGTTCCCTTTTAAAATCACAAATGCATATTGCCTCATTATGCCTACTAAAAATATGCATATAGGTAGATGAAATTTTAAGTCAACTACCTGTAGCATAAAATACAACAAATCTAAACCCACTAGGCTAAAAAACATTGGACTTTCATAAGTTCGTTTAGATGGGGTTACAAAGACCTCAATGTTAAAAGGAAACCGCTTGCGCCTGCAAGTTCTCGATCGAGTCGCCACACAGTCGTTAATAGTGCAAGCTAGCAGTGCGATCGCCATATTAGTTGGTGGCTTGGTACTAATGGGCTGGGGTTTGGACATTGAATGGCTCAAATGTGTCTGCTCTGGCGGTTTGGTGACAATGAAGCCAAACGCAGCCTTGGGTTTTATACTGTCTGGTGTGTCGTTGTGGTTAGCCCAGAAAGTAAAGATAGACAAAGGTGCATCTCCCCATCATAACGCCCTCTACCTTTGGGGTTCTAGGCTGTGTGCAGTAGCAGTAACGATCGTTGGTTTGCTAACAGTCGTTCAATCTGTTTTCGGTGGGAATCTTGGGATTGACGAGCTATTATTCCGTGACTCACCAAATGCTTTATTGACATCACATCCAGGGCGAATGGGTTTGAATACTGCACTCAACTTTATGCTCGTCGGCAGATCCCTAGAGTTATTGGTGCATCAAAAAACCTACCGCAGCTATTGGTACTCCCAAATCCTTGCCCTCATAGCTGCTTTAATTTCCTTACAAGCGCTGATTGGTTATGCCTATCAAGTACAAATTCTTTATGGCGTACAACCTTATACAACTTCAATGGCGTTACACACAGCACTAACTTTTATAGTTCTGTGTATGGGAATTATGTGGACACATCCGAATCAGGCATTAATGCGAGTAATTACAGGCAATACCAACAGCGGCTTTTTGTCCCGTAGGTTATTATTTGCTGCGATCGCCGTGCCTTTGCTACTGGGGTGGCTAATTGTTCTTGGTCAAAAAGTCGGAAAGTATGATACAGCGTTTGCCGTATCATTGTTTGCCATTATTATCATGGTAATTTTCGCCATTTTGATCTGGCAAAGTGCAGCAGTTGTTGAATGTCTCAGTTACCAACGCGATCGTGTTCAAGACGAACTGAAAGCTTACGAAGAGAAACTCAGAAGTCTTGTAGATGCTAATGTAATTGGTATTTTGTTTGGCGATATTTATGGCGGTATCCAGCAGGCAAATGACGAATTTTTAGCGATGATTGGCTACACGCGAGAAGATTTATTAGCAGGCAGAATCAGCTGGAGCCAGATTACACCACCAGAATATGTACATTTAGACGAGCAAGGAATCGCTGAAGCCCAAACAAATGCTAACGGCGCTTGTACGCCCTATGAAAAAGAATATATCCACAAAGATGGTAGCCGTATCCCAGTTTTAGTTGGTTTCGTTCTGCTAGGAGAACAAAGGGAAGAGGCAGTAGCATTTATTATCGACTTAAGCGAACGGCAACAAACACGCAAACAAATAGTCCAGCTCAACAAGGATCTGCAACGCCGTGTCACTGAGTTACAAACTTTACTCGATGTCATCCCAATTGGCATTGGCATTGCCGAAGACCCACAATGTCAAACTATCAAAGTAAACCCCGCTTTTGCCAAACAGTTGGGGATTTCACCAGATAAAAATGCTTCGCTGAGTGCTCCAGTTGATGAGCTGCCCAATTTTAAAACATACCGCGAAGGTAAGGAAATTTCGGGTGAAGAACTCCCCATGCAGTACGCAGCCGCTCACGGCGTTGAAGTTCTAGATTTTGAAATCGATGTTGTCCAAGAAAATGGCAAAATCGTCAAACTGATAGAGTCTGTTGCACCCCTGTTTGATGAGGAAGGTAACACTAGAGGCTGCATTGGCGCATTTTTGGATATCACAGAACGCTATCAAGCCGAGGAAGTTCTGCGAAATCAGCAAAAATGGCTGAAAGATGTGCTGAACTTGATGCCCAGACCATTACTATTTATTGAACCAGGAACGGCGCGGGTGACTTTTGCAAATCGCGCAGCTGATGAGTTAGCTGGGGGCGAATTTCCTCAAGGTATACCAGCCGAAGAGTATCACAACTTTTACTATTACAGCGATGCTAGTGGCAATCGCATTCCCAATGACCAAATGCCAGGAGTGCGCGTTGCTCGTGGAGAACGTCTGGATGGGTTAGAGGTAGACTGGCATACAAATCAAGGTGTGCGTTCTCTACTAGTATTTGCCGATACTTTGCCAGCAATGCATGGTTATCCAGCTACCTGTGTATTAGTATTCCAAGAAATTACCAATATCAAGAAAGCCGAAAAAGCACTTTCCCTCGGTTATAAAAGACTTCAGCTGCTATTTGATACGGCCAGTGAATTATTATCAAGCCAAAATCCTGTGGCATTGGTTGATAGCTTGTACCGTAAACTTGCAGAACAGATTGGTTTAGATGTATACCTAAATTATTTGCTTGAGCCAGACTCTCAGGTAATGCATCTAGCCTCATCCACAGGAATTTCTGAAGAACTAGCAAAAGAAATTGAGTATTTAACAGTCGGTCAAGGAGTATGCGGTACTACAGCGCAAACGCGTTGTCAGATTGCTTTAGATAATGTACAGCAATCAACTGACCCAAAAACAGAATTAATTCGCAATATAGGAATTACAGCTTACTATAGTTACCCGTTAATCGCCCAAGGGCAGCTTTTAGGAACCCTTTCCTTTGGTAGCCGTACTCGCGATCGCTTCAGCAATAATCAAAAAGGAATGATGCAAGCAGTTTGCGATCAAATAGCGATCGCAATGGAACGCGCTCGGTTAATTGCTTCTCTACAACAGCAAACTGAGCAGTTACGAGATGCCAACCGCATGAAGGATGAATTTTTGGCGATATTGTCCCATGAATTGCGATCGCCCCTCAACGCGATCTTGGGATGGGCGCAATTGCTGCGTTCCCGAAATCTTAGTGAAATTCAGGCAACCAGAGGGCTGGAAACCATCGAACGCAATGCCAAAATGCAAACCCAGCTAATTGAAGACTTGCTGGATATCTCGCGCATGATTAGAGGCAAATTACGTTTGAATGTTGCCACTTGCAATCTGATTTCAACTATTAACTCAGCTTTGGAGACTGTGAGCCTAGCTGCCCAAGTTAAGGAAATCGATTTGCAATTTTTTTTACCGGGGAGAGAGCCACAGTCAGCAGATTTAGCATTGGGGTTCTCAAACAATCATAATTGTGAATTTTTAGTTTCCGGGGATGCAGAACGCTTGCAGCAAATCATCTGGAATTTGCTATCTAATGCGATCAAATTCACATCACCAGGCGGTAGGGTAGAAATCAAGCTTTCAAAGCTCGTTGAAAAACTCAAGGGTACTTTAGTTAGCTACGCTCAAATTCAAGTAATTGATACAGGTATTGGGATTACTTCTGAGTTTCTGCCTTACGTATTCGATCGCTTTCGCCAAGCTGATAGTTCTAGTACCAGAGCACATGGTGGGCTGGGATTAGGATTAGCAATTGTCCGTCATTTAGTAGAACTACATGGCGGTACTGTTCATGTCGATAGTCCCGGTGAGCAGCAAGGAGCGACATTTACAGTCAAGCTACCACTTTTATCACCAACTAAGGGAGCTATTTCACTACCGCATCAAGAAGAAGATTCTGCGTTGCTTCTTTACCCCTCCTTTTTGGGTGTGCGAGTACTAGTTGTGGACGACGAAGCTGATAGCCGTGAATTTATAAGCACTGTACTGCAACAATGCCAAGCCGAAGTTCAAGTAGCAGCCTCGGTACCAGAAGCATTGCAGATACTGGCAAACTGGAAACCAGATGTGATTGTCAGTGATATCGGTATGCCTCAAGAAGATGGTTACTCATTGATCCGCAAAGTGCGATCGCTACCACTAGAGCAAGGAGGAAACATCCCAGCGGCAGCACTGACAGCTTATGCTAGAACAGAAGACCGGATGCGAGCTATCCAAGAAGGTTATCAGCTACATTTAGCTAAACCAATCGAGCCAGCCGAGTTAGCAACAGTAGTTGCCAGCCTCGTTGGTCGTGCTTAAAAATCAGAGGATATTTGTAAAGTAATATTCACCCGTAGGGTGTGTTATGCCGGAGGCTAACGCACCTTGAATTGTTAATTAGACTTCTTGCAAAAGTCGGGAAAAGGGGAAGGGGAAAGGGGGAAAGGTTTGATATT
>NZ_MTAV01000077.1 GCF_002154695.1 Nostoc sp. T09
ATTTTTTCCCCTCAACACTTGCAATTTTACCTGTTTTAGGGAATGAAACAGCCCTGCCTTAAAAAGGGGGGAAACTGGACTCAAAGTCCCCCTTTTTAAGGGGGATTTAGGGGGATCTACAAACGTTTTGCTACCGACAGCAGGACTTTTCAAACATCCTCTTAATGAAGGTTGCTTCCCTTATGCTCGCATCAGCAGTTTAAAATGTTTCTAAGAGGTTGTTTTAAAAGCCCTTAGTGCTGGATCAAATACTTTTAGATCCCCCTAAATCCACTCCACTTGCTACAAGTCGGCAGAGCCGACGACACTTGCTTCAACTCGGGGAACCCGCGCAACGCAGTGTCTCCCCAACGCAGTGGCTTCCCTTGAAAAGGGGGACTTTGAGAGGGTTTTCCCCCTTTTTTAAGGGAGGTTAGGGGGGATCAATAAGTGCCTAAAATCACAGCCTACCACTTTTCAAACATCCTCTTAACCAACATACTGATGGAAGATTCCTAGGTATTTTTGGCGAAATTGGAGTCAGTCTTTTAAAAGAAATCGTTAAAGACCTAGATAAATTTTCTATTCATGTTCAATAACTCTACAACCTCTGTTGACAGTTCTTACATCCGTCCTTACCGACGTGGGAAACATAAAATTTTCATCGGTATGGCTCCCGGTGTCGGTAAAACTTACAAAATGCTAGAAGAAGCACATCAGCTCAAGCAAGATGGTATTGATGTTGTGATTGGCATCTTGGAAACTCATGGACGCAAAGACACAGCTGAAAAAGCTACAGGGTTAGAGGTGATTCAGAGAACAATCAGTATCCGAGAGAACGTTACTTTGCAGGAAATGGATACAGATGCAATTGTGGAGCGTTCTCCCCAACTTGTGTTAGTTGATGAACTTGCTCATACTAATGTGCCTGGTTCCTCACGAGAAAAGCGCTACCAAGATGTGGAAGTGATTTTGGCAGCCGGAATTGATGTTTACTCCACCGTCAACATTCAGCATTTGGAAAGTTTGAACGACTTAGTTGCACGAATTACAGGTATTGTAGTGCGAGAGCGGATTCCCGATCGCCTCCTTGACGAAGCTGACGCTGTTGTAGTTATTGATGTCACTCCAGAAACGCTAGAAGAACGGCTGCGAGAAGGCAAAATTTACGCCCCTGAGAAAATAGCTCAATCCCTAGAAAACTTCTTTCAGCGTCGTAACTTAATCGCTTTGCGGGAACTCGCACTACGAGAAGTAGCAGATACAGTTGAGGAAGAAGCAAACACTTCTACCTTGGAAGGGCAGAACTGTAACATCCACGAGCGAGTACTGGTGTGTATATCTACTTATCCTAACTCTGTGCAATTACTTCGTCGCGGAGCACGCATTGCCAATTATATGAATGCGCGACTTTATGCCGTTTTTGTGGCAAACCCTGAACGATTCCTGACCAAACAAGAAAGTTTACACATTCATACATGCGAGAAATTATGTAGAGAATTTGGTGGCGAATTTTTACACGTCAAAAGTCAAAACGTCGCTCAAGAAATTGCTCAAGTTGCTGCAAACCATCACATCACCCAAATTGTCATTGGTGAAAGCCAGCAGCCGCGATGGAGAAGATGGTTTAAAGGCTCTTTTACACAACGATTAATGGAGCTAATCAGACAACAAAATATTGATTTACACATTATCGCCACCGAAAAATAGTTTAAAGATAACATCTACATTTTGATGTAATTTTTACAAATTTTGTACTTATTGATTTTTATTATTTGCTTAGAGATAATTAAATACCCTAGCATTTAAAATTAACATGCTAATCAGTTGGATTTACCTCGTTACAGCAGTACTCTTTGAAGTTATGGGTACAACTTGTATGAAGTTGTCGCAAGGATTTACTAAAATTATTCCTTCGATATTGGTATTTACATCTTATGGAATTTGTTTGACTTTTCTTACACTTTCTCTCAAAAAAATTGAAGTTAGTGTTGCTTATGCTTTTTGGGCAGGTTTAGGAACAACGCTGATTGCAATCATTGGTATTATTTGGTTTCGGGAATCTATTAGTAGCGTTAAACTCATATCTATCATTTTGATTGTCATTGGAGTGATTGGTTTAAACTCAGGTAAATAAACTAAGTTTTTATCTTATACAGAGCAGCAAACTGGCATGATATAGCTAAATTTAGTTCATTAATAAAAATCCCGTTGCTCGGCGTACAACGGCGTACATCGGCGGTTAGTTCCATCTAATTAATGCACTGTTTTAAGTAGGTCACGCCACTATAATAATTTACACCAGTTTCCAGGTATGGAACCACATAGCTTCGTAGGGGCACGGCACCAGTAAAATTATTGTATATATCGGAAGATTGCGGACGCCGTGCCCCTACCGCGTGGTCTTTATCAATGATATTTTAGATTTGTAATAAACCTTCTGGATTCACTGATAAAAGCGATCGCCTTTGCAAAGCCTCACGAGCTAAAATCTCATTAGCTGCTAATAAGCCACTACTTACAGCCCGTTCCATTAACCCACAAGGAAAAGGCATTTTCACCCAATCTCCGGCAAAAATTAAATTAGAAACACCAGTGCTAGTTTCTGGACGTTCTGCATAACTATTTGGTGGATATCCAGAAAAGTTATGTTGATTTACTAATTCTCGATGCAGTACCTTTGCTTGCTTTAATTCCGGAACAATTTCATAAAGTTCCTGCTCAAATGTTGTTAACAAAGTTTCCTGGGTAGGAAACTGTTTTTCTTTATAACAATAAGCGTGTAACTCTACTACACTTCCACCAGTACGTTTTGCCCAGTCAATAAATTGTTCTTGAATGCGGTGATATAGGGTAATGCTATCAGTTAGCTGGTAGCCCGATAAAGAAGTAAAATTACTTTGTTCCCACTGAAAATCGCGGTCAAACCAGAAACGACATACAGCAAAAGGATCGGCGATGCTTAAATCTGCAACTTGCGATCGCACTTTTTGCTCGACATCACCATTAATCCGCTTAAACAGTTGCTGTACTCCCGGTACATCAGTCGCAAAAACATAATAATCGGCTGTGATTGTCTGCGGTAATGACGATTCTTGATTTGTCGCTACTAGTTGTAATTCTTCATCTTGCCGTTGCACTACTTTGAATTTAGTTAAATCTCCTTGTGCTGGTCCTTTTAAAACTTTACCATCAGCTGCAAAAACTGCACCATGACAAGGGCAATGAAACTTTCCATCATCTGTTTTTTTAACAGTACAACCTTGGTGCGTACAGGTAAGAGAAATTGCTTCTTGACTGCCAATCTGTGCAGCAAACACTTCATCCACAGCACCAAAATATTCTATCTTTTCATCTACTACAACTGAGTTACGCTTCACCCAAAAAGGCACATTATTTTTATTACTACCAACCAAATACTTTAAGGAATCAATCTTACCTTCTACAGCAGAAATTTCACTTACTGTTGCACCTGTGATAATTTTACCGCCATTACTCAGAATTGCTTTGGCAATGGGTTGGACTAAACTGGTTCCCATATCATCTTTGGTGCCATTAAAAGCTAATCCTTCAGGATTACCAAAAAAATAAAAGTGGAAGAATTGCATGAGTTCTCCCACACTCATCAAGTCTGGTGCATTCAAACTAGATTTAGCAAACGGGAGAAAATATAAGTCGTATAAACCTCGGGGAAATTCCTTTTCTACCCAATCAGCAACGGAAATATTATCGAAACGTCGATAATTCCTTTCTCTCTGAAATCCAGTAATTGCTTGAAAGACTTGCAGGTGTTTTAAGTTAATTAGATTGATACCCCATTGCAAGCGATTGGGAGAAGCGATCGCTAAATCTATAATATTCCAAGGAAAGGCTGAACGGCTGGGGCGAAATACCTCTGGTTGATATTTGCGATCGCGGTAAACCACAGCATAAAAGTTTAATGATTGAAAATGCTCGTTGATTCCCAATTCTGTCACTAAACCATTCAGGTTATAGTACTGGGGAAAAAAGCCATGAAAACCATGCTCCATCATGAAGGTTTCACCAACGGCTTCAACTTGCCAACTCGCAATTTTCCCGCCAAGTTGGGGGGACTTTTCTAAAAGTGTCACAGCAAATCCCCGCTGGCTCAATTCATATGCACAGGCTAAACCGGCTAATCCTGCCCCAATAACTACAACACTTTTATCTTGATTCAGCATCCGTGGTAATTTTAAGGTATCTCTTTGAAAAACCGTTGGTTGTGGCTTACTGAAACGAGAGTATCCGGTTACTCCAGCAATACTACCAATACCGAACCACTTGAGCAGTGTGCGGCGGGAAAAGGTAGATGATTCTGGGGAATTAGATAATTGGTTCATTGGTTACAGAATTAACTCTTCATCATGAATTACTGGTATGAAATAATGGCTGTAAGTTAGCCCCTGTTTCGGAGTATTTTTCCTATTTCAGTGATAATCCTCAGCGGATTTATTTTGGCAGAACGGAATAAATTATCAATGGCTGTTTGTTGTTTTTGTAAATACTGTGCCCTCAAATTGGTTAGATTAAGTTATTTATGTTATGGACGATAAATCTGCTGATTTGGGTTCACAAATGAGCAGATTATTTGACAGTGTAATATAATATTTGATAGTTGACTACTAAACGTTAGGTAGGTTTGAGAGTGCCAGACAATCGCCGCGCTCCAAAACAAGCTTCATCTAGTGGTAGAGATCGCATACTTGATGAAGCAGAACAGCTATTCCGCAAGCGTGGCTATAATACGGTAGCCATGAGGGATATTGCGAATGCGGTAGGAATACGTCAAGCATCTTTGTACTATCACTTTCCCAGCAAGGAGCAACTGTTTGTAGCCGTAAACGAGCGCATGTTTGAGCGCCATCGCTGGGGTTTACAGCAAGCAATTCATCAAAATGAAGATGATTTGCGATCGCAACTACATGCAGTTGGTGCGTGGTTCCTTTCTCAACCTCCCATCCATTTTTTGAGCATGGTACATACAGATATGCCTTTGTTGGATGAGGAAAATACTGCTAGGCTGTCAGCTTGCTCCTCGCAATTTATCTTTGAGCCTATTTGTCAAATATTTGCTCAAGCACAACAGCGAGGCGAAATTCGTGAAGTTCGTCCCCAACTGCTAGCCGGATTCTTTCTGTCTGTAATCGAGAGTCTTCCTCTGGCTACTACCTTACCCGATGCTGCACCCAGAGAAGTCATTGTTAATGAAATGATTTCTGTTTTATGGGATGGATTGAAACCCCAGTGAAATTTTACAGTAAAAATCAACCTAAATACTGGTTTACTGGTGTAGAGTTGCTCAGGCTCTAGCTATATTGCAGGTAGATTTATGATCGGGCGTGTGCAGATTATTGGGTAAAGTCAATCCCCAGCTACTGAGATTTTTTGCCATGAGCCTAGATAATTACAAAGCGCCTGGTGATAAATATTAACTCTTTATAAAGCTTGGCTTTTTTGCGTATAAACACTGAAATAGATTAGGCGGACACTTGATTAATATATAGCAAGTAATATAGCATCTGCACTTACGCTAGTGAGTCTAGTTTAAAAATTGAATGACTATAAAAAAACCCCTGGCTATTAACCAGCCAGAAATAGGGCAGATAATTCGGGATCTGCGGCTTTATGCTGGGCTAACGCAAGAACAGCTTGCATCTACCTTAGGCGTTACGTATAGCACGATAAATCGTTGGGAAAATGGACGCTCTAAACCGTCGCCGCTAGCGATGGGGAAGATTGAGGAAATATTGAAGGAAATGGGTCACGAGGGGCAAGATTTATTGGCGAAGTATTTGCCGAATTGATTTTCTGGGAAAGCAATGCTTGCTCAGTTTTAGTACGAGCGATCACAGATTTGACGTAGTGGTGGTATACCGGAGATTTGTACTAGTAAGTCGTTTTTATACACTGATCTAAATAGTCGAATATATGGAGAAGTTAAAAATGAAGATACTCAATGTAAAGTTAAGTAATATAAGAGGTTATGAAAATGCAGAAATTGAACTTTCCCCAAAGCTAAATCTATTAATAGGGGAGAATAATAGTGGTAAAACAACAATATTAAGATCTTTACTTTTTCTACAAAATAGATCCTATTTTGTGATGGATGATATAAGAAAGAATGAGGCTCAAGCAAGTATAGAGTTAACTTTTGATGGTAATAAAAATAGATATTTTAATCCAGCAACTGTTGGACTAATTAATAGCCAAAATAATCAGCTTAAAATTGAAATTTATAATGGACAGTTAAATCTTAATGGACATAGTATTAATCATTATACTAATTCAATTTGTATTCAAAATGATGAACCTAATAACTTTATATATCCATTCCTTTCCAAAAGAAAAGTTTTAACGTTTAACGAAGATATTAGGCAACAATTTGCAAATTCTGTTTTAGGAAACTTTACTAATTTAGTTGCCAAAGTGGATCGTATTAATACAGATGGTTTGCCAGCAAAAGATGAATATATTAAAGCTTGTCATGAAATATTAGGATTCCATATAACTACTTATCCGTCCGATAATGGTAAGAGAGCTGTGTATATTATAGACAACTTTCAAAACATTCCACTGGATGTAATGGGAGAAGGGGTAGCAAATATTTTAGCTTTGATAGTGGATCTTTGCATTGCTAAAGACAAGCTATTTTTGATAGAAGAACCAGAAAATGATATTCATCCTAAAGCTTTAAAAAAGCTCTTAAACCTTATTATTGAAAAATCAGAAATAAATCAGTTTATTATCACTACCCATTCAAATATTGTTTTAAAGTATCTTGGTGCTGTTCCACTGAGTAAGATTTTTAAGGTAGATATAAACTTTGCGAATGAGCAGCGAATTCCCACTTCTTCGATTGCTGAAGTTGAGAATTCGCCTCAAGCTAGAAGAGTAATTCTTGAAGATTTAGGTTATGAGCTTTTCGATTTTGATGTTTGGGATACATGGTTGATTTTTGAAGAATCATCGGCGGAAATTATAATCAGAGATTTTCTAATTCCTGATTTTGTACCAGGGCTTAAAGTGAGACTAAGAACTTGCTCCTCAGAAGGTGTTGAAAGAGTAGGAGCAAGGTTTGATGCTTTGCACAGCTTGTGTCTTTTCTTTCATTTACATAACAATTTTGACGATAAAATTTGGGTCTTAGTTGATGAAGGTGAAGATGAAAATAAAATCATTAACAAGTTAAAAGATAAATATAAATCATGGAATCAAGAGCGTTTCCGTCAATTTACACAACATAATTTCGAGAAGTATTATCCTGAAATATTTCAAGAAGAAGTAGATACAATTTTAAATATACAAAATAAAAATGAAAAAAGAGAGGCAAAAAAAGCTTTGCTTAATAAAGTAAAGAAATGGTATGTGGAAAATCCAGATATTGCCAAAGAAGCTTTTAGTAAATCTGCAAATGATGTAATTGAGATTCTCAAGGAAATAGAGAAAATTGTTGTAAAGAATTAAAGACTAAAATAACGCTTGAGCCGAACAGTAGGACAGTAGGACTGTGTAGAATGGGCATCTGGTAATAAGTTCTGAGTCAATTAGAAACAGATAAGCTACCTATAGACTCAATCACTACAGCAATTTTAGAGTGAATGCAGACATGATTGCCTAACAATCATCATCAGTTTTAGAGAATGTTTGAAAAGTATTAGGCGAATAGAATTCGCTATTACACAAACAAAGTCCACCTCCGTGGACTAATATTCCCTTCTGCCTACTGCCTCCTGCCCCCTGCCTTTTCTAATAAAAAATGAGCATTAGCTTACCAATCTTGTTGTGTTGGTCGGATGAGAATTTCATTCACATTGACACGTTGTGGTTGTGTCACCGCGTAAACGATCGCCGCCGCAATGTCTTCACTTTCTAAAGGCGTAATAGAACGACGGCGTTCTTGACTGCTTTGTTTGGCAATAGGGTCTGAAATCCGGTCGTCAATTTCTGTATTAACTAAACCAGGCTCGACGATAGTCACACGGATATTTTGCTTGCAAACTTCTTGCCGCAAAGATTCTGAAAAACCGTTGACACCCCATTTAGTTGCATTATATACACCAATACCAACCCGTGCAGTCCGACCCGCTACAGATGAAATATTGACGATATGTCCTGCACCCTGAGCTTTGAGGATTGGTAATACAGCATGAGTGACATACAGCAATCCCAACAGGTTGAGATTAATCATTTCCTTCCAATCTGAAGTATTCCCACCATCGATCGCACCCACAGCAGCAATACCTGCATTATTGACCAGGATGTCTATTTGACCGAATTCTGCCTTTGTTTTCTGGACTAAATTCTGTACTTGAGTCTCATCTGTAACATCAGTGATAAT
The DNA here is from genome assembly GCF_002154695.1 of Nostoc sp. T09. Classification (GTDB taxonomy): domain Bacteria; phylum Cyanobacteriota; class Cyanobacteriia; order Cyanobacteriales; family Nostocaceae; genus Aulosira. Next base: position 8,339 of record NZ_MTAV01000077.1, read on the forward strand.
AGGCAATGCTTGGCCACCACCGTTCTTGATTCTTTGTGCTAGTGCATTTAAGCGATCGCCTCTGCGAGCAGCCAACACTACTTTTGCCCCTTCTGCTGCTAGTGCTAGAGCTGTGGCTTCACCAATACCAGCAGAAGCTCCGGTAATAATTGCAACTTTGCCGTCTAATTTATCTGTCATGAGCAATTCCCGTAACTTCAAAGATGCCGTTGGTAATCTCTAATCCTACACGGGTAACAAAGGCTTTGGCTGAGAAAACTGCGATCGCAATCCAATGTTGAGATTCTCCTTTAACTAATAGTTGCAGCATTACCGATCTCCTAAATTATGGCTTGTGTCAGAAGACAGGAGGTTGTAATGCTGCTCAAATCTACATTTATAACTATCGTAATTCAGGGTTTGAGAACATAGCTCAAGCTCAACGATTATGAAGCGGATTTAGATTTTCCTATAGTTACTGCAAACTTTACCGCTAACTCTATTCCTACTGCCACCACAGTTTCAAATACAACTGATTTGCGTATTGCCAAATACAAAGGTGGTTGGGACATAGATTTAAAATTAGCGAGGCTGGATAATTTTTCTTACAAAACTCAGTTTAGTGAGTTGACTGGAGGTAATTTGATGGTGCAGGCAATTAATTCTGGTGCAATTGATCTAGCCTTGGCTAGTGAAATTCCGTTGAAAAATTATTGCTGCGCTCAATGTGATCGCAGTTCCTCAAAAAAAGTAGCATAGGCGCAGCCTGTCGTAGACATCACTGATTTTCTCGCTCGGTTGCAAAAGTCACAAAACTGGTTGAAAAACTATGCAACAGCCACCAATGTTGATGAAGGCATTGTTTACAAATATCCTCAAGAATTACTTCCTGTGTCTCAAGAGGCGATGCCTGCGGTGGGCTATGCCTACGCATTACAGCAAAAAGTTGCTGATAGCTTTTTCAAAGCGGGTGTAATACCAGTAAAAGTTGATATCAAGTAACTTGGGACAGAACTTTTAGCGAAGATATCGCCAAGTGTAGGTAAAAGGCAGAATTTTAAAACTATTCGTAATTGATAATTCGTAGTTTGTAATTGAAAGAACTGAACCCACGACGCATGAGCAGAATCCGCGATCGCTGTTTTTACTGCCAGAACCTTAGCTACTCGTGTGGGATTAAGAGATTGCAAAATCTGCGATCTCGGCAACTGACTACTCAACAGAAACACCTAACAATCACAGCTTATTCCTCAAAATGGTGAACATTATGTTTCATAGAATAGAAAGAGAATTGTCTGATGGAGAACCTTGGTCATTTGGGCAATATTCCCAGTTACCGCTTGATATCGAGTTATTAGTCGAGAGAGAACAGAAAATAGACGATATCTGGGAATCGCCTGCTAAAGAATCTAATAACAATTTTCTAAATAAAAAGAAAAAATCAAAGCGATTTTTTCTTTTTCCTATATTTGGCATAATTCGTAATAAACTGTTGAAAACTTGATTGGTATTTTTTTTAACAAAAATCTTGTGGAGAATGTCTTATTAGCATTATCAGGTAAAATTGGTGTCAGGAAACTAGAATCGTACCTCGACATTCTCCAAATCCAACTCGCTTGTAACCTGCTTTCTCACAGTATCCGCGAAGGATAACTTCATCACCATCAGACAAAAATTTTCTTACTTCACCTGTAGGTAGTTCAATAGGTTTAGCACCACGTTGAGTCATCTCCAGTAAACAACCCTGGGAACCTGCTTCAGCACCAGAGACTGTTCCACTAGCAAGTAAATCTCCCGGGCGAAGGTTGCAACCATTACTTGAGTGATGGGTAAGCATTTGCGCTAATGTCCAATACATCTGCTGGAAAGAACCATGACTCAAACGAAACGGCTGCAAATTCTGTTGTTGCATCTGGGCTGAACGAATCCAAACTTCCAGCGTAATATCGATACCACCCAAACTGGTATCCAGTGGTGAAGAGAGATAAGGTAGGGGTTGGGGATCGTCTTGAGCGCGTCGAAAAGCTGGACAGCGAAAGGGTGCTAAAGCTTCTAATGTGACTACCCAAGGAGAAATTGTAGTAGCAAAACTTTTGGCTAAAAACGGGCCTAGGGGCTGGTATTCCCAAGCTTGGATATCTCGTGCTGACCAGTCATTAACCAAGCACAATCCAAATATATGTTCTTCTGCCTGTTCTATAGATATAGCTTTTCCTCGCTCATTTCCAGCACCTACGAAAAACCCAAGTTCTAACTCATAATCCAGCATTTGAGAATGTGTAAAGCTAGGGGCTGAATCTTCTAGTTTCTTTATTTGACCACTGGGACGCTGAATATAAGTATTGCTAGGCACAATTGAGGAAGCACGTCCATGATAAGCGATGGGTACATATTTATAGTTGGGAAGTAATGGATTATCCGGTCGGAAAAGCTTTCCCACATTAGTAGCATGAAAGATTGAAGCGTAAAAATCAGTATAATCTCCAATTATTGCTGGTAATAAAAGCTCAACATCAGATATGGAAATGAGAATTTCTGCTTCTGGAAGATTCTGTTGTGTGTCGTACCGCAGCAATTCGCTTAAGCGATGACGTAACGCCAATCTTGCTTGGCTTCCCATTCCCATCAATAAATTTAAATTAGGCGCTGTACATGCTGCTAGCAGCTGTTCGGGAAGTTCCTGAAATAAGCCTAGTTGATAACATCTAGCCAAATCTAAAATCTTGTCTCCAATCGCAACCCCAATGCGTGGAGGTTCAGCGCTACCCTGAGTGCGGAATACACCAAAAGGCAAGTTTTGGATAGGAAAATCGGTATCTTCTTGATTTGCTAACTCTACCCAACTGCGTAAATTTGGGTCATGGGTGCCATCAATGGAATAGGTCATAAGTGGAGATGGTGAGAGTGGAGGAGTAGGTAGACTCACATCTTGCACTTAACAGGGTAAACCATGAATAGGCAGATAAAGAATATAAAAGTGTAAAAATAAAAGCAAAAGCTGCGGTAGATGTGTGAGAGTTGGCAATTTCTGCAACGTATAGGGGAGAAAACGATGGCTTGGATTTACCTTCTGATTGCTGGTGTGCTTGAGATGGGATGGGCAATCGGACTGAAGTATACACAGGGATTTACTAAGCTTGGCCCTAGTATCGCTACTGTTGCTTGTATGGTACTGAGTTTCGCTTTCTTGTCAAAAGCACTCCGCACATTACCAGTGGGTACTGCCTATGCTACTTGGACTGGTATAGGAGCCGCAGGTACGGCTGTGCTGGGTGTAATTCTGTTTGGAGAACCTGCTGAAATCAGGCGCTTTTTCTGTATTGGCTTAATTATGGCAGGCGTGCTGGGAATCAGGCTTGTCTCTTCCCATTAACGGGGTACGCGGAGAGATTTCGGAATGAATTTTCCCCGCGTCCCTCCTAACCTTGAAGCAGGTGCGATCGCCACAAAGTACAATTTGGCATCTGAGGCTGTATTCTCAAATAGGGGTATTCTGCATTTATAAATAGCTTTATGTCTGCTGGACAAAAACTGCGACAGTTATTGGCGCGTCCTGAAATTATTGTCATTCCTGGAGTTTACGACTGTCTGGGTGCTAAGCTGGCTGAAAACTCAGGTTTTGAAGTAGTAGCTACTAGTGGTTTTGGAATTGCTGCTTCTACATTAGGTTTACCAGACTACGGTTTTTTGACTGCTACGGAAATGCTCTACAGTGTAGGGCGAATTGCTCAATCAATTACCGTTCCTTTGATTGCTGATTTAGATACTGGCTATGGTAATGCCTTGAATGCGATCCGTACTGTCAAGGATGCTGTGCAGTTGGGTTTGGCTGGAGTACTGCTAGAAGATCAGGAATGGCCGAAAAAGTGCGGTCATTTTGAGGGTAAGCGAGTTATTTCCCTTGCGGAACACGCCGGAAAAATCCGCGCAGCAGTAGAGGCCCGTGGTGATAGCGATTTGGTAATTATTGCTCGCACCGATGCTCGTGCGCCTCTAGGTTTAGAAGAAGCGATCGCCCGTGGTCGAGCTTACATCGCGGCGGGGGCAGATATACTCTTTGTAGAAGCTCCTCAGTCTGTGGAAGAATTAAAAGCGATCGCAGCTGCTTTCCCAGATGTGCCACTTGTAGCTAATATCGTTGAAGGTGGTAAAACTCCACAACTATCTACTACTGAGTTACAGCAATTAGGCTTCAAAATAGTATTTTTCCCTCTAACTACCCTGTTGACTGTCACCAAGGTAATGGCCGCTTGCTTGACGCACTTAAAAGCACAGGGAAACACGGCGAATTTTACAGATTTAGTAACTTTTCAAGATTTTCAAGAACTGATTGGTGTTCCTAAATATTTACAAATGGAAAAGCAGTTTACTGCGGAAAACTACACGCCAATTTCTGACACTACCCAAAAATAAAAATGTCTATATTCTGTAGGGGGCAATACTCACCAAAATAAAAATACAGCAAATTTCAAGTTTGTGAAGTACAAATCCTCTGCCTCAAACTCAAGCATAAAGACTGTTTTAATTCTGAATTCTGCTGTATGTGGGCAATGCGCACCCTACGAAGTTTTGACTTGTTTCTGAGTTACCTAAAAATAAGGATTAGAGATTATTTTATCCTGAAAGAAAGAAAATAAAGCTAAGAAACTGGTTTTGCGTTACCTACAATATGGGAAACTTAGCAATAGTTCTGAGAAAAGAAATTTAAGATGAGTAACAAAATTTCTGACATTGCAGTTAAAACGATTAAGGGTGAGGATAAGCAACTTAGTGAGTACGCTGGCAAGGTACTCTTAATTGTGAATGTAGCTTCCTACTGCGGTTACACTCCTCAATATGAGGGACTAGAAAAGTTGAACCAAGAGTATAGAGAAGCAGGATTACGTATTCTGGCCTTTCCTTCTAATGATTTTGGTGCACAGGAACCTGGTAGCAACGAAGAGATTGTACAATTCTGCACGAGTAACTATGGAGTTAGCTTTGAACTGTTCGATAAAGTTCATGCCAAAGGTGTGCAACAGCACCCACTTTATGCTCGTCTTAGCAATGCAGTTGAGCCAACTGGACCTGTAGCTTGGAACTTTGAAAAATTCTTAATCAATAAGCAGGGTGAAGTAGTAGCTCGTTTTAAGAGTACTGTTAAACCATATTCACCAGAATTAATTGCCACAATCGAAAGTGAATTAGCAAAATAGTCTACCACCAAAGGGAGAATTTAAAATTCTCAATTAAAATTCAAAATAAAGTATCCCTACTAAATAAATTTAGGGGTTCTGGACTATGCTATTAATTTGTGTTTAAAGAATCATGAACATTGCAATTATAGGTTGTGGTTATGTAGGTTATGCAGTTGCTAAATATTGGCAAGATAAAGCAAATTTTACGGTTACTGCAACCACTACTACACCTACACGTGTTTCAGAACTACAAGCAGTAGCGCAAAACGTCATAGTAACTAAGGGCAACAATCCAGATAGTTTAAAATCAGTATTACAAAATCAAGATGTGGTGGTGTTGAGCGTTGCTGCAAAAGGTACAGATTTTTATGAAGAGGCGTATTTGCAAACAGCTAAAACTTTAGTTTCTATCTTGCCAGAAATATCTAGCATTCGGCAATTGATATATACAGGAAGTTATTCTGTATATGGTGATAGAAATGGTGCGTTTGTAGATGAAGAAATAACAGTTACACCTAGCAGTCCTAACGGTAAAATCCTCCAAGAAACTGAAGAAGTCTTGCTATCAGCATCTAGTAATAATCTCCGCGTCTGCATTTTACGCTTGGGAGGAATTTATGGGCCTGGTAGGGAACTGATAAAAATATTTGGTCGCCTCTCTGGGACAACTCGCCCTGGTAATGGTGATGACATCACAAATTGGATTCATCTTGATGATATTGTTGGCACTATTGAGTTTGCTCGGCAACACAATTGGCAAGGTATTTATAACGTAGTGGATGATGCACATCTCATTAGTCGAGAATTGTTTGATACTGTGCTAGCAAAACACAATTTACCTCAAATTATTTGGGACACTTCCCTCCAGAGTAACCGCCCATATAATGCATGGGTATCGAATCAAAAAATCAAAGACGCTGGATATCAGCTAATACATCCACAAATGATTTTTTAGCAAATATTAAAGATAGGATTTATGCAAGCATCATTTGTAACAGCATCTCCTACTCAGTTTTATACTTGGCAGAATTATCGCTGTGCCTACGAAGTGCATCAACCGGATAATTCAAATCAAAAAGGTATTCCTCTACTATTAATTCATCCAGTTGGTGTAGGATTGTCTCGGCAGTTTTGGCAAAAGTTTTGTCGTGAATGGTATCAAACTGGGTATCAAAATCAAATTTATAACCCAGATTTATTGGGATGTGGTGAAAGTGATATGCCCCATGTAGCTTACACTCCTAATGATTGGGCAGAACAGTTACATTACTTTCTGCAAACAGTAGTGCAAAAACCTGTAATTATATTGGTGCAAGGTGCTTTATTATCAATTGCTATTAAATTAGTTCAAAAACAACCAAACTTAATTCACTCCCTGATATTTGCTGGACCTCCTGCTTGGGCTACCATCACAAAACAATCACCAGCATGGCAGCAAAAACTTGCTTGGAATCTTTTTGATTCACCCTTTGGTAATGCTTTTTATCGTTATGCACGTACCCCAAAATTTTTGCGTTCTTTTTCAACTCGTCAACTTTTTGCTTCTGGCGATACTGTTGATTCAGAATGGTTAACTACTTTAGTAGCAGGTGCAAAAAATACTGCCAATCGCTATGCAGTATTTTCATTTTTATCAGGCTTTTGGCGGCAGGATTATAGTAGCGAAATCGCCTCTATTAAGCACCCAACATTGGTAGTTGTCGGAGACAAAGCATCGAGTATTAGTCAAGAAGGTAAAGCTGAAACCCCAGATGAACGTTTAGCCGACTACCTGGCCTGTTTAGCTCAAGGGCGTGGAATTAAATTAACAGGGCGTAATGTTCTACCATATGAATCGACGGCTGAATTTGTTGCTGCGATCGCACCCTTTATCGATTAACCTGCTTAGGCATTTCTTACTCAGGCAAGTTCCATACTGATTCACAATTATACTAGTATATCTCGGCAGAAATAAAATCTGTCTGCAAAACACTGGCAAAAACCTAGAGTCAATATCTTTAGACTTTTGATACTATCAATGGGTTGATTATTTCAGGAGGCTTAATGCTGTCAAATCGCCGAGGACAACGAGTTCCCAATGTCACATTCCGCACTCGCCAGAACAATCAGTGGGTAGATGTGACTACCGATGAACTGTTTGCTGATAAGACAGTGGTTGTCTTCTCCTTACCTGGTGCGTTTACTCCCACTTGTTCTTCCACTCACCTACCTGGTTATAACCAGTTGGCTAATGTCTTTAAAGAAAATGGCGTGGATAGCATTGTCTGTATTTCCGTCAATGATGCCTTTGTCATGAATGAATGGGCCAAAGACCAAGAAGCTAGTAATCTCACCTTAATACCTGATGGTAACGGTGAATTTACTCAAGGCATGGGAATGCTGGTGGATAAATCAGACCTAGGCTTTGGTAAACGCTCATGGCGCTATTCCATGCTGGTAAAGAACGGTGTAATTGATAATATGTTCATTGAGCCGGAAGAGCCAGGAGATCCCTTTAAGGTATCTGATGCTGAGACAATGCTTAGGTATATTAACCCCCAAGCAGTGAAGCCCAAACAGGTTTCCCTATTTGCAAAAGTCGGCTGTCCTTACTGTACTCGTGCCAAAGCATTGCTCAAAGAGCATGGTCTAGATTATGAAGAAATTGTTTTAGGTAAAGATGTAACTACTCATTCTTTGAAAGCAGTTACAGGTGCGACAACAGTTCCCCAAGTATTTATCGATGGACAACTGATTGGTGGTTCTGAGGCATTAGCTGCCTACTTTGGTGAAAACTAGATTGTAGTTAACGATCTAAAAAAGCGTTGCTCCTAACAAAGCAGCGCTTTTTTAGCAATTAGCTATAGATTTCATTGCTTTTATATAGCAATTATATTTGAGTTGTGAAAATAATTTTGAAACGAACCGCCAAGCAGGCCAAGTACGCTAAGGATAAGAGAAAAAATTGAGGGAAGTGCCCTCCAAAATCTTTATCTGGTGAGCACTTCCCAGCTTAAGTATATTTCTAATGGAAAGTTGCTTAAAATTGTCTTTACCTAAAATCTCAACTTATTTTTAAACGGTATTTCTGTTTAATAACTTCCACTTCTTGTCTCAGTCCATTGGCGTGAAGCAAACCAACATAACCTTTGAATTGACAATTTCCAAGTTGATTATAAACAGAAACATGAGGAATTTGAGCTACATTATCTCGCATTCTCAATTTACCACTGCTATCCAAAAATTGAAAATTTTCTTGGAGTTTATCAAAATTACCAAAGTATCTATCCCAATCATTATCCATTTTGGAATCTGGCTTTTGTGCAGAATCTTTACCCTCTATTAAAGTAATAGTCATTCCAGGTACCTTTTTTAAACGCTCAATAACTAAATCTATTATTTTTTCCTCATCACCTAAAATATTATCTACAAGAATTTTTGCTGTCTGAGAACACTTCCAATAATTAACATGAGCATCAGGCGCACCTGATGCTATTGCTGCAACGGAAAATGCTTGGTTGATTCCTGGATTTACGTTACTAGCGGCTTCAATAGCAGGAAATTCAGCTACTCCACGTACAGTTTTTTCTAAGTCATTAGCAACAGTTGATATAAATTTATTTTTAACTGATAAATTACATGAATCACTGATTTTTAAGCTAGAGCTTATAGGATAGGCAATTAAGTCAGAAGAATGAATAATGTTAGTCCATCTAATAGGTTGTTCCTGAAAAATAAGAGCAAACTTATTAACCTGTTCTAGGGTAATATCCAAAATCATATTGAACAAAATGATGGGCGATCCCATCGTAGTAATACTTTTTAAGTTAACTTTCTCAAGAATTAATGAGCGAATTTTATATGCCGCATCACCAGGTTGGAATTTATCAGAAAATAAAATATCCCATAAAATCACAGTTCCCATAGAATGGGCTACAATATGAAAATCTTTTTCTTCAGGGTGATTGACGATAAAATCTTCTAAATGTCCGGCAATTGCTTCTCGGATTTTCGCTCCTCGTTCTAAGTTAAGGTACGTAAAAGCATCTCCTACAAAATCAGAAAGAAATTCTCGTCTTATTTCTTGCCCACGAAATATATCTTGAAGATTAATATTAGGATTTTGTTCTTTCAGTTTTTTTAAATCTTGATCAATAAAATTCCAAATTTTGTCCTTTTTATTTAAAACATCAGCATAAAATCCAGAATGGAAATATGGTAAATCTTTGCCACGCTGCGATAATTCGTCTTTAATGAGATATTTTAAATCTTGGGCAAATTTAACTTTTGATTCGGCAACACCATGAATAAAAAATACTAGCATTGGACATTATTGTAAACAACAACGCTTACAATTTACTTTATTGTTTTCTAAAGCGACAATGTGGAAACAACTTAAATACATAGAAACAAGACCGGAAAGTTTAGAGTAAGCCATATTAAATTAGCCTCCCAAGTATTTTCGATAGACAACTTCTTGGCAGTTCTAAGGCATTAGTAGCCTATTTTGGTGAAAACTAGATTGTAGTTAATGATCTAAAAAAGCGTTGCTTTGTTACGAGCAACGCTTTTTTAGCAATTAGCTATGAATTTCATTGCTTTTATAGACTGTAACTACAGGTAAACCTCTTTTGGGGATACTGCTGATGAAGACTTGCTTAAAATCGTCTAGAAGGGATGCTGATATAAAACTTAAGATTGCCAAGATGATTGCGATCGCTACGATTTTTAGGGAAATACCTATTAATAGGGAACCCAAGCTTAATAGTAGTAATAATCCAGTAACCATCTGAGAAATTGTTCGCACTTGTTCTATCAAAAGCACAGAACTACGACAATTAGGGCACAACTTTGTATGCCTATGCCATCTGTCATATAGTTGTTCAGTATTTAAGTCTTTTGCACTGTCTTTTAGACTATCTGCCCACCTAGGACTTCCACCAGCAAATTCATCTAGCCATTTTCTAAAACTAACAATCCCCACATCGGCAAGTGAAGGCATAAAGTATGCTTTTTGCCATTTTTTATGCAATGAGGACTCAATAATCTCCTGAGAGTGCATTACTGTTAAATCTTGGTCACTCAGCTTGTATGTGGCTAAATGCTGTAACCCAGTTTGGAGATATTTTGGCAATATCTTAACCAAAGATGTCTTGGGAACCGAATCATCATTAGAAATAATCTTGCCAATATACCTACAGGAACCAGGTTGTGTTGGTACAAAATACAACTGAAATATATTACTTTTCCCATTAGGATAATGGTAGACCGTAGTATTGCTACAGGGCGGAGTAAACTTCCGTGTTGCCTCCATATCTTTGTTGAAGAGATTGTAGCCTGTGTGCTTGAGAGTAAAACCTTCTTCAGCAGACATTTCGCCAACAGCTGCAAATTGTTGCATTGGTACTGCTGTTTTTGGGGAAAAAGGCCCAATTCCCTCATGTAAAAATTGGGCATGAGAGGGGTCAAAGCTACTTTCAATTGATACTGTGTAGCCAACAGGAACTTCTGACATCTGCCAGTCAGTGCCAGATATGTTCAATTCACTTTCCGGTAATGTGGCTGGATGCTTTAAAGTACAATCCTCCAAGGCGCTAGCACTATCATCTGGCCATACCCAAAGTAGCCCTTGAAGAATTTGGGTAGGGTAAGTAGTAACATGAGACCTTAAACTATCGCAAGCTGTTTCTTCCGCTTCAGCAGTTAACATAGGAATTTTCGTGCATTTTCCTTCCCCGTTAAAACACCAACCGTGATGTCTACACACGAGGTTTCCCTGTTCATTAATACTGCCCAAAGATAGCTGTGCCAGTTTGTGCGCACAAAAATCATCCATCACTATCCACTTTTGATGTGCATCTTTCCAAATCACCAGCTTTTTGCCAAGAAGTGTGGCAGCATTTGGGCTAGAAGGGTTGAGATAGCTTAATGGACTAATTGGATACCACTGCTTAGTCCATGAAAATTGAGTTTCCATTAGCAAAATTATTTATTAATTCAAAATTTCACACATCTTAAATTTAGCGTAGAGGTTATTTGGAAAGTCAGATTTGAATGGTTATCAAGAGGTAGGGTTGGTGTTGTTAGCTCCCCGATGTTATAGATTCGTCCCATTGCAAGCTCGTCAGTATTTATAAATCCTGTATTCAACCTCATCAGCATTTATAAATCCTGTATTCAACCTCATCAAGAAGATGACCGCTGTTGTTAGTCTGTTGAAATTCTTTAAATACTTTACCACCCAAACTTTCGGCAATTTTGCGACTGGGAATATTTCTTTTGTCTGAGCTACTTGAATAGTATGGATATTGGCATCATCTCTAAGCTAAATGTTAATTGATTAAACAAGTTATACAATTTCTTGCACAAAGTTTGCTAAGGATTAAAAAGTTCCTTCAGTTAGTTCTATCGCAACTCCTATGCTGGATATTAGGTTTGAACTTCGCGTAGCCGACGCTCTAGAAAGCGGCGTTCGCTGTCATTAGTGACCAGCGCGATCGCTCGCACGTAGCTTTTTGCGGCTTCTTGGAAGGCTCCAATGCGGCGCAACAGATCGGCACGCGCAGCGTGAAACAGATGGTAGTCATCAAGTTGGGAGGCAAGCCCATCAATGAGTTTGATCGCTGTTTGAGGACTGTCTACCATTGAGATTGCCACCGCCCGATTCAACGACACAATCGGCGAGGGCTGCAAACGTTCGAGTAAATCGTAGAGGCGGACGATCTGCAACCAGTCCGTTTCTTGTGCCCGTGCTGCCTGACAATGTAGTGCCGCGATCGCCGCTTGCAAGGCAAATGGACTAGTTCCGCCGCGCAGTGCCTCCTCTACCAACGGCAACGCCTCGGCAATCTGCTGTTGGTTCCAGCGACGACGATCCTGATCTTCGAGCAGGACGAGATTGCCAGCCTCATCAAGACGGGCATCGCGCCGCGAGTCGTGCAACAACATGAGCGCAAGTAGCGCAGTTACTTGGGCTGGCGGCTGTGGTGCCATCAACGTCCTCACGAGGTGACCCAGCCGGATGGCTTCTGTACAGAGATCGGCTCTCACCATTGCCTCGCCCCTTGTCGCTGCGTAGCCTTCGTTGAAAATAAGATAGATTACAGTCAGCACTGCATCCATCCGCGCTGACAGTTCGGTTGTGTCTGGCACTCTATAAGGAATACCCGCATCACGAATCTTGCGCTTGGCGCGCACAAGTCTTTGTGCCATTGTCGCCGTGGGCACGAGAAACGCCCGTGCGATCTCATCTGTCTCAAGTCCGCCTAGCATCCGCAGCGTCAGAGCAACTTGAGACTCGATTGCCAGCGCTGGGTGGCAGCAAGTGAAGATCAGTCGAAGTTGATCGTCTGGAATTTCATCGGTGTCGTAGGTTGGCTCCTCGCTGGTTGGGATTAACCCAGATGCAGCATACCATGAGAGTTTTTCCTTCAGCCGCGTCCGGCGGCGGAGGCGATCGATGGCTTTGTATCGAGCTGTTTTGATAATCCACGCACGGGGGAGGTCGGGAATGCCCGTGGACTGCCACTGATTTAGGGCGACACCAAAGGCTTCCTGTGTCGCCTCTTCAGCCACATCGAAATCCCCAACCAGCCGGATGAGCGTGGCGACAATCCGACCCCACTCAGCACGATAAATGGAAGCGATCGCTTGGGTTACATCTGATTGTGGGTTTAAGGTCATAGCTGACAAGAAAAATTTTTGGCGAGGTGTCGATTTGAGCGATTGCCGTTCGACTTACTCACACAGGGAAACAACACGGGTAAAGCTCGATTGTATCTAATGATAAAAAATTTTCTGGTGAGGTGTCGATTTGAGCGATCGCCGTTCGACTGAATTACAAAGGGAAACAAAGGAGGCAACCCAATGAAATATGTGCTGCTGATTTACCTGGAGGAAAATGCCCTGAGCGAAACCGAGCGAGAAGACTGTTATATGAAATCCGCGCAGCTTGCACAGCAACTCAACTCCAATGGGCAGTATCTAGCTACCGCTCCGCTCCACCCTGTCGCAACGGCAACTAGCATCCGGGTGCGCGATGGCAAACCGCTTGTAACCGACGGGCCATTTGCAGAAACACGAGAACAATTGGGCGGATTCTTTCTCATCGATGCCCAAGATCTCGATGCCGCGATCGCGATCGCGTCCCAGATTCCAGCAGCACAAGTCGGCACTGTCGAAATTCGCCCCGTAATTGAAGTTGCAGGTTTGCCAGAGCATTAGGGCCTGCGCTCAATCTTAAATCAAAAGGAGATACTTAAATGACAGCTAAAAGCACGATAACAAGCAACGAAGCTCAGATTCGCCAACTGATTGCCGATCAACAAGAGGCAATTTGCGCTAAGGATGTTGATCGGATCATGTCCCACTATGCCACCGAGGTCATCATCTTTGATATAAAACCCCCATTCCAAACAAATGGGAAAGAGGCTTTACGTCAAGTGTGGTCAGAGTGTTTGCCTTACTTCCCAGACTCCTTTGAGATAGAAACAAGAGACCTCAACATCATAGCCAATGACGACTTGGCGGTTGCCCATTGGCTCTCGCACTTTACAGGAATGGAAGTAGACCATCCAGCAATGCAGACTTGGATGCGGATCACTGCTGTCTGCCAACGCAATCAAGGCGAATGGCAGATCCTACATGAACATATCTCGGTTCCATTTGATCCACATACCTCTCAAGCCGTATTCACGCTCAACCCATAATTCAATTTACTCAATCATGAACCAATCAAAACAGCACATCATGAAAATCAATTCTTATCTCAATTTCAACGGCAACTGTGAAGCGGCGTTCAAATTCTATGAACAATGTTTGGGCGGCAAAATCGTCATGATGCTTACTCATGGGGATGCCCCCACAGCAGAACATATACCAGCCCAATGGCATGACAAAATCATGCACGTCTGTCTAGATTTGGGCGATCAATTATTGATGGGGTCTGACAGTCCACCAGGATACTTTGAAACACCCCAAGGCTTCTACGTGCAGTTGAGCATTGACGAGCCAGCGGAGGCAGAACGCATCTTTCATGCCCTAGCAGAAAACGGAAAAGTGAAGATGGCGCTCGATCAAACCTTTTGGTCTGTCCGCTTTGGTATGTTGCTCGATCAATTCGGCATTCCGTGGATGGTCAACTGCCAGAAGACCGCTTGACTTGCCGGGAGGTGCTTTTGGGCATCTCCCCTAGAATCAAACCTCAGCGCTTTTTGGCTGACCCTTAACTGTAGAATAATTCACAAGAAGAATCCATGAGTACTCAAATTTTCGTTAATCTGCCAGTTAAAAACCTCAATCAATCGATCCAGTTTTTTACTCAACTCGGCTTTCAATTTAATTCTCAATTCACTGACGAAACTGCCACTTGCATGATTGTGTCCGAAAATATTTTCGTCATGCTCTTAACGTATGAGAAGTTTCAGACTTTTACTCCTAAAGAAATTTGTGATGCCACCAAAAGTACAGAAGTGCTTGTGTGTTTGTCCTGTGATAGCCGAGAAAAAGTCGATGAAATGGTTCGCCAGGCAGTCGCCGCTGGTGGAACAACTTACAGTGAACCACAAGATCACGGTTTTATGTATGCACATGGATTTGCTGACTTAGATAGCCACATTTGGGAACTTATCTATATGGAGCCAAGCGCAATCAACCAAGGTTAGAAATGCGCCTTGGAGCATTCCCCGTAGAGGTTGCTGCTTACTCTTTTAGCTCAAGAGGATACCGCCGCATCATCTCCCCAACTTCGACCCCATCCCCCGAAGGTATATATACAAATCCCTGTGACATTACGATGCTTGCGGCAACCCCTAGTTACCTTTACCCAATACTTTTTAGGAGATTTGCAGCAAATAAATTACTAGTTAAGCAGGTCGAATAAGGATGTCCCATTAAGGCAAAAGTGCCCTATCAAATCACTGGTTCACCTTACCGCTAGGACATCCTGCGTTTAAGCATAACGAGAAAGCTAATATAAATAGAAAAGGTAACTAATGATGACTCAACGAGAATTTCCCAACTGGGAAGCGCTCTATCAAGAACAAGCTGTTGAAACCATGCCCTGGTTTAACCCTAGCTTAGATCCAGATGTCGAAGAAGCCCTCCTCAACCTTGAATTAAGCAATGGTTCAGTGCTGGATTTAGGAACAGGGCCCGGAACCCAAGCGATCGCGCTAGCCGAACGAGGATTCCAAGTGATGGCGACAGACTTGTCAGAGGCTGCCATTCGTCAGGCAGCAGCAAAAGCAAACCAGAAAGGATTAGAAATTTCGTTTCGGCAAGATGATATTCTTAACAGTCGTCTGGAACAATCTTTTGACTTAATTCTCGACAGAGGATGCTTCCACGTTCTGCCACCTCAAAGCTATGGTACTTACGTGCAAACAGCCGCGAACCTGTTAAAGCCAAAGCGCTATCTGTTGTTGAAATGCTTCTCTCAAGAGGAAACAAGCAATACTTCGGACAAAATTAGGCAGCAATAACGCCCGCAGGCTGGAAGCCTTGTCATTACCCAGATATTTTCAATCTCCCGCTTCGTTGTTATCCCGCTTTGGAATCAATTCCAAAGCTAATAGCTCAAGTCTACTGAAGTAGACTCAGCGATGTAATATCCTGAATAATTAGTGCGTTTTAACGTACTTTAGCTATTAGCCCGCAATTTATTGCAGGGCGGGATGTCGGTAGACGCGATACTTTGACTGTTACAAAAATGTGGGTAATGACAAGAACTGGAAGCCTGGGGCTATCGCTACAAAGCCTGCCTTTGCAGCTAAGAAATTCTAGCCTGCGAAGGCAGGCTTTGTTCAATTAGTCGCACCCGGAGGTGACGGCGAGATTGCGGGATAAGCGATACTGCTCACCAGATCAAGGTTTTGGTGGGCGATGCCCACCCTACATATACTGAAATTGATATTACTTTATTGCTTGTAAATCAACATCTGAGCATCTTCCTGCGCTGTCGCAATTGATAACTAGTAATGAACCGTCAGGTAAAAGAGATATTAAAAAATTATCGGGAGAATAGGTGCGAACGGGTTTTTTGGTATCGTAATCAGTAGGATTATAGCCAACTAAAATTAATCCTTTAGATGAAGATTTTAGATACATAGTTTGCAAGATAACCCTAGTTCTTCGTAAGTTAGGGTCGTAAAATGTGGTTCCCATTCCACCTTTATACCCATCCATAATTAAAACACTTTCATACACAACTCCATCAATACTGTAGGTTAACTTCCAGCTTCCATAAAGAGGAGAATTTGCTTCTGAGTATTGAGCGATAGTATAGGCAGATGATTGAGAAATAGTTGTTTTACTTTCAGTTAAATTATTTGTAGATGTTTTAGCACTTGCTGGATTTACACCAAACAATCCCATTCCGAGTAACAAAATCCCAATTGTAGCGGCTTTTTTACTATTCATATATCATCTTATCCTTTGGTTGACCCTTCACTTAACACATATTTCTCAGCATCTAAAACTTATGCAAAAAGATGAACCACAAATTCTAAATACCTAAACAAAAATATTTACACTCATTGCAAGCGTAAAGCCTTCTCTACGAGAGGCTGCGCGTAGCTTGCTTTCCCGTAGGGGTACGGCATAGCTACTCTTCGAGAACGCCTTCGGCGAACGCTTAACGCTGAAAGCCACTTCGTGTTGGGAGCATCCCAAATGTGTAAAAACATAATTTGTCATTGCGTTGGCGGAACGTCTTCCCGCAGGGTACGTAACGTAGTGAAGCGAAGCAATCGCAGTATGAGTAGTTTGCGATTGCTAGTCTTCGGAAAGCCGCTAGCCTGCGGCAACGCTCCGCGTAGCTTGCTTCTCCGAAGGAGTACGTGTCTACATTTCGCTTCGCAACCTTCGCAATCGATAAATTTGGTAACAAAACACGAAAACTGCATAAGTCCTCGTCTCTCAGAAATAAATATCAGGGAAGTGAGGAAAAACACCCATGAGTAAACAATCTCTCAAAATTTTGTTGCGAAAACTGAAACCAGCCTCAGCCAATTTTCATGCAAGCTTTAAACTAAATCCCATCTAGCTCAGTATATATTCTGAAAATCATTCAATAATTTATCGCTGCACGCTGCATTGATGCGGTACGAATTTCGCTGTGCATAATTAGCAACTTAAATATGAACAATAAAATGATAAAAAGCGATTTCTTCACATATCTCAAACCCAAGTTTAAACTTTACACTTTAATCGGCTTGCTGAGTGTGGTTTTATTATCCGAGTCAGTGGGGGCAAAAGCCACACTTAAACAGACGCAGATTGCACAGCAGCCAACCACAACACAGCAAGATGCAAACCGCGCTGCCGCACAAAAAGCCTTTTATGAGGGGATGGCGCTGTACAAACAAGGTACAGCAGAATCACTGCGACAGGCGATAGAAAAATGGCAACAAGCGCTGGTGTTGTGGCAGAGAGTAGGGGATAAAACAGAAGAAGCCAGAACTTTAGTATGGCTTGGCTATGTTTACAATGCTTTAGGGGAAAAGCACAAGGCATTGGAATATTACAACAATGCACTCCCACTATATCGGGCGGTGGGCGACAGGGATGGAGAATCTACTACCCTCAATAATATCGGCGCAGTCTACAAGGCATTAGGGGAAAAACAGAAGGCATTGAAATATTACAACAATGCACTTCCACTAATTCGGGCGCTGGGCGACAGAAATGGAGAAGCTACTACCCTCAATAATATCGGGCTAGTTTACTCCGATTTAGGGGAAAAGCAGAAGGCTTTGGAATATTACAACAATGCACTCCCACTAATTCGGGCGGTGGGCGACAGTGATACGGAAGCTACTACCTTGAATAATATCGGCGTAGTTTACTCCGATTTAGGGGAAAAGCAGAAGGCTTTGGGATATTATAATAATGCACTCCGACTGTATCAGGCGCTGGGCAACAGGGGTGGGGAAGCTAGAACTCTGAATAATATCGGCGCAGTTTACTCCGATTTAGGGGAAAAGCAGAAGGCTTTGGAATATTATAATAATGCACTCCCACAGTGGCGTGCAGTGGGCGACAGAGGTGGGGAAGCTTACACTCTGGTTAATATCGGGCTAGTTTACTCCGATTTAGGGGAAAAGCAGAAATCACTGGAATATTACAACAATGCACTCCCACTCTTGCGGGCGATGGGCGACAGGGGTGGGGAAGCTACTACCCTCAATAATATCGGTGCTGTCTACAACGATTTAGGGGAAAAGCAGAAATCACTGGAATATTACAACAATGCACTCCCACTCTTGAGGGCGATAGGCGACAGAGGTGGGGAAGCTACTACCCTCAATAATATCGGGCTAGTTTACTCCGCATTAGAGGAAAAACAGAAATCACTGGAATATTACAACCATGCACTGCCACTAATTCGGGGGGTGGGTGACAGGAGTGGGGAAGCTAGAACCCTGAATAATATCGGCGCAGTTTACGACGATTTAGGAGAAAAGCAGAAAGCTTTGGAATATTACAACAATGCACTCCCACTGTGGCGTGCGGTGGGCGATAAGGGAGGGGAAGCTACTACCCTCTACAACATCGCCTTTCTAGAACGCAGTCGCGGTAATTTGCAAGCATCTCGCACCAACGTAGAAGCCGCTATTAAAATTATCGAACAATTACGCACTAAAATTGACAGCAAAGAACTCCGCACTTCTTACTTCGCTACAAAGCAGAGTTATTACAAATTCTACATCGACTTGCTGATGGAACTGCACAAAAAAGAACCGTCCCTTGGATACGCTGCATTAGCCTTGCACTACAGCGAACGCTCCCGCGCTAGAAGTCTCATAGAGTTGTTAAATGAAGCTAATGCCAAAATTATTAAAGGTGCAAACCCAGAACTAATACAACAAGAACGCAGGTTACTACAGCAAATAGATGCCAAAGATACACTGCGGCGCAATTTAGAAACCTCAGCAAATAACAAAGATCCGAAAACTCAAGAATCTCTTCAAAAACTCACTACAGAAATCAGCAATCTTCTGGCTCAATACCAGGATGTGCAAACAAAAATTCGTGCTACTAACCCCGAATATGCGAAATTGACAAATCCAGATCCAGACAAAGATATTCTCAAATTACCGCAAATCCAGCAACAACTTGATAAAGACACGCTGCTGTTGCAGTATTCCTTGGGAGAAGAACGCAGCTTTTTGTGGGCTGTCACTCCCACATCAATGCAAGTTTACACACTCCCCCCACGCAAAGAAATAGAAAAAGTCGCCACACAATTCCATTCAAGTTTGCAGCAACCAACTGGGAGTGACTTAGCCATTGCCAACGCACAACAACTTAGTAAACTCATCCTTGCACCCGTCGCTGATAAATTAGCCCAAAAGCGTTTGGTAATTGTGGCTGATGGTGGACTGCAAACTATTCCCTTTGCAGCGTTGGCTGACGTAACTGCAAATCAATATCAACCACTGATGGTAAACCATGAAATCGTCAATTTACCTTCAGCCTCAACCATCGCATTTCAACGCCAACAACTCGCTAAGCGTCAACCCGCACCCAAAGCCCTCGCCATCCTTGCCGATCCAGTATTCAATGCCACAGATTGCCGAGAAGCTGACAAACCCCAACCTATTGCCGATAATCTGGATATTCCGGCTCAATTAGAACAATCTTCCCTGAATCGTTCTGCCAACAACCTCAAACGCAATGGTTGGAACAGGCTACCATACACAGCAGACGAAGCCAAAGCAATTTTACAATTTATACCATCGGCAAACAGACTGCAAGCCTTCGGTTTTGATGCCAATTATAATTGGGCAACTAGCGGCGCTTTAAATCAATACCGGATTCTCCATTTTGCCACTCACGGAATCGCTGACCCCAAGGAACCGGAGTTATCCGGCATTATACTGTCTAGATATGATAAAAAAGGCAACTTAATCTACGGTAAATTGAGTTTGGGAGATTTGTTTAACCAAGACTACCCCGCAGAGTTAATTGTCTTAAGTGCTTGCAAAACTGGACTAGGTAAAGACGTTAACGGTGAGGGATTAGTCGGCTTAACACGGGGATTGATGTATGCAGGCGCAGCACGGGTAGCGGTGTCGCTGTGGGAAGTTAACGATCAAGGTACATCAATATTAATGCAGGAATTTTATCAGCAGATGTTGCAGCAAGGTAAAACCCCGGCTGAGGCGTTGCGTGCAGCCCAAAGAAAGTTATGGAAAGGCTCAGATTGGCGCAGTCCTTATTACTGGGCAGCTTTTACTGTGCAGGGGGAATGGCGGTAGCGCCTCGACTCCGCTCGGCGACCAGAAGCAGGTACGCGCTCACTGAGCGTACCCCTACGGGGAAGCAAGCTACGCGTAGCGTCTCCCAGAGAAGTCGAAGTGAGCGAAGTCGCGGTGATGAGATAAGTTTTTGGTTTTACGAGATTAATTACAAAATCACTAAACAGAACTAGTGCCGTATCCTCAGCAATAATATACCCTAATGGCTACGGGCAATTTGCTTGTATCGCGTAACAATGCGATCGCATCAGTCTGCAATTGAATTACATCGCCCTGTTATGCCATTGCATCGGTTTGTTATGCCATTACATCGCCCTGTATGCCATTGCATCGCCTTGTTATGCCATTGCATCGACTGGTTAAATTTAAATTGCTAGTTATTCCGCCCAGGAGTTGGGTAATTTATCGAATCAAGGTTACAGATACGCCAATATTTAGATGTGTCTAAATGCGATCGCTTGTGAACGCGGGTAAATTTGAACTCAGGGTAAGGCAGGCGCGATCGCTCTTGAGTTTTTACTTTACAAGATTGGCGATGTCTACGACAAGCTGCTCTGCATCTACGCACTACAAACAAATTGGCATAAATGAACTAATGTTGCATAAGTTCCCCCTCGCCAGTTGGTAGTGGCGTGTCTAGGCTAAAGTTGTGTATTAGATTTCTAATTGATAGGGCGCTAAAGCGCAACTACGAACATTTTTTATTGCAACATTGTTCTGCGATCGCACTTTATTTAGCTGCAAATTCTATTCATCAGGGTTTATATATCATGTAGCGTCATTGCGACCGTAGGGTACTCCCAAGGAGAACTCGCAGAGTAGCAATCCCAAACCCAGCGATTGCGTCGTTTCACTCGCAATGACATAATTAATCCCAAAAATTTTGCATAAGTTTCCCCTCGCCAGAAATATAAGGAATTGAAGTTAATACAGAGTCGAGGTGATTCTCCTTCCCTGCTGCTTTTCGTTAAACAAATTGCTTTTGCTTAAAGGAGGTGAAAGAATTAAAAATGATTAGCTGAAATTCAGTAAAAATACCGTGGTAGCAGCAAAATTCTGGGAATTGGTCAAGCTAGACTCTACGAGCAAGCGCCGGGTGGAAATGATACTTGCAGCTAAAAATTATTTTGAAACACAATTTACAGATCGAGTTGAGCTTTCTGATACTGCGATCACTCGCCACCTTTGGCAACAAATACAACTAGCTGAAGCAGTCAACACTGAAGAAACAAACCTAGCTGAAATTTGTCTGCGGTGCTACATATCTTCCCAAATCTATCAAGTTTGCCTTGATTTGGCGATCAGGTTTGGCAATCGTCACGGTTTTGAGTGTGAGGATTTATTGCCGTTTGTCTTGGATGACCAAGTAATTTTGGAAACCTCAACCAAAGCAAAAGCAAGTACATCTTCTTATCAATCTTTAGCGACGAAAGTCTTAAAAACATTTGATCCAGCTAAAGGTTCGCTGAATACATGGGTAAGTCGCTATGTTAAACAAAACCCAGAAATCAAGCGGTTTTTACTCCAGCATGGTGTTTTTTTGGTTAGCGATTGGGCACTGTTGAACGATACAAATCCCAAAGAATTACAACGAATTCTCACAGATATGTATCATTTAACACCAGGAGAAATTGAGCAAGTCTGCCAATTGTTGGTAAGTTATCACGCAGTTTACCGCGAAGACCGCTTGCAACAAAGGCTAGCTGGGGTAACGCAACCCTGCCAATTCCCCACATCGGAACAGTTAACTCGCATTGTTAATGACTTGCAAAGCCGAACTAATCGCACAATCAGCAAGGAAGTAGTGTTAAGTCAACTGCAAGCAACTGCAAGCAAACTCAGACAATACCGCATTGCAGCTCAAGGAGGCTATGTTTCCTCATTTCCTTACGATCGGCCAGAGATTCAACCCATTGTAGAGCGATCGCAACTTACCCAAGTTGACGATGAAACAACTGAATTTATACGGTTATATCAAAAGGAATTTCTAGAATCTTTAGATAAAGCTATTTCTAAAGTTGTGGAAACTTTTCTAGATAAGTTGCAACGCAAACGTAGTAATCAAGAAATTGCTCAATCATTTGTCACTGCGTTACATCTTTTTCATTGCCTAGGTCAACCAATGAGTCAAATTGCCCCGCAAATTGGGATGCAAAAACAATATGAGGTAACGCGGTTTTTAAAGCTCAATGAATTGCGTGCTGATATTAGACAAAATTTATTGTTGAATTTACGCGATCGCGTTTTAGATATTGCTCAACAATTCACAGATTTTGAACGCTTGCAACGTTTAGATCAACAGTTGAAATTGATTTTAGAGGAACAGATTTCTAACATCATCCAAGAAGCCGAATCTGAAGCGAAAAATCCAGTACGTAATCAGCCTTTATGTAGCCTTTTAGCTCGTCGTTTATGCCGTTATTTAGAAGGCAGAAGGCAGTAGGCAGATGAGCCACTGCGTTGGACGGGTTTCCCGGCTTAAAGCAAGTGGCGTGGCAGAAGATAAGAGAGATAAGGTTTGTGCTTGGAGTTGTGAATTACTTTTTTTAACGAACCGCAAAGGACGCGAAGTAAGAGAATGAGAAGACAAGGAGGACAAGGAAGAAATAACAAATGACAAATGACAAATAACTAATTTATGATTAACCAACCTACATCAAATTTAAATTTCAACGATTATCTTGATTGGCATTCGCTGAATGATACTCAAACGGAATTATTACCAGAACATTTACAACTAGCTGTACGTCTAGCTGAATCAATTTATCTGTCACAGCAACGCTGGCAAGTTTACCTTTGTGCGTTGGGAACTTTAGGATTTGAGCAATGGCTTAAGGAACGCGCACCTGATTTACAAATACACAGTGATTCTGCTTCAATTTGGCAACCAGCAACCGCCAATTTGTTAGCAGCAGCTTGTAATATTCAGGTTGGTGCTTTTAAAATTTGTGTCATCACTGCAAGCGTTTTAACTGACCAACATAGCATTCCTCATGCAGTTTTTCATATCCCTGATTTTGCTGCTCATTTCTATGTGCTGATGCAGGTTGAGGAGGAAGAACAGCAGGTTGCTATATCGGGGTTTATGAACTACGAGCAATACCTTAGTTATCAAGAAGCGGCAAGGTTGCAAGTAGAGCAAGATTGGACATATACCTTACCCCAAACCTGTTTTAATTCTGATGCTAACGCATTACTATTAAGTCTACGCTGTTTAAATTCAAATGCAATTGAGCTACCTGCAATTCCATCAATAGGAACTAATACAGTTGCGGCGTTAAAGCAAAAGCTATCGAGAATAAAACCTCAACTGCAAAAACAGCATCCTTGGGAATTACTCACAGTTAACGAAGGCATAACATTATTAAGTAACTCAGATTTAATTAATTGGGTTTACAACGTTGTAACTCCCTCCCTTGTACAACCCCTAATTAATGTTGGTCTTTGGTTAAACAATAAAATCGATATAGTTGCTCAAGAATTGGGTTGGATGCTGATGCCGTTACCAGCATTATCAGAATTGCGTTCCTTACAAGACAATTTTGACCAAATTCGCGCCAGTTTAGAACAAAAAGGAGTTTATATTCCCTCATCAGCGCGGGGTGCTTACCGTGATTTAGATAGTGAACAAGGTAGTTTGCGAATGTATGCAATCACTTGGAAACTAACAGAAACACCAGATAATCCTGAATGGACATTGCTAATTGCCTTAAGTCCTCAACCACAAGCACAAATGACAAATACCCTAACATTAGAGGTGCGTGATGAAACAAAACAATTATTCGAGCAATCTCTATCAGATACCAGTCAAGGCATACTCTATGCTCAAGTTATTGGCAATTGGAACGAACGATTTTGGGTAACCATAACTGCTGATGATGTTGTATTTGAAATTCCGCCTTTTGGTTTGGAGTTAGATAATGCTTGAACAATAAGTTTAATTAAAAAATAACGAATCACAGATAAGTAGGTCAACTTTAAAAAACTTAAAATAGAGTTTTTGCGATTACTACCCTTCGGGAAGCCGCTACGCGTCTACGCTCCACTGCGTTACGTACCCTACGGGAAGGCGTTCCGCCAACGTAATGACATCTCATGTTTAATTAGATTGAGCTACTTAAATCTACTTTTCTCTCCTCTGTGGCTCTACGTGAGATAAAAATTAATAACTTTAATATGAAAAATAACAACTATATTTTTAATTTAAAAGTTCAAAAAATTGAGCAATTTTGTTTATTTGAACTGGCTTGGGGAGAAGGTCAAAGATTAACCACACAAATTAACTATCCCCCTGCTCTAACTCAACTATATAAAGACTGGCAACGAGCATATCTCAACTTTTATCGCTCCGACCAAATGCGCGGACGCACTGTTGACGGTGGTGTAGCTAGACTCACCATCGACTGGCACGCGGAACTTGTGAAAGCAGAAGCTAAATTGATGTATGAGTTTCATCGCTGGTTACGCAGTGCGGAATTATATGAAATTCGTGCCCAAATTGCTCAAGCAAGTCAGCAACTTATTAAAGAAAAGACCGAAACTAACGAAGCAGTACAAATATTTCTCACCTGTGCGCCTTTAGAATTAGCTCGTTTCCCTTGGGAAGCCTGGGAATTAGGTAATGAATTTGCAACCAATCATGCAATTCAATTTATTCGCACACCTTTAAATATTTCCACACAAGCGCAAGAAAAACGTCAAGGACGACCCCGCATTTTAGCAATTTTGGGTGATGATACTGGGTTGAATTTTAAAGCCGAAAAAGAGTCACTAAAATCATTGTTGCGGATTGCTGATGTAGAGTTTGTTGGTTGGCAACCACAACACACAGCAGCGGAAGTAATTCAAGAAATCACTGATGCGATCGCCGATGACCGTGGTTGGGACGTATTATTTTTTGCTGGACACAGTAATGAAACAGACCTGACAGGCGGTGAATTGGGGATTGCGCCTGGTGTGTCGATTTCGATTAGCGAAATTGCACCACAACTCAGCGCCGCGAACAAACGTGGACTTCAGGTAGCAATTTTCAATTCATGCAGTGGCTTAAGTATTGCTGATGCGTTGATTGACTTAGGTTTTGGCCAAGTGGTGGTGATGCGTGAACCCATTCATAACAGCGTCGCCCAAGGATTTATGGTGCGATTTTTACAAGGGCTAGCAAAGCATCTTGATGTATACGAGTCTTTAACAGAAGCGCGGCAATTTCTGCGGATGGATAAAAGCCACACTTATCCTTCATCTTACTTAGTGCCTTCTCTGTTCTGCCATCCGGGAGCCTCACTCTACCGTATTTCGCAGTTTCGATGGAAACAACACCTGCGTCAAAGTATACCAAATCGCTTAGAGGCGATCGCTCTCGCAGTGAGTCTCAGTCTCGGCGTGCTTGTCCCGTTCCAAGAACTACTTTTAGAGACACGATTACTTACTCAGTCAGTTTACCGCAACACGACAGGCCAAATCTCATCGGAGGAAGCGCCCCCAGTCGCTTTAGTCCAAATCGATACAGAGTCGATTTACCGTGCCGGACTCCCAAATACACAACTTTTGCCAATGAACCGCAGTTACATCGCCAAGTTGATAGATAGTACGAGAAAGTTAAATGCTTCCGTTGTCGGCTTAGATTTTATATTTGATACACCACAAAAAGATCCCCCATCGGCAGATCGAGATTTAGGTGCAGCAGTACGTCAAGCAGTAGATGCAAATATGTGGTTAATGTTTGCGGCTGTTTTGGAAGAAAACAGAGAAGTAGGCGCAAATGAAGCACTAAGGATTAATGACTGGGATTGGACATTGCAAGGATACATCGATGCTTACCCAAATTTTCTGGAAGTCCCAGATGTTAAACAAGATTGTCGTAAAACTTGCCCGTTTCCATATTTGCTGTCTCTCGTACAGTTAGCCAAGCAAGAAGTCGAGGCGTTACCGCAACCCCAAACGAACCGACAGCAAAATCTACGGGCTGAACTCCTAAATGTAATTCAGCAGCATCAAAAACCGGGTAACTTATCTGCATTATCGCAATGGCGATCGCCTTTTGGTTTACAGCCCATCTTAGATTACTCAATTCCCCCCGAGCAAGTTTATACCACCATTCCCGCTTGGCAATTAATTGAAAATCCCAATATCAACAAATTCCCTTTACTTTCCAAACAGGTAGTTTTGATCGCAGTTGGTAGTGATGAACGCTTGGGGATTGCTCACGGTACACCCGATCGCTCTCCAGCCCCAACCGCCGTCAGTTATTGGACACAGCAAGAGTGGCTGACAGGTGGTGAAACTTTAGCATACATGATTCACCATTTCCTCAACCGTCGCTTGGTAATTCCTATCCCCGATATTTGGATGATTGGGGTGGCAATTATTCTCGCTAAAATCACTGTCTTGATTGTTAGAATTCAGCCGCGTTTAAGCCTCAGTCGTCGTCGACAAATTATGGCAGGTGCAGTGGGTGCAGTTATTCTTTACGGTCTTGCAGGATTGCAACTATATATATCTGCCGCGATTTTACTTCCTTGGTTTTTACCCTCGTCAGTTTTCTTAGCCTACGTTTTACCAGCTACAAGGAGAAATAATCATGCATAAATTATTTAGCTTTGCACTCATTCCCTTAGCGATCGCATCTGGTGGGATCGCTAACGAACAACACATTCCTCAATCTGGATACATCATTGCTCAACAATCCACAGATTGGATTGCCACAATTTTTCAGCGTCGTCCCAAAAAACGAAATGGGGCTAGGGGGGGAACAATCTGTCCTATTGCACCTGGCTTAGTTGAAACATACATTGTTTGGAGCGATCGCCCTTTATTTTTATGGCACAGTTCAGGAACCAATCAAGCCGCGCAATTAGTGGTTCGTGAGTACGACAGCCAAAAAGTAGTATGGCAACAACCTGTAAATATCGCAGATCAAAAAGTTTTCTACAATGCTCAAGAATCTTTAGAACCTGGCAAACTCTATCAATGGCAATTATCAGGAAGCCCTGAGAGTACTCCTTGGACAACATTTAAAATCATGCCTGCAAGCGATCGCCAAAAAATTCAAGCAGACTTGCAAACATTAGAGCAACAACTCAAAGCCACCAAAGCCTCTTCAGAAGAAATTGCGCTCAAAAAAGCCGAATACTTTCTCAATTACGAAATCAAACACACAACTGAATCTGGTACTTTTCACCCTTGGGCTGATGCTTTCCAGGTGCTTTACCAAGTTGACAACCCCTCATCATCCTTCATTGCTCAACGCACAAAATTTGTAACAGATGTGTGTACCCAACCACCATCATCTACAACATCGCAAATCAAATAAAGCATATAGTCATAAATTTTGTAGTAAAAACTTTAGTCATTCATGTTTAAGTACAAAAGTGCTTACTACAAGATTTGATGATTTTTCTACCTAAAGCTCAAATGTTCATAATATTTCTTAAACTCAACTTTTTATGCTCAATAAATACGGAATCGATCATGCGATCGCTAGCATTCTTTTCTTCTGCCTGCTCGCCCCAGCCCAAGCTCAAATCAACCCCGACAACACCTTAGGTGCAGAAAGTTCTCGCCTCACACCCAACGTTTTAATTAATGGTGTAAATGCCGACCAAATTGACGGTGGCGCTTTACGCGGCAGCAATCTGTTTCATAGTTTTACTCAGTTTAATATTAATGATGGGCAAAGAGTGTATTTTGGCAACCCTGCCGGAGTGCAAAATATTTTAACGCGGGTCACAGGTGAGCAAGCATCAAATATTTTGGGCACATTGGGAGTTAATGGTACTGCCAATTTGTTTCTCATCAATCCCAACGGCATTTTATTTGGCAAGAATGCCAGTTTAGATGTGCGCGGTTCCTTTGTTGGGACTACCGCCAATGCTGTGCAATTTGGTAATCAAGGAATTTTTAGCGCTACAAATCCCCAAGCAGCACCCTTATTAACTATTAATCCTTCAGCGTTGCTGTTTAATCAAATTAATCAAAATGCAGCGATTCAAAATAATTCAATTGCACTAGCAGGACAAGACCTGGAGGGTTTTGATGCAATTGGGTTAAGAGTTCCAGATGGAAAGAGTTTGCTGCTAGTGGGTGGTAATGTCAGCATGGATGGTGGGCAATTAAATGCTTTTGGTGGGCACATAGAGTTAGGAGGATTGGCGGAAGCTGGAAATGTAAATCTTCTCTGGAATGGGGATAATTTGAGCTTAGGTTTTCCTGAGAATGTAACTCGTGCAGATGTATCCCTTACTAATCAAGCACGTGTATCTGTAACTGGTGCTGGTGGCGGTAATATTGCAGTCAATGCCCGAAATTTAGAAATTTTGGAAGAAAGTGTACTTTCTGCTGGTATTGCACAAGGTTTGGGGACACCTGAAACTGTTGCAGGGAATATTACGCTCAATGCGATAGGAGAAATGGTTATCGGTTCTGGGAGTGAAATTGGCAATGTAGTGTACTGGGGAGCAAAAGGCAATGGAGGTAATATTAGCATTGATTCTGGTAATTTCTTATTACAAGAGGGCGCTTATCTT
>NZ_MTAV01000078.1 GCF_002154695.1 Nostoc sp. T09
ATAAACCGCCGTCACCCTGGAAGGGTGCGGCTAATTGAACAAAGCCCACCTGCGTGGGCTTAGAAAATTTAGCCCACGCAGGTGGGCTTTGTACGTTAGCCCCAGGCTTACAGCCTGTGGGCGGTCTTTTGGGTAAGCCAGAGAAGTTAAGTTGACACCAATGAGCAATGCTAAACCCTTACCCACGTGAGCTTTTGGGTACTCCTTGAAACTCAGGTCGCTGGGTTTTGCCTGTGTAGCCGCGATTTCCCATCGCCCGGTGTTTTTAATACATTACGGCAGATTATTTTTCACCCAATTATGAGCAATTTTAATTCCTCGGCTTTCCATTGTTTGGACAAATAAATCTGTTGGTAGTGCCGCTTCTACAGGTGCAACTCCTGGGTTTTTCAGTTTACCTTCGAGCAACAATTGGGCGATACTACCTGTGCCACAACCAGAAGCTAAAGCGGTATTTTCATGTATTAAATCTGCATAATAAAGGGCTGTTTTCCCATCTTTTTGCCCTGTGACTTCTGCACGCACTGCTACCCCAATTCCTGTAAAAGGATTGGTCACATCTGTCATAAAATGACTGACATGAGAGAGAAACTCAATCATAGCTCGACGCTGCATCAACCATTTAGGGAAAATATGCGCCGCTATCCAAGTCATGTGATTATAAAAGTCGGGTACTGAACCAAATTTTGTAATTACAGTTTTCACTGAAGGGAAAGAATGCGGCATGGTGAAAGTTTCTGGCATATCAAACCAGTAAACCCCAGTACGTCCATAGGGAGATGCAAAATTAATCATTTCCCTCTCACTATATGGTTTAACTACTTGCCAATTGCCATTAATCCAAGCTTCAAAAGGATATTGCAAACCTAAAAAAGTTGTCCGCATAACTGTGATGCCAGCACCACCAGAACCAGAGACTAAATAACTAAGATGAATTTTTTCTGGTTTGTCGAATTGCTCAACACATTGGCGTACCATGCTGTTAGAAATGCCTGGAAAAATTCCAGTGTTAATAATTGCCGTGACATGAGCAGCGGCAGCTTGTTCGTTATACTTTAAAGCCTTACTAGTATAAGAACGATGATCGCTGACATCTAGATAATTAACGCCTTGTTCAATGCAAATTTGTAAAACATTAGTGTCTCGGTAGTGAAAGGGACCAGCACAGTGGATGACTAAATCGGAATTAGCGATCGCCTCGCGCAGTTTGTCCACTTCTGCCAAGTCCAACACCAAAAACTGCACCTGCGTTCCTAAAGTCCAGTTGTTTTTAGTACTGAGCCACTTGGCATCTTCGTCCCCCTCAGCCACTGGGGAACGTCCGGTAATCGTAATTTGTGCTTGGGTGTGGGTGGCCAGATCCTGAGCAACACTGCTACCAATTCTCCCCCTGCCTCCAAGAATCAAAATGCGGTTTGTCATGAGTAATGCTGGTCAAAACTAGATTTATTGCACCAATTTTCAGTTCTGCTTGTCATCAGCAACAAGTAAGACCTTGCCTATGAAACAGGTAATAGTCGAGGATCTCGAAGAGAGGGGAGTGTAGGAAAGGGTGGAGAGTATGGGGAGAAATGGGACAAGAGGCAGAAGATATAACTATTTCTTCTTGACAAATGACCAATGACGAATGACAAATGACCCTCCAATCAATATATGGTTAACCCCCCAAAAATCGGGTGCCTTTATTATGAGAATTTTTGTAAAGTAAAGATAAGTAAAGAAAGTGCTTTAACCAAAATGGCTGCTTTAAGCTTAGAGGAAATTTCTGTTCAGCTAGAAAGTCCGAACCTGCGCGATCGCATGGTAGCTCTTGCCAATCTGCGCGATGTTGCGTCTGAAGATGCCGTACCTTTAATCAAAAAGGTATTGGATGACGAATCTCTGCAACTGCGATCGATGGCAATTTTTGCTTTGGGAATTAAACAGACACCAGAATGTTATTCAATTTTGGTAAAAATTTTAGAAAATGACCCAGATTATGGTATGCGTGCTGATGCTGCTGGGGCATTGGGATATCTAGGTGATGCCAGAGCCTTTGAGGTGCTAGCACGGGCGTTTTATGAAGATACTGATTGGCTAGTACGCTTTAGTGTGGCAGTTTCTCTAGGCAATATTAAAGATCCGCGTGCCCATGCCATTCTGATTCAAGCATTGGATAGTGAGGAAGTCATCTTACATCAAGCTGCGATCGCCGCGCTAGGAGAGATTAAAGACATTGAGTCTGTAGATATGATCTTGCGCTTTGCCCAGTCAGATGATTGGTTAGTGCGGCAACGTCTTGCAGAAGCCTTAGGTAATCTTCCTACTCCTAAGAGCGTCTCAGCCTTGAAATACCTAGAAAAAGATAGCCATGCTCACGTTGCTGAAGCAGCAAGAATTTCTCTTAAAAGGCTCGAAGCTATAGACAATCAAGCCTAAGCGCAAATCAAGGCTAACAAAGTATAAACTATAAAGGATGAATATCCCTACCGATTTACCAAGTTCTGACTTCATCCTTTAAACTTCAGACTGCTTTAGGCAACACCTCCTGCTACCTTTTAATAAGTGGGATTTTCAGAATTTTGATGCAGAGTAGTTTCAATCATGAATATAGAAGAGTTTTTTGAGTTGAGCGCTGGTAAATGGTTTTCCCATCGCACCAGTCATCATTTGGCTTTTAAGCAATCCGAAGACGGTAAGTCGGATATTACCATTGAGATGCTGCCAGCAGATCATCCAGAGGTAATCAAGCTGTGCCAACAGTACGAAATTAACCCCAGTGGTGCTTCCTGTGGTGCGAGAGTTACCTGGAACGGCACTATGGAATGGGATGAAGAAAAACACAGTGGCTCTACTGTGTTAGTTTCAGTACCTGATGAAGATAACCCCAACCAAGGCAAGTTACTGCGGGAAATGGGTTATGCCGAAAAAGCTCCAGTCGCCGGAAGCTATAAGATGGGCAGTGATGGTGCTTTGACACTAACTACAGAGTATGAAACTATGTGGTCTGAGGAACGCCTATGGTTTGCTAGCCCCAACTTGCGGATGCGAGTCAGTGTCCTGAAACGCTTCGGCGGCTTTAGTATGGCTTCCTTCACATCTGAGATTCGCATGGGTGGTGGTCCAGCAAATGTGAAAACATCAGAGGCGGCTAATACAGCATCAAGTTAGTTGTATTAACGGACTTGTAATTCAACAATATCCAAATGGTAGGGGCAAAATGTTATATTGTGCCCTTACCATTTGGTCTACTGATTTTTTATTAACTAAGCGATCGCATACAATAATCTATTACAGTGCAGCAGAAATAAACATACAATTCACAACAGCTAAAAAGCCTGAAATATAATTCTTTTAACTTTTGACTTCCAAAAAGCAGTACTAGCCCCTACCATAAAAAAAGAATGAACCCAGAGAGATTGGCAAGACTGCGGGATTTATGCCGGGATGAAGCGGCATTTGAACAAATCAAGCAGATCCTGGGCGATGAAGTCCTAAAATCAGAGCATAAAATCAATCAGGCAAATTTCCAGGTACAGCGGCAAAAAGCATTATTCCGTGTAGTTACCCGCCTGCGGGAACCAATAGACTTAGAAACTATTTTTCAAGCTACGGCTACTGAAGTGCGCCAACTTTTAGCCGCAGACCGAGTGGGTATGTTTCGCTTCTACCCAGATTCCGGTTGGAATGATGGGGAATTTGTTTCTGAGGATGTAGATCCTGCTTTTCCATCTGCCATAGCGCAAAGAATCCATGACCACTGCTTTGGGGAGCGGTTTGCAATCCATTATCAGCAGGGAAGAATTCAGGCAGTTGCAGATATTCACACTTACGGGCTGAGTGATTGTCACATTCAGGTTCTAGCTCAATTTGAAATCAGAGCTAACTTAGTGATACCCTTGTTACAAGGTAAGAATCTTTGGGGATTGCTGTGTATTAACCAATGTCGTGCTCCACGAGAATGGCAAGCCACAGAGATTGAGTTTGCTACCGAAATTGCCAGCCATCTAGCCGTAGCTCTCCAACATGCAGAACTTCTTGCCGATGTACAAGCAGAAGTAATAGAGCGTCAGCAGGCCGAACAAGCATTACATTCCTTAAACCAGGGAATGCAACGGGCAATGATTGAACTACAGGCAGTAAATAGAGAACTAGAAGCTTTTAGCTACTCCGTCTCTCACGATTTACGTGCCCCCTTACGCAGTATTGATGGCTTCAGCCAGGCTCTACTGGAAGACTACCAAGAGCAGCTAGACGAAACAGGACAAAACTACCTCCGGCGAATTCGGTTAGCTACTCAGCGAATGGGGCAATTGATCGATGATCTCCTGAATCTATCCCGGTTGATGCGTAGCGAGATGCAGCTAGAACCAGTAGATCTCAGTTTGTTAGCAAAAGTAATCTACGCAGAGCTACAGGAAAGTCAGCCAGAGCGACAGGTCGATTGTGTCATTGAACCAGGACTTATAGCTCAAGGAGATAGCCGACTGTTACAAATGATGTTGACGAACTTACTTGATAATGCCTGGAAATTTACCTCCAAGCACACCCAAGCTAAAATTGAGTTCGGCACAATGTCTCAAGAAAGCGGCATTCCCATCTACTTTGTTCGAGATGATGGTGCTGGCTTTGATATGGCCTACGCCAACAAGTTATTTGGCCCCTTCCAGCGGCTACACAGAATAGATGAATTTCCTGGAACTGGAATTGGGCTAGCCATAGTCCAAAGAATTGTGCATCGGCATGGTGGGCGAGTGTGGGCAGAAGGAGTTGTAGAACAGGGAGCTACTTTTTACTTTACATTAGTAGCAGATGAGGCTGGAGCATGAGCGTGAGCAATAAAATGATTTTACTGGTAGAAGACAATCCTGATGACGAAGCTTTAGCTATCCGAGCACTCAGGCGCAATCATATCAGTAATGAAATAGTAGTAGCTCGCGATGGTGTAGAAGCTCTTGATTACCTATTTGGCACTGGAGTTCATACTGGCCGGGATATCAACATTAAGCCCACTGTAATTTTGTTGGATCTTAAACTACCCCGCATCGATGGCATGGAAGTATTGCGTCGTTTGCGAGGAGACAAACGCACTAGCTTGCTACCTGTAGTGATCTTGACTACTTCCAGCGAAGAAAAAGATTTACTTAATAGTTACAGTTTGGGGTGCAACAGTTATATCCGCAAACCCGTAGATTTTATTCAATTTACGGAAGCAGTCCGACAGTTAGGAATGTACTGGTTACTAATGAACGAAGCACCGCCCATTTAGAGAGTTAGTCAAGATGCTCCCCCACCTGCGTGTTTTGATTGTTGAAGATTCGGAAGATGATACCCTCCTACTTGTTAGGGAGTTGCATCGCAGTGGCTATACTCTGAACTATGTTCGAGTCGATACCGCAGAGACAATGCAAGCAGCCCTAGATCAACAATCATGGGACATAGTGATTGCAGATTACAGTCTGCCTGCCTTCAGTGGTTTAGATGCCTTGAAACTCCTCCAAAGGCGAAAGCTGGATTTACCATTTATCATTGTCTCCGGTACTATTGGTGAAGATATTGCTGTCGCTGTCATGAAAGCTGGCGCTCATGACTATCTAATTAAAGGTAACCTCACCCGCCTTGTACCTGCGGTCGAACGAGAGTTGCGGGAAGCTGAAGAACGCTACAAACGGCATAGTGCAGAACAGGCTTTTCAAGAAAGCGAAGACCGCTTCCGCACACTCTGCTCCTCGGCTCCTCTGGCCATTTTCCAAACTGATTCCAAAGGGCGACTTACTTACAATAATCCGTTATGGTATGAAATTTCCGGCTTCAGCGAAGAGGAGAGTTTAGGCGACGGTTGGACTCAGGCAATTCACCCGGAAGATAGAACCAAGGTTTTTCAGGATTGGGAGCGGACAGTATCTGAACAAAGTACCTGGGTTCACGAATACAGACTCTTGACGCCCCAAGGTGAGGTCAGATGGGTGCGTGCGCTTGCCAGCCCGATGTACTCCACTGAAAGCCGATTTCTGGGTCATGTAGGGACAGTTGAAGACATTACCGATCGCAAACAAGCAGCACAGAAAATCTACGAACAAGCAGCGCTGTTGGATATTTCCATAGATGCGATCGCAGTTCGTGACCTAGAAAATCATTTTTTATTTTGGAATAAAGGTGCGGAGCGCCTTTATGGATGGACGACAGCAGAAGTTTTGGGCAGAAATGCTGCTCAATTTTTGTGTAAATATGCAGAAACTTCGCCACCGTTTCCGGAAATAAAGACAATATTAGCTAAGAATGGTAAATGGCAAGGCGAGTTACAGCAATTTACAAAATATGGTCAAGAAATCATCGTCGAAAGTCGCTGGTCACTGATGCGCGATGAAGCTGGTAACCCTAAATCTATTCTGACACTCACTACCGATATTACTCAAAAAAAGCAACTCGAAGAACAATTTCTCCGCGCTCAACGGCTGGAAAGTCTAGGTACTCTTGCAAGTGGTATTGCCCACGACTTCAACAATATCCTGACTCCCATTTTGGCAATTGCTCAACTGCTACCTCTCAAACTCCCCGACTTTGATGAGAGCACTGAGCAACTGCTGCGGATACTAGAAGGAAGCGCTAGGCGAGGAGCTGATTTAGTCCAGCAAATTCTGTCTTTTACACGAGGTGTGGAAGGCCGTCGTTCTATCGTCCAAGTGCGACATTTGCTTTCAGATGTGGCGCAGGTGGCTCAACGCACCTTCCCCAAATTTATTGAAACCAGAACTGACATCACCCCAGATCTGTGGACAGTTTTTGCAGATGCAACTCAACTTCATCAAGTGCTAATGAACCTATGTGTTAATGCTCGTGATGCAATGCCCGATGGCGGTATTCTGAGGATTAGTGCGGAAAACCTTTGCATTGACGAAAACTACGCTAGTATGCATGTCGATGCTCAAGAGGGTTTTTATGTTGTCATAACGATCGCTGATACTGGCACGGGTATTCCACCAGAAATTATGGGGCGGATTTTTGAACCCTTTTTTACTACCAAAGAAGTCGGCAAAGGAACAGGTCTAGGGCTTTCTACTGTCATGAGTATTATTAAAAGCCACAGTGGTTTTGTGACAGTTTACAGCGAGATAGGACAGGGAAGCTGTTTTAAGGTTTACTTACCGAGTAGAGAAGCTACCGAGACTAAAGCAGTTACCAATACAGAATTGCCAAGCGGTAATGGTGAATTGATTTTGGTAGTAGATGACGAAGTCTCAATTTGCCAGATCGCTAAGACTACCTTAGAAAGCCATAATTACAGGATTTTAACTGCGAGTGATGGTATTGGGGCCCTTGCACTTTACGCTCAGCATATGGATGACATCAGCGTAGTGTTAATAGACATGATGATGCCAGTCATGGATGGTGCTAGCACAATACTCATGTTGCAACGCATGAATCCAAAGACACAAATTATTGCCATGAGTGGAATCATGGCTTATGAGGCTGCTGCTCAAAAGAAGAGCCTTGGTATCCGAGAATTCTTGCCAAAACCCTTTACAGCCCAAGTACTACT
Source organism: Nostoc sp. T09 (assembly GCF_002154695.1). Classification (GTDB taxonomy): domain Bacteria; phylum Cyanobacteriota; class Cyanobacteriia; order Cyanobacteriales; family Nostocaceae; genus Aulosira. The sequence continues at coordinate 7,520 of NZ_MTAV01000078.1, forward strand.
TAATACGTTACATGAGGTTCTTTCGTAAGCAGGGGTGTAGGGGAGATGAGGGGAGAATAGCAATTTTACTAATGCCCAATGACAAATGACAAATGACTCTTAATACTATTCAAATTCATCAACTGTGGCAGGAATATGAGGCTTTGTATCGTGAGCAGTATTTCGCTCATACCACTTCATTAATGGAGTGGTGCTAATTCCATGCACAATCACAGAAACTACAATTGTAGTGTAAGTTATCCAAGCAATTTGCTCAGCGGTATCACCTTTTAAGCCATTACCAAATGCATAGGCAAGATAATATAAAGAACCAACACCACGAATGCCAAACCAGCCAAATAACCAGCGAGTTACTGGATTCAAAGTTCGACGATAGGAATTTAGAGGACGTTTGCCTATTGTACTAATCCAAACACCCACAGGTCGGATTACAAAGAATAACAACACTATCACCAACAAAGATTGAGCCGCATAATTGAGCATTGGCTGTAATAATAATATCGATCCCAATAGCAAAATTGTCCCGACTTCTAGGAGTTTTTCCAGTCGTTCAATAAATCCTAGTTGTGCAAGTGATTTGTCTGGATTATGGTAACTACGTTGAGTAACTAAACCAGCAACAAATACAGCCAAAAACCCATAGCCATTAACTATTTCTGTCAGAGAATAAGTCAAGAAAATAATGCTGATGGCGATAAAATCTTCCATTACATTATCGGCAGGACGTTGCTTTTGAATCTTTTTATCAAGCCAAACTACTGCTTTAGCAACAATAATTCCCATCACTATGCCAGCAGCGATCGCCCAAATTAAATCAACTAATAACCAACTTTTCAACCAATTATTCCAGTTGCTATCTTTTAGGGCATAAATCCCAAAATAAACGAAAGGGAATGCTAAAGCGTCATTCAAACCACCTTCCGAAGTTAAACCAAAGCGCAACTCATCTTGATCGTTGGTATCGGTTAGTTGAACTTCTGAGGCTAGAACTGGATCGGTCGGTGCAAGAATTGCTCCCAATAAAATAGCTGCACCCCAATCCAGTCCCAGAAATAATTTGCCTACAACAGCCAGAGCCAAAATTGAAATTGGCATCAAAAACCCGATGAGGCGAGCTGTAATATCCCAAATTCCTAATTTGAGAGGCCGCACTATTTTTAAGCCACAGCTAAATACAGAAGTAATTACTACAAGTTCGGTAATATGCTCTAGAACCTCAGCATTGAATACATCATTACGGCGCAATTGAATCAGCCCAAAGCCATAAGGACCTAATAAAATACCAACCACTAGATAGATGAGGGCGAAGGAAAGAGGTAAACGTGAAATCCATCCAGACCCTAATGTGACTATCAGCAAAAGTAGACCAATTACCAGCAGGTCAATAATATAAATATCTACCATAGATATGAGTATAAAAAATAAGTTTCGCATTGCAAGTTTAGTAGTATTGCTGATACAGCTAAATCACCCTTGGGTTGATTTTATTTTTCTAATTTTGCGTTTAGGGGTAGATTAATCTAGTTTTACCTTACTGGCTACTATTAGTTTTGCTTGAATTGCCATCGCAACTTAACCGACTCTCGTGCACATTCAGCAACGCAGAGATCCGCTAATTTATTTCAAAGCGAAATACCCTTAAATAGATAAGGATGAATTATAGTGATATACAAAATCCCAAATAGCAAAAATGTATTTCTCGTATTTTTTGGAAAATAACAACGCCTTTAATACCAAATGAGAAACTCGTTAACCCTAAATTTCAATGTTTTTTTAAAAATAAATATCACTTTTATTATATTTAACTATAAATACTGAAAACCCTACCACCGGACAAAGAGGAGGTAGGGATTAAATTATTCACAACCAAATTTTTTCAAAAATACTTAGGTATTCACGCTATCCACAGTCAATTTAACTTGGACAATTAGATCGTTGTAATCCCAATCGCTGCCTGCTCCTGTTACATCCTCAAAGCCAAAACAGTTATTGCCTAGTAAGCGGACATGATTGTTTTTGTCAGAATTTGCGCCTAAGAATGGACTGTAAACTGCAAAGTCATTAGAATTGCTACTTAAAATTGCCTCTACAGTGCTATTAGCAATCATAAAAGGTGCAAAGAGCCAACCTGATTCAAAACTGCCGGAGAAAGTAGCTTTACCTTGGTTATTCACCTTCAAGTCAATGCCGTCAACACGAGAGCGAAGCATAGCTTTAATGTAGCCTGCATCCCCTGGACGGAAATCAATTTTTCCGTCGTTATCACTATCAATGCCACCATTCTCATCATTTACTTTACAGAAGCCAACTAAGTTGTCGTAAGCAGCTTCTCTGTTAATGACAAACTCCGCTTTAACCTTAGTTTTGGTTTCCCGTAAATCGATGAGTTCACCTTGATGCTTTCCTTGAAGACCTATCCCTAGAGGTATGTCTTGATTAGTTTCTTTAAATTTCACCACTAAATCGCTACCATTAATAGATACACCCTTCCAAGTTAGAGAAAAGCCTTCAATTTCTGAGCTTTCCACTTTGACATTAGTGGCGGAGGAAAAGACTACCTCAGAGAAAGAGGTTTGTCCAGACAGCACAGCATCAGTGTTGCTGTTGCGTATCATATAAAATCTCAAGTTTGCACCTGAGTCGAATTCTAATAGCCTTGGTAGGTCAGCTGGATTAAAACCATCAGGTGCATTGGCAATAGCAGAGCAAACTACCTTTGCTCGCTTGAGCGCTACTTCTGCATAACCTGCTGCACCAGGAGCAATACCATCAATCGTACCTTGGGCATCGTCAACAATAAATACACCTATTTCGTTGACTACTTTAGAAGTGCTGCCTTCAATTTTGATTGAGATTTTTGCTTTATCACCTTTAACTTTACTTTTGACGGTAAAGATATTCTCCGTAATATTTATGAAATTGACAATCGTTGTTATTTGGTTAGTTGCAGACAACCCCAGTTCGTTAACATTAATAGCCAATTCCTTTTCAAAGGAGAGTCCTCCACTGTCAGTAGTGCGGACGCGGATATTGTAGTTAGTTTTAGTTATTGAAGATTTAATTTTAAGGCTATCTTCCTCGATCGTGAATGCATCATTATCAGTATCGCCAGTACCTTCAACTAAGGTATAAGTATACATGTCGTTTTTATCTGCATCAGTAGTGCTGAGGATACAGATAGCTTTTTCATCTTCACTAGTAGTATCATCTTCATCTTCGCTGATAGCACTAAATACTAAGTCTGTGGGAGCAGAGTTATAAACCAACACCGAGACTTTGCTACTATCAGCATTCGCTACTACTAAGTCAGGTTTTTCATCACTGTTCAAATCTCCCACAGCCGCGTAAGCCGAAGATGTTTCGACTGTGAAATCGGTAGCAGTACCAAAACCACCATTACCATCGTTCAACAGCACTGAGACGTTGTTGGCGGTCGCATTTTTTGCCACCACTAAGTCAAGTTTGCCGTCACCGTCTATATCTTCCAAGACGACAGAATTAGGACTTGTCCCGACTGTGAAATTGGTATAAGTGCCAAAACCACCATTACCATCATTCAACAGCACCGAGACATTGCTAGAAGCATAATTCGCCACTACCAAGTCGAGTTTGTTGTCACCATCTATGTCTCCGACTGCGATCGCATTCGGATTTGTCCCGACTGTGAAGTTGGCGGGAGTACCAAAGCCGCCACCACCATCGTTCAACAACACTGAAATGTTGTTGTCATCAGCGTTCGCTACTACAAAGTCAAGCTTGTTATCACCATTTATGTTTAACAATGCGATCGCATTCGGATTTGTCCCAACTGTGATATTTATGGGAGTATCAAAACCGCCACTACCATCGTTCAATAACACTGAAACGTTGTTGTCATCAGCGTTTGCTACTAGCAAGTCAAGTTTATTGTCACCGTCTATGTCTCCCACAGCAATGGAAGAAGGTTTTGTTCCGACTGTAAAGTTGATAGGAGTACCAAAACCGCCACTACCATCGTTCAATAACACTGAAACATTGTTGTCATCAGCGTTCGCTATCACCAAGTCAAACTTGCTATCACCATCTATGTCTTCTGAGGTAATGAAAACTGGATTGGTTCCAACTGCGAAGTTAATAGGAGTACCAAAGCCATCATTACCATCATTCAACAACACTGAAATGTTGTTATCAGCAGTGTTCGCTACCGCTAAGTCAAGTTTACCGTCTCCATCTAAGTCTTTCACTACCACAGAAGAGGGATTTGAACCGACAGGAAACTCGTTGGCGCTTGCAAATGATAGGCTCATGATTGTTTTATTGAATAGTGTTTTGGCTTCCTCACCCTGTTTCTTTTCAGATCGCAAGATAATTAACAAAAGTAATATTCTTCATTGAAATGTGAGGAATATACCATTCAGATTATTTCGGAAATCATGAAAAATGCCTCAGTAAAGACACTATAAACTCTATATTGTAGAAATTACGCAAGACAATAGCATTTTTCTCCGAAATAGAGAATTGCAGAGTTGTATGTAAATTGTGTTGCCAAAAAGTTTCTAGAGACTAATGACTGGTAGCAATTTGACTGTTGCTGTTATCAATAACACTAATATCTGGCTGTATCTGCATTGTGATGAGAATTATTATGCAGAGAATTGAGAGTGATATCTCTAGTCAAATAAACCTATTAAATGACTAATATTTTGCAGATTCAGACAATATATGATAACCCTCAAAAATACTTCAGCAAAAACCGAAACTACAAACCAAAATTGCGATACATTGCATTATTGTGACTTGTTACAACTCTATTTTTTACAATTGGTCATCGAAAACTTAGAAGATGGTATTTTAATTTTAAATGAGGCGGGAAATGTCTTTCATGCTAATGCATCTGCCTATCAAATATCTACTCAATTAAAGTCAGAATATGGTAAGGAAAAATTTATCCATCCAGTCATATCGCAGCTTTGCCAGTCTTTAATTGATCATCAAAGTTGGAATTCTGATAACCTAATGATTTTATCTGATGAAATTATAGTTAATCAGTCAAATATTTTTCGGATTCGGGTAAAATATCTGAGTTTTAAAATTACCCAGATACCTTATTTTTTAGTAACTATTGAAAATCGCTATGAAACTCTAAAAAATTTTGCGATCGCTGAAGTAAAAAAATATGAGTTGACACCACGAGAAGCAGAAATTTGGTCTCTATATAGAGGCAATTATAGCTATAAAGATATCGCTGCTAAACTGTACATTACCATCAATACTGTGAAGAAGCATATGAAAAATATCCATGCTAAACGACAAGCATATCTAAAAACACAGCAGCATTATCAAATATTCTAATTATTTGCTTTAGAGAATTTAAATGTAGATCCCTGGTACAAAATTTTCTTAGGTAATTTTATTGGAGGCTTAAGAGTTACCTAGCTCTTAAGAATTTTAATTCAAAATTGATATGAGCCACTAAAGGGAGCCGCAAACGCGCAAATTGGTGAGCATAAATTTAAACAATTGTACTGTTTGCTTTGATAATGTATGGGCATTTTTCATTTCAGCAGATTAGTGTGAATACACTAAATTTTGATTTTAGGAATTCCTAAACTTTTATTGATTTCCATTTAAGGATTTTTAGCAGGATTTTGGATGCGTATTAATGTATTGGAAATCTGTCGTTTCAAGTTATCATCACTTTGTATGTCTACAGTAATCTTATTGAATTGCTCAATAGTAAGACCGTTATCTTCTACTATTTTTTGAGAGCGTTGGCAGTAATTGACTGCAATATCTTGAGCTTTTTTTGGTAGACTACCAATGCTTTTAGAGTCATTACAAACTATCTTAGGAATTTCTCGCTCACCCATCAGTTTTTTAATTTCGTCAAAGGCTTGTTGACGTGCTGGCTCCATTGCTAATACGGCTTGAGCATAGCTAGTGATTTGATTAGCGTTAAGTGGTTGTGGGTTTTGAGCACTAGCTTTACCACTAACTATCAGAGCGCTGGCAACTAAACCAACAGTAGCGAGAGCACTGTAAGATAAACTTTGCGAAAGCATTTTTTGTAAGCTTCGTTGGAAAAACAAATCAGCCATTTTTTTCATATAGTGTGTGACACAGAACTACAGTAGGGATATGTTATTGGCTTTGAATTATTTTAGGAGTAAGAAGTTCCACAAACTCACCAATCCATGAAATTTTTATATAATCCATCAAATTTTTAGATTTGGTGTTAGCTTCCTCTGGACACTTGACAAAGTTCTATCACTTTCGTCTGGAGAGTGGCTATATCTGAATATCCTTGCTTAAGACTAACTTCTAACTCCAGCAACAGAGGTAAAGTGGAGATTAGTTGCTGTACAGAAAGTGATTTGACTTCTTGTTGTAAAAAGTAAATACGTTTAGGGTTACCTATCTCAGCAGCTTGAGCGATCGCTTGGGGATTTCGCTCACCACTTTCCATCATAATTTTTACCCATAACCAGGTGCGAAATTGACCAATCAATGTAGCAACTATCCGTAAACCAGGCTCAGAAGCATTGATCAGATCGCTTAAGGTCGTCAAAGCTTTAGCTGTGTCTCCAGTTCTTATTGCTGCTGCTAATTGTAAACTATTTTGGGTAGTATTCCTGACTAGCTTAGTAATTATATCAACATCTAAAGGCTGAGTACTACTAGCCGTATAGAGGCGCAACTTCTCCATTTCATTATAGAGAAGCCGTGTATCGTTACCTACAGATTCTGCTATTAGTTCTGCTGTCTTGGGTGTCAATTTTACGCCTACGGTTTGAGCAGCTTGATTCACAGCTTGTACAAGCAACTCGGTTTTCCAGGGTGGTATCAGCGGAAATTCTCGGAACTCCGTAGCATATTGCTTCAAGATTTTCGTTGATTTTAAGCGTTCATCGGGTTTGTTGCGACTGGTGATCAATAAAAATGAGTTCTCCGGAATTACAGGTAAGGTTCGCCCAAGTTCTGCTAACACATTATCTGGGCAATGTTGACACAGAGTAGTATTGACTAACCATACCAACCTTCCACCAGCACCAAAACTTGGTGTCATGACTTGATTTAACCCTTGAATCGCCGCATCAGGTTGATCTGGAAGCAAGGAAGTGTAGTTAAAACTTGTCCATTGGGGATCGAGGACGCGATCGCATAAAACAGCCACCGCTTTTTCTATAGCAAAATCATCTTCGCCCCAGTAAACATGAATGGGCATAGAAAAACCTCTGTTCTCCTCTTGTTTCACCCTACCACTACAAAGGAAATTGAGGGCTGAGAACTGACAACTAGATTTTTAATGGTCAACAGTCAAGGGTCAACATTAGTTCTTTTGTCCCCCTTGCCCTCCTTGTCCTCCTTGTCCCCCTTTCCCAATTTGGACTGGCTTTTTGCACTAATAGCGAATTCGAGGATCTACGTAAGCGTTTAAAATATCAATCAAAATACTAGCGCTAACAACGATCGCCCCGAAAAATACTAGTACTCCCTGTACTATTGGATAATCGCGATCGGAAATCGCTTGGTACAGTCGGTTGGCTAATCCAGGCCAAGAAAACGTTACCTCAGTTAGAATTGCTCCACCCAGCAGAGAAGCAAAGGTTAGCCCCAAAACTGTAATTACTGGAATTAGAGCATTTTTTAAAGCATGGGAAACTAAAATCTTACTTTCTGGAATACCTCTGGCTCTGGCAGCTTCTATATAATCTGCTTGTAGAGTTTGCTTTAAATTGACGCGCACAATCCGCTCAAAAATTCCACTCAGTAAAATACCTAGAGTCAAGCTAGGAAGGGCAATATGATGCAATGATGTTAAAAATTGGCTGAAGTTACCCGCAAGTAAGCTATCAATAGTATACAAACCAGTCATATGAGCCGGGGCTGGAAGATTTGGGGGAAACCTGTTGGAATTGGGAAACCAACCCAATTGTACCGAGAAAATTAACTGGAGAATCATTCCCGCCCAAAACATGGGAAGTGCATAGGTAATAATTCCAAATAAGCGCCCCCCTGCATCCACAGCTGTCCCAGGACGAGAAGCCGAAAGCGTCCCAACCAAAATTCCGACAATAAGTGCAACAGCCATACTACATACTGCTAACTCTACTGTCGCAGGAAAATATTGTCCAATTATGTCCCCGACATGCTGTCCCCGACTCGTCAAAGAGGTTCCCAAATCAAAGTGCAGCAAGTTTCCCAAATAATTTAAATACTGTAACCACAAAGGTAGGTCTAAACCGAGTTGTTTGCGCAATTCCGCCTTTGCACTTTCTGGCGCACGTCCACCTAAAATCGCATCTGCTGGATCTCCAGGTGTTGCTCTGAGTAACAGAAAGACAATGGTGATGATAGTAAATAGCTGAAGTGGGGCTAAGAGTAAACGGGAGGCAATGTAATATTGTAGTGCTTTGGATCGCGACATATATTATTGAGTCAAGAGTCATTGGGTTATTAGTCATTAGCCATCTACACAACTCAGGACAAATGACTAATGACTAAGGAAAAAAATTACTTTTTAATTGGCTTATAAACTAAATTTTGAGTGGGATCAAGTTGGACGTTGCTGACACCTTTTTGGGCAAAGACATAATCTTTGTTTTGCCATAAGGGAACGTAAGGCACATCATTCGTTACTTGGGTTTGAATCTGAGCAAATATCTGCTTCCGCGCTTCCGGATTTTGTTCTTTGCGTTGCCGATCAATTAGCTTATTGACAGCTTCGTTGTAATAGAAAGAACCTTGAGTTTGACTCCCGCCGTCTTCGCATCCTTTGGCAACAGAACCCTTCTGACAAGCCAAAAACGGTTGCACGTAATTATCAGGATCTAAAAAGTCTGGATACCAATCAAGCAAAGCCGCCGGATACAAACCTTTAGTAATCTCTTTATAAAAGGTAGCACCTTCGACAGTACTGACTTCAAATTGCAGTATGCCATCCATCTTCTGATCGACCAGTGATTTCAGTGTCTGCGCTACCAAACTGCGAGTTGCAGAACTAGCAGGATACCAAACTTGAACTTTTGCGGGATTGTCTTTAGAGAAACCAACGCTAGTTAATAGTTGTTTAGCCTTATCAAAGCTAGCATCACCATATTTATCTTTAAATAAAGGCTGAGAAACATCAAATGTAGTAGGAATCATGCTGTACAGTGCATCAGCTTGATTAAACAAAACTCGCTGATTTAAAAGTGGACGATCAATTAAAGAAGCGATCGCTTGTCTTACCTCTGGTTTATCCAAAGGTTTTTGATTCTGGTTCAACACCATGTAACTTACTACACTACCTTGAGCGCTAATCGCTTGCCAATCTCCTTTTTTTGCACCTTCTTCTAAGCTGCGAATTTGATCTGGTTGCAAAGAAAGGTAGGCTACATCCACTGCACCAGTGCGGAAGGCATTAAATAGATTTACCGGACTAGTTTGAATTTGGACGTTAATACCTTTATTAGCTGGTTTTTCTCCCCAATATTTATCAAACGCATCCAATCGCAATGAATCAGTACCATAAGCAGCTAATTTGTAAGGGCCAGTTCCCACAAATGTCTCTGGCTTAAATTTCCCCGCACCCAATTCATAAGCTTTCGGCGAAACTGGACAAACTCCAGAAAACGCCAGTAGTGAAGGAAAAGCCGCAAAAGGTTTTTTCAGTTTGATACTTAACTCGTACTCACCCGTAGCTTTCACCGAGTCTACAGTATCGGCTAGTAAGAAGGAGGGTTTGCCCTTATTTTCAATAAAGCGCTTGATAGTAAATGCCATCGCTTCCGCATTAAAGGGAGTTCCATCGTGAAAAACTACTCCCTGACGTAAAGGAATGGTGTAAGTTAAACCATCTGAACTGACTTTGGGTAATGCTGTCGCCAGTTGGGGCTTAATTTCTGTACTACCTGGCTCATAAGTATAGAGGCGATCGCTCATATTAAACACCAAACCCAACGATGCCAACTCATAAGCATCAGCAGGATCTAGAGTTCTCGGCTTTGCTGTCGTCCCTACAGTAATGCGACCATCACCTGTAGAAGTATTGGTAGAACTAGTTGATGTATTTGTCTGTGGACGAGAAGCGCAACTTACAACCAAAAATAAACATACGCAGAATAAGGAGAGGAATTGTGTCATCCGTCTCCATTTTCTAACCGATAAAGAAAACCAGCTCATAAAATTAAGATTATTAAGGTTAGCGGTGAGTCATTTTACTATAGGTTAGTTAATTTTCTCTAGAATAATCAGACTTCTACACCAACGATACATCAGTGATCCTTTATTAGTTGTTTGCCTAAATGCATAGGATATGGAAAGAGAATATTACCCATAGATTATGCTGGTGAGCATCGTAAAACTACCCCAGCTCGCCTCAACAGATAAATTTATTAACCGAAGCGTATTGCTAGTGGGGGGATGTGTTCTCCTATCCAAGCCAACCACAAAGGTTTTGACACCCTCAAGTTGCCAAGCTCATCAAGAGGCTCAACCCGAATCAGGGACATTGGGGGCGTAGCGGTTTGGCGAAAGTGTAAATTTGATCACAAGCTGATCTCGATCCGTCCTAGCTTGGGATGGTTTACTTCTATACTTTGAGTGACTTCACTTCATGTAGACGGTTGATTCAGTTTGAATTTATCACCATGTTTGCTGGGTCGCCCTTTCCCTGAATATACTGGCAGTGCGCTCAGTTGTAGGTATAATCATTAGGTGTAATTATGAATTAAATTTCATATGAACGATTATTTCTTACTAACCGCACACATAAATCTTCAACGTGATTGGATACACAGGATGGAAAGAAATCATGAGCACAATCCAAGAGTTTGAATGCGTAGAAAGACTGAAAGTACTGGCAGATCAAACCCGTCTATCCGTGTTAAAAATTCTGCTGCATAGTCCCATGCAAGTAGGGGAGATGAACAAGATTCTGGGTTTAGAACAAAGTCTGCTTTCTCATCATTTGCAAGTTCTGCGTCGCGCAAAATTTGTGGTTCGGGAACGCAATGGTAAAGCCTTTCTCTACCGCCTAGCTCCAGAGATGGAAGTAACTACAGGTAGCGCCCTGAACCTTGGCTGTTGTGTTCTCTCGTTTAATTAAAAATTTGGATTGAGATATAAATAGATGACGAAACGTCCAGAAATGATGATTCCTGTTGCTGTGGGATTGATTACTTGCTTGTGGTTGCAAGGTTGCTCTTCACCTCAGCAAAATGTAAATAACAATCCAGGTAAATCTCAAGGGAAACTAGTACTAACTGGCTCTAGTACCGTTGCGCCATTAGCAGCAGAAATTGGTAAACGCTTTGAATCTGCACATCCTGGTGTGCGAATTGATGTGCAATCAGGAGGATCTTCTCGTGGTATTACTGATGCTCGTCAAGGTGTGGCAGATGTTGGCATGGTTTCTCGTGCCTTAAAGCCGGATGAAAAAGATTTAACAGCATTTACTATTGCTCGTGATGGAGTAACGGTGATTTTGCACAAAAATAATCCCGTGAAATCTCTAACTGACAAGCAGGTTGTAGATATCTATACTGGCAAAGTAACAAACTGGAAGCAGGTGGGAGGTCAAGATGGAACGATTACTGTTGTGAATAAAGCCGAAGGCCGTTCCACTCTCGAATTGTTTACCCATTACTTCAAGCTGAAGAATACCGATATCAAAGCGCAAGTAGTAATTGGTGACAATGAACAGGGGATAAAAACTGTAGCTGGAAACCCCAACGCTATTGGCTATGTTTCTATCGGTTCGGCAGAAAATAGCGAGGCAAATAAAGTACCTATCAAACTCCTACCTGTAGATGCTATAGCAGCAACAACTGCCAATGTGCAGAATAACACCTTTCCCATTGCTCGCCCATTGAACTTGGTAACGAAAACCCAACCCCAAGGCCTAGCAAAAGAATTCATTGATTACGCACAATCACAACAGGTAAGTGACATTGTTAAAAAGCAAAACTTTGTCCTCGTCGCTAAATAGTGACCTGTGGTTAATTTGGATACTGCGGGGATTGGCAGCGATGGCGGGTGCGATCGCACTTTTAATTATTTTCTTTTTGATTCTCGAATCTCTACCAGTTCTTCAACGCGTGGGAATCACCCACTTTTTTAGCGACTCCTCCTGGAATCCAACTGCCGGATTTTATAACCTCCTGCCGATGCTGTGGGGAACGCTGCTAGCAATGTTTGGCTCGGTGCTAATTGCTACTCCTATCGGCATTCTCTCCGCAGTCTTTTGTCAATTTTACGCCCCACCCACATTAGCTAAAATCTACCGCAGCCTAATTGAATTACTAGCAGGAATCCCTTCTGTAGTCTATGGCTTTTGGGGATTAGTGGTGTTAGTTCCCCTAATTGGCAGAATACATCCGCCAGGGCCAAGCTTATTAGCTGGGATTGCCATTCTCACCATCATGATTTTGCCAACAATCGCACTGGTAGCCGATGCCAGTCTAGCGAAAGTCCCGTTATCTTATCACCAAGGATCTGCCGCCTTAGGATTATCGCGGTGGGCAACTATTTCTAAAGTGGTCTTTCCGGCTGCCAAATCGGGATTATTCACAGGCATGATTTTAGAAACAGGTCGTGCAATTGGCGAAACAATGGCAATTTTAATGGTGTGTGGCAATGTCGTACAAACACCTAAATCTCTGTTTGATCCGATTCGTACCCTCACAGCTAATATTGCTTTAGAAATGGCATACGCCACGGGAGATCACCGTTCTGCACTCTTTGTTAGCGGGTTGGTGTTGATGGGGCTGATTGTACTGTTAGTTGCTGTTGCTGAAGTGGTTAGTTATGAGTAAGTTTAGTGTTGTGGATGGTCGTCAAGTCAAGGGCGGGGAAACCCCGCGCCTACGGTAACATTCTTTCTTAAACCTTCTGCCCTCTGCCTTCTGCCTAAACCAGCCCACTATTGATCACCAAAAGCTGACAAGACCCAAAATTTTTCGCTCTCTTGTAGACACTTGTGTAACTTTGCCATAAAAATTGGCATACTAGTAAGGTTTTGATGCCTCTATTACAAGGAGAGAATACATGGAATTTATATGGACTGATTCTGGTGATAAGAATGCAGCTGAAAAAATGATTTGGAACGCACTCAAAGAAGCTTTAGCTCAAGATGAGGGGATTTGTTATCACCGCTATCCTATTTTTTCAGCTGACAGATCCAGAAGAGAACCAGATATTCTTTTACTTCATAAACATTGGGGATTATATGTTATTGAATGTAAGGGATGCAAAATTAATAATATTGAGAGAATTGATGGTCAAGTCTGGATAATGAATGATTGGCACTCTAGCCAAGAAACCCCCTATGCCCAAGCGGAAGACCAAATGTTTTCAGTAAGTAACAAATTTAAGAATGAAAGAGGGCTACGTAAGGGGAAAAGTGAACTAATTCAAGGACACGTATTTATCGGACTACCTTTTATATCTAAAACCGAATGGAGAGAAAAAGGACTGGATCTATCTCCAGCTTCTCCGCCTACCATTATCTTTGCAGATGATTTAGAAGCTGAAGCTTTGAGAAGAAGGTTACAGAATGTACCAGCAGAAGAAAAGCAAGAACCTATTACAGATGAACAATTTCAACTTGCAGTTAGTGTTCTTCAAGGCGCACCAACTTTACGCCGTGAACTTAGACCAGAAGCAAAGAAGCCTAACTCAAAAGCAGCTCTCCTCAGACAAGTTGAAGAACAGATGATGGCTCTTGATAAAGAGCAAGAAAGAGTTGCAATTCAAATCCCAAGTGGCCCTCAAAGAATTAGAGGTTTAGCCGGTTCGGGTAAAACTGTAGTTATGTGTATGAAAGCAGCTTGGATGCACCTAAAACACCCTGAGTGGACTATTGCCTATACTTTCTATACAAGAAGTCTGTATGCACAGATAAAAAGTCTTATAACCCGCTTTTATCGTTGGTGGACTGATGGAGATCCGGATTGGAGTAAAATTAAAATACTTCATGGCTGGGGTGGTCAAGACCTTCAAGGTTTGTATCGTTTAGTTGCGCATACAATGCGGCGAAACTCACGCACATACAGTGAGGCCAAGAATATTTATACTTATAAGCAATACAGTGAGATTTTAGGTAATTGTTGCAGAGAATTACGGGAAAGTGGTGATGAAGTTCCCCAATTGTTCGATGCCATTTTAATTGATGAAGCTCAAGACTTCCATTTTGAATTTTACAAATTGTGCCATAGTATTCTAAGAGAACCCAAGAGATTGATATGGGCATACGATGAGGTTCAAAGCTTGGAAAGTCTTGCTATTCCAACTACTGTTGAAATATTTGGAACTTATGCAGATGGCTCACCTATTGTGAACCTTGAAGGGAACTATCCAGATAGTGAAATAGATAAGGATTTAATTCTTTATCATTGCTATCGTACCCCTCGCCCAATTTTGGTCACTGCTCATATTTTTGGAATGGGTCTACTTAGACCACAAGGAGCTGTTCAGTTTATTCCAACATCTGGTGGATGGGAAGACATTGGATACGAAATAGTTTCTGGCAATTTTCAGCCTGGGCACAAAATTACTATTAGAAGACCAGAGGAAAACTCTCCTAACGCTCTAGAAAAGTTAACACAAGGACAAAACCTCATTCAATGCCAAAAATTTGAAACAACTGAACAAGAAATAAATTGGGTAGTAGAACAAATTTATAAAAATATATACGAAGATGAATTAAAGCCAGATGAAATCGTTGTTATTACTCTTGACCCACGGCGGATGGCTCAAGATTTTAACAGATTGCAAACACAGCTAACAAAACTAAAAATTGACTCTGCCAGAGTAGGACTTGATACGGACGGGTCAGTGTTTCGGAAATCAAATCATGTTACCTTAACTGGCATTTTTAGAGCAAAGGGAAATGAGGCTTCTGTAATTTATGTGATTGGCTTTGAGGAAGTTGGAGCCAACTCTAATCTAGTTGTTCAACAACGAAATCAAGCTTTTACCGCTATGACACGCGCGCGTGGTTGGTGTATCTTGACAGGTATAGGACAGATAGCTGCAATTTTATTTCGAGAAATTGAGGAAATACTTGCTAATTATCAGCAAATTGCTTTCACCGTTCCTCATCCACAAACCATTCAGCGAAATCTTGATAATTTAGAGTACGAAAAACGCCGTAACAGGATTAAAAAAGCCAAGGAGCTTGCTAATAAATTAGCGCAGGTTCTGGCTGAGATAGATGATCCTGAATTGAGAAAGGAAGTGATTGAGAAACTGGCAGGTAGCAACCTTGAAACTTGATTGGGAGGTTTGGTTAGCAACTAAAGCATTAAAAGCGTGAAAAATAATGACCCATGATTTTTTCAATGCCAAATCTCAAAGCTAAAATCAAAACTCTGAGCATTCCTCAAGATTGGCTACCAACAATGATTGTTTGGATGACTGCTGTGCTGGTAACTGCCATATTCCTGTGGATACTCAACGATATTTTCTGGCATGGCATCGGCCACTTATCTTGGCAGTTTATCACCACGGAACCTGTGAACGCTGGCAGAGAAGGAGGAATTGCACCGATTTTGGTTTCCACTCTGATGATTATGATGGTGTGTATGGCAGTTTCCATTCCTATTGGTGTGGGTACAGCCGTATTGCTGGCAGAATTCACTCCAATTGATAGTATCTTTGGAGGATTGGTGCGTCGCAGTTTAGATGTTTTAGCTGGTGTCCCTTCAATAGTCTTTGGGTTATTTGGTAACGTCTTCTTTTGCAAAATTCTCGGATTGGGATTTTCCATCCTGTCGGGAGGGCTAACCTTGGCGTGTATGGTGTTGCCAATCTTGATTCGCTCGACAGAAGAAGGATTTCGGGCTGTTCCCCAGGAGTATAGATTAGGAGCCGCATCTCTTGGTTTTTCCCGTACAACTACGCTATTTAAATTATTGTTACCCGCCGCTGTACCTGGTTTAGTGGTGGGATTAGTGCTGGGGATTGGCAGAGCGATCGCAGAAACTGCTGCTTTAATTTTTACTAGTGGCTATGTAGATAGAATGCCAGAATCATTATTAGATTCTGGACGTGCGCTTTCGATTCATATTTTTGATTTATCGATGAATGTGTCTGGTGGCGATGGTAATGCTTACGCCTCAGCATTGGTTTTACTTTTATTGCTGCTGTTAATTAATGGCACAGCAGCTTGGATTGCCGAAAATTGGTTGCACAGGAGAATTATTAACTGATGAAACTGCCAGAATCCGATCGCAACCCTACTGGAACTACTCAACCATTGATTCAAACAGAAAACTTGACGTTGCAATATGGGCAAAAAACAGCCTTTGCTAATGTTAATCTTGGCATCAATGCAGGTGAAATCGCTGCTTTAGTTGGTCCTTCCGGTTGTGGGAAAACCAGTTTTCTCAGTTGTCTCAATCGCTTGACTGATTTGATTCCCCAGTGTCGAGTCAAAGGACGAATTCAGATTGGTACTTTAGATGTGCTCAATACCAAGATAGATGCGATCGCGCTGCGGCGTAAAGTTGGCATGATCTTCCAAAAACCGAATCCTTTTCCTTTATCTATCTGGAAGAATCTGGAATTACCTTTGCGAGAACATGGGATCAAAAACCGCGAAAAAATTGATGCGATCGTAGAGACAACCCTCACCGATGTGGGATTGTGGGATGAAGTCAAAGACCGATTGCATACTTCGGCTTTAGCACTTTCCGGCGGACAACAGCAACGCTTATGCATAGCCAGAGCTTTAGGTTTGCAACCAGAAGTTTTACTATTGGATGAACCTTGTAGTGCTCTCGACCCGATTTCTAGTGGTGTGGTTGAAGATTTAATTACCAGCCTGCGGGGGCGTTATACCTTGCTAATTGTCACTCATAACCTCGCACAAGCCAAGCGAATTGCCGATCAAGTAGCCCTGTTTTGGGTACAGGATGGAATAGGTCAACTAATTGAATCGGGAACAGTAGCCCAAATCTTTGAATCACCTCAACATCCTCTAACAGCTGCTTATGTCACAGGTGCAAGGGGCTAAAATATCAACAATCCCAATTTTGTCCTCAGAAACAACAATGAACAATGTTCAAAGTGAAGATCTACCAATAGAGAACAAAAGACCATCAGTTCAAGAGGAATATTCTGCTGTAAAAAATGAACAGCAGCCCAAGGAAAATTCCCTATCAGCTCGCCCTTGGACAGGAATTAGGCAATATACAAATCAATTATCGCCAAAATTAGCTAACCCAGGATATATCAAAAGTGCGCGTCAAATATACGATCTTTTGAGTTCTGAATTAATCAATAATTATTCCGGCTGGTATGTTGCCATTGAACCCAATAGCGGTGATTATTTTCTCAATGCCATTAAAGCTTTAGCCCAACAGCAAGCGAGACAACAACATCCTTATAGACTAATTTGTACCTTCAAATTAATTGGCACAAGAGCATCGTAAAATAACTTGATTCTAGGAAAGTTTAGCAATCAAGGCAAGTTGATTTTTGAAATTGACCTCGTAGCATCCGACGGGCTAATTATCACAGTTGATACACTGCTCGATACAGGTTTTAGTGACTGGTTAGCAATTAATACCCAAGATGCTCTTGCCTTGGGATGGGAACTAGTGGATAGTGAAGAAACTCGTCTGACCGCTCTGAGAAAAGCCCAGTTTACGATTTACACTGGTACAGTTAGTTTAGATACTCAAGAATTTAATATTCCTGTAATTGTAGGAGATGAAATTGCAGAATTACTCCTGGGTATACCTTGGCTGTTTACCAGAAGATTAGTAGTTGATTTTCCACAAGGTTTATTAAATTTAGGGTAAAATTTCTGGTTCAGATTCTCTTACAGATAAAGTTACAGAATTGACTTTCTTCGCACTAGATGGTTCTAAAATAGGTTGCTGATTTGTAGCTGTATCACCCGCAGTAACCGTTTTGTTTGCTGCCAAGTTATCGCGCTGATTGATGAGATAGATACTAATTAAAGTTAGGCAAACTCCAATCCATTGCAAGGGACTCAGAACTTCTGAGAGGAAGAGATTACCGAATAGCAGAGCAAAAACTGGCGTCAGGAAGGTGAGAGAACTGAGACTGGTGAGATTGCCACTAGAAGCAAAGTAGAAAAATAATCCATAGGCGATCGCACTGCCAAATATTGTGGCATAACCTAAAGCCACCCAATCAGATGGTACAAGATTCTGCCATTGCTGGGATTCTACAACTGACGACATTCCCCATAATGGCAATCCACCGATAATCATGTGCCATCCCGTAGCAGCTACCGGATCGGCATGTCGACAAACAAACCGAATCAACACTGTTCCCACTGCCATTGACAGCGCTGCTAACAGCATTAACCACTCACCACTGGCAAATAACTGTTGCCAGTTACCAAGGGTGATATTTACACCTGA
Source organism: Nostoc sp. T09 (assembly GCF_002154695.1). Classification (GTDB taxonomy): domain Bacteria; phylum Cyanobacteriota; class Cyanobacteriia; order Cyanobacteriales; family Nostocaceae; genus Aulosira. The sequence goes on from NZ_MTAV01000078.1 coordinate 25,879, forward strand.
ACCGAGAGCCTGAAAAATCCACTCATCAGGTAAGCCAATTAAACTGATCCCAGAAACCCCTAATCCTAGTCCCAGCCATCCCCAAACACCGATACGTTCCTGAAATAGCCACAACGATAGCAAGGCCACAGCCAAGGGTTGAGAATCAATCATCACAGATCCTAGCCCGGCACTAGTTCTCACTAATCCTTCTGCTAAGAAGCCTTGAAAAAGAGTTCCATCTACAAGCGCAAATAAGGCAATCCATAGCCATGCACCCCATCCCTTGGGTTGGGGTCTATCCATCAATGCTGCTGCTATGAGAATTAACACCCCAGCTGGTAGCAACCGAACTCCTGCCATAAATAATGGTGTGGTGTGGGGTATCACTCCTTTCATTGCCACCATTGCGGTACCCCACAAGAAAAAGGGGGCGATTAGCAGTAGAGGAGCGATGGGAAGACGAGATGCACTGAATTTCAGCTGCATGGGTTTGCTGATGCCTTGGGTTATTAGGTGCAAAAATTGCTTTACCTAATTTTACCTAAATATGTTGTTTTGTGAAGGAAAGAATACTTACTAGTAGCTAAATTGGCCTGATTATCACTGGTGTAACGAGCTGGGCATTGAAAAACTTCTAACATTTTCATTGTGAATTGCTTTTAACTGTGCCGTTTTCTGGTGGTTCAAACTTATAACCATAGCCCCGAACAGTTTTAATATACTCTGGCACATTGGTATCTAGTTCCATCTTTTTGCGTAGCTGACCAATATGCACATCAACTACTCGTCCATCTCCCACATAGTCACAACCCCAAATTTTTTGGATGAGCTGGGGGCGGCTCCAAGCTTGACCCGGATGGCTGGCCAGAAAATGTAAAATATTAAATTCTAGGGCGGTTAGTGATAGAGGTTTATCGTTAAGTGTCACTTCTCTTCCTTCTGGGTTAATTGCTAGCTGATGAAAGACGAGACGTTGTGTAGTTGAGGGGTTGATCGTGCGGACACGCCGCAATAAAGCTTGGATTCTCAGTTCTACTTCCGCTAGGCTAAAGGGTTTGCTCATAAAATCATCAGCACCTGCGCCCAGAATCTTGATTTTATCGGCTTCGTCAGTTCGGCTAGTCAGGATCATCACTAACACATTGGTACGACGTTGCATTTCTTGGCAGAGGTTATAGCCAGTAGTATCTGGCAAATTCCAATCCAAAATTACTAACTCTGGATTAAATTGCTCGAATAAATTCAGCGCTGTCTTCCCGTCGGCCGCAGACTCTATGTGATATTTTCGGCTTAAAAAACGATATATAAGATTGCGGACGCCATAGTCGTCATCTACAACAAGAATTTTGGGATTAGTAGCAGGAACCATCACCATAAATCTCTAGCCTATTGTTTATGTGGCAATTCGCTATGCGCCTTGAGAGCTTCTGTGTATGCTTTCAGACCTTTATCTTTGGGGAGAGTATCTCCTTTACTTCGGCTGCTGATATATCAACCTCATGATTATTTTAAAGTCGCTGCTGCTCACCAAGCATAACTACTGTATGACTTAGCTATACTTAATTTCTGAATAAATTTCTGGAAGCTTTGACTGTTATAGTTTTTCCTAAATCTATAGATTTTTTTATGGATTTGGTAATTTTATATTACTATCACGATTATCCTTGGATATGTGTTTTAAATTTGAGTATTGAATATGACACTCTTCTATAGTTACCTAGTAATTTATAATTATTCATCAATTAAAATTTTCTCAAAAACAAAGAGTTAGTTTAATAATCTGATTTCTCTATTTCTCAAAGTTACAACCAAAATTACAAAGTCAATATACTTATTAAAATTGTAATAAATTTTACTTTTATTTAACTGTTGTATTTATCTCCTATTTGTGTATTTGAAAATTTATCTTAGTAATTCTAAGTTTAAATAATAATAGGTAGAAATAGACAGTATTTAAGACTACAATTTTCCAAATAAGCTGATAAATCGCCAAATACTGTGGTGTCAGGTTCAAGCATGATTACAGGATAAACACGTCACCTCACAAAACTTGCTGTCAGCAAAAATTAGTATAAGCTCAGGCTTTACATAGCAGAAAATTGCCAATTTGTTCAGTGCTGAGCTAACGCCAGAAGGCAGTTCGACGTATTCGTTTCCCCAAAAAACACAGCGTTAAAGCTGATATTGCCAGGAATTCAAAATTTTTGGACTTGTTCTAAGTGGATTTTCAATAATAAATGAACTAGTCTATCCTAAGAGAGAGGTTAATAATCTTCATACCAGGGAAAGAGCAAATAACGCTATATTTTTCGATAAATTGCTGTTAATGTAATCAGCAAGAGATAATTATGTCTAACAATCTAGTAGATAATATCATTCCACAACAGCCACCCATAGAACCCCAATCTGATGTTCATGTACTTAAAGCTCGTTTAGAGTGGGGTGAACCAGCTTTCACAATACTTGATGTGCGCGATCGCGATACCTATAATGAAGGTCACATTATGGGTGCAATGTCAATGCCCACAGAGGACCTGGTAAATCGAGCAACATCATCTTTGGCTAAAAGCCGTGATATTTATATTTACGGTGCCAATGAAGATGAAACTAGCCAAGCTGTACAATCTCTTCGTTCTGCTGGGTTTGAGCATGTATCTCAGCTAAAAGGTGGTCTTGCTGCATGGAAGGCTATTGGTGGACCAACAGAAGGGATTGTGGAAGCACTCACTCCTCCTGGTCCTGGTGACTATAATGTTGTCTCTCGGATGCAAGAACACACAGAAACTCAGAAAAAACAAGTATAAATTAAACTTTTTCAGGAGTCATTAGTCAGGAGTCATTAGTCATTAATCTTGAGGTTACAATTAATGACTAATGACTCCTGTTTGAGCACAAATAATTAGTGTTCAAATAAATCCTTAAATTGCAATAAGTCTAAAGATACAATTGTTGGCAGAACTTGAAAACATTCTTGAGCAATTTGCCAACGTTCTTCTCTTTTTAGCATGGCAATCAGCTTCTGTTGCACGCTGAGTAAATAGCGAACATCGTTAGCAGCGTAACTTAGCTGTTCCACTGATAAATTATCGGCGTTACCCCAATCAGAACTTTGAGCACTTTTATCCAGCTCTACTTTTTCCAACTCTTGCACGACATCCTTCAATCCGTGACGATTTGTATAAGTACGAGCTAATTTACTAGCTATCTTGGTACAAAAAATAGGCTGAACGGTAATTCCTAGGTTGTAGCGCAAGGTAGCAATGTCAAAACGCGCAAAGTGAAATACTTTCAAGACATTTACAGCTTCCAAAAGTTTTTTTAAGTTTGGTGCTTCGGTTTGGCCTTTGGCGATGCGGATTGCAGTTACTTCACCCTCTTGGTTGCACAGTTGCACGAGACAAAGGCGATCGCGCTGCGGTAACAATCCCATTGTTTCTGTATCAACCGCGATCGCCTCTGATTTTAAATACTGGGATAGGGCAACGTCACTAAGGTCGCGATCGCTTACCTGAAAATCTTGTAATGTCATGAATCACTCAAGAATAAATGCAGTATCCAACAGAAGAAGTTTCTATTAGACACTACATTATTATTGTGCAAAAAAATCAGAAATTCTAGCCATTTTTAATTGCGGGGAGTACAGATTTTTTGTCAAGGCACAAAATTTTTGTAACTCTACCGCATATTGCATCCAAAGAATAACCGCTAAAAATCTAGTTTGTTTGCAAGAAAATTTGCGTGAGGTAGACTTCACCTTGTTTATTGGCAGCGACACCAATTCCTGTGAGGTTATACTTTCCTTTGATGTTTTTTAAATGACCGGGACTATTAAGCCAACCAGTAACAGCTTCTGATGCGGGATCGCTATATCCTTGGTTAAAAGCAACATTTTCTCCAGCACTGTTGTAGATAATTGGGAGAGCAGTTACTCGCTGTTTAAATCCCTGATGGCTAAATGGAACTTTACCATTAGCCATGTTTTGACTATGAATTCTTGCCTGCCGAGTGATAGTTGCATTGATGCTCAACTTTGACAAACCTTTAGAAACACGATATCGATTAATTTTGTCAAAAACTGATTTTTCTAGAGCAGTAGTGTTAAAAGCAGTAGTTGATGCTGCAACCTGATTTGAGGGAATCGATAACGGTTTATTATGAGTAGGTTTGTTTGTAGAACTGTGACCTGGCACAGGAACAGTTGTTAACCCACTGGCAAGGACAAGCGTACTTAAAGCTATGCCAAAAGCAGTTTGTCGGAACATGGAAATTACTTAAGTATAGAGTTATAAGACTTTTACTCTACCGTATTCTTCTAAGAAGAAATACTAGGATACTATTAAAGATTGATGAACTTAAAAAACTTTTGCAAATACTTTACAGTAAATATAAGTAATCACCTCCAAGATTAAATGCTAGGACAGATTCAATTGATCTCAAGATACGTTTGCTTATCCTCCTAATATGAAAATTCTTTGAATATTTCAAAAAGATAATGTAGTATCCCCTAGACAAATGTCACGGGCACTACATTTTTAATTAAAAAAATTGGCATACACATTTATGTATGCCAGTGATGTTACTAAGTATTTCCCTAAAAACTTAATTTATTGATGATTTTAATCTGAAGGGGTGACAAAGAAGTTATAAAGCAGACTGGACAAGAGTCATAGCCCGTAGACCTTGCTGAAAATAGGGCAGTTTGCTGGGCTTCAAACGCATCAATTCATGAGCTAAATCAGCCCAAAATTCCATTGCTCCTACCCATAACTGACCATACAAACCAATCCAGAAAGCACTATGTCGGCGGTGCAATCGTTGTAAATCCTTGAGACGGCCAACATATTTTTGTAGCCCAGAGGAGCGAGAATTACGACCAACTAAAACAGCACAAGTATAAGCAATAGCAATTAATAAAATCAGTGCTATCAAACGTTGACCATCAGCATAAGTAGATTCGAGATTATACCCCCCAGTCTTACAATCACGGAACATTGCTTCAATACCACTCCGTAACTTAAATGCTTTAATGGCATCTTTGAGACTATCAAGGTTAGTTAATAAAAACCAGCCAGCAGGCTCAACAACTCCACGATACTTACGTTTGTAATATCCAGCAAGATTAAACTTATCAAAGCCTTTTTGTTTAGTCGCTTGAATGCCCGTCAAGAAGAAGGAGATACCAGGATTTAACCCCAAAGATTGTAAGCGTTGGTGTGATTGGTTTTCTTGCCGAATATAGGTGCCTTGTTTCTGACGTAATACAAAGTCAATGCCCTTGCTATGTAACCAATTTGCTAGTTTTATACTGTGGAATTCTCTATCTCCCAGTACCAGCATTTGATATCCCTTAAATAACTGCAATAGTGGCCGAATTAATTTTTTCTGTTCTGCCAAATTGCTACATCCTTTTTTAGGTAACAATAGCCAGTACACAGGTATTGCTCTTTTTTGTTCAATTAAACTAATAACAAATACATTTTGTGAACGCCATTGGGTTCTATCAATCGCAAATATTAGCCGTTTATCTCCTACTTTAAGACTATTTTTTACCCATCGTTTGAGCAGGGGAAACCACAGATATGGAATCGACAACTGCGGTAGCAGTAAAAATCTTTGTATACTCCGCCGCCGGCTTTCAAATCTTATCGGTTGTGGAAATACTGTTGCTAGTTTCTCAATCGTCACTGTTTTATGAAATTGCAATAGCATCAGCAAGATTTCTAGCATCTTGTACTGCGCGGGTGTTAGTAGATTTTGAAAGCAGTTTTGGTAGAATTTAGGTAACATTATCATTTGATAGGTCTTGTTGAGAATACCTGACCTATCTTTTTTTACCCCAAAACGGTCACACTTCTCTATTTTCTTGGTTTCAGCCGCTTTGTCACCCCTTCAGGATTTTAATTAAAAGTTATTGGTAATTTCCCTTATCCCTTTTGTCTTCCTCTCACAGGTGTAGTTTTTTCATTTAAGGGTGAGTTAGAACTCTCATTTGAACGCAGCCTCTCTTATTCCCTTTCTAACTTTGTTAAAGCCTATATCCGCCAAGAGGCAATACTATTTTTGATCGTGCTGAATTCCATCATGAATCCATGAGATAGATGTATTATCTGTCCTCATAGTTCATCAAATATAAATTTTCTCTGCAAAAGTCTCAGTAATTCCATCTAGCTTTAGTTGAGACTGCTAAGACGGATACAAATTATTTTTGAAACCCGTAAGTATAAATAAGTAGCACTTGCGATAAGTTATCAATTGGATTGGCGATCGCAAGCATTTAGGACGGTTTTGGGAACTGGAAGGAGAAAATGACCAATCCCCAATCTCCAATTCCCAGTTCAACCAACTAGGCAGGATTTAAAAACTTAGCTACAGTTTGTACATCCTTATCACCACGTCCGGAGCAGTTAATCACAATGCGGGGGCTACCAGTAAGTTGGGGGCAAAGGGTTTCTAAGTAGGCGATCGCATGAGATGTTTCCAGTGCTGGGATAATTCCTTCTAACTGGGACAATCGTTTAAATGCTGCCAAAGCATCGGCATCTGTCACACTGTAATACTCAGCGCGAGCAGCATCTTTCAAATAGCTGTGTTCCGGGCCTACACCGGGATAATCTAACCCCGCACTAATTGAGTGGGCTTCAATTACTTGCCCATCTTCATCTTGCAGCAGATAACTCATCGCTCCGTGCAAAACACCAACCTGTCCTTTTGTCAAGGTTGCTGCGTGTTTATTAGTATTGACGCCTTCTCCCGCCGCCTCAATTCCAATTAACCGTACAGACGGCTCATTGATAAACTCATAGAATAGCCCCATTGCATTGGAACCACCACCCACACAAGCCATGAGAATATCTGGCAAACCGCCCCATTTTTCTTGGGCTTGGGCGCGAGTTTCTTGCCCAATCACGGCATGGAAATCACGTACCATCATTGGGTAAGGATGGGGACCCGCTACCGAACCCAGGATGTAGTGAGTTGTTTCTACATTTGTCACCCAATCCCGGATAGCCTCAGAAGTGGCATCCTTGAGAGTTCCGGTTCCCGCAGCCACAGGACGCACTTCGGCTCCCATTAATTTCATCCGGAACACATTCAAAGCTTGGCGTTCCATATCATGAACGCCCATATAAATTATGCACTCCAGCCCAAAACGAGCGCAGACAGTAGCCGTGGCTACTCCATGTTGTCCAGCACCAGTTTCTGCAATAATCCGCTGCTTACCCATGCGCTTTGCCAACAACACTTGACCAAGGGCATTATTAATTTTGTGAGCGCCAGTGTGGTTTAAATCTTCTCGTTTTAAATAAATTTGCGGGCCAGTACCATCTGGGCGAGCATAGTGAGCAGTCAGACGTTCCGCAAAATACAAAGGCGTAGCACGTCCTACATAGTCTCGTAGCAGTTGTTGGAGTTCTGTTAGAAATTCAGGCTCATTGCGATATTGCTGATAAGCTGTTTCTAGTTCAGCAAGCGCAGGCATCAATGTTTCCGGGACGTACTTACCGCCAAAGCGTCCAAAGCGTCCTTGTGTATCGGGAACTTGAGCAGTAGATTGGGAACTTGGAGAGATGGGTGTGGTAGTCACGGACTGATTTCTATGACGGGACGAACTTAATTATAGAAAAGTCTGAGCCGTATAGGATACGAAGTGCGATCGCAAAACCTAGGCATTTACTCTAGAATCCCTATCCAAGTTGACACTTTAGCCTTAACCCTTGACCCTAGACTCTTAATTAAAGTTTATGTCTTCTTCCAATTCTTCCGACAAACGTTTTATCTATCGCGAATTTGGCAACGATAACTCGCCTGCTTTGGAAAGACCCAATCTCGAATTACCACCGCAACAGCAAAATCTCAAAGTGCAAGCTACCCGCAAAGGACGTAAAGGTAAAACTGTCACTGTAATTAGTGGTTTTCAGTCTAAACCCGAAACCTTAGACGATTTAGTCAAACAGCTAAAAACCCAATGCGGTACGGGTGGCACAGTTAAAGAAAATGAAATTGAAATTCAAGGCGATCATAAGCAAAAAATTGTCGAGATTTTGACTAAGCTTGGTTATAAAGCCAAAATCAGTGGCGGTTAGTGACTAAATTTGCCTGGAACCACGAGCAGCACTGAGCAAATGAGCTAATGTTATCTTTGAGATGTTCAAAGATATCTGAGCAGTTTTAAATTAATTCATTAAAAGTCTGCTCACTATTAAGATTAACAGGAGGTTTACATGGATTTAATTCGTCTTTTAGCTGCCATTTTTCTACCGCCTTTAGGTGTATTTTTGCAAGTAGGTATAGGCAAAGATTTTTGGATTAATATCATCTTGACCTTTTTCGGTTATCTTCCCGGAATTATTCACGCAGTTTGGGTAATTGCTAGGAAATAATTGTTCAAAAAGTTCACATTGGATGTGCGATCGGCAATTAAATATATTGATGCCGATCGCTCTTGGTATAATCGTAGGCCTCTGAAACGCCAGTTCAGTATGTGCGCTCCAGACTGCTCTAATTTTAGAAAAGCTTACGATCGCGGTGATAAACTAGCCGCTGGTTTTGAACGCTGCTGCTGGTACAAGTTGAGAACTTTTTGGACATAGGTAGCAGTGAAGCCGCTATCACAGCCTTTATAACTTCCAGTCATCCACCAACAAGCTACGCCGCGCACAGCCGCAGTTTCATTATTTTTGGTAGCTAGAAACTGCTGGTTTAACTCACGGCGCGTGATACAAGACACAACATAGCGTGCTGTCACGGGGCTGTTTTCAAACTGTGTCGGTGTAAGTTCTTTTTTGAGACAATATTTTGACCACCCTTTGAGGGTTTCTGGTTTTACTTGCCATTGGCTATAAAATCCATCGTTTTGAGAGCCTGTTTGCGGTGCAGCTTGTCGCAGCGCCTCTACCATCGCCGCAACTTGGGCATCAGAAATTTGCTGTTGTGCTTGAACTAACAATGGCGACAGTCCTAAGCTGACAACAACTCCGCCAAGTAGTAATCCTATGAAGTTTTTTCTCATAACTTTGGACTTATTCTAGAGACCAAAATGTAGCATACTACGTCTTTACATTTGTTAATAAGATGAGGCGATCGCTATTTAGGTTTTGCTAAAAGTTAATGAGCGCTCTGCTTGGTTAAGAGCGTAAAATTTTTCATCAGTTAAATTTTAGAATACCAATAACTTGTATTTATCAGTTTGAAAAAAATGAGTATTTGCTACTATCATGCGGAATGCATAGAGTAGAAGTAGAAGCTTGATATATATTTAACGGATGGATTTATTTATATGCTTAATCATTTAAGAGAAATTCGTTATCAACAAGGTTGTCGAGATCGCGATGCTGGGTTTTTGCCCAAAATGCAGGATTCTATTTATTTAGAGGCTTATCTCCAGGGGAGACCGGAAGGATTAGATGGCATCATTCAATATTTCCCTTCAATTGAGGCATACATGAAATGGAAACTTAAAAATCTGGGACATTCACTGTTTTGAAACTTTATAGATGCACACAATTTATCTACCTATTGATGCGAGACGTTGATTTAGTAGATCATAAACCTATTACTAAAGCAGAGAGAACAGATGCGTGCGATCGCTTCCACAATAACTTCAGTTGTGCTGGAGTATGTGCGTGTTGGTGGGATCAACTACACTACCAATGTATTGTGCAACCCTTTATATACAGTCTATTCCACGACTCCTAACAAAAACTCAGCAAATGCAGCAATAATTAGATCAACGGCTAAGAAAATTGCAGTAGCACCGACCATACTATCAGCTTCAAGAATTTATTTAGGTTTTTGACCAGTCACAATGCTCCAATAGCCAAAAGTTGGTAGAACTTGAATATCAACAAAACCAGCCTCTGCCAGCATAGTAGATAGTTCCAACCCAGAATATTGCTGTCCTCCGGCACACCAAAGGAGCATGATTAGGTTATATGCTGCTGTAGAAAGTGGTTGTGTCCGCTCATCATTAAATAGCCATTCATGAATAATCAAGCGTCCACCAGGCTTCAAACTATCAAAGCTTTTTTTTGTCAAGAAGCGGCATTGATCGGGCGTCCAATCATGGTAAATCAGAGAATAAAAATGTAAATCAGCTTCAGGGAAAGAGTCTTTCCACATATTGCCAACCTGGGTACCGATTCGACTTTGTAACCCCTGTTGCATCACAAACTCTTGCGCCACTTCACATATAGGTGCTAAGTCTAAAACAGTAGCTTTGAGATCTGGATACTTTGAGGTTGCACCAATAGAATGAGCACCAGAACCACCAGCAATATCTAGCATCTGTCTATAGCCACTCAGGTTGATAGTTTCAGGCCATGCTAAAGCAGCAGAAATGCTGGCAGAGTGCATTGCTCGTGTAAAACTCCTTGCTATTTCATCTTTTTGTTCGTGAACCTCAAAAATATCCTCACCATTGTAAACTTGTGTTTTATCCGACAAAATAGCTTTTTTAATGCCCTCATAAGAGAATGAAGCTGCATTAGCAATCATTAGATCAAAATAGCCACAAAAAGAAGTTGGGCTAGTTTCCAGTAAGTACTCACGAGCTACAGTGGTAAGACTATAGTAGTTATTTTTAAATTCAATCAATCCCAAAGATGTACATATAGATAAAACTGCACTAGCAGACCGATTGGTAAGGTTGAGGCTTTCGCAAATATTTTCTAGAGTAAGCTCCTTACCTGCCAAGAGTGAGAACAGTTTTAGCTCATGGGCCGCCAGGACAGTTGGATATGTGTGTAAACCAATAATCACATCCCAAACTGGCTTACCGTCTGTTTTAGGTCTGCTCATAGAGCTAAATAAGAGAGGTTGAGCAATTTTTTGGATCATTTTGTTTGAGAAATTTAATAAATTAACTATTAAACACGAACACCTTCAATCACGCTTACTAAAGCCTCTGTTCTAAAAATATGCGTTAGCTGAAAACCCGCTTTAGCAAATAACTTTTGATATTCATTAGCAGTACGTTCCTTGCCCGAATATCCCACTAGCATTTCAATATCAAGAAATTTGCCATAGAAAGGTGTATTACCATCAGGAATTACCATCTCAACAACTAACAACTTACCATCTTCAGACATAGCTTTATGGCAATTTCTGAGGATTTTAACTGAACCTTCGTCATCCCAATCATGAATAATATGCTTAAGGATGTATGCATCTCCTCCTGTCGGTACAGAATCAAAGAAATCACCTGCAACAAGTTCACACCTTTTGTAAACAGTTTTATTTTTAAAGAGTGGAGTAGCTTTTTCAATCACTGAAGGTTGATCAAAAAGTACACCCTGAATTCCTGGATTTGTCTCAAGTATCCCACTTAGTAAACTGCCCTGTCCACCACCAATATCAACAATTTTCCGAATTGATGAAAAATCGTAGTTAGTAACAATTTGAGAATTAACAATTTGGGTAAGACCACTTAAAGCTAACTGAAAAGTCTGGCCGGCTTCTGGCTTTTGGTTATAATACTCAAACGGCCCCATCCCAAAAACATGATCAAAAGCAGGTTTACCTGTTTGTACACTGTGAAGTAACTCTCCCCAAGGCTGCCAATGGTGTTCTCCACCTACCATCATTGCCCAAGCACGCATCGAACCAGGAACATCGCTACGTAGCGATTGCCCTAAAGGTGTTAATTCAAATAAATCATGCTCAACTTCTTGAAAAATTCCTATACTGGCAAGGGCACGGAGAATTCGGTAGAGAGCAGAAGCATTAGTAGCAGTTTCATTTGCTAATTCTTGACTGCTCTTTGCTGCATTTTTGAGTAAATCCGCTATTCCTAACTTGGCAGCAACATGAATTGTTTGGGTTACTCGATAACTAGTAATTAAATTTAGCATCTCTAAAGATGCCAGATTGACAGAGGGTAATGTTGATTTATCTTCTTGAAAAACCATATTTATATCACTGGTAGAAGCAATAATCTAAGTATTTTGCTGCTTATTGCAAGCGATCTTTTAAATGGTCGGCAACACGTAAGGCATTAGCAATAATAGTTAATGCTGGATTAACTGCTGCGCTAGAAACGAAGAAACTAGCATCAACTACATAAAGATTATCTAGTTCATGGGCTTTGCAGTTAATATCAAGTGCTGAAGTCTGGGAATCATTGCCAAAGCGGATTGTACCGCATTGATGGTTGATACCTGCTAGAGAAACTTTTTTACCAACATATAATGAAGAAGGTATGAGATAATCTTCACATCCAATTTGGCTTAACATACCTTCAAATTTGTTAATTAACTGTTTATGTGCTGTTAAGTTATTAACAGCATATCTCAGAGTAATCTCTCCTTTACTATTTAAAGTCACCCGATTGTCTGGTTCTGGTAAATCTTCTGTTACCAAGCAGAAATCAATCCCATTTTTAGCAATAGTATCTTCTGTAATTCCTAGCATTGAAGGCAGTAATTCAGCTTCTAGTAGCTCTGGAGTAGATTTGCCAAGTAATTGAATATTACCCATAGGGTATTTCCAATCATCAGTGCCAAAGTAAAAGTCGTTTAATCCAAAAGTTTTTTGAAATACTGTAGGATTAGGTTCACGAGAAATTGCGATAAAGGAAGAATTAGTGTGGCGCATATAGTGACGACCTACAACACCCGAACCATTAGCTAAACCATGAGGATGTTTCTCGTTTGCCGAGCGTAATAATAATGCCGCTGAGTTAATAGCACCACAGGCAACTACTACAATGGCAGCTGAATACTCCTCTAAAATACCGTTGCGTTCTACATGGATTTTGGTCACTTCACGACCAGAAGCATTGGTTTCTAAGCGCTGTACAAATGCATCAGTAATCAGCGTCACATTAGCATTTTGTAATGCTGGTTGCACGCAAACAGTATGAGCATCAGCTTTAGCTGCTAATAAGCAAGGAAATCCACCACAAGTATTGCAGCGAATGCAAGAGCTAGTTTGTAAATCTGCTTCGTTTAGCATGATTCCCAATGGTAAAGGAAATGGTTGATAGCCAAGCTGACAGAAATCATCAAAAAGTTTTTGTATCCGAGGTTCATGGCTTACCATCGGATATGGATAAGGCGAACTCGCAGGTGGTTCTGTAGGGTCAACACCACGCAGTCCATGTACGTGATAAAGATACTCAGCTTGCGTATAATAAGGCTCAAAGTCTTCATAGCTGAGTGGCCAAGCTAGGGAAATACCATCGTGATGTACGAGTTTACCAAAATCTTCGGCACGAAAGCGCATTAAGGCTGAACCGTAAAACTTAGTGTTGCCACCAACACAGTAGTTAGTAGGTGAACTATGAGCCTGACCTTTCTCGTCGTACCAGGTTTCTTGAGATCTATATTTCTTATCAATGAAAACTGCACGGGTATCCCAATTATCTTTTTCTCGTGGCAAGTATCCACCTCGTTCTATCAGTAATATATCCTTACCCAGAAGAGATAAAGCGTAAGCAAGTGTCCCGCCACCTGCACCTGTACCAATAATAATTACATCAAAATGCTTTACTTGTGGCATGAAGTCTGAGCTACTAAAGTTTTAGAAAATGTTTATAAACTTTGTCAGGTAAATATGTACAGAAAGAAGCATCTAAGTAAAAATTGTGAGGAGTTTAAGGAGGCTTTTTAGACCTTTGATTTCATACTAAAAATAACTATTTGTCATGCCTTTATATAGCCTTAACTTGCTACAAGATACTTAGAATTACGCATATTAGTAGTTAAAGAATGTAAGATTTGCACAATTTTTATTCCCATTTCGGCTGAGTAAGGATTTTCTGCTTTACCTTGAAAATAGCTCAGAGTTTTCTGAAAATGTAGCATCATTGTGTCATCACAAATAGGAGCAATAATTTTTTCTATCTTGCCATTTTTACTAACATAAACTGCTCCCTGACAACGATTGAAATAATTAATAGGCTCTAAAAAACCTACAACGCAATATTGATCGTTGTGACAATCACTTCCATGTAAAGCAAGCATTCTATATTTAGATTCTTGATCTTGATGAGGAATGTCATCAGTAAAAAATAGAGGATAGTTATATTTGATTTTACCCATCATGGAAGTATATAATTCTATTTCTACTCCTGAAGATGATTTATAGCGAATGTAAGCACTGCCTTGATTATCTAGATACTGCTGAGAATCTTGAAAAACAAAATCATTAAATTCAGTTTCCAAAATATTATGGGGCATATCTTCTGCAAGCAGAGCAGATACAAGTGCTACCATGTGAGAACCTTCATAGCCTAGAGCTCCTAGGTCGTTGTCGATAAATCGACCTTTTATGAAATCTAATTCTCGGTTTTTGGTAAATTCAACAACTATTTTTTTGGGAGTAATATGCAAATCTTGAATAGCACTTTTCTTCACAATATCTTTAATAATGGATGAGGCATAATTCTCATTTACTGTGATTTTCCCCTGAAAATCTAACAATTTTTTCTTAAAATCGGATATTTCTGAAAATAAACAGATAGGCTTTTCTACAAGAATATTTGCTTTTGGCGCAACTTTGATAATCTCTTTTACTATTTCAAAGTGTTGGTCTGTACTAACGCAAATGTCCCAAAAACCTGGGTTAAGTTTTGCTGCTTCTAAGCAGGTATTAAATACTATAAATCCCTTTTGTTGGGCCTGTAATGCTTTTTGCTCATTTGTTTCAACAATAGCAACGGTTTTAACCCCATACTCTTGCATTTTGCTTTCATGTATTTGAGCAACACGACCGTATCCCACCCTGATACATGTAATTTCTTGCATAATTTGTTTGGTGACTTAATTTTTCCAAAGCTCAACAGAATTGAACAGAAACTGCTGTTACAATAAGCATTCAAGACAATGTATGAAAATTCATAACTGGAAATTTTATAAAAATGCATATTTTCATTGGGTCTTAGTTACGAGCTAACTAAGACACTATTTTGGGTTTTCACAATGTTTGCATTAGAATGCAGAATTATAAGATACTCCAATACAATTTCGATACGAAGGGCCGAAAAACTGGCGTTGCTTAATATGAGTATTAAATTTAAAAATTTAATCTCTCAGACTCTTATTCTCTGCGCCTCTGCATGAGGCTAATTAATACTTGCAATCAGCAACGCCTAAAACATAGTTATATGTTGGTTGCGATTGAAGTATTTATGAATAATTAATTTAACAAGAATTTCTACATCAATATAGTTGCATACAGATTTTTATAAGTCAACAGAATTTTTTAATATTCTTTGAATAGGTAGGAACCTTTGCTCATTCTTAAAAGGGATATTGTTGTGTGAGCGTGGGAGGTTTACTGAATATATAGATGAAGGGCTACCTTTTAGGCACACCATGCTGTTTTAATCTATAGATTATTTTCTAAGCATTTATGCTCAGTTATTTACTTTTAAGTAATGAAGTAATAACCAAGTAAGTCAGCAAATATTACTTACTAAATTCCTGTAATTATTACTAAGCAAAGATTTTAAGAGCCATGATCGCGCATTTCAAAAATGGGAATGCCAACAAAAGAGGTAGAAAGTATTGAAGGCGTGAATAAATCGCCGTCATAGCTTTTGGGGATGGTTGCGTCGGTTATGGCGTTGGGTATGTGGTTGGCTTCGGCGTTGATTTTTTTGTCTCGCGCAGAGACGCAAAGAAGATTTGAGACAGGGTTTTATTGTTGCAACAGCTAATAATAAAACTATTTTGACTTTTGTGCGGCGATACTAGCCATTTTTCTAGGGTAGATTCTCCCCAATTTTCCGATGCCAGGTATCAGCAAAACAAGGCAGGATATGAGCATCTCAGAAAATTTGTGGAGAAATTGAATGTCTTCGTTACTAGAATTGTCTAACAGTTTAGCCGATACCGTAGAACAAGCTGGAAGTGCTGTGGTTGCAGTGAATGCTGGTACACGCATCTCCCCAAGTGGGATTCTCTGGCGTCATGGTATCGTTGTTACTTCCGATGAGTCGCTTCAGCGTTATGACGAAATCACCGTCACTTTATCAGATGGGCGTTCTGTCGCTGCTACACATTTGGGGCATGACTCTAGCACTGATATAGCTGTTTTCCAACTCCCAGATGTAGAAACCCCTGTGGCGAAAATTGGCGATGCGACAACACTGAAAGTCGGTAATTTAGTACTAGGAATAGCTAGAAGCAACGAAGGCGAGTTGCGGGCGGCTATGGGTGCTGTGAGTGCGATCAGTGGTGCTTGGCGGAGTATGAGTGGTGGTAATATCGACCAATTCATCCGCCCAGATATTAACCTTTACCCAGGCTTTGCAGGTGGTCCGCTTGTAGATGCGGCTGGTTATGTGGTAGGCATGAACACATCAGGAAGGCGCGGTACAGCTTTAACTATTCCAGCGGCTACAGTCAATCGTGTAATCGATCAATTGATAGCAAAAGGACACATTGCCCGGGGTTATCTAGGTGTGGGAATGCAACCTGTACGCTTGCCGGATAACCTTAAAACAGCGTTGAATTTAACTGCTGCTACTGGTGTGATTGTTGTCAATGTCGAGTCTGCTGGCCCAGCGGACAATGCAGGTGTGCAGCTTGGGGATGTGTTGGTCACATTCGATGGCACAACTGTGAGTGATACAGCTGATGTGATGGCGCTGCTTAATAGTAGCGATCGCGTCGGTAAAACTGTTCCCATGCAAGTAGTGCGGGGTGGAGTGTTAGTTGAGTTAGCGATCGCAGTTGGCGAACGACCATTTGAGCAGTCCCCACGTCCAGAACGTGCGGAAAAAGCCAATGATTTCTCTCATCACAGAAGAGGGAGACATGGTAGGAGAGGTTCATCCCATTCACGTTAACTAATTAAGGCAGAAGGAAGCAGGCTGTGTTTCGACTACGCTCAACAACCGGGCAGAAGGGAATATGACTACAAAAATTACATACCTCACCGATGAATTGGCAACTTTAGCTGCTAAGTTACGCCACAGCACGGTCAAAGTTCAAAGCAATTCTCAAGGAGTTGGTTCTGGTGTAATCTGGCAAAATGATGGGTTAATTATCACCAACGCTCATGTTGCAATTAACAACAAAGCAAAGGTGGAATTGGCCGATGGACGAGTGTTTGATGCTGTGCGCACCCACTTCGACCCACAGCAAGATTTAGCTGCTCTGAAAATTACTGCCACTGACTTAAACACTGCAACTATTGGTGATTCTGATGCACTGCGTGTAGGTGAGTTAGTCTTGGCGGTGGGTAATCCGTTTGCTGATACTGGAGCAGTTACCGCAGGGATTATCCATACTCGTCATCAGGGAGCAGTTATGGCAGATATCCGACTGTATCCTGGCAATTCTGGGGGACCGCTAGCCGACTGTCTCGGTCGAGTTGTAGGGATTAACACAATGGTTGTTAACGGTTTGGCTGTAGCCATCCCCAGTTTAGCTGTGAATCGCTTTCTGCTTGCTCCTAGTCGTCCGCAACTGGGAGTAACATTGCAACCTGTGCTAATAGGTCAACGCAACTTTGGTTTATTAGTGTTGTCTGTCCTTGGTGACAGTGCGGCTGCGAAGGCTGGTGTAAAAATTGGTGATGTCTTAATTGGCGTATCGGGTCAATTATTCACTAAAAGCGATGACCTGGGCAAATATCTGCAACAAAGCCAAGATCGGGAATCATTACCGTTACAACTCTGGCGTGGCGGTCAGCAACTTGTTGTTTATGTTGAATTGCAGAGTGGGAAAACTGCGGTGGAGGCAACATGATCCGGGTGATGGTAGTTGCTACTTCTCCTGTGGTGCGAGCAGGTTTATCAGCTGTTGTGAATAGCAATTCCCAGATGAATGTTGTCGGGAGTGCATCCAACTTGGATACCTTGATCGGGGAAGTTGGGCAATTACAACCTGATGTAGTGCTGCTAGATTTAGGTAGCAATTCGCAATCATCAATCTGGGAAAAATTGCTACTTTTTCAAGAGGAGCAATACCCTGTAGGATTTCTTGTGATTGCAGAGGAACCAGAAAGCATCAATTTAGAAACGGCTATACGTTCTAGTGTTCGGGGTATATTACCTGGTGACAGTACAGAGTCAGAAATTATCGCTGCTGTCATAGCGATCGCAGATGGTTTAGTAGTGCTACATCCGGATTTTTTGGAGTTACTGCCGATGCGGGAAAAAGTAGTGGCTCCTGCCGTACAAACTCTGACACCAAGAGAAATTGAAGTATTAGAAATGCTCGGTTCTGGTTTAGGTAATAAAGCGATCGCTAAACACTTGCAGATTTCTGAGCATACTGTAAAGTTTCATATCTCATCTATTTTCCAAAAGCTTGCTGTCTCTACGCGTACTGAGGCTGTAACTGTTGGTGTCAGGCTGGGTTTGATTATGCTCTAATAATTAAGAAGTTTGTAGTAAAAACTTTAGTCCTGTTATTGAGGACTAAAGTCCTTACTACGAGAGATTTTTATTAAGCTTAATTACTCGGCTAATGATTGACCAGCTTTGCTCAGTAATTTACCTAGCTTTTTAAGTGGTCCTTTAAATCCTCTTGCTGCTTCAGCACCAGCTTGTTCGGTTTGTTCGCTTAGTTTCGTCAGCACTTGTGCAAAGTCTGCACCTTTAGCAGTTTTGCGCTTCAACAGTTGCTTAAGTTCTTTCAATCCATTGGCGATTTCTTGGAGATTTTCATTCTCAGACTTGTGCAGTAAGGTGTACCACGTATCGATTGCACCTTGCGCTGCTTCTGGCTCAATCTCTGTCAAGTCTCCTTCAAGAGTTTCTAACAACGAGTCTATTTGTTCAATTTGCTCGCGGTCTTCTTGTTTACCCAAGGAAACACCGATTTTGCTGAGTTGCTTACCCAATCTCTGCAAAGGAGTTTTCAGTTCCTTATCAGCCTCAGAACCCAAGTCGCTAGTTTGTTCGCCAATTTCGATGAGTACTTCTCCAATCTCATGACCTGTGGCTTTACCACTTTTCACAAGTTGCTTGAGGTTTTTGAGACTATTAGCAATTTCTTTGATTTCTGGTTCTTTGGCTTTGTGCAAAGAACTATACCACTGGTCAATTAAACTAACAGCAGCTTCATTATCTAGAGAAGTTAAATCTCCCTCCAGAGCCTCAAAAAGTGAATCTAGCTCCAAGTTATTGTTTTCATTGGTTTTTGTTGCTGTTGTACCTTCTTTTTTAGAGGCAGTTTCACTTTGTTTGTTCTTGCTTCCTTGTTGAGAAGTCATCTGTAAATTCCGTAACTCGCTATGTACAGGTAACACTTTATAAAGTTTCTGAAAGCTTTCCCTCATTCTCAAGAGTCAATATTCTGCCACTTGTATATAGACCCTGGGATAGAAACTACTTCCCAAGATGATGCGCTAAGAATTTGCGGAAATTTTTTTGAAGAGATGGCTTTACTGTTTGGGCAGAAGGGAAGCATTCTATGAAAAAGATTGATTTACATAAACCAAGAGAACTGAAGTAGTACTTTCTACTTTTCCCAACCTTCTCGAAAATAATTTAGCTAATAGCCATAGGGTTTTAATCTATGGCTATTAATAGCAATTATCACAACACCTATTTCTTCAAAAAGCGCTGACGCATACGAGATATAAAAGTATTTATCTCCGGTATCTTCAGCCATGAGGCAAAGATAGCAAAAACACCAATTCCTACTAAGCCAGCAATAGATAACTCTAACAGCAGAATCAGTAAATTTTCTTTACCTAACACCTGGCGACAACCTACCAAAGCAGCATAGCTAGCCACTCCAGACACTATGCTACCAGCAGTTAAACCGATAATTGGCAGACTCCACTCACGCCAAGGTAAACCATTGAGTTTGCGATCGAGCAACCATAACAGCATTAACAAGGAGCTACAATTAACGCCTACTGTTGCTAATACCAAACCAGGAGCGCCAAAAGGTTTAACGAAAAACCAATCTAGTACAATATTCAAAATGATATTAAAAGTACTAATGCGAAAAGGTGTTTGACCGTCGCCCAAAGCATAAAATACCCTGACTAAAACATCACGCCCTAAATAAGCAAACATCCCAATACCATAAGCAATCAGTAACGAAGAAACTAGCTCTGTAGCCTCTTGCTTGAAAGCACCGCGCTCATACACTACTTGGACGATGGGGACAGATAAAGCTACCATCAACGCTCCTAGAGGTAGCATAGTAAAGGCAGTTAGTAGCAATCCTTGGCGAATGCGTAATTTGAGATCGTGCCAATTTTCTGGAGCAGCAAGTTTGGCAAACATCGGTAATAGGGGCAACAAAATAATATTAGAAATAATCCCTAAAGGAGTTTGCACTAGAAGATTGGCATAGTTAAATCCAGCCGCTGCACCGGGAATAGGACTGGCAAAGTAAAGATCTGTGGCAACATTAATTGGCATCATTCCAGAAGAAATGGTTGCCGGAGTCATAATTTTAATTACTTCTTGAACGCCAGGAGATTTAAAATCAAACCGCAGCTTTAATGTGCCTAACCCTAACCGCCATTGCACAATTAACTGCACCAACCATTGGAGAATCGCTCCTGCTAGAGTTCCCCAAGCTAACATCATGCCACCGATGTAAGCATATTCTGGCAGAATAATGTCTTTGCCATATTGCAGAGCTAAAATTCCAATGCCTGCAACAACGGTAATACTGGATAGTAATGGGCTAATGGAGAGTAACCAATACTGATTGGCCGCATTGAGCGTACCAAAGCCAATACCGATTAAACCAGAAAATAAAGCCATTGGAGCCATGATGCGGATCTGTTGAATAGCGATCGCTCTGGTG
Organism: Nostoc sp. T09; assembly: GCF_002154695.1. Lineage (GTDB taxonomy): Bacteria > Cyanobacteriota > Cyanobacteriia > Cyanobacteriales > Nostocaceae > Aulosira. The sequence goes on from NZ_MTAV01000078.1 coordinate 46,587, forward strand.
GTTTCTTTTAAACCATGACCGACGAAATCTACAATCGTATCCGCAAACACAACTTGCGCCACCGTCACTAGTAACAGCACTCCAGCAACTAAGGTTGTCACTGTTTCCACAAGAGGCGCTGCTTCTTCTTGCTTGCGCTTGGCTAATACACTAACAATGGCACTGTGTAATGGTCCATTTACACCGCCGAGTAAGATTAATAAAAAACCAGGAATAATGTAGGCATAACTATAGGCAGTGGCAGCAGCACCAACACCAAAAGCCGCAGCGATCGCTTGCTGCCGTACTAAACCAAAGATTTTACTAATTAAGGTAGCTACGGCAACAATGCCAGCAATTCCAGCGAAAGAACGAGAAGGTTTTTGGTCTTGTTTGGTCACGAATAATACCCGAAAACTCTTACTGAGTCGATATCTGAAAACATTAACCTGAAATTGTAGAGTGTGTCAGGCAAATTTTCACTCATCAACAATTAAATATTGTCGAACAAACGGATCAACTTGATTATAAAACTCGCGCATCTCAGGTAGTGATACCAATTTTGGATTTTAGATTTTGGATTAAAAGCCAAAGTGATACAAAACTCGCTAAGAATTGCCCTAGAACACCCACACTCTACTAAACGCGAAGTACTCTAAGGTGTTTGCGTGGGTGTCGATGTCGGTGTCGGTGTCGGCGTAGTTGTTGGTGATGGTGATGGCGTTGTTGTCACCGTAGGTGTAGGTGTAGGTATAGGAGTTTCGGTGACAGTTGGTGTCGGCGAGGGTGGGGCAGGCGTTTGGGCTACAATGCTCAGTTGATAATCTGCTGCTTGTGATGCTGTGGAAACAACAACAAATTCATAAAATCCATTTTCAGGTAGTTTGGTTGACAAACTGCGTTTAGTAGAATCTTCCAAAAATGTGATTTTGCCAGAAGGCGAATAAATTGACAGCAAAACTTTAGAATTGGCTTTGAGATTTACTTCTAAAGATTGCTCTTTGGCAAGTCCAGCAATAAAAACTTTGCCATTACCAGGGCTGAGAGTACCACTGACTGTTTTACTTGTAGCACCTTGGTCAAAGACGATTTTTTGAAAAGCACTACCAGCCAAAATCGCACTCAGTTTGTCGCTGACAAACCCGTACCATACTTGTCCAATGGGTTGATTGGCAAAATCCTTGTTACGCTGGGTGGGAAATGCGGCGAAGAAAGCAGCATCTCCCAGATCGTATAAAGAACGACTACCGACATTAATTTGGTTAACTTCAACTTTCCAGCGATCGCGTTCTGCTGATGTGTAAGTTCCAAGTTGCTGACGTGCTTTTGTACTGAGTAGTGCCAGTTTGTCTAATACTTCTGCTGCTTCTTGATCCCATTTTGCTCGCAAACTTTCATCTTCGGGGCGATCGCTGAGAGTCCGTCCTTTTAAACTGGGATTTTTTTCCCAGAAGAGTTGATTTACCAAGTTAATATAAAAGTTATAATCTATACCCAACTGTTGACGGCGAGCGCTCAATCTGTCTTTGCGTTGCTGTTCTGCTGGGGAATACTGAGGTGCGGTAGTGGTGGGAGTAGGTGTTGGTGAGGGTGAAATTCCGCCATCGTCTCCACCAGAACGTGATTGAATTACATTATTTATTCCCCACAAGCCTACTCCTGCAATTCCCGCCGTTACTAGTACAACTAGGAAGGTTTTGGTTGGTGTCCAAGAATTTATGGGTTGAGGCGGAGGGGGAGCGATCGCAACTGGGGGAGATGGATAACGGGGGGAAGCGATCGCAATAGTTTCAGATGTGGTGGGAGGAGTCGGAGCTTGAGTAGGCGCTTGCGTAGGTACATGACCTACAGTCTCTGGCTGGTTGAGCGCTTCTAGAACTTGGCGCACCGATTGGTAGCGATCGCCCGGTCTTGGCGATAGCATTTTATTTAATATTTGCCCCAAAGCTGGACTCAAAGTAACTTCTTGTTGCCATTGCCAACTGAGAGTGTAAGTATCAATTAATTCTTGCGGCTGCTTTCCTGTCAGTAAAACTAACATGGTTGCCGCTAAAGCATATAAGTCGCTGTGGGGAGATACCAAACCAGTTTGCATCTGTTCTGGAGGTGCAAATCCCACCTTACCAAGTAGAGTTGGAGCTGGTGGCGCTCCAACTACACCAGGTTCGTAATATTGAGAAGCTACCGTTGCTACTACTTGTTTGACACCGCCAAAATCGATTAATACTGGTAGTTGATCGAGCTTGCGGAGAATTAAATTGTCTGGAGAAATATCCCGATGAATTACTCCTAGAGAGTGGATATAGTCCAAAACAGGAAGAATTTGCTGTAATAACTGCCTGATTTCCGCCTCTGTAAACCGCGAACCTTGCAGTCGGCGGGTATTTAATAAAGAGTTGTAAGTTTGCCCTTCCACATAATCTTGCACCAAAAACAGGTATTCCTTACCATCCAAGTTGATGCGGAAATTTTCGCGAAAGCGCGGAATTTGGGGATGTTGCAACTTGTAGAGAACACTAGCTTCTCGCTGAAACAGTTCTTCAGCTTTTTGTAAAACGTAAGCTGTTTGAACTTGGGGAGAAAATTCTTTTAAAACACAAAGTTCGCGGAAACGGTTGATATCTTCAGCTAAATAAGTCCGCCCAAAACCACCTTGCCCAATTTGACGCACAATTAAATAGCGATCGCCTAAAATTTGGCCTGGTTGGATACTGTAACTTACAGGCGTATCTAATAATTTCTCACCGCAATTCAGGCAAAAGCGACTACCTGCGGGATTTTCGTGTTTTTTGGAGCAATAGACAGGATGCATATTAATTAGTTAATAGTCATTAGTCATTTGTCATTAGTCAAGGGTCAAAAGTTTTCTTCCTTGTCCCCCTTGTCCCCCTTGTCTCCCTTGTCCCTTGTCTCCCCTGCTCCCCATCTCCCTTGCTCCTTAGTTGCCAGATTGTACCTTACTTACTTGATCGGCTGCGATCGCATACCAAATCTGACCGTAAGTTTGTTGATTCAGTTTCCCATGCGGCTGCCCGGGAAACAAGCGATCAAATTTTTCGTATGTATCTTTTGTTAATTGGTTTAGCGTATATTTACCAAACTGTCCAGATTGTGCTTGTCGCCTCCAGGTATCATAATCTCTCTGAGAGTAGCTTCCTAGTTTACGACGAGCCGCTGGGCTAAGATTAGCCTGTTCCAATTTCTGTAACAAGTTTTCGGCAATAACAGACCATTCGTCCCGTAATCCTGCATCTTCTGCTTTGGAGGTAAGGCTGCGTCCTTGTAATTCTGGTTTTTGTGTATAAAACAAATTATCTACCATACGGATGAAAAATCCCTCCGGAATTTCCAGTTGTTGGCGGCGACTTAAAATTTGGGTGATGCGACTTGTTCCTTTGTCGCTAACTGGTTTACTTGTAGGAATTGATATTGATGGGATTTTTGGTAGAGAAATTGTCGATACACCGCGAATAATACCATTTACCACAGCAAAACTACCTGCGCCAATTAAAACTACTACAGCCGTTCCCCCCAAACTGACAGCAAAAGGACGCATCCAAGCAGGAAGAGGTATTTTGTTAGCTATCAATTGCGTCTTACTGTGGATTTTACTGATAATTTGATGAGTCTGTTTGCGTCCTGGGGCAACCACCATTGTTTTGATTTTGGTAATGTAAGGATTTGGGGGTTGAGTAGAGATTGTTGACGGTAGCTCCTTCAAAACTTGATTAGCACTTTGGTAGCGAGCATTAGGTTGATAAGCCAACATCTTTTTTAAGACTGCTTCAAGTTTGGTACTGATTTTTATTTCTTTTCCCCAAAGCCAAATTCCTTGGTAACTGTCATAAAGCGCTTGCGGTTCCTTACCTGTTAGCAGCACCAAAGCTGTTACCGCTAAAGAATATAAATCGCTATTAAAAAAAACTTTACCTTGGCGTAGTTGCTCCTCGGGAGCATAGCCTTTTTTCCCCAACAAAGTATGATTTACAGCCAACTGGGTAAACCAAAAACCTTGAGAAGCCGGTAATTGCTTCACGCCACCAAAGTCAATCAATACTGGTAGATTATCAGAACGCCGCCAAATCAAATTCTCGGGAGAGATGTCGCGGTGAACTACATCTTTAGAATGCAGGTATGACAGTACAGGTAGGATTTTTTCCAATAATGCCAGTACTTCTTCTTCACTAAAAGTCTGCCCTTGACTTTGACGCTGTTCTAATAACTGACGATAATTATCACCATCTATATAGTCTTGTACTAAAAAGAAAAAATCTCTACCCCCTAACTTTTCTTGTAGCGAGGCGTGAAACTGGGGGATTTGGGAATGTTGGAGTTTTTTGAGCACATTTGCTTCTCGCTCAAATAACTCTTTAGCTTTTTGTAAATCTTGCTGTTCTTGTACTTGAGGTGCAAATTCTTTCAATACGCATTGTTGGCTGGATTTATTTTTATCCTCTGCCAAATAAGTACGACCAAAACCACCCTGACCTAATTGACGTATAATTCGGTAGCGTTTATCCACAAGCTGCCCTACAGAAAGAGGCAAGGGTTCACCGCAGTGAGTACAAAAACGGTTACTGCCATTATTTACGTGTTGTTTAGTGCAATAGACCTGCATGGCGGTGAAGGATAAACTAGGTTTTTAGAAATTGCTACAAGAGCTAAAGTTCCATTTACAGAAATTTTTGCAATTTTTACCTTTGTCTAGCAACAGACTTTAGCATTATTACTGACCTCGCTCGTCCTCGGAATCTAGTCTTAGATTATTCTTATTGTGCCAATTTTGAATACTTTGGGTATGCTGAACAATTTGAGTTGGGAAGATAATTTTTCGATATAGTGACTACTCGATCGCAATTTGCCGCATTCTGGGAAAAAGTATTATGAACTGGAAATCACAACAGCAAAGAGCAATTACAGCGTTTGGTGATTTTTTGTCTACCCCTCTAGAAACGCTACTACAACAGCATCTAGAAACTTCAACGGCATCAGCAGCTTTGGCTTTATTTCATGATGTGGCTGCTAATGTCCCAGCTTATAAAGCTTTTCTGGCAGAACAGAAAATCGATCCGGCGGCTATCCAGAGTTTAGCGGATTTTCAAAATTTACCAGCGATCGCCAAAGATAATTATATCTCGCGTTATCCTTTAGCTGATTTGTGCCGCAATGGGCAGTTATCAGAATGCGACATGATAGCGGCTTCCTCCGGTTCTACAGGTAAACCCACATTTTGGCCCCGTTTCTTCGCAGATGAACTCCAAATTGCTACACGCTTTGAGCAGATTTTTCACGATAGTTTTTATGCAGATACCAGACGCACTTTAGCAGTGATTTGCTTTACTTTGGGTACATGGGTAGGTGGAATGTTTACTACCAATTGCTGTCGCTATCTTGCCAGCAAAGGTTACCCGATTACTGTCATTACTCCTGGTAATAATAAAGCAGAAATATTGCGTGCGGTACAGGAACTTGGTTTAGGATTTGACCAAGTTGTCTTGTTGGGATACCCGCCTTTTCTCAAAGATGTAATTGATACAGGAATTGCTCGTGGTGTGCAGTGGCAGCAATATCATATCAAGTTAGTGATGGCGGGAGAGGTATTTAGTGAAGAATGGCGGAGTTTGGTTGGTGAAAGGATGGGTTCGCAAAATCCTTGCTACGACTTTGCATCACTTTATGGAACTGCTGATGCGGGTGTATTGGGTAATGAAACACCTTTAAGTATCTGCATTCGCCGTTTTTTAGCACAACATCCTGATGCAGCTAGAGCTTTATTTGGGGAATCTCGCTTACCAACACTGGTACAGTACGATCCCATCAGTCGGTTTTTTGAAGTGCAGGATGGCACATTGCTGTTTTCAGGAAACAATGGCATCCCCTTGGTACGTTACAACATCTTAGATACAGGCGGGATCGTTAGTTACGATGCCATGCTTCAGTTTTTGGCAGAATGGGGATTCGACCCACTCAAAGATGAACATATCTGCGTTGACACTCAGCCCACTAGAGGAATTCGTCCACTACCTTTTGTTTATATCTTCGGACGTTCTAACTTTACAGTTTCTTACTTTGGTGCAAATATCTATCCAGAAAATGTGACGGTAGGACTAGAGCGATCGCCAATTCCCGAATGGGTAACAGGTAAATTTGTTTTACAAGTCAAAGAAGATGCAGACAAGAACCGATTATTATCTGTAGTTGTGGAGTTAGCACCTGGGGTAGAAGCAAGCGAAGATAAAAGAGTTGCGATCGCATCTTCGATTCTCTCGCAACTTCTACGTCTGAATAGCGAATTTGCTAACTACGTTCCAAGAGAATATCAAATGCCACAGATTGCCTTAGCTCCATCTGGTGATGCAGAATATTTTCCCATTGGGGTGAAGCATCGTTATACCCGCAAGTAGCAGGTACGCACCTGCACGCTACATCCAAGCGGATATCTGAGTGGATAATTTTATCTTCCACCTGGGATGTAGTCTGTATTAGACGTGGTTTTAACCATTAGGTAGTGTTTCGTATTCTGTCTCTGTAGGAAACTGTACTAAGGATTGCAAATAAAGTCTTAGGTCGCTCAAGCCACGAGTTACTTAAGCTTTGTAATTTCCGCCAGTTCCCGAGTTAAAGGATTTTTAATGACTAATTGGATAGAAATCTCTGCTGAATACTCTGGCAAATCAGGAAAATTATCAGCAACACGAGGACGTTGGCAACGTTACTTTTTTCTGGGTTTAGCAACCAATTTAGTCTTTTGGGCTTCAGCTTTTCTTTATTTAAAAGTTACACCACCAACCTATACCAGTTCTTCAGCTATTAATCTGCCAGGAGCATGGACAAATGCCAATGTTAATTTACCAAACATTGGTCAAGCTAATTATGAAAATGTGTCTCCATACGCTGCTCTTTCTACTCAAGATCCAAGAGAAATTTATAAATTTATTGCTGAAAGCGAACCTGTATTGAAGGCAGCAGCATCTCAGCTTAATATGTCTTTAGAAGAGTTTGGCAACCCTCGGCTCAAGCTAATAGTTAATACTTCGCTCATGAGCGTGGAGTTCCAAGCCGCCAGTCCCGAGAAAGCTCGAATTAAATCTATAGCTTTTTATCAAGCATTGCAAGCAAGACTCAATGAGCTTAGAAATCAAGAAGCGAGTCAAAGAGATATAGGTTACCAAAGCGCCCTGACTTCTTCACAAAAAAAATTGGCAATCGTTCAGAAGCGTCTTTCAAATTACAAAGCAAGTTCAGGTTTGAGTTCTGACAATCAAATTACTGACCTGACAACCAACATTGAACAGCTACGTAGACAAAGAGCCGAAATACTCGCTCAACAACAACAGGCTAGTACTCGTCTGGCACAATTATCGGCCAATTTAAAACTATCTGCTGGACAAGCTACAGATGCTTTTACCCTTCAAAGCGACCAGATATTTCAACAGAACTTAAAAAACTATAGTGATGCTAGCGCTGCTGTAGTTGTTTTAGAATCCAAATTTTTGCCTAACCATCCTACACTAGTAACAGAGAAAGCCAAGCGAGACGCTGCTCAACAGGCTTTGCTAGACCGAGGTCAGTCTCTTTTAGGACGACCAGTCAGTTTGGCAACTCTAAAGCAGTTAAACCTTAGTAGCAACAACTTTAGTAACACTGCTCCTCGAGACACTCTTTTCCAAGAACTAGTTAAAGTTCAAGCAGACCAAAAGGGACTCACAACCCAAGCTCAAGCACTGGACCAACAGATTGCCCAACTTGAGAGTAGACTCAAGATTTTAACACAGCAACAGACCACCTTGGATTCCCTGAAGCGAGATACGCAAATTGCTGAAGCAGTCTTTTCCTCCACTTTGACCAGACTGGATATTAGCAAGTCGAATACATTTGGCTCTTATCCACTTATTCAGCTTGTTTCACAGCCCACCTTACCCAAGAATCCGAGTTCACCAAATAAGAAATTGGTATTACTAGGCGCAGCTTCAGGTTCTCTTTTTGTATCCCTTGGGCTAGTGTTACTTTGGTGGCGCGAACGTAAAAATTCTATATCTGATAAAACTGTGAATACATAGAAAAAGATATTGGGATAATGAAACCTCAAAACTTTGAAGAACGTCTGATTTGGTATTGTATAATCGGCACCTATGGATTTTATTTTGCTGGTCTCTTTTTTGTTGTAAATTTTACATTAGGCTGGATACTATTTTTTTTCCTATGTAAGCGACTTTGGAACCAAACAAAGCATACTCCTCTTGAAAAAAGAATCAACGTTCCTTGGATACATTGGCTATGGCTTGTCTGTATCATCGTTATAGCAATTGCTAGGTTTGTAGGTAGCATTAACAACGATCTGGACACCAATCAAACTATTAGAGGAATAATAAGCTGGTCTACAGATTGGGCATTGATAGCACTATTTCTCTTAGCCGGTTGTCTCAAGATTCGACCGCAGTTAATTTATCGATCTGTCTGTATATTGTGCCTTCAAAGTTTGATTTTAATTCCGTTTTTTTATTCAGCTTTGATATTACATTTACCTGCACACCTCTATTTTTCCCCTATAGAAAGGCTATTACAGAACGGAGAGGTTTTTTATAGCGTAAATCTTTACGCCATTGAATATGGGACTAATGAGACACGTCTATTTCTATTCGCCCCTTGGGGACCTGCCCTTGGTCTGATTGGGAATGTCTACTTCTTCCTTGCCCTTGCAGAGCCTAGCAAAAAGTGGCGCGGGATTGGTGTAGTAGGCTCCCTGGCTATGACTGTTGTCTCGGTTTCTCGGTTGTCTTTGATAGCTATTCCGATAGTGTTCTTAATAGTTTTGTTTCTATCAAAAATTACTAAGCCTACAACGCAAATTGTAATAGGGGTAGCTAGCTTTTTGTTCGGTATTTTTAGCACAGTAATTCTCGGTGCTGCGAGAGAAGGTAAGGACAAGTTTTATAGTGCTAGACCAGACTCTTCACGAGTGCATCATGCCTTAGCCGAAATAGCCTCAGAACGGTGGAAAGAGACTCCCATATGGGGTCACGGTGCTCCGGAGGTACCAGGACCCCAGATAGTGGCAGGAATGCCCATTGGCTCTCACCATACCTGGTTGGGTCTGTTGTTTATAAATGGGCTAGTTGGCTTTACTGCTTTTTTAGTGCCAATGGTATTAACATTTATAAGTTTGGCTATCAAGGCATACAAAAGCGCAACTGCCAGAGTAGCATTGTCTTTTTTTCTGATTCTATTTCTCTTTACATTTAATGATAGTCAACAGACTTTGGCTCATTTATACTGGCCTGGTTTAATCATCATGGCAATTGCACTCAAAGGAGAAGTTCAAAATACCAGTAATCGTCAAGTTAGTAATCTTGAAAATACTTATATATAGAGGTCGATTTTACAGTAAACAGATGTGTTATCTTTTAAGGACGACCTAATGATAATTAATAAGCTTAAGCATAAATTATCCAATCAATTTATTCGTAATCTAGGTTCGCTAGGGGGGGCGGAGTTAGCGAATCGTATTTTCCGCTTGGCAACAACAGTAACGTTAGCTCGTCTACTAAGTCCTTACGATTATGGTCTAGCAGCAGTTGTTCTCACCACAAGAGATTTTGCAGATGTTTTTAGCCTGAAAGCTGGGATTGGAGCTAAACTTATTCAAGCTGATGAACGGGATGTAGAAGTTCTATCTAATACATCGTACTGGCTTAATTGGATTTTATGCGGAACACTTTTTATTATTCAGTGTATCGCTGCCTTTCCTATTGCTTGGTTTTATGGAAATACGCAAGTCATTTTGCCTATTTGTATAGTTGCCACCGTCTACTTAATGTTGCCAACTTATATGATTCAATGTGCATTGATTCAGCGAGAGAATCGATTAAATGTATTAGCACTATGTACTGCTACCCAATCCCTACTTAGCAATCTTCTTACCATAGGTTTGGCATTATTAGGTCTGGGAATGTGGGCTATAGTATTACCGATTGTCTTGACATCTCCAGTGTGGATTGTCATCAATCGTATGAACCATCCTTGGAGGGTTAATAAGCCCTTTACTCTTTATCGATGGCAGGAAATCGCTAATTTTGCTAAAAACGTTCTTGGAAGTGAACTACTCAATAAGCTAAGAAGTAACTTAGATTACTTATTAGTCGGGCGTTTTCTTGGAATTGATGCCCTAGGACTTTACTATTTTGCCTTTAATGCTGGGCTAGGGATAAGCCTCAATGTTATGAATTCATTTATTTGGGCGATGTACCCTCATCTTTGTTCAGCTCGTGGAGACCTAAAGCAGCTTAAAACTCGATTTTTTAGTGGTTTCAAAACGATTGCTTTGGTTATAGTTCCACTAGTTCTTCTACAGTCGAGTTTAGCACCCTTTTATGTGCCAATTGTTTTTGGGCAAAAGTGGTTGACGGCAATTCCAATATTAGTATTGATATGTCTTTCAGCGCTACCACGTCCCTTTGCTATCGCTGCTTCTCTACTACTCCAAGCTAAGGATAAAACCCATATCAACCTTTACTGGGATTTGATTTTCACTGTAATATTTGCAATTTCCTTACTGGTTGCTGTGAAATGGGGAATATTTTGGGTAGCCGCAGCAGTACTGATTACTCATGGGCTAGCCCTGCCTCTGTTTACTATTTGGACTATTAGATATGTTTTCGGTAAAAAATTGCCTTCACCAATTTGAATAATTCTACTTTTAATCAGTAGAAAATTTAAGTAGCCTTGAGTTTAGGCGAGATTAACTTGAGCAAAAAACTAACAACAAATATAACTGTTTCTAATACATTAAGGTGAATTCCTGTGCCAACTATATCCATCATCATCCCTGCCTATAACGCTGAACAGACTATCTTAGAGACCATCAACTCTGTTCAACAACAAACATTTTCAGATTTTGAAATAATAGTAATTAATGATGGTTCAACTGATCGAACTTTAGAAATACTTGATACGATCGCAGATTCCCGTCTCAAGATTTTTTCCTATAATAACGGTGGTTTACCAGTAGCTCGTAATCGTGGAATTGCTCATGCCACTGGAGAATTTATTGCATTCCTTGATGCCGACGATTTATGGACACCTGATAAGTTAGAACTGCAACTTGCAGCTTTACAACAGCATCCAGAAGCAGGTGTTGTTTATAGCTGGACGCTATTCATGGATGAACAAGGAAAATCGTTTCATCCAGATAAACCTATATTTTTTTCAGGAAATGTTTACGGTAATCTATTAGTCAAAAATTTCCTTGCCAGTGGCTCAAATCCCCTGATTCGTAAGCAAGCAGTTGATTCTGTGGGAGAGTTTTATCCACCAGCAGGAGGCTCTGCTGATTGGGATTATTGGTTAAGGTTAGCAGCTCGCTGGCATTTTGTTGTTGTTCCAAAACCACAAATTTTCTATCGTCAGTCTTCAAGCTCAATGTCATCTAAAATTGAGTTTATGGAAGAATGCAAATCGATTGTGCTTGAACGAGCGTTTGAATCGGCTCCACCCGAATTACAAGCCCTGAAAAACCAAAGCTTGGCTAATACATATCAGTATTCAGCCCATTTATGCTTAACGCGTATTTCTGGAATTGATGGAGTTAGGCAAGCTGGTCAAAAGTTGATGATGGCAATCCGAGTCTATCCGAAGACTTTACTAGATAGGCAAACTCAGAAATTATTGTTTAAGGTTCTCTTAAAGCGAGTACTTTCACCAAAAGTTGCTAATAATTTTCTCCAAGGAATTAGTAAAATTCGTGCTACTCGTCTCAAAAACTCTGGCAATAGAGAAAACTTTTCTATCTAAGAATACTTTCTCAGAATTGTAGAGATAGCAGATAGATTTGCGTTAACTTTAGAATTGTCAAGCATAGAGCAAGCATTAAGGATTTATTATGAATATTCAATCTAACGATACCATCTTCCAAGCAAACAACAGCTTAGAGAATCAGAATAAACAAGAAATTTTTTTTACTACCAAACTGGTCAAATCTGGATTGGCAGATATGCTGTGGCAGCTATCTCTGCTATATAGAATTGGTCAATTATTCGATTACACTTATGTACACACACTAATTTCCCATGATAAACGGCACAGGTTAAGTTTATTTGGAAAGATTACCAAAAAACTTGAAAATGTTATAGCCAAGTTTCTTAAGATTGATAGATATTCTTATAAAATTAGTAATTTCATGGGTCTTGATACGATAGGACCTAATATAAATGACAAAAATTTTATTGACTATAAAGTTATTGAAATACCCATTGATAAAATTTATCAAGAATCTGAAATTTCAGATATTGCTCAGCTAAAAAAACGTCTTAAAAAATTTATCGACGAGATAACTCCATCCTCAAAAAAAGTTATTTATCGTTTAGCATTTACACCTGAATTATATAAATCATTACGTGCTTATCAGCTAGATGAATTACTCAAAAGTGCAGATCCAGAGGCAATCCAGCTTAAACCCCTTAAGTTAAAACTATCCGAAGGTTACCGCAAAGCAAGAGAAAATAGACCTATCAATATACCTTTTGATGCTCAAAAAGTTAAGATTGTAGTGCATTTGAGGAAAGGTGATAGGGTCCGGCTCAATATAAATAAAAAAATCCTTGGAGTTTTTAGCACAAGAGTTAAAGTATTTGAGAATACAAGTGACTTGAATGAATGGGAAAGTACTAACTACTCAAGTTCTAATGATACCTATAGTGCTTATAATCTTATTCAAAGAATATTTGATAAATATGGCAAGGAAAATTTCTCTGTGATAGTAATTTCAGATGGCTATGAGAGGACATTTCAAAATATTAGACATGCTATGTCTAAGGGGGAGATAGAACTGAGTCAAAACGAAAAAAATAAATTAGATGAAATTGAAAAAATAGCAAATAAAGAATTTGATATTTTTGCTAAATATTCAAATATTTTTACTATGATTGGTGAATCAGAACAAAATACATTTCCAAGTATCCATGCGGTCATTAGTGCTGATATCGTAATCAAGACAACAGGGGGCTTTGCTTGGGTCTTGCATAGCCTATTCAAAAATCAAAATCGCCCTTCAACCATAATTCAATTGGAACAAGATGAAGACAAGAGTATTGAGAATATTGGACTGTTTTTAGCAGGAAATGTTTCAGGCAATAAAAAATATAAATAATTTTTATTGCCTGCTCTACTAAAACAGTAGCTTTAACTCCTACGCATTAATCAAACATCTTTTTCACATTTAAACTTAGGAGCATTAAGCATGACACAACAGAAGCGAGCGTTAATCACTGGAATTACAGGACAAGATGGCTCCTACTTAAGTGAGTTTTTGCTGGGGCAAGGTTATGAGGTACATGGCATTATCCGACGCACTTCCACATTCAATACAGATCGGATTGACCATATTTATGAAGATCCTCATAACGAAGGAGCGCGCTTGTTTCTTCACTACGGAGATTTAACTGATGGCACTACTTTGCGCCGGATTTTAGAAGAAGTCCAGCCGACAGAAATTTATAATCTGGGATCTCAGTCCCATGTGCGAGTAAGTTTTGACTCGCCAGAATACACTGTAGACTCTGTAGGTATGGGAACCCTCCGTCTACTAGAAGCCATTCGAGACTACCAGCAGCGCACAGGAATTGAAGTCCGATTTTACCAAGCTGGTTCTTCTGAGATGTTCGGTCTGGTGCAGGAAGTACCCCAAAAGGAAACAACACCGTTTTATCCCCGCAGTCCATACGCTTGTGCCAAAGTTTATGCTCATTGGCAGACAGTAAATTATCGAGAATCTTACGGTTTATTTGCATGTAATGGCATACTTTTTAACCACGAAAGTCCACGTAGAGGCGAAACATTTGTAACGCGCAAAATTACACGAGCAGTCGCTCGCATAGTTGCTGGAAAACAGAAAAATCTTTACATGGGCAATCTAGATGCTAAACGAGACTGGGGATATGCCAAAGACTATGTAAGAGCAATGTGGTTAATGCTACAGCAAGCCCAACCTGATGATTATGTCATTGCCACTGGTGAAACTCATTCAGTAAGCAAGTTTCTGGAACTAGCTTTTAATTATGTCAATCTCAATTGGCAGGACTATGTAGAGTTTGATGAGCGCTATCTCAGACCAGCAGAAGTGGAATTGTTAATTGGCGACCCCAGCAAGGCACGGCAGAAGTTGGGCTGGGAACCTTCAGTTACGTTTGAGCAATTGGTCGCCTTGATGGTAGAAGCAGATTTACAAGCACTGGGTTGCACTTCATCGAATGGTAATGGTTCACAAGTAATTCAGGATATTGCTACTATTCGGCAAGAATTGGGCAGTTTGCACTTCTAATCAGCGAACAGCAAACAGTTATTAGTTGAAAACATGACTACTACTGATCTGAAAAACAAAAGAATTCTCGTCACTGGTGGAGCTGGATTTCTGGGCCGTCAGGTGATAAACAAACTCTGTAAGGCTGGGACAGATTTAGCAAAAATTACAATGCCGCGATCGCGTGAATGTGATTTGCGTATCTTAACAAACTGCCAGCGAGCAGTCGATCAACAAGACATTGTCATTCACCTGGCAGCCCACGTCGGCGGTATTGGACTTAATCAAGTCAAGCCAGCCGAGCTGTTCTACGACAACTTGATGATGGGCACTCAATTGATTCACGCTGCCTATCAAGCCGGAGTGGAAAAATTTGTTTGTGTTGGCACTATTTGCGCTTATCCCAAGTTCACCCCAGTGCCATTTAAAGAAGACGATCTCTGGAATGGCTATCCAGAGGAAACCAATGCTCCCTATGGAATTGCCAAAAAAGCTCTATTAGTTCAACTCCAAGCTTATCGGCAGCAATATGGCTTTAATGGCATTTACTTATTGCCAGTGAATTTATACGGGCCGGAGGATAACTTTGACTCCAGTAGTTCCCACGTCATACCTGCTTTAATTCGCAAAGTACACGAGGCTCAAATTAAGGGAGAAAAGAAACTGAGAGTTTGGGGTGACGGCAGTCCCACCCGTGAGTTTCTCTACTCAGAAGATGCGGCGCAGGGAATTGTTATGGGTACTCAATTCTATCAAGAGTCTGAACCCGTTAACTTGGGAACGGGGTATGAAATCTCGATCCGGAACTTGATTACCTTAATTTGTGAACTGATGGAGTTTGACGGCGAAATTGTCTATGAAACTGACAAACCTAACGGTCAACCGCGTCGTTGCTTAGATACAGAACGGGCAAAAAAAGCTTTTGGTTTTGTCGCTCAGGTGGACTTCAAACAGGGATTGCGGAACACGATTGACTGGTATCGGCAGCACGCTGCATAGGTGTAGTGATTGTTTGGAAGGTTTGCACACTACGACTAAGCGGTTAACCAGGTGGATAATTTTCGTATTTCCTTGGATGATATCAGCTTCATGTGCGATCGTAGCCAGCAGATAGTATTTCTATTGCTATCTCAGAGATTACTGTACTAACAGTACAACCTGAGAAGGTGACTGAAACAAAGTCAGTCTGAAAGATGAAAAAAGTTTCTGTAATTATTCCAGTTTATGGAGTCGAGAAGTACATAGCAGCTACGGTACAATCCGTTCTTGATCAAACTTATAAAAATTTTGAGCTTCTGATTATTGATGATGCTTCTCCTGATAGGAGTATAGAGATTTGTCAGCAATTTACAGATTCTAGAATTAAAATCATTCATCAGGCAAATCGAGGACTGGCTGGAGCTAGAAATACCGGTATTCGCCATGCCCAAGGGGAATATTTAGCTTTTTTAGACGCAGATGACCTTTGGTTACCAGAAAAGCTAGAACAGCACATTAGTCACTTAGAAAACTCACCAGCTGTCGGTGTTAGCTTTAGCCGCTCTGCTTTTATTGACGAAACTGGAAAATCCTTAGGTACGTATCAGATGCCTAAGCTTAAAGAAATTACCACACCTTATTTACTATGCCGTAATCCCGTTGGTAATGGCTCGGCGGCGGTGATTCGCACAGAAGTTTTTGAAGCAATTAAATTCCAAGATAATCTGCACGGTACTATCGAGGATTTTTATTTTGACGAACACTTTCGCCGAACAGAAGATTTGGAATGTTGGATTCGCATTTCCATTAAGACGGATTGGCAAATAGAAGGTATTCCCGAAGCCCTGACTCTATACCGAGTTAATTCAGATGGGCTTTCTGCAAACTTGCTTCAGCAGTTAGATTCTTGGGAAAAAGTAATTGAAAAAACACGCTCCTACGCTCCAGGAATAGTTACTCAATCGGAAAAACTAGCCAGAGCCTACCAGTTGCAGTATTTAGCTCGCAATGCAGTTCGTCTGCAAGCTGGTGCAATGGCTGTGAAACTCATCAATCAAGCTTTAGTAAGCAACTGGCGTATTCTGCTGGAAATTCCACGCCCTACAATTTTGACCTTGGTTGCAGCCTATTTTCTTTGGCTCCTACCTCAGTCTCTTTACAGTTCTATTGAGACAGTTGCTTTAAAGAGCACAGGAGCTAGCCAAAAACGCCGCATTCTGCAAGAGCAGCTGGCTCGTTAAGAAGTTTGCATATACAGAGCCTAATCAAATCTCTTAGATGTTAATTCACTCAAATTAGTAGGAATAATCACAAATGAACAAAGTTTCTATCATTATTCCGGTGTACAAAGCCGAGAAATATATAGCTGCTACATTGCAATCCGCTCTTGACCAAACTTACAAAAATATTGAAATTTTAATTATTGATGATGGCTCTCCCGATCGGAGTATAGAAATTTGTCAGCAATTTACAGACTCTAGAATTAGAATTATTCGGCAGGAAAATCGTGGATTAGCTGGCGCTAGAAATACTGGTATTCGCCAGGCCCAAGGAGAATTTTTAGCTTTGATAGATGCCGATGATTTGTGGCTACCAGGAAAATTAGAAAAACATATTGCTCATTTAGAAAAATCACCAGAGGTGGGAGTTAGCTTTAGCCGTTCAGCTTTTATTGATGAAGCAGGGCAACCTTTAGGAACTTACCATATGCCTAAACTCACTGGCATCACCCCACCTTATTTACTTTGCCACGATCCAGTAGGAAATGGCTCAGCAGGTGTATTCCGGCGAGAGGTGTTTGAAGGCATTCGGTTCCAAGATAATCTTCGTGGTTATCTAGAAGATTTTTATTTTGAAGAACGGTTCCGGATGTCACAGGATATGGAACTTTTGCTGCGGATTGCGCTTCAAACCCCTTGGCAAATTGAGGGCATTCCTGAAGCTTTAACGCTTTATCGAGTTACTAGTGGAACAATTTCAACTAACTGGTTTAAGAAAATAGAGGCTTGGGAAAAGGTAATTGAGCGAGTACGCACCTATGCACCCGAACTGATTGCCCAATGCGCAAACCAATCTAGAGCCTATCAACTTCGTCATTTAGCTCGCAGAGCAGTACGTCTGCAAGCTCAGGGAAATATAGCTATGCAATTAATTAATCGGACTTTGGCTACTCACTGGCGCATCCTCTTGGAAGAGCCTCGTCCTACGCTTATGACTTTGGCAGCGGCTTATTTGCTTTGGCTGCTACCCCAATCTGGCTACGCTAATATTGAGACTATTGTAGCAAAAATTACAGGATTTCTCCAAAGACAATACATTCCTGAAAGTCAGTCAGAACCAAGTATATAAGCAAATGTATTTTATGCAGCTTACATATCGTTACTAATATAGAAAAAGGTGTATGTCAAAATGAAAAAAGTTTCTGTAATCATCCCAGTATACAAAGCAGAAAAGTATATAGCTTCTACACTACAATCGGCTCTTGACCAAACTTACAAAAATATTGAAATTCTGATTATTGATGATGGCTCTCCTGACCGGAGTATAGAAATTTGTCACCAATTTACAGACCCTAGAATTAAAATTATCCGTCAAAAGAATCGGGGATTACCTGGGGCTAGGAATACTGGTATTCGCCATGCTACAGGTGAATATCTGACTCTTTTAGATGCTGATGACCTATGGTTGCCAGAAAAATTAGAAAAACATGTTCAGCATTTAGAGAATTCACCTAAGGTAGGAGTAAGTTTTAGTCGCTCTGCTTTTATCGATGACAATGGACAACCCTTAGGTATTTATCAAATGCCTCAACTTAAAGGAATTACCCCATCCGTTGTCCTTTGCCGAAATCCAATTAGCAATGGTTCGGCAGCAGTGATTCGTAGAGAAGTTTTTGAAGCAATTAAATTCCAAGACAATCTTTACGGTACTGTTGAGGATTTTTACTTCGATGAGCGATCGCGCCATACCAATGGTGACTCAACAGATGTTGAATGTTGGTTTCGGATGTCTGTTAAAAGCAATCTGCAAATAGAGGGTATTCCTGAAGCTTTGACCTTATATCGGGTAAATTCAGGGGGACTATCAGCAAACTTGCTCAAGCAGTTAGATTCTTGGGAATTGGCAATCTCTAGAGCACGTTTATACGCCCCAGAAATAGTTAATCAATGGGAAACACTGGCTAGAGCTTATCAGTTCCGGTATTTAGCTCGCAGGGCTGTAACTCTGCAAGATGGTGCAATGGCTGTAAAACTAGTGAATAAAGCCTTGGCAACTAACTGGCGTATTCTGCGTGAGGAACCGCGCCGTACCCTGATCAGCTTGGCTGCTGCCTATTTCCTTTGGCTACTACCCCAGTCTGTTTACAATTCAATTGAGGCTGTTGCTTTAAAGACAACAGGAGCTAACCAAAAACGCCGTATTTTACAAGGTCAGTCTAGTTAGCGATCGCCGCGCGCTCTCTGCCCTAAGATAAGTGCCTCGGGCATCTTGCCTTGAGGTTCCCTCTGAGCAGATATGGGCGGGCGATATCGCATTACTATGAAGAGCATTGAAACTGACCATACTATCTAGGTAAAGCTAAACCACAAGACCTTCTAATGGCTGTAATTAATTAGCAAACTATGAGAATTTTAGTCACAGGCGGTGCTGGATTTATTGGTTCTCATCTCATCGACAGACTAATGGCGCAGGGACACGAAGTTATTTGCTTGGATAACTTCTACACTGGTCACAAGCGTAACATCCTTAAGTGGTTAGAGCATCCATATTTTGAACTGCTCCGCCATGATATTACTGAACCAATTCGTTTAGAAGTCGATCAAATTTATCATCTAGCTTGCCCTGCTTCTCCAGTTCACTACCAGTACAACCCAGTCAAAACGGTTAAAACCAATGTGATGGGAACGTTAAATATGTTAGGGCTGGCTAAGCGCGTAAAAGCGCGTTTCCTTTTAGCCTCAACATCAGAAGTCTACGGCGATCCAGAGGTTCATCCGCAGTCGGAAGAGTATCGGGGTAACGTCAATCCAATTGGAATTCGCTCATGTTACGACGAAGGCAAGCGGATCGCTGAAACTCTAGCATTTGACTATCATCGACAAAACGATGTGGACATTCGGGTTGCGCGAATCTTCAATACCTATGGTCCAAGAATGTTGGAAAATGATGGTCGAGTGGTGAGCAACTTTGTTACTCAAGCTCTACGTAATATTCCTTTGACTGTGTATGGTGACGGTTCGCAAACCCGCAGTTTCTGCTATGTTTCAGATTTAGTAGCAGGGCTAATGCGGCTGATGAATGGCAACTTCATTGGTCCTGTAAATTTGGGAAATCCGGAAGAATACACGATTTTAGAATTGGCTTCTACTGTTCAACAATTAGTTAATCCCAACGCCGAAATTCAGTTTAAGCCATTACCTCAAGACGATCCGCGTCGTCGTCGCCCAGATATTACAAAAGCGAAAACTCATCTCAACTGGGAGCCTACCGTTCCTGTAAAAGAAGGTTTAAAACTAACCATCAAAGATTTTCGGACTCGCAGCAAGGATGAGCACTCGTTAGGGGTCATTGAACTAGCAAAGTAAAAAATGAGAGGAAAAGAATATGCGTGTATGTGTAATTGGTACTGGGTACGTAGGTTTGGTAACAGGTGCTTGCTTAGCCCATATCGGGCATCAAGTAATCTGTGTGGATAACAACGAAGAAAAAGTCAAGTTAATGAAGGCTGGGCGATCGCCAATTTTTGAGCCAGGACTCTCAGAAATTATCCAATCTGCTATTGAGTCTGGCAACATTGAATTTACCACTGATCTTGGTGCAGGAGTTGCCCACGGAGAAATTTTATTCATTGCTGTAGGAACACCACCTTTACCTACAGGTGAAAGTGATACACGCTACGTAGAAGCTGTTGCTCGTGGAATTGGTACGCACCTCAACGGCGGTTATAAGGTAATTGTGAATAAATCCACTGTGCCGATTGGCTCAGGTGACTGGGTACGCATGATTGTCATGGACGGAATTGCAGAACGTCAAAAAGTTCTAGTTACAGCTGATGGTACGAGTAGTAGCGAGACCTTTTTAGATAAGCTGCCAAAGTTTGATGTAGTCAGCAATCCCGAGTTCTTGCGCGAAGGCTCGGCAGTATATGACACATTTAACCCAGATCGCATTGTACTGGGTAGCAATAATCCCAAAGCGATCGCGATGATGGCAGAATTGTATGCCCCAATCGTAGAGCGCCAGTTTGCCGCCGATTCATCTTTACCACCTGTACCTGTAGTTGTGACTGACATTAGTTCAGCGGAGATGATCAAGTATGCTGCTAATGCGTTTTTAGCAACTAAGATTAGCTTTATTAATGAAGTTGCTAATATTTGCGATCGCGTTGGTGCTGATGTCACCCAAGTTGCCAAAGGAATTGGTTTAGACTCCCGCATTGGTAACAAGTTCTTACAAGCTGGTATTGGCTGGGGTGGTTCTTGCTTCCCTAAGGATGTCTCTGCTCTGGTTCACACTGCTGATGACTATGGCTACGAGGCTCAGTTGCTCAAAGCTGCTGTCAGTGTTAATGAGCGTCAGCGCCTAATTGCCCTGGAAAAACTCCAGCAGGTACTCAAAATCCTTAAAGGTAAAACTGTAGGACTATTAGGTCTTACCTTCAAACCAGACACAGACGACATGCGCGATGCTCCAGCACTCAAGCTCATCGACAGCCTCAACAGACTAGGAACCAAAGTTAAAGCATACGATCCAATTGTTTCGCAAAGTGGTTTGCGTGATGGTTTATCAGGCGTGCTAGTAGAAACCGATCCAGAACGTTTAGCAGACGGCTGCGATGCGTTGGTACTTGTGACAGACTGGCAGCAATTCCAGAATTTAGACTACCGTAAGATGGCGACTTTGATGAACAATCCCGTCATCATCGACGGTCGTAACTTCCTAGACCCGAAAGACTTGCAGCTAGCTGGGTTCCATTATGTAGGAGTTGGACGATAAGCAAACTTTTGTTATGTCTACAAATGAGGTAACTATGGCTAAATATCAAGAAACAACACAAATTAACGCCCTGTCCATACTTCCATCTGTCACTTCGACAGGTATTAGCGGAACTGAGTTACGCCCTTGGGGTTCTTTTACGGTTTTAGAGGAAGGACGTGGATATAAAATCAAGCGCATAGAAGTTAAGCCTGGACAGCGTCTCAGCCTGCAAATGCACCACCACCGCAGCGAACATTGGATAGTTGTCTCTGGTACAGCTAAGGTAACTTGTGGCGATCAAGAACTGTTGCTGAGCAATAATCAGTCTACTTATGTACCTCAGTGTACAACTCATCGTTTGGAGAATTCTGGCGTAATTTCCTTAGTCTTGATTGAAGTTCAAAATGGCGAATATTTAGGAGAAGATGATATCATCCGCTTTCAAGATGACTATGCTCGTATCCAAAATTAACAGTTGAAGAGCAATGGCACTATAGATTTGATTAGCAGATGCTGCCAAAGTTAATTAGTAATGCGAATAGATAAATGGATTTACCCTATCTAAAGGCTACAATTTATGTATGAATTAGAATTTACAGCTGACATTTTCACCGTTCTAATTTAAAGTGGGGACTTAACAATGTGTGCCTGCACGCTATTAAGAGTAAGCTAGCTAAATGAGATCTATATTGGCTGAAAATGAAATAGCGAGGCTGGAGGTTCTTCGGCAATATCGGATTCTAGATACTGCCTGCGAAGTTGCTTTCGATGACCTCACCCTTTTAGCAGCACAAATTTGTGGCACTCCTATAGCTTTAATTAGCTTGATTGATAACTGCCGTCAGTGGTTCAAATCGAAAGTCGGATTAGATGTTGAGTCAACACCACGGGATATAGCGTTTTGTGCCCATGCTATTTTGCAGCCTAATGAAATTTTAATTGTTCCGGATACATTACTTGACCAGCGGTTCGCTAACAATCCACTGGTAACTTCCGAGCCTTATATTCGGTTTTATGCTGGTGCTCCGTTGGTTACATCCGACGGATATGTGCTGGGAACACTTTGTGTAATTGATCGTATCCCACGAGATCTCAGTCTAGAACAACAAAATTCATTGCGGATCTTAAGTCGTCAGGTTATGTCCCAATTTGAGCTTAGACGTAATTTAGAGAAGCTGGAACTTATAACCACCACAGAACGCCAACGGACTGAAGATTTAATTTCTGCGCTTTCCCACGATATGCGTACTCCCTTGCTAGCAACTCGTGGTACTCTGCGCGCTATGCTAGGTGGGGCTTTTGGCACCGTGAGTGATAGTTGCAGAGAAGGACTTGAGGATTGTCGTCAGGCTAACGAAGATGTCTTAAAGCTTGTCGAGGTGCTATTAGATATTTCTCGCCATCACACTCCAGTTTTGAAGAATCTGAACTACGAGATCCTTAACTGGAAAAATATCTTTGCCGAAGCCATTATCCGCAGCAACGCCAATTGGCAGCAAAAGCAAATAATTAAACATCAAATTTCTCCTTCACTACCAACTGTCTACGGTATTGAGTTAGAAATTCAACGGGTAGTGCAGAACCTACTTGAGAATGCTTTACGAGTCACCAAGCCAGATCAGTCAGTTAGCTTGGCGGTGGTAGCGCGGGGAGATACCGAAGTCAAGGTATCAGTGCACGACTATGGGCCAGGGATTGCTCTCCAATACAAAGAAAGGCTTTTTCAACGCTTTAGTCAACAACGAGGTCGCAGTGATTTATCTGAACTCAATCTCTACTTATGCCGCCTCATTGTAGAGGCTCACGGAGGCACGATCAACGTTGAAAGTACTTTTGGTGAGGGTAACACTTTCTGGTTTACCTTACCTGTTACCCCACAGTCTAGGCTTCAGAATCGACACGAGATATAGTCATTGATTACAAGTTGAGATCGCATCAGCTTTGCGAATATTTTTTATCTAAAATTACCTTTTATACTAAAAACTATAGGCAATCGGTATGAGCGATCGCAATTTCTGCGCTGTGTTAGTCAAAGCAAGCTGCATTAGTACGATTGCACTGGCTACTATCATAGCACTTGCACCCCTTAAGCCTACTTGCAGCACTACATCGACGTATCGCTGGAGTAATGTAGCTATCGGGGGAGGTGGCTATGTCACAGGCGTTTATCTGCATCCGCTACAGCAGGATCTCGTTTACATCAGAACTGATATCGGTGGCTTTTATCGTTGGAATTCAATAGATAAAAAATGGATTCCACTAACTGATCACTTTGGGCTAGAACAGAGCAACTACTACGGGGGAGAAGCCCTAGCACTTGACCCAAGCAACCCCAATATTGTCTATATTGCTGCTGGTAAATACACTGCCAGTTGGTCTGAATTGGGGACAATCTTTAAGTCCACCGATCGAGGTAAAACCTGGAGCAAGCTGAATATAGACTTGCCAATGGGGGGTAACGAGAATAAGCGATGGCTGGGAGAAAGACTAGTTATTAATCCGTTAAATTCCAATGTCATCTTCTT
The DNA here is from genome assembly GCF_002154695.1 of Nostoc sp. T09. Taxonomy (GTDB): domain Bacteria; phylum Cyanobacteriota; class Cyanobacteriia; order Cyanobacteriales; family Nostocaceae; genus Aulosira. The sequence continues at coordinate 70,341 of NZ_MTAV01000078.1, forward strand.
CGGTTCGCGGTTGAATGGGTTATGGAAGTCTGCGGATGCAGGGAAAACATGGGACAAAGTTACCTCTTTCCCAGGAAAGCCTAAAGTAGATATTGGTATTGCAGGCATCTTGTTTAACAAAAAAGTGCCTGGTCTTGTCTATGCCAATGCCTACGGAGATGGGATATATAAATCCACTGACATGGGTGTTACCTGGCGCAAAATAGTCGGAAGTCCATCACGAGTTAATCGAATGGCTCTCGCTAGTAACTCAGTCCTGTATGTGACGCACGCATGGGGCGTCAGCAAATATGCGAACTCAGTCTGGAGCCGAATCACCCCAACTCATGCGAAAACTGGATTCAATGCCGTTGCTGTAGATCCAAATAATCCCGATCGCGTTTTAATTGCTTACGACCAGTACCAAAAAACAAGAGATTATTGTAGAGTATTTCAATCGGCGAACGGTGGAGCTACATGGGAACAGAAAAGGCATTCGTTGAAGCCTCAAGTGCCTTGGTGGCCTGAGTGGTATTTTGGCTCCGCAGCTTCGGCTATTGAATTCGATCCCAAAATTCCTGGCAAAGTCTGGTTAACAGACTGGTTTGGAACATGGCAAACAGATAAAATTAATGCACAAAGATCTGTTTGGTTGAACTATGAAAAAGGACATGAGGAAGTAGTTAGCTTTGCGTTAGCCTCACCTCCAAGAGGATCTCTATTGTTGAGTGGCGTAGCTGATGTAGACGGGTTTAATCACAACAATAGCCTAGATGTCTACCCGACTGCACAGTTTGGTGGCACTAGCAGCCCCAGATTTCAGGACACATACAGCCTTGCCTACAGCGAAAGCAATCCTTTACGAATGGTTCGTGTTGGTGGTAACCGTTGGAATCATACTTACACAGGAGCAACTTCTACAGATGGCGGACTTACTTGGAAAAGCTTTTCCTCATTTCCGCGGAACATAATACCCTTGCGCGTAGCTATATCGGCAAGTAATCCAAATCTATTTGTGGCGATCGCCAGTGAGAAACAGCCTATACGCACAACTAACGGCGGAGTTTCTTGGAGTAAAGTATCAGGATTGCCTAATGGGCCCAAGGGACCGTGGTATTGGGGTCAACCCTTGGCAGCAGATAAAGTCAGCAGTAATATCTTTTACTACTACAGTAGAGGCAAAGTTTATCGCAGCACCAACGGAGGAGCATCCTTCAGCGTTGTAAACTCATCGCTTCCCAGCGAAGACTGGTCCATGCTCAAAACGGTTCCGGGGAGCAGTGGTAAAGTCTGGGTCAGCCTCAACTGGCATGGACTTTATCGTTCAACAGATGGCGGTGCAAAGTTTACAAAGATTGTTGGAGTGGAGAGAGCTTATTTATTTGCGTTTGGCAAGCCGCAAAACGGAAGTATAATTCCAGCACTGTATCTGTATGGTAAAGTCACTGGTCTTGGTGACGGCATCTTTCGTTCTCTGGATGATGGAAAAACCTGGTCAAGCATTGGCGAACCGCACAAGCCTATTGGCGATCGCCCAAATGTCATGGAGGCTAGCAGACAGCAATTCGGTCTAGTCTTTATTGGTACTAACGGTAGGGGAATTTACTATGGAATACCCTAACCTCATCAACTATATAGGACTCATATTTGATTTTTGAAAAAAACTCAGTACAGTTTTATTCCTTCTTCCCTGTTCCCTGTTCCCTGTTCCCTCCCTACGTAAATAATTTTAGTAATCAAATCGGATTGCTATAGCAACCAAGTAATCAATTTTTTATAATAGTTATTTTTATTAATTGACAAAAGTAATAAAATATGCACCTTGAATAAATAAAAACAATATATTGCTCAACATATCAACTTTACTATATTGCCTACTAAAAATAATATCGATAAAATTATTCGATAGTATGAGTACTTTCTTCGATTAATTGCTCGTAATGAAATACATTATGATGATGAAGTTTAGTACTTTGAAAGCAGATAATTAACTTAGTCTTGGAAATAAACTGCTGATAGCTGGGCTGAGTGCAATTACTTTAAGCATTCAAGTATTCAATAAATAATGAATCTACTACCTACAAGGGATTTTTCAGTATTTTCTCAATCATCTTTTGAATGATTAGTGCCTGCTTAATAAGCGTCAAAAATCAGGTTATATTCCTGAAATACTACACCATATCTGCCAGTTTCTGTCAATACATATTTTCATAAATAAAATGCATATTTTTTAGCATTTTATCTATGAAAAGAAAATTGTTAAATTTTATGGTACATTTACGTATGTAAAGCCGTAAAATAAACTCGGAAATTGTATTATAAAATTTATGAAATTAACAAAAGGCATAATTCTTAAGATAGATAAAAAATAAAATAAGTACTGTTAATTTTTAAGTGTTATTTGATACAAATGCTTATTAATAGATATAGTTAATGTAATGATTATGATTAAAACTATTTTTACTTAATCTTGTATGAGACGATGAAGTTTCTACTAGGTGTCTACAAACGTAGAGGAGAGTATGTAATATATGGCATAGCTACACTTTAATAAGTACTACCAAAATCTATGACTGGCAGAAGCTTTAGGGTATAGCAAATATGTCAGTTAAGTCTTAGGTATTGCCTGTAATAAACTTACGGATTGGCTAAATAGTGTTGGCGACTAATTTACTACGTTCAATAAGTCCATTGACTCGCAAAAGTCATTTATTTAGACCTGTTTATACTAGCTTGTTCATGTTGGTTTTACTGATATTTGGTCAACATGGTTTAAACCTTTGGCTAGGATATCTTAATCACAAAGCATGTGAAAGGGTTACTCATACTTTAGTAGTAGAAAGAGAAGGACAGCATCTACTCAACGCTGTAATAGATAAGGAAAGAAGCACACTAGAGGGTTACCAGCAAGAGCAATTCGTTTTCAACAACAGCTTAAACCACCTATACCAGCTACTCAAAGATGACCCTAGCCAACTCAAGCAACTTGATAGAATCAAATATCTCTATAACCAGTGGCAAAGTGAGTTGAGCCAAGAAAAGGTTGCTAATTCTCCCAGGAGCCATAGCGGGGAGGAAATAGCTTTATTCGATGCTTTGCGCACTCAGATTGATAACTTGATTGTGTACGAAGAAAAACTTTTGAGCGATCGCAAGAATTTTTTATCCAATCTATACCAGATAAACATTTTTATAAATTTCTTTAGCTCAGTAGCAATCTTGCTATTAGCAAGTTTTAACATCCAGGTTTTGCATCGCCGCGCCAAGGTTCCTTTGCACAAATTGACACAAGTGAGCAAACTGTGGCGGAAAGGAGAGATGGAGGTGCAAACTGGCTATTCCTATCCCGACGAAGTCGGCGAATTAGCAGAAGTTCTGGATGCAATGACAAGTGAGATTAATCAGCGTCAAATAAGTATTAAAGAGCGCAACCAGCATCTTGAAGATCTGATCTGCGCCCTCTCTCACGACCTACGTTCACCTCTGCTTGCCACCCGCAATACGTTGGATGCCATGCTCAGAGGAGCTTTTGGTCCCGTAAACGATACCTGGAGGGAAGTGTTTGAAGAGTACCACCAGGCTAATACTGATCTTCTCAAGCTTGTGGAAGCCTTAGTAGATGTTTCCCGTTATGAAGCTGGTTGTGGGATTCAACTCAACTATGAGCCTCTTAATTGGGAACAGATTTTTGTGAAAGTAATTGCTCAGATTAAAGCCACTTCAAAGCCTGAGTTAGCTTTTATCTATAGAATTTCTCAATCACTACCGACCATTTATGGTGATGAGTTAGAGATTCGACGAGTTTTACAAAATCTGCTAGAAAATGCGGTGCGAGTGAGTGATGCTAACAAGGAAATTGTTCTAGAGGTAGCAACCCTCAAGGAGGAGCAAGTACAAGTTTGTGTGCGCGATCAGGGTTTAGGAATTGCGCCAGAGGAGAAAGAACGACTCTTCCACCGCTTTATTCAGGGACGAACTCGCCGTGGGAAATCTGGGCTTGGTCTTTATTTGTGCCGTCAAATCGTCGAGGCTCATGGAGGTAGCATTGGCGTTGAGAGTTCCCTAGGAGAAGGTAGTACCTTCTGGTTTACTCTGCCAGTTCACACAGATGAGGCTAGATTTCAGGATGAAAGCAAATTGAGGAGAAGTACAGATGTCCGAGAGTGTAGAACAGAACACTGTGAAGATTTTGCTGGTAGATGACCATGCTTTGATCCGTCGAGGGATGAGAGGCCAATTTACTCTACAATCTGGCTTTAGTGTAGTTGGAGAGGCATATAATGGTGCACAGGCTATCGAATTGGCGGCTCAACTCCAGCCTGATGTTATTTTGATGGATATTGATATGCCAGTTATGGATGGGATCACAGCTACGCAGCGGATAAAAAGCGATCGCCCTACCATTCGTATTCTTGCTGTGAGTGCATTTGACAGTGATACCCAAGTAATGGGGATGCTAGCTGCTGGTGCTGATGGTTACTGCCTTAAAACTATTGAATGGGAACAACTTATCGCTGTTATTCAATTGATCCTCCAAGGTGGTGCTTATCTAGATCCTCAAATAGCTCAAAAGGTCTCCCGGATGTTTAAACCGACCCTCGTAACCCCAGCGGTTCCTGAACCTGAGCCACTCCAACAACCACTTCTTAGTCCTCGTGAGCTAGAAATCCTCAAACTTATTGCCAAAGGACATTCAAACCAAGAGATTGCCAATCAGCTCTACCTCTCTCTTGGAACCATTAAGTCCTATGTGCGTATGCTACTCAACAAACTCAGCGTTGACGATCGGGTCCAAGCGGCAGCTCTAGCTGTCCGTGAAGGGTTAATTTAAGCTGCTAGGACTTTCTCTAGATAAATATACAGTTCTGTAGGGGTAGAAACTAATGATAATTTCCTCTCAATAGGTTGTTCTGACCAAAAAATACAAGGTTGAAGTAGCTGGGACTGGAAGTCATCAGGTATGGGTAGACATAATACCAAAACATGGGGGGCGAACAGAGTCATCTCTTCAACTGTGGGAAGACCATAGTAGGGAAAAACCTCTAAATTCTTTTTCAAACAGTAGCTGCTAACGCTTTGTACAGTAGTGACATCACTACCAATGACCATAATTCGAGGCCTTTCCATAGCAACTATAGGTTTAATAAGAGGATGTTGCACATATAGGGATGACGCAAGAGACATAGCGATCGAGAGAAATAAGATGAGTAGAGTCTTTTCTTCTTGATTAAGTCTAAATGAATAAACCAGAGTAATAGCCTAGATGCTGCATTTCTAGAATAATCATCTAGTCGTGTAACCCTGATTATAGCTAAGACTTTGAACCAAAATTTGGCTTGGCAATTTTGGCGTTGGGCGTTGTTGCTTCAATAGAATTAGTATGATGCTTAGTGTCTTGGTACGATACAGCCAAGTGGATAGCTAGGTGGACAATTTTATTCTCATAAGAGGATGCTGTATACGTCAGACTTTAAGTAGCCATCAGAAATAGTCATCAGGTAGTATTTGCGATCGCTACTTAAGTAGAAACTATAAGAAGACTTACAAATCAAGTCTCAGACCAGACCAAGTCTTTGATTACGGTTACGCATAAGCATGTACTGCAACTATGCTGAAAGCCCCGATAGATAATGATTTGAACCTGTTGCAAGGTATCGCTTTCATCCAAACAATTGAACGAGCTTGATATTACCTAAGTAAGAGGCAGTATATGAACTGCCTATGCTTTGCATTGCAGTATTTCTTGATTTGAAATGAGGAGCTTCATATGGCAGACCGAGTTAGTTTTCTCAACACCCATTTTGATCGTATGTCCTTGCCTGAGACAATCGATGTGTTACTGGCGCGGTTACTGAAGCGGGAAGGCGGTTGCGTGTATTATGCCAACGCGCACACTATGGTAACTGCCGCCAATAACCCAGCACTGGCGGAGGCATTAGAGCAGGGTGATTTGGTGTTAGCGGACGGAAGTGGAGTTCGCTGGGGTAGTGCCTTGCTAGGTACACCGTTGCTGCACAACCTCAATGGCACTGACCTAGTTCCAGCTCTATGTAAGGATGGAGCAGTAAAAGGCCTATCAGTCTATCTGCTTGGTGCTAAGCCAGGCGTAGCCGAAGAAGCAGCAGCTAACCTGGCTAAAGCATGTCCTGGCTTAACAATTGCAGGAACTCAGCACGGATATTTTTCTCCAGCACAAACCCAGAAGGTATTAGAAAACATTCGGGTCGCCAAACCGCATCTGCTATTAGTAGCAATGGGCGTACCAACGCAAGAAATTTGGATTGATAAATACGCTAACCAACTACCTGGTATCACTTGTATGGGTGTGGGTGGTCTATTCGATTTCGTTGCGAAACGTGTACCTCGTGCCCCACATTTGATCCGTGCTGCTGGTATGGAGTGGCTGTGGCGGCTAGCAATGGAGCCTAACCGACTATGGAGACGCTATATCATAGGCAACGTTGTCTTTTTGAGTTTGGTTATGACCTACGCCTTTGCCCCACGTCAAGACGAACAAACAACATAAAAACGCAAAACTTACAGCCAAGACCCGCCAACATTTTCTCAATCTTGCAATAGAGATTTAACAGGGGAATCAATAACAAGATTTATGGCTCTCACACAAGAATATCAATTGATTGTGCTTCAACCGCAGGGACGTTTAGACTTGCAGCATAGTAAGGTATTGAGGGAGCAACTGGCTACTTTAGAGCCTCAAGCTAACCATCTCTGGGTAATTGATCTAGCTCAAGTTGATTTTATGGATAGTTCAGGGTTAACCACTTTAGTAACTGGTCTTTCCACTGCACGTTCTAGAGGCTGCCGTTTGGTAATTTGCAATCTCCAAGCACCTATCCGAATCATCTTTGAATTGACTCAGATGGATTCAGTATTTGAAATTTTTGAGAGTTACAACGCTGTCCTGACCGATATTAACCAAGTACTACCGTCTTAGCCATTTGCTTGCTCTACCAACTTGGCAATTCTATAAAATCTGAGCAAGTTCCTGAAATTACCGACTTTATTAGCTGACTCACGGAAACTGTGATTACCATGTCTAAGCCCTCTACTTCCCACCCCATTCCCATACCATTTCTAGATAATGCCTACACTGCTCATTTTGCTGAGCTTCCAGTTCATCCTTCTGTTACTAGCAAAACAAAGCGGATGATTGACATCTTGGGTGCTGTTGTAGGGCTAGGAATAATAGCGCTGATTACGATTCCACTTGCTATAGCTATTCAATTAGATAACCCTGGCCCTATCTTCTACAGTCAAATTCGCTGTGGTCTGAACGGACGCTCTTTTCGGATTTGGAAATTCCGCTCTATGGTGGTTGGGGCTGAGCAACTCAAGCATCTGGTGAATAACGAAGCCAAAGGTAATCATATCTTCAAAAACGAGAATGACCCTCGCATTACCCATGTAGGCAGGTTTCTTCGCTGCACCAGTTTAGACGAACTTCCTCAGTTCTGGAACGTACTGTTAGGGGACATGAGCCTAGTAGGTACTCGTCCTCCCACTATTGATGAAGTGATGCATTACTCAAATCACCATTGGCAAAGGTTGAATGTCAAACCGGGTATTACTGGGGAATGGCAGGCTAATGGTCGCTCTAGCATTAAAGATTTTGAAGATATTGTTTCTCTGGATATTAGATATCAACGTAAGTGGTCTATTGCTTACGATATAAAATTGATCCTCAAAACTCTAAAGGTTGTTTTAAAGAAAAGTGGTGCTTTCTAGATCAGAATATTAATGTTACATACTGCATTGTTCATACAAAGATAATAGGGTGCATTCCCAAACCAAGCGTGGTTGGGCGTAACAAAGTAGAGATTTACGAGCTTGTTCTAGCTGTTGGATAATCCCTACTTTATACCACTGATGCCAATATGATTGTTGGAGATAATCAACTAACCACAGTTGTGCTTCTGTATCTAAATCTTTATCAATTTTCTTAGCTAGTTCCAAAGCGTGGCGGTAGGATGAAGGCGCTTTTGTCAAATTTTGGAGTAATTCAGGAGGGATGGCCTGTAATTGTTGGTAAGATGCGATCGCACTCCCTGGGCTACCAGCTGCTATATTCAACAATGCCTGATTTTGTAAAATCTCCTGATGCCCAGTTTGAGTTAATACTTGAGCTAAAGATGCTGTATCTAAGCGATAAAAAGGAATGCGTTGACAGCGTGATACTAAAGTTGGCAACACCAAATCAGGTGAAGGTGCAATTAAAATTAATGTCGCCTGTCCTGGTTCTTCCAAAGTCTTCAGCAAAGCATTGGCTGCTGCTTCTGCCATTGTTTCTGCTTGTTCTAGCACTACCACATTTTTCTGTGCTTCCAAAGGCGGTCGTCCAAGAAATTCGGTAATTTGCCGAATTTGCTCTAGCCTGATTACTGGGGGTGCTTTGCGCTTCACTCCTTTCTCGGCTGCTTCTGCTGCTGTTAGTAGTTGCCCTTGGTATTGGTAAGTTGGCTCTAGCCACAATACATCTGGATGGTTGCCTTGACGTAAGCGGCTTTGTAAAGACGCAATTATTCTTGCCTCCACATCACTAGAAAATAGCAACTCTACAAAACACCGTGCTGCTAAACTCCGTCCCACACCATCTGGACCTACAAATAAATAGGCTGGAGCAACTCGCTTTTGTCTGACAGCCTGAGTGAGTAATTCTATAGCTTGCTGTTGTCCTAGAACTGGTGTAAATGGGTCATTAGTCATTATTCCATTTTAGATTGAGTAACATAGTACCGACATAGAGAAAGCGCTCAAAACTTAATCTCAAGCGCTTTTACTATTGACTATTGCAGCTAAATTATTTTTCTAGCAAGTGTGCAGTTCTTCAGTGGAAAGGACAACCTGTTGCCAGTTTATTCAAAAAGGAACTGGTATCAAAAAAATGTTCTAAGGATAAAATTTTCAAGTCATCGTTGACGCGTGCAATACTGATGCCAACTATTTCTACAGTCTCGCCTGTAGGTGCTTGTTCTTTGTATGGGCCGCTAAAGGTTCCCCAATGACGCCACTTGAATGTCACGTTTGGCGGTCCTGATAAAACTTCAACTAGCTCCCATAAAAATCCGTTGGGAAATGCTTGATGGAAGATTTGTGCTGATGATTCAAAGTCTTCTTCTGAGGATTTATATTGTGCTGTATCACCGAGAAATAAATTGTATGTTCCTGCATCTACTATATCCTCAGCAGTGTAAGCTGGTCCAGCATTTGTCATCATCCGAAACTTGTCCGTCACAATCGAGATCCACTGCTGGGGATTGCTTTTAAAAGATGCTTCCATCTCAAAGGTTCTCACAAGGTTTTGGACGATCGCTTCTAAAGAACCTTCAAGGTGATTGTATTGGCTCTGTTTTTGCAGAAATTGATTGGTATGGGAGTAATCAGGACGTGTTTGATATCGCCACTCAACATTAGCATCATTCGCAATCACAGTATCTCTGTCCTGTATCCAAAGAGGCTGGTTTGTAGCTTGTTCTGAACTCATAATTGTAAATCCAAAAAATTTCCGAAATCTTATTTGGCTCAAAGCTCGCGATCGCATAACTTGCGATCAATGTGGAAAATACAGCTATTCAGTTACCAGAATATACTTTAAGATGGTCATACTATATCAACCACACAGTAATACTTATGCATCCTGTGTAAAATTAAAAATATTACTATGCTACGAGTTGATCTAAAAGGCAAGCCAAGATTGGAGGCGATCGCGCAAGTTTGCCTGAATTATCTGGTGTACAGCTTCCTTGCTCAAACTTCCATCTATCCGGATAATGCGTTGTGGATATAATGCAGCTAACTCTACATATCCTTGCTGTACTCGGTGATGAAAGGCGATAGTTTCTTGTTCGATGCGGTCAAATACTTGCTCATCTCCGCGTTTGCGAGCCAGTCCCACTTCCACATCGACATCTAGCCAGAGAGTTAGGTCACTTTCTAAACCACCAGTAGCAATATAATTTAGTTGCTTAATTAAACTCATGTCCAAACCCCGACCATAACCTTGGTAGGCAATAGTAGATTCAGTGTAGCGATCGCATAAGATATATTTCCCTTTTGCTAAATTTGGCCTAAGTTCTTGTTCAACGTGTTGCGCTCGGTCAGCAGCATATAACAATATTTCTGTCAACTCTGCAATTGGTTTGTTATCCGCTTTTTCCAGCAATAAGCGACGAATATCCAAACCTAATTCTGTTCCCCCCGGTTCACGAGTGATTACCACAGAAATACCTAGACTTTGTAACCACTGGGCACAAAGCTTCATTTGGCTAGTATTAAACTCAATGAAATTGTCACCAATTCCATTGGTCTTCAAAACCGGACGTGAAACTTTCGCTTCATCCGGCTCCTCAGTGACTTGGCGTTTGTCATACGTACCTCAGATTACCATCGTTGGCTGTCTTTGTGTCGTGGCAATGTCTGTGTAGAAGTTGACAATTGTTGTAATCATCCTTTCCACCTTGCGATTTCGGGATAATATGGTCAATTTCCAGCACATCGTTTTCGCGGAAGTATAATTCGCAGTGGGCGCATTTCCCTTTTTGCTTTTTCAGGAGTTTTGTTATCCTGATGGGCATTTCTGGGTTGTTTCCCATTCTTGTACTCCAGTAAACTAGGTTTCCATCGTAAGGAGATGCTTCGCCTTGAGCTTTAACATGACGGACAATTGGGGTAGTATCATGTCTGAGTAGGCGACAATATTCCTCTCCCTTTTTGGTAGCGAAAACCCAGCTAAAGCTGCCTATGGGTAGCCAATATTTTTTAAGTACCCATTCCGCACTTTTCTTCGGATGTCGGCGGTTTGCCCAAGCTCTCAGTTTCAGGTACATGAGGTTGTCAATATCCGCGTAAGTGTCCTTACTTACTACGGTCGCATAGTAATTAGCCCATCCCCTAATAATCGGGTTTAGTTTATTAATCAGTGCCTCTTGAGGTGCTGATTTATGGCTTTCAATGATACTAGCGATTCGGTCATAATGTACCTTTTGCTTTTCCTTGCTTGGGGTAATGATTGTTTTATAGCCAAGTTTTGAGTGTGTTTTTCCTACGGTGAATTGCCGTATGTTGAAACCAAGAAAGTCGAATCCTGGTTCTTCTCCCTGATACTTGTTGAGAGTATGGGTGAGTCTCGTTTTGCTTGGCTTTAATTCCAAACCCATGTCATGTAACCATTCCGAGATAATTTCTCGACATCTTTGGACTACGGTTATGTCTTCATGAAGAATCACGAAGTCATCGGCGTAGCGAATTAGGCTCAGGGAGTTTCTTTTGTCCCTTTTGCTTTGTTGCCGTCCGTAGGTATTTTTCATATCTAGCGTTTCGGCAAATTGTTTAATTCGCTCTTCCATCCCGTGGAGGGCTATATTTGCCAATAATGGAGAAATTACTCCCCCTTGTGGCGTTCCCTCAGATGTTGGAAACAACTGCTCCGAGTCTATTACACCCGCCTTTAACCATGCCCGGATTTGTCGGCGTAGGTTAGGGAAGGTATTTAATTTTTTCAGCAGCGCTTTATGGTTAATACGGTCGAAGCATTTGGCAATGTCAGCATCCAAGACAAACTTGGGTTTTTGCTTAATTGACCCGAAAATTGCTTCCACAGCATCATGACACGAGCGCCCTGGTCTAAACCCGTATGAGTTAGGTTCAAATCGCGCTTCCCATTCTGGCTCAAGAGCCATCTTGACAAGTGCTTGCAAGGCGCGGTCGTTCATTGTAGGTATTCCCAAAGGTCGTTTTTCGTCTTTACCAGGTTTTGGAATCCATACTCGTCTGGTAGGTTTGACCTTTGTACCCAGTTGTATTTTTTCAATTAGCTCCAGACGTTGCTTTGGGGTCAGTGATTTAACACCATCCACACCTGCCGTCTTTTTGCCTTGATTATCCTGGGTAACTCTACGAACCGCTAAAGCCTTGGCGTACCAGGACTTCATTAACAGCTTTTGGAGTCTGCGAAATGTTTTTACATCACCACGCTTCGAGGCTTGATAAATTCTCTTTTGGAGCTTATACACCCGACGCTCTAGCTTTCGCCAGTTAATCTTGTGCCATTCCACCGTAGTCTTTAAACTCGTCTTAGACATTTTAACCCTTTAGTTGAGACTTTATCTTCCAAATCACCGTGAATCTGTCTGCATATCCTGGGCATTACCCCAGGCTTTCGCTTCTGACTCAATCTTTCCTGCTCGTAGTATCCGGTTAGCACCTACTCAGGACATCGACCTTCCTGAGAACATACGAGAGGTTACTTCGTTCCGAATGACCATACTATGTACCTTTAGAGTGACGCTATTCGCCGGGTTTATCGGAAGTGCAAGTTGGTCGAGGCAAAAACCGCCAACTCCTTATCCTTTGCCTTTTGGCTTCAGCGTATCAGCCTTATTTCGCTGATTAGGTCTAACGACGATTCAAACACGTCTTCAAGCTGTTGCTTTACTCATGGGTACTTTGCTCGGCGGGTACTGAGGGATTGGGCTTTCAGTACTTTCGCTTTTCATCCCCGCTTCAGGCGTTGATGGCTAGTCTCGAACCTGGGGGAAGTGCTTTCACCGCTGCACCTGCGGGGTAGGACTTACACCTACATGGTCATTCAGTTGTCAAGGTTCAGAACCTTGCGGCTAATCCTCCAAGCCCTTACGGGTTGTGGTTTCTAGCCAACGAATCGCACTTTACCGCAGCCTTCCACTCCTTCAAACACAATTAATTTGCCATCCATGCTTTGTTAATTTTGCTACTACTGACTTTTAAGAACATGCTTTATTAGGCTACCAGGTATGTTGATCGATCCTACAGAGTGGGAACTCTAACTAGTATGGTTGACAGACTTAAGACCGCTACTTATGCCCCATTCTGATAGTGCAACTTTGCATCAATTACCATTTCGGGATTTGCCACGAAGCTTGAGTTCTTGGGAAACTTGGGCTTTTGGGCTAACATCCCATCTTGCCTGGACATCAGTGGTGCCGGCAGTTCATGCTGCTTTGGGAACGCAAGCTATTTTTGTTTGGGTTCCAGCTGTGATTGTTGGGATGCTGCTGAATTATCAGATGAAGCATTTAGGTAGAAATTTAGTTGATGTAGCTGGAGGAACTCCTAACTATACCACTCAACTTTGGCAACGCCATCCATTGATTGCCCGCTATGCAGCAATTGGATATCTCCTAGGTTGGCTTTCCTTTCTCTCGGTCAATGCTGTTGTACTCACAGATATTATCAAAGTCAATCTTGAAGCATTAAGTATTAACTGTCCAGAGGCAATTCTCAAAATTAGCTTTATATTACTGCCTTTTATTGTTGCTTTCAGTGGTACAAGAGCTTTAAGTATTCTGCATTTGTTTTTTGCTATTCCCGCCTTCATTTTGCTATTTACCTTCTGTCTGCAAGGTTTAGGATTTTTAGCATTCTCTAGCCATAGCCCTGGTTTTTTTCCTAGTCAATGGTCATCTTTTAGTTTTATTGACTGTGCAAAATGGTTCTATTTTGTGAGCTATACAACTTATAGTTGTGAAACTGCTACCTCTTTTGTAGCTGATAGTCGCGATCCGCATAAAACTCTTAGCTTTCTAAACATAGCTGCTTGGTTAATGCCACCTGTGTTTGTGGGTGGTTCTTGGGTAATTATGCGTTTAGCAACTTCCCCAGATCTCAGTGACAATGCTTTTTTGAATTTTGTTGCAGCTTCTACACCTTTTTGGGGAAATTTTGCCCCAGCGATCGCCACTTTTTTGCTAGCAGGTTCCTGTTTATTAGGTTCGGCAACAACAGTTTCTAATAGTCCCCGCATCATCTATCAGTTAGCTATAGACAAACACTTAGCACCAGTGTTTTCTGTCGTGTCACGTCGCGGAGTCTTTGGTTCATCTTTGGCTCTCAGCCTGATTTTGGGCATGATTTATTTTATTTGGGGAGATGTAGCTCACATCGTTGCAGCTGCAAATTCTGCTTGGTTTATATCATTCATGCTGCTGCATTTAGGTTTATGGCGACAACGAGCTAAGTTGGATATAGTGCTTCCCCGTCTGACTTTGGGTATCTTTTTCCTAGAGATAGTAATCTTATTAGTCGGAGCCTATGCTTGGGGTTGGAAAGATTTTTTTACCGGATTATTAGCTCCCTTTATTGTATTAGCAATCGATGCCTTAGTGCGCTACATTGCTATTGCTATTTTTCGCCCTAGTTGGTGGTTTAAGCTATATCAATTACGGCGGACAAATCAATTCCAAGATTCTGTGATGCTACAAGTGAGTATCCTGATTTTTCTTTTGTGCAATGCTGTTTTAGTTGGCTGCTTATTTGGTTGGCAGTTGAATAAAGTTGCTACCACTAATTTTGGCAATTTGGTTGTAGTTTTGCTGATGACAGTAGCATTTGTTGGGGTAGCGATCGCCTGTTGGACAAGTTTACCTCAGGTAGTTGCGATCGCAGAAGCACGAGAAGCTGCCGAACACTTATTTACTGTGGCCCAAGATGGCATTTTAGCAGTGGACGATCGGGGTATTATCCTACAAGCTAATCCAGCAACTGAATCTTTTTTTAGCGTCAACCGATTGGAATTGCGGGGCAATCATCTTAATAAATGGTTCCCAGAATTAGCCTACTACCCAGAACAGTGGACAACACGCAGCGAACAGACACTACTGTACAAAGGTCACGTTAGGACTCTAGAATTTTCGATTTCAGACCGACCCCATCAAGATTTTCGGGAATATGTTGTTATTCTCCACGACATTACTGAGCGCAAACAAGCAGAGGAGATATTAAGACACTCAGAAGCACAGTTAAAAGAAGAAGCAAAGCAGTTAGCATCCCAACTAGTGCAAAGTGAAAAGATGTCTAGTTTGGGTCAGTTAGTAGCTGGAGTAGCACACGAAATCAATAATCCAGTTAACTTTATTCATGGCAATCTTACTCCAGCCAATGAATATATTGAAGATTTACTTAGACTACTGCAACTATACCAACAACACTATCCCGATCCAGTCCCAGAAATCCAAGAGGAAGCAGAGGCAATTGACTTAAATTTTTTAATGACAGACCTGCCAAATTTATTAACTTCTATGAAAGTAGGAGCTAAACGAATTACAGAAATTGTACTGTCTCTGCGAAACTTTTCTCGCTTGGATGAGGCAGAAATGAAAGCAGTAAATATTCATCAAGGTATCGACAGTACTTTGATGATTCTGGAACATCGCCTCAAGGCTACAACTAACAGTCCAGAAATTGCAGTTATCAAAGAATACGGCAATCTCCCTTTGATAGAATGCTATGCTGGACAACTCAATCAAGTATTGATGAATATTCTGGTGAATGCCATTGATGCTTTAGAAGAAGCAAAAATCAATCATCCTCAGATTCATATTGCAACTAAAGTTATAGAGAATAAACATCTAATTATTGGCATTACCGATAATGGTATTGGTATTCCAGAAAATTTACAACAGCGATTATTTGAACCATTTTTTACTACTAAACCAATTGGTAAAGGTACTGGTTTAGGTTTATCTATTAGTTACCAGATTATTACAGAAAAACATCGAGGAAAAATCAAATGTTTTTCTACTCCTGGTAATGGTACAGAATTTGTGATTGAAATTCCTCTACATCAATGAAAAGATAAAAAGCGATCACACTTTAATTCTGCCTTTTTATAGCATTGGCGATCGCTTTCTCATAAATCCCAACTTCTACATTCTTTCTAGTACCTGAATTCCCAACAGGGATAAACCTAACTTGAGGGTTCTAGCAGTCAGATCGCATAGAACTAGGCGAGATGTCCGCAGAGGTTCCTCCGCACTTAACACCGGAACACCGCGATCGCGATCGTAAAACTGATTAAACTTTTTACTCAGCTCGTACAAATACTCGCATAAACGATTAGGCATTAAGTCTTGCTCTACAGTACTAATAACTTCATCGAGTTGCAGTAAATATTTTGCCAGTGCTAATTCTGTTTCATGTTGCAACAGAACTTTGGCGTTATCTCCCAACTCATCAAAGTTGATACCACCTTTGCGGCTAATTCCATGAATCCGTGCATAAGCATACAGCATATAAGGTGCCGTATTGCCTTTGAGATCGAGCATTTTGTTGTAGCTGAAAATGTAGTTACTGGTGCGGTTTTGGCTTAAGTCAGCATATTTAACTGCACTGATACCAACTACCTCAGCAACTTTATTAATGAATTCTTCAGTTTCTTCGCGTTCTTCTTCTTTTAATCTAGCCTCTAATTCTGCACGGGTATGAGAAATTGCTTCATCTAACAAATCTCTTAACCGGACTGTATCTCCGGAACGTGTTTTGAATTTCTTACCGTCTTCTCCTAGCACCAAACCAAAAGGTACATGAACCAATTCCACATCATCGGGAATCCATCCGGCTTTACGTGCTACCTGAAAGAATTGGGCAAAGTGGTTTGATTGTCCAGCATCCGTTACATAAATTATCCGCTTCGCTTCATCTTTTTGAATCCGGTAGCGTAAGGCGGCTAAATCTGTTGTCGCGTAGTTATAACCACCATCAGATTTTTGCACAATTAAAGGTAGAGGTTCACCTTCTCTATTGGTAAATCCTTCCAAGAATACACACTTCGCTCCTTGATTTTCTACCAGTAACCCAGATTTTTCTAAATCTTCCACAATTCCTGGTAGTAAGGGGTTGTAGAAAGATTCGCCACGTTCTGTTACCTTAACATCCAGCAAGTCATAAATTACCTGAAACTCCTGCCTTGACTGTTCGCACAGCAGTTTCCAAGCATGGATTGTATCTTGTGCACCTGCTTGTAATCTGACAACTTCTTGCCGTGCTGTCTCTTGGAATGCTTCATCTGCATCAAACCGCTGTTTCGCTTTACGGTAAAAAGTCACTAAATCGCCAATATCTAAAGCATTAGCAGTGGTAAGTGCTTCTGGGTAAACTTCCCGCAAGTAGGCGATTAACATCCCAAATTGAGTACCCCAATCACCCACATGGTTTAACCGCAAAACATCATGTCCCAGAAATTCCAAAATCCGGGCAATGGAATCACCAATAATAGTTGAGCGCAGATGCCCAACGTGCATTTCCTTAGCAATATTCGGACTGGAAAAATCTACAACTTCTCGCTGTGGTGTTTTTGCCGTTAGCACACCTAATCTGGAATCTGCTTGAATAGCGTTTAATTGTGCTTCCAAGTATGCAGTTTTCAGTTTCAGATTGATAAACCCAGGCCCGGCTATCTCTGGCGGTTCACAGATTTCTGATACATCTAGTTTATCAGCGATCGCAGCTGCAATCTGCCTTGGTTGCTTTCCTAATCTTTTACTCAGGGATAAAGCCACATTCGCCTGATAATCACCAAACTTAGGATTGCTAGCAGGAACCAAAATCGGATCTACTCCAGCATACTCAGCGCCAAACGCAGCCACCAAGGCCTGTTCAAATTTATGTTTTAGTTGTTCTTGTGTAGCGTTCATATATAAATGTTATCTGTAACAGGCGTAATGTGACTGTTGAGAGGTGGATATTCTCAGAAGCTTGATTATTTTAACCTTAAAATATAATCATCTAATCCAACTCAAGACTGTCATGGCACAGTACAACCCCCTTGACTGTCTGCCATCTTCGGCAGAACTTCCCGACTCTGACGATACCCCAGTGGATAACGAACTGCAAAACCTTATCCCTAATTTATTAGAAGCGATTTTGGCTTTAGCATGGAATGAGCGTGCTGACTGGTTTTTTGGTGTAGATATGGGCATTTATTATGCACCATTACAACCGCCATTAGTACCAGATGGATTTCTCAGCTTAGGAGTAGAACGCTTTGTCGAAGAAGAGGGGCGCTTAAGTTATGTACTTTGGGAAGAGGCGGGTACTGTTCCTATCTTAGCCCTAGAAGTCGTCTCGAAAACTTATGGTGGTGAGTACGAACAGAAAAAGATTGATTACGCCCAACTAGGAATTTTGTATTATGCAATTTATGTACCTAGTCGCAGATATCGCCGTAAAAGAGAACCTTTAGAAGTCTATCGCTTAGTTGATGGTAACTATATTTTACAACCAGGCTCACGGGTGTGGATGCCAGAAATTGGTTTAGCAATAGGGCGAGAACGCGGTACTTACTTGGGACGAACGCGAGAGTGGTTATACTGGTACGACCAGGAGGGGCGGAAATTACTGACACCAGAGGAATTGGTGCAACAAGAAAGAGAACGCGCACAACAAGAAAGAGAACGCGCTGATAGACTGGCGCAAAAGCTGCGGGATTTGGGAATTAACCCAGAAGATATTTAGGGAATTGCAGAGTGCGTAGACACAAAGTCGCTTGTCCTAGACATCGCATTTTCTCCCATTTAATTGTTATATCGTTACAAGAAAACAGAGTTAGTAGCTTAACACCTTCCTTCCCAAATCAAAAGTTGTCTTGAAGCTGCAACAAAGCAGTTGAGATGCTTAGGTGGGTAAAGAAAATGATCGTAGGCTAATGCCATGTGTCTAGCAGCCTCACTATATAGTACTCTACCGATTCCTGTACCTAAGCCAGGACAAGCAATGCTACTAATCTTGTACTGTGAGTGTTGGTTATGTTGGCGCACAGACAAAAGCATCGCCCACATCGCTACATAAGGAATGTCTGTCCCAATAATAGACATAGGAACTCGCATTGTCGGTGTGTGAGCCAAATACGGGTGCAATGGATGACCAGTCTCTACAATCATTGATGTTCCTACTGGCTGTTCACCTAAATACTTAACAAGTATGTTTTGCTGGACTTTTTCCATCAAGGAACTACCAAAATAATTGATAATGGCAGCATCCAACCCACCGTCCATCATGCCAAATGAATTACCAGGGCTAACTAAACAGTCATAGTTAGTTAGCCACTCAAAGTAGTCATTAACGATTTCAACATTAGGTAAATAATAGAAATGTTCTTGAAATGCTGCTGCTAATGATGAATCGGGCGCTACTAATATCAGTTTCAAGCTTTATTCCTCCGCTTGAATACTTATTGTACACTCATTCATTTTTCAACAATCATAAAGAACCGTTTTTGTCGGGCTATCAAAAATTACAGAATTTTACGCAGCTTTGGGACAGTTCATAGCATATAGAGGAGCCTTACGCACCCAAGAACCACAACGAGTTTTGTATCTAGCAGTCTCCAGTGATATTTACGATCGCTTTTTTGTCACTCCATTTATTCAGGGACTTGCTGAGCAAAACCATCTTTGGTTGTTAATTTACGATATTGATGGGGAGGTGATTGAACGATGGCTACCATTGATAAATACCGAAAACATATCCAAAACCTGCTAACCGAACACGCCAAACTGGTGTGGGACGAACGTATTCAAGGCCAAACTATTTTCGATACCGAACACGACCATTACCAACTAGTGTACGTTGGTTGGCGCGGCTCAAAGCGAATGTATGGTACTGTCCTTCACCTCGACATCACTAATGGCAAAATCTGGGTTCAGCAAGATGGAGCGGAGGTTGGCATTGCAAATCAATTGGTTGAACTGGGTGTTCCTAAACAGGACATCGTTTTGGGCTTTGACCCTCCAAAGATGCGGCATTACACTGACTTTGCAGTAGGCTGATAACAGCTTACTTAAAAACAAAATCCACCTTGATATCAAATTATCAGGTGGACTTGTTCAATATTTTTAGTGGATCCGAGCAGAGTCGAACTGCTGTCCAAATTGGGTATTGACCCTCCGCTCATTCACAGGTTTAGCCTATCTGACCCTCAAGGCGGGAATCGTTCATTATCCCGAACGTAGGATGCTCTGATTAAGTCTTTTCTAGCAAGCCAACCAGAGAACACTTGCTAAAGCATCCGTTGGGGTTTGTCCTTAGCCCTTAACGGAGTCGGACTAAAGACGCTCGAACCTATAAGAGGCGTTTAGGCAGCTACTAGAGCTTCCCGACGAGCAAATTTAACGATGTTATTCGCATTTACTTTTGTTTTGAGCCTTGGATTTCCGAGAGGAGACTCACTCTCGACCTGAATCACAGAGCAGCGTTCGCCAACCTGTCGAAACCGTGACGGACCCATGTGCTTCATACTCCAATTATAATACGCCGTTTTTAAAATGTGTGTTAAGACAAAAAATTTTGAGCAACGTAATGTCCATAAGCTCATACAAGCGATTAGACATGAGCGATCGCTGTCGACTACAGATTTGTACATCCCAAAGCTGAATATTTTCATTTTCGCTGTCACTGGGCAAGTAATGTCCCATAGCGCTTACTAAAACTACAGAAACAGTCCTGCCCCAAAGTAACTCAACTATTTAGCCATTGTGTCTAACGGAATTTTGCAAGCCTCCTTCTTAAGTTGAAAGTTCAAAGGAGATGAAGGATAAGACTTGAAGTTTACAGATGCTCCGCAGTCAGATGATGCAACTATAGACAAGGCGTACAGTCCTACTAGCCCACCGAGAATAATGCTAACAACAACAATAGGCGAAGTTTCTTTGAAAGTTTTTCCTAGACTACTTCTGGCTCTTGAGGCAAGTGAAGCTCTTAGCTTCTTAGTCTTTGGCTGCTCATGAGAGTTCGTCTGTTTAGAGTTGGTTTTGTTAGTCATACTGACCTCATAGTTTGTTGGGAAGTAAGAGGCAGCTTGGTTATTTTTTAGACCACCAAGTTGTTTCTACTTTTATGGAACACTAGTGCTGTTTCAATAACTAGCCCATAACTAGTTCTACTTTTAGGTCGCTGCGTTCCAAGCCTCAAACGTCCTCCAGATACTTGAGGCACTCTCTCTATGGTCGATTCTAGTTAGGTATAATAACCTCAAACTGTGATATTTAAAACGTATGGGCATGAAGGCATCTGACGAAGGCAAGCGTAAAATTAAAGTTGCCCTTGAAAAGAAAAAATTGAAGCCTCTAGCTAAAGAAACTTTGCAAAAAGTGACATTAGAGCTTCACATATCAGAAACCACTTGGAAAGCTTTTGTATATGCAGAACGTCTTCTTGGCAATGAAACCTTTAAGCGATGTTGTGAGTTATTGGATTTGAATTGGGTAGAAATTGTTGATTCCTTACAAACATCTAAATATAACTGGAATTCAGCCCCGTCACCTGAGCCTAACTTTTATGGGCGTGATAGGGAACTAGCAATATTGAAACAATCGGTATTGAGTGATCGCTACCGTTGGGTGATTCTTTATGGTTTTGGTGGAATTGGTAAAACTCAATTAGCAGTGAAATTGGGAGCACAGGTGCAGAATCAATTTGACAGATTGATTTGGCAAAAGCTATCTTATACCACTCCTAAAGACAAGTTATTGACTGATTTACTTGAGCGCTTATCGTTAGATAATGCTCAAATAACGAGCAATTTAGTGGAAGGGTTTTTAGAAGAGTTAAAACGGCAACGGATATTAATAATTCTGGATGAACAAGACTTATACGAAGAAGGAAAGCATACTGATGGAAATCGAGACAGCTACAAAGACTATTGTAATTTTTTGCATCAGTTAAGCTTGGAACGTCATGAAAGTTGTATTGTATTGACTAGCCGTGAAAGACCTGAAAATATTGGTGCAGCAGCAAGTTTAATAAAAGCTTATGAGATTAAAGAATTAGATGTTGATGCAGGTTGCAATATTTTAAAATATATCGAACTTCCAAAGGATCTTACATTTAATGAACAAACTGGAAGTGAGTTAGTACAGAGATATGGTGGAAATCCTTTGGCGCTAAAACTGGTAGCTTTTTTGATTCATGATTCATTTGATGGCAATGTGCGAGAGTTCCTCAATAAACATGAAAGGAGCCTAGTTGTACCAGATGGCATTGAGATTATACTTAAATCGCTGACTAAAACCTTAAGTAAATTTGAAAAAAACATTTTGCAATACATAGCAAAAGCATCTGATTCAGTTTCTCTTGATGAACTGTATGAAAATTTGCCTACTGAAATGTATTATTCTGACCTTTCAAAGGTGTTGCAAACACTAAAGGGGCGATCGCTAATAATAGGAGATTCCGAAGGAAATGAAGTTTTTTGTACGTTGCAACCAATGGTAAGGAAGTTTGTACAGCGACAACTGACATAGTATTCTAGTTGAAGCTTAGTGTTAGTTGGGTAGAGCAACTACATCCTTAAGTCTTATATTTTGAGTTTTTATGGCAAAATAAAGCATTTTTGCTTAAATAATCTTACTTCGCAGATCAAATCTATGACTTACTGCATAAATCCGTGGTGTCCTGTCGATGATCGTCGGCTCAATCCAGAAAATGCCTCTTCATGCCAGTATTGCGGAACCAATTTGGTAATTAACAATCGCTACCACTTACTCGAACCGTTAAGGTCGCTTTCTGTGGATGATAACTATCAGATATTTAAAATTATCGATATTACTAATAATGAACAAAGTGTCTTGAAAACTCAGATAGTACGTGGGGGTGATGTTGACAAACTATTTAATCGAGAAATTCAATTACTACTGAATTTGGATAATCCTGCTGTTCCTAGAGGAAAAGATAGTTTTTCTGTGATGATTCTCAATCCTGAACGCCGTGAAATTCGCTGTTTAGTGATGGAATACATTCAAGGAGAAGACCTAGAGAGATGGATAACCAATAATGGAAAAATAGGCTCTGATTTATCATCTAGAGAAGCTAAGGTCAAAACGTTGGATTGGCTATACCAATTAACAAATATCTTGAGTTCGATTCACAAGAGAAATGTCATCCATCGAGATATTAAACCCTCTAATATAATGCTGAGATTGAATGGTGGAAATGGTAAAGAACTTGCAATAATTGATTTTGGCATAGCTAAACGTTCCATTCCTGCCGCTAATCAACCAACTTCGACAACACTTGTAGGAGGGTCTCGGGGTTACACTCCTCCAGAAATACACAAGGGTCAGCCTGTTCCCAAATCAGATTTTTTTGCTCTAGGAAGAACCTTTGTTTATCTTCTAACGAGAAAGCACCCTCGTGACTACGGAGACAATCTACAAGCCTGGAGGAAAGATACTGTATTTTCTGATTCTGGAATTATTCAGTTAATTAATGACCTGATGAAAGAAAGGCATGAAGAACGACCTGAATCAACAGAAATAATTCAAAGAATTGAAAAAATTCGTGCTAAGGAATTGCAACCAATTACTTTCTTTCCCCCATATTACCTTTGGCTTCGTGAAATTCTAACTGTAATTGGTGCAGTTGTAGTACTGGGTTTAGCATTTTATGGACTCTTTTCATTAATATCAGGAATTCTAGATCCAACAAATACTGTGCGTGATGTTTCAGCAAGCCCCAATCCATCCCCTACCAAATCAACCTCTTCCCCTCCACTATGGTCTGCTCAAAAACTAATTAGTGCTGGAGAAAAGCCGCTTTATGAGGAAAGCCGCCCACTTAGCGGTGATTATGCACAGTTAAAGGATAAGGGAATTAATGCATTTAAAAGTGACAATTATCTTAATGCTGAAAAATTTTTCACTAACCTTCGCAAAAATGCAAAGCAAAATAAGGAATTTACAGCACTCACAGATCCCGAAGTCCTGATTTTCTTAAATAACGCTATAGCAAGGCAGCAGAGAAAAAACGGAGGGCCGATACATACTATTGCTGTTGCTATTCCCATAACTCATAGAAATCAAGCCGGAAAAGACGTATGGTTTCATCAAGGGCAACAAATTCTAATGGGTGTGTCTCAGGCACAAACTAAAGCGATCGAACAAGGAATCAACCTGGAAGTCGTGATTGCAAATGATCGCAACCTTCATGGCCAAGCAGTATCCGTTGCAAAAGAACTGACTCAAATGAATGTTCAAGGTCGATCCATTCTTGCTGTGATTGGTCACTACACTAGCGATGTTACTTGTAATGCACTAAAAGAAGTCTATGCTAACGCAGGCATAATTGTAATTTCCCCAAGTAGTACAAAGACTGACCTACGAAAAACTTGTGGTGGTGGTGCATTCTTCAGAACAGCTTCTTCCACCAAGATAGAAGCGCAAGCCTTGGCTAATTATGTATCAAATTTGAAAGAAAGTGGTGAAATACGAGAGCCGAAAATTGCTGCTTTCTATAATTTAAAAGCCGACTTCAGTAAAGATCTATTTAAGCAATTCCAGTTAGAAATACAACCAAAGGGCATAAAGATACCTTCTGAATCTCAAATTGACTTAGCTGATGACAAGTTTAATGCCGATACAGCACTACATAAGGTCAGCAGTGCGAATATACTTGTCCTATTTCCTGATGGTGCTACGGATACTGATACTGCCTATAAAAATGCTCTTAAGGTGCTTAGAGAAAGTAATGTAAATACAATAAAGAAAATTCTAGGATCAAATCCTCTCTTACAGCTAGAAACTATCACTGGTCAAGTCAAAAAATTGGAAAATAAATTAGTACTTGCGACGGATTGGCATTGGGAATGTGGTAGAGAGAGATTTCGTACCGATGCGACAGGAAAATGGGGCGGAGCTGTGAATCGACTCACCGCTTTATCGTATGAAGCTGTGACGGTCTTGCATACTGCTTTGAAGAACTCGTCGTCAGAGTCAGAGTCAGTATCAAGAGAAACTCTTCGCAAGGCAGTCGATAATCTTTCCCCAGTTCCAAGTGATGTGTTTGATGATAACCTGGGCATCAAAACAATTAGTTTTGATAAAGAGACGGGCGATCGCAAGGAAATCAGCAAGCGGATATTAGTGACTCCGTATTCAGAGACTCAGAATACAAATGTTCAAGATCAAAATCAACAAGAAAAATTTCAATTGCTTGTTAATCAGAAATGTTACCAATGAGTATCGCCAATTACTTCCCAACCATCTAGAGTAATGTTAGCAGTGCGATTTATAAAATCGAGTGTTACAGAATTAAATAAACATTTTTAGAATAAATACTAAAAATAGCCAATTGCTAATTTGAAAACAACTAGCAATTGGCTATTTATCACAACTAACAATTGACAATTCCCTAAGTTAATGCTTCAGCACCACCAACAACTTCTAGAAGTTCTTGGGTAATTGCAGCTTGTCGAGCTTTGTTGTAAGACAACGATAGGGTTCTAATCAATTCACCTGCGTTGTCGCTGGCGTTGTTCATCGCAGTCATCCGTGCTGCTAGTTCACTAGCCGCTGATTCTTGCAGTGCCCGTAATAGCTGGTTGCTCAAATATAGGGGCAATAAAGAATCGAGAATTTGTATAGGATCTTGCTCAAAAATCATGTCGCGGGCTAAAGGACGGGCTTGAGTAGTCACTTTTTGCCGTTCTACTTCAAATTGACCACCACGAGTTGTCAAGCGGAAGATTTCGTCATCTGCTGCTTCTAAACCTTGAGGATCGAGAGGAAGCAGAGTTTGCACCACTGGACGGGAGCTCACCAAGGAGACGAATCTGGTATATATTAACTCAATTCGGTCTACACTTTCTGACAGAAACAAAGAAAGCAATTCATCAGCAATTTTGTTAGCTTCTGCTGCTGTAGGAATTTGTTCTAAGCCACTGTAGGTAGCATCGATTGGTTGATTGCGGCGTTGAAAATATTGGATAGACTTGCGTCCCACCAACACAAATTTGTAATCTACACCTTCGGCTTGGAGTTCCTTAGCACGATTTTCGGCGCGACGGATGACGTTAGTATTGTAACCGCCACATAAACCGCGATCGCCTGCAATCACCAACAGCCCTACTGACTTCACCTCCCGCTTTCTCAGCAGGGGTAAGTTGGCTTCTTCAAACCGCAAACGGGTTTGTAGACCGTATAAAACTTGTGCTAAACGATCCGCAAATGGTCGCGTTGCTAGTACTTGCTCTTGCGCCCGGCGTACTCTCGCCGCAGCTACCAGCCGCATGGCTTCTGTGATTTTTTTGGTATTTTTGACCGACTGAATGCGATCGCGTATTGCTTTGAGATTGGCCATATTCTTGAGTCCTGAGTCCTGAGTTCTGAGTTCCGAGTGGTAGAAAGTGCTGAGTACTAAGCTTTATCGGAATTAAAATTGAGAGAACTCGCAAACTTTATGCTCATGTCTGTTCACTCTTAACTCCTTTAGTTACTCAGCACTCAGCACCCAGCAACGCCAGTTGCTTTAAGTCGGCAGAGCCGCCCAACGCACTGGCTCCTCAGCACTGTATTAAGCTGTTGCTTTGAAGGTCTTCTTGAATTCAGTCAGTGCTTCCTTCAACGCAGCTTCTTCTGCGTCACCCAGTGCTTTCGAGCTTTGCACTGCTTGGGCGTAATTAGGTTTGCCTGTCTTTAAGTAATCCCGCAGACCTCTGGTAAAGGTGGTTACCTTATCCACAGGGATATCATCTAAATAACCGTTGATACCCGCATAGAGAATTGCTACTTGCTCGTATACAGAAAGTGGGTCATTTTGGGGCTGCTTCAGTAGTTCCCGTAAGCGTTGACCCCGTGCCAACTGGTCTTGAGTAGCTTTATCTAAATCAGAAGCAAATTGCGCAAAGGCTTGCAGGTCATCAAATTGAGCTAGTTCCAACTTAATCTTACCAGCAACTTTCTTCATCGCCTTGGTTTGCGCCGCAGAACCCACACGGGATACGGAGATACCGGGGTTTACCGCAGGACGGATACCAGCGTTGAACAAGTCAGAAGACAAGAAGATCTGACCGTCGGTAATCGAAATTACGTTGGTGGGGATGTATGCTGATACGTCACCTGCTTGGGTTTCGATGATTGGCAGGGCGGTCATGCTACCTTTACCCAATTCATCACTCAGCTTCGCTGCTCTTTCTAACAAGCGAGAGTGAATGTAGAATACGTCTCCTGGGTAAGCTTCCCGTCCGGGTGGACGACGTAGCAGCAATGACATTTGACGATAAGCTTGGGCTTGCTTGGAAAGGTCGTCGTAAATTACGAGAGTAGCTTTGCCTTTGTACATGAAGTACTCAGCAATGGTGGCTCCGGTATAGGGAGCGAGGAATTGTAGAGTTGCAGGGTCACTGGCGTTAGCGGCGACGACTACGGTGTAGTCCATTGCGCCTTTGTCTTGCAGTGTTTGTACGACGTTAGCTACAGTGGAAGCTTTTTGACCAACAGCAACATAGACACAAACTACATCTTCACCTTTTTGGTTGATGATGGTGTCAATGGCGATCGCAGTTTTACCAGTTTGGCGGTCACCAATGATCAATTCGCGCTGACCACGACCGATAGGAATCATTGAGTCGATAGCTGTGATTCCTGTTTGCATCGGTTCGTGTACAGACCGACGGGCAATGATACCAGGAGCCGGAGATTCAATCAAACGGCTTTCTGTGGACTTGATATCTCCTTTACCATCGATGGGACGACCCAATGCATCGACAACTCGTCCAATCAAAGCTTCCCCTACGGGCACCTGGGCAATTCTACCAGTAGCGGTAACAGAGCTACCTTCTTGAATTTCCCGTCCCTCGCCCATGAGTACCGCGCCCACGTTGTCTTCTTCTAAGTTTTGGGCGATGCCAACTGTACCGTCTTCAAATTCTAATAGCTCCCCAGCCATAGCCTTTTCTAGACCATAAATCCGGGCAATACCGTCACCGACTTGCAGGACGGTACCGACGTTAGCAACTTTGACATCTTGGTCGTATTGCTCGATTTGCTGTTGAATAATGTTACTAATTTCGTCAGGTCTGATTGAAATGCTCATGTGTCTATCTTTTTTCTTGGGAGACTGAACAGAGTAATCTTTATAGAAGTTAAGAGTTATGAGTTAATAATGCAAAAGCTAAAAGTTAAATGTCAAAATAAATTACTTTTTACTTTTTATTTAACTCTTAACTCCCAACTCCTAACTCCTTACTGTTTAGGAACTAGTTAAGCGTAAAGAAAGGCGGCGTAATTGACCACGTAAACTAGCGTCAATTACCTGCGATCCTACTTTAATGATCAAACCACCAATTAAGTCGCTGTCGATTTTGGTGTCTAGTTCTACTTGGCGAGCATTAGTGATTGCAAGAACCTTATCTATTACAGCTTGTTGTTGAGCTTCTGTGAGGGGAACGGCTGAAGTGACTTCCGCTAATACGGTTTGATTCAGCTGGCGCAACAACGTCAAATACTGCTGTAAAATTGCTTCCAAGAAGAAAATACGGCGTTTGTCTACTAACAACAGCAAAAATCTGCGTAAGTAGGGATTTGCGCCATCACCCAGTATTTGAGTGAGCACTGCCTTTTTCCGTTCAGGCTGAATAAACGGATTGTCAATTAAGTTTTGCAGTGGCGCTGAATTTTTCAACAAATTCACCAACGCACGCGCATCTTCGCCAAACTGTTCGCTCAGATTCTGGGATTTGGCTATTGACATCAAAGCCTGTGCATAAGGTTGGGCTACTTCGGCTGTTTCTACATTACTTTTCATCAGCGTCCTCCCACCTGCGCGATGCTGCGGTCAATTATTGTTTGTTGAACATCGTCAGCAATACCAGTCCGCAGTTCTGACTCGACTTTTTGCAATGCCAGCGCGGCTACTCGCTGCCGCAGTTCGGCAAGCGCTCGTTCTCTTTCTGTGTTCAAATCTGCTGCTGCTGTTTGTCGCAGGCGTTCTACGTCTTGCCCAGCTCGTGCCAACAGAGCTTCTCTAGCCGCCTGGGCGTTTTCTTCAGCAGCTTTGCGGATGCGTTGTGCCTCTGCCTGAGCTTGGGTCAACTGCCCTTGTGCCTGAGATAGAGCAATTTGTGCCTCTTTTAAGCGCTGTTCTGCTTCCTGAACTGCAGTTGCAATCTTTGATCGTCGCTCGTTCAGGATATTGCTTAAAACTTTACGTCCGAAGTAGAATAATATGCCAACCAGAATCGCTAGGTTAATGAGATTGGTTTCAAAAAGGTCTAGGTTTAGACCAAAACCACCTTCTGCTGCGCCTTCTGCCAATTCAGAGTGAACAGCGTTCGCTTCTGCGGCAAGTAATAAGAATGTGCCCATGTTACCCATCTACAAGTGCGCTGCTCGCTTGTTAATACGTTGTATTTTCCCGCAGGGAAATTAAACTGTCTTAATTTCCCGAAGGAAAAAAGTGCCTTTTTTGACACTTAATTATGCGCTTTGGGACAATTGTCCATCTGCGCCTATGCTTTCACAGAACCTGCACTATCGCTTATCTAGCTAGAGTCGGTCCTAATAGTTTTTCTAGAATCTGTCTGCTTAGAGCATCAACGCGTTGTTCTAAGGAACGCATAGCTTCTTGCTTTTGTTGCTCTATTTCAATAGAAGCGCGTTCTCGCTCTTGCTGAGCTTCTTGTTGCGCCTCAGCGATTTTCTGGGCAGTAATTTTCTTAGCTTCAACCTGAGCTGCTTCTATAGTAGCTTGCGACTGCCTGCGAGCTTCTGCTAGCTGCTGCTCATATTCTTGGGTTAAACGCTCAGCTTTAGCCAAGCGTTCCTTGGCATCAAGGGTATTCGTTCGGATGTAATTATCGCGATCGTCCAGTACCTTGGTCAGTGGCTTATAGAAAATTACATTCAACAAAGCTGCCAATAGCAGGAACTGCAATGCCATGAAGGGCAAGGTAGCATCGAAATCAAACATTTCTCTCCTCTTTGGCTGGAGTAGCAGTTTTCATGGCTAGCAACAACATCCAACCTTTCATAATTTTTAGAGACCCATAGCCAAAAAGGGTCAACTTACATCAGAACGACTAAATATCCAAAAGATTTCGATTTGTAGAGGCGTGAGGATTCACGTCTCTACACTTACAAAACTTTTAGGTTTTAGGAAAATGGGTTAGCAAACAGCAATACCAGAGCAATTACCAGACCGTAAATGGTCAGGGATTCCATGAACGCCAAGGTTAACAGCAGAGTACCCCGAATTTTTCCTTCTGCTTCAGGTTGACGGGCAATACCTTCTACTGCTTGACCTGCGGCATTACCTTGACCGATACCAGGGCCAATTGCAGCTAAACCAATTGCTAGAGCAGCAGCCAGAACTGAAGCAGCAGAAACTAATGGATCCATGATGATTTTCCTTGCTTGAAGTACAGAACTAACAAAAGTAGGTTAACTAGTAAAGACGTGTGTTCACGCTGCACCGAGTTCTCACATATCGCGCTTGGCGATGTTTTGAGCTTTGAAGCTCGTCGGAACTGTGCTATCTACTGAGAAGCGTTAATGCTCCTCATGCTCTTCTCCACCATGTCCCTCCATTGCCTCATGAATATATGCCCCGGCCAGGGTAGCAAATACCAGGGCTTGAATGGCACTGGTAAATAAACCTAAAGCCATGACAGGCAGAGGTATAAATAGAGGAACAAGCAGAACCAGCACCGCTACTACTAATTCATCCGCCAATATATTTCCGAATAGACGGAAGCTTAGGGAGAGGGGCTTGGTGAAATCTTCTAGGATCGCGATCGGCAACAGAACAGGCGTTGGCTCAATATATTTTTTAAAGTAGCCCAAACCCCGCTTGCTAAAACCCGCGTAAAAGTACGCTAAAGAAGTTAGCAATGCCAATGCTACGGTCGTATTGATGTCATTGGTGGGAGCTGCCAATTCACCAGAAGGCAACTTGATTAGCTTCCAAGGAATGAGCGCGCCTGACCAGTTCGATACGAAGATAAACAAGAACAATGTGCCAATGAAGGGCACCCAAGGGCGGTACTCTTTCTCACCAAGTTGGTTTTTTGCCAAATCCCGAATAAATTCTAGGGCATATTCCATCAAATTTTGGATGCCACGGGGAATTCTTTGTGCGTTGCGAGTAGCAGCTATGGAAGCCACTACCAAAATGCTAATCACAAACCATGAGGTGAGAAAAACTTGCCCATGAATTTTCAGATTGCCCAATTGCCAATAGAAATGATGACCTACTTCTAATTCGGCTAGGGGAAAAGAATTAAAGGCGTTTAAGACACTAAGCATTTGCATTCTTCAAGCATTTTCCCCAACGAGCGAGGATGGGAGTATTGTCTTTGTGAGCCTGACTTGTTAAGAATCAGGAAGAAACGCAGTTTGCACGGTGTAGACGAGGAGCGTGGCTTTGTAAGTTAGAAATCCCAAGAATATGGGCAAAATTTTTAGCTCATTCCATTGAGTCGCCAATATAATCAACCCAACAAATAGAGCCAAACGACTTTTACTCAGACGCGTTTTCTCACCACCGAGTCGCTCAACGTCTTTGGCCAGCATTTTTAAGTAAATCACACCTGTACACGCCCCAATCAAATAATTCAGAGCAATGTTTAAGGAATAAAAAATCCATACAGAGATAAATATTATCCCTGTCAAGACAAGTGTGATTACCAACAACTTCTGGTAGAGTTGATAGAACTCCTCCATAGAGTTTACTCGTTCTTCGTCCTCAGAACCAGATTGAGCATTTTGCGTTGTTGTTGGAGTCGATGCAGTTGATTCGTCTGACAAGCTCACGGGACTCAAAACCAGTACAGCTAACGATGATGACTGCACATTCAGTCAGCTGAATCATATCACGATCTGGTAACAATACTTTAGAAAAAAACAATTAACTTCTTCTCAGCAGCAAGCAATCAACTAATGAGGCGTTATCAGGAGAAATAGAGACAAGGGAAGAGCAAAAAAGACCTATGTTTACGATTGCTCCCGATTTTCTATGGGTTACTGCTTAGTAGTTTTGTCAAGGTGAATTCCGTGAAACTGTCAGTGCTTGGGTGTGTAGTGCTTAGATTCTAGGACAGTTGATGAGATATTTAGCTACTCTAACTTAAAACTTCCCACAATTTAGAGAGCGATCGCTCTCTACCATGAATATAAATTACATCTAGAAGTTAGGAGTATTGTAAGGACAGTTAAGATGCTGATACCACAAGCTCAGAATTAAGTATGCTCTCTGGTATTGAAAATTCCTAACAACCAAGTTGATATCTAAATTTACAGTATCGTTACACCAAATATGAATGCCCCACAGAGAGAGTCACAGGCAATCTCTGGGGGCATGGGGTTAGATATATTATCAAAGTGGTATTTGCACCCGGTTAACTAAGAGGGTCTCAGTGGTAATAGTTTATGGACTAAGCTTTTTGAGCAGATTCTGCTTTCCTACGCTTCATCCATGTACCAAAGCCAACAGCTAGTAATGAGCCACCAACTGTCATGGGTTCGGGGACATCTGAAGGTCCTGTGGTATTGCCAGCATTGAAGCTAGGACCACTTAGAACTGAGAAACTTACTGGACCTGGCGTCGTAAATGAACTGATTACGGAAAAGTCCAATCCAGTAAATGGGTTTCCTGTCAAGGTATTCGCCGTTGCATTCTTAAGTGACAAGAGAACATTATTGGCATCGAAAAAGAGCACATTCAGAAATGATGAATTTACATTTACTCCAGTTACACCTTCCAAGCCTGAGAGGGTAATGCTACTAAATTTGTTGAGCTTTTCCGCGGGTGTGCCAGTGGCAAGTACATTGTAATTGTATGTACCTCCCGATTGACTAAGAAAATTCACACTTGCTGCTTGTGCAGGTTTAGCACTTACAGCCGCTAAAGAAAGAGCTAAGCCAGCAGCAGCAATACTCAGATTTTTGGCTAATTTCATCCGCAAATTCTCCTTTATGATTAAAGTGGAATACGTAAGTACAAGCTCGTAAACGAGACTCGTTGTAATGTATTATCATTTACTTTTATACGGAAGAAAAAAAACTAATTTTGACTAAATCTTGATGTTGTGGCAGCTTTGTGTAAATTTAAAATGAATGTATATTTTTTCAGTACAAAAAATCCGGAGCGTGTAAAACGTCCGGAGCGCAATCGAAATACAGAACTTTCTGCGTTTAAATTTAAGTTGGTGTTAACAAAATCAGCTGCTGCTTGAGGAGTGTTCTTACTACATCCAACTCCATCTGCACATCTGCCAATATATTTGCTACTGTTAACTCGCCATTACACCTTTGCAGAAACTCAAACTCTTCTGCTGACAAATTGACAATCTGGTAATCGCAGTTAAATATACATTGACTTGGCCATCCATCCATACAAGGATTACGTTCTGGAATCGCCGCTAATAGGCTATTATCATCTGACCAGTCGGTTTTGGTAATAGGGGGACGACCAAGGAAAAATTCGTAATGGGTAACTTCTGGGTCTAGTAATTCTATTAAGCGATAACGTTGGCGATCGCTCAACCCTTTTGCCCGTTCAATTAACTCTGGTGTTTTACTCAAAAGTCTTTCCAATTGCCAAAAAGCAGGATTTGAGAAACTAATAAACTCTAAGCCAGAAGCATCAATTAGTTCAAATAGCGTTTCAATGTTGTAATCAATCTCTTGGGGATGAACGTACATATCGGCAAAGTTTTCATCCCGATGATTTTCCAACGACCAGCGCTCTTTTTCGCGCTTGACAATCCGATTATTTTCTGGCAGCGAAGCAAATATTTGCCGCCCAACCTGTACACCATCGCGGTAGTCACCACGTTTGTCAGCTTGAAGGAGAGCGATCGCTTTTTGCATGAGTTGAATTTCCCAGCGTCCCAACTCTCCATAGACAAAAATGTGCATCAAGCCACCTGGGGCTAACTTCTTCGCCAAGGCTTGAATACCGCGAATCGGGTCAGGTAAATGATGCAAAACACCAACGCAATTAATTAAATCAAACTCTCCTGGCAACTGTTCCACATCGTACAAGCTGAGGTGATGAAACTCAACGCGATTGGCTCCAGAACGCTGACAGCGCTCTTTTGCTACTGCTAAAGCACCAGCACTGAGGTCAATGCCTACAACAGAAGCTTGAGAATTGAGATGAACCAAGTATTCTGTACCTACCCCCGTACCACAACCAGCATCTAAAATGCGGATGTCTTGTTTTTGAGGTTTTTGACCAGTGCAGAAATTGTAAGCAGCTAGCCAATTCCAGCGCCAGTTATAGCCCGGAGGTGGTTCATCTAACAGAGGTTCTGGCGGAAAGGGGTAAGTGTTGTAGAGTTTGGCAACAGCAGCGCTAACAGTTTGGGCGTCGGACATAACAAGTAATTCTGGGGGCAAAATTGAGTTTAGCAGATGTGGTTTGACACTCCCCATTTCTCACGGCAAGAAGGTTCTAGTTTCACGACCATTGCTTGCCTTTGCATGTCTTGCGACCAGAACAGTTATCAGCTTTCTTGCATTAGCCTAAGAGTTTATATAAGAATCCAGTTCTATTACAAAATACTGTGTAAACGCTGTCTTTCTATTGCCTATTACCGATTGCTTGCCTTTACAAGTAAGTTTACAAATTAAATAGGAGTGCTAGATATCGCATTGATGGGTTTGACAAAATTTAGCATTATTTATTTCCTCTTGTAGAGTACTTAAGGTAATAATCTTGAATGCCGAGCCACCTTGTACTTCAGTAGTGATGTAGGCATACTTCTGACCACGAGAGAATTGGTCTCGACCAATCTTGATGATATAGCGAGACTTTTGATAGTCGTTAGCAATGCTGGAATTATAGATATTTTGAATTAATTTCACTGCTTTGCTATTTTTCTGAGTGAATTTGAGATTAGATTCACCACTAACAGTTATTCCCTCTTTAGTCACTGTGCCATTCTGGGAAGTTACATCAGCATAAAAATATAATTTCCCTTTTGTGCCGTCATAACCATGTGCTTCGTTGTTGTACTTTAACGTTGGTAAAGTTGCTCTGGTTTTTGCCCAATTTACGACGGTAGTTATATTTTGTCCTGGTAAGGCATTGGCAGGAGTAAGGGACAGGGATATAGCCAAGGTAGATAAAGCAAAAAAAAGTTTTAAGTAAAAATTATTACTTTTTAGCATGGGTTATTTCCTAATTACATGTATTTATAGCAACAGCATAACTTACAAAAATTCAGTAACAAGTCCTTCGACCTCAAGGTCACTCATTTTGAAAATCCAAAATATCTTTTGTGGGTTTTTGTAACTTTTAGATACAAAACTTAGTATTGATTTCAGAGAAGCAAGAGTATTAGCTCTGGATTAGCTCTGGAACTTATCGTCTAGATACGTCATGTTCTACATACTTCTTAATAAATCAACAGGGAAGCCGCAAAACGTTCTAATCTAAAAGCTGACTGGGTTAATTTACTGGCAGTTTTGAAGGCGGTACTCTTAAGGCATGACTACACCGATGTGTCAAGCCTCAAAGCGACCCAGACTTAACACATAAATGCTTATGATGGGAGTTTTACAAATCCGATGAGTGTTAAGGCAAGTGGTGGAAGCTCAGTTGCGCGTCCGCAACTATATCAAACCCTAGCAGTAGCTACAATTTCCCAAGCGGAGCAGCAAGACCGCTTTTTGGGAACTGGTGAACTGAATGAACTGGCAAGCTATTTTGCATCTGGTGCAAAGCGTCTAGAAATTGCCCAGACGCTCACGGAAAATTCCGAGATTATTGTATCTCGGGCTGCCAACCGAATTTTTGTTGGTGGTTCACCAATGGCTTTTTTAGAAAAGCCAAGAGAACCAGAATTGGCGATGGCCAGTGCTGCTAGTGGGAATGTTCAAGACAGCATGAGACTAGGAACTGTAACCTACGTTGAAAGTCGAGGTGGGTTCCTAGAAAATTTACGCTCCATCTTTAATAGTTCCCCAAGTGGTCCAACACCTCCTGGTTTTAGACCAATCAATGTTGCCCGTTATGGTCCTAGCAACATGGCTAAGAGCTTGCGGGACTTATCCTGGTTCTTGCGCTATGCTACCTATGCGATCGTCGCTGGTGACCCCAACATCATCACCGTAAATACAAGAGGTTTGCGGGAAATTATTGAAAATGCCTGTTCTGGTGAAGCCACAATTGTAGCTTTACAAGAAATCAAAGCTGCGTCACTTTCTTATTTCCGCAAGGATACTGCGGCTGCCGAGATTGTGTCTCAGTACATGGATGTGTTGCTGACAGAATTTCAAGCACCAACACCTTCAACTAAACTCCGCCAAAGACCATCTGGTGACCAACAAGGGTTGCAACTGCCTCAAATTTACTTTGTTGCGGCAGAGCGGCGTCCCAAGTTTGTAATGAAGCCTGGATTATCATCCAGCGAAAAAACCGAAGTTATCAAAGCGGCTTATCGGCAAATCTTTGAGCGCGATATTACTCGTGCTTACAGCTTGTCGATCTCTGATCTTGAATCTAAAGTGAAGAACGGCGATATCTCAGTTAAAGAGTTTGTCCGTCGTTTAGCCAAATCTCCCCTTTACCAAAAACAGTTTTACCAGCCTTTTATTAACAGCCGAGTAATTGAATTGGCTTTCCGTCATATTTTGGGACGGGGACCAAGTAGCCGTGAAGAAGTACAAAAATACTTCGCGATTGTTTCTAACGGTGGTCTGCCAGCTTTAGTTGATGCTTTGGTAGA
Organism: Nostoc sp. T09; assembly: GCF_002154695.1. Taxonomy (GTDB): domain Bacteria; phylum Cyanobacteriota; class Cyanobacteriia; order Cyanobacteriales; family Nostocaceae; genus Aulosira. Next base: position 106,594 of record NZ_MTAV01000078.1, read on the forward strand.
TTCTGAAGAATATAGCGATTACTTCGGCGAAGAGACAGTACCCTACCTCCGTGGTCTGGGCCAAGAGGCACAAGAATGTCGCAACTGGGGACCACAGCAAGATCTGTTGAACTACAGTGCGCCTTTCCGTAAAGTACCTCAATTCATTACCACCTTCGCTGCTTACGATCGCCCACTACCCGATCAGCATCCTTACGGTTCAGGTAACGACCCCTTAGAAATTCAGTTTGGGGCGATTTTCCCGAAAGAAACTCGCAATCCTAGCAGCAGTCCAGCTCCTTTTAGCAAGGATACCAAGCGGATATTAATTCACCAAGGGCCAGGTATTAATAACCAGAACAGCAATCCCCAAGCACGGGGTGCATTTCCTGGTACCTTAGGTCCCAAGGTATTCCGGTTGGATCAACTTCCAGGCACGATTGGTAAAAAGGCTGCTAAAGGTGCAAGTGTTAAGTTCTCCGAAAGCTCTACCCAAGCAGTAATTAAAGCTACTTACCTGCAAGTTTTTGGTCGTGATGTTTACGAAGGTCAGCGCCTAAAAGTCCAAGAAATCAAGCTGGAAAATGGAGAAATTTCCGTGCGGGAATTTGTCCGTGCTTTGGCTAAGTCGGATTTATTCCGTAAGCTGTACTGGACATCGCTGTACGTTTGTAAAGCGATCGAATACATCCACCGCCGCTTGTTAGGTCGTCCAACCTACGGTCGTCAAGAAAATAATAAATATTTTGACATTGCCTCTAAAAAAGGCTTTTATGCCGTAGTTGACGCGATCATTGACAGTGTGGAATACACCGAGGCATTTGGTGAAGATACAGTTCCTTACGAACGCTATCTAACTCCAGGTGGTGTGGCGTTGCGACAACTGCGGGTTGGTAGTATTCGCGAAGATGTTGGTGGCAGAGTCCAGAAGGAAGAAACACCACGCTTTGTCGCCTTGGGTGCTGTTACAGAACAGCGGACAGAACCGGATATTCAATTCCGCATTAACCAAGGTGTTAGCAAGCAACGGGAACAAACAAAAATCTTCAAGCAGGTGGCAAATATCAGCGACAAAGTTGCTGTGCAAACTTTGATCAGCGCCGCTTATCGCCAGATTTTTGAACGTGATATTGCACCCTACATTGCCAAGAACGAATTTACAGCTCTAGAAAGCAAACTAGGTAACGGCGAAATCACTGTTAAGGAATTCATTGAAGGTTTGGGCAACTCTAACCTGTACATCAAAGAGTTCTATACACCCTACCCCAATACCAAGGTGATTGAACTAGGAACTAAACATTTCCTAGGACGGGCACCGCTAGATCAGGCAGAAATCCGCAAGTATAACCAGATTTTGGCTACTCAAGGTATTCGTGCCTTTATTGGGGCTTTGGTGAACAGTGCAGAGTATCGCGAGGTGTTTGGTGAAGATACAGTGCCTTATCGCCGCTTCCCAACTCTACCTGCGGCCAACTTCCCGAATACTGAAAAGCTGTACAACCAGCTGACTAAGCAAAATGATGATGTGGTGATACCTAGCTTTAAGCCTGTAAAACCACGCCTTGAGTCTGCTAAGACACCGATTTTGGCGAAGGCGATCGCAGATTTGGCAGCCCAAGCAAAACAAATCGATAAGAGCAAGCCGCTGTTTATTGAATTAGGTCGCTCTTACAACGATGGTCGCGGTCAGTCGGTGGAAGTTGGTGTAGGTACAACCCGCCGTAAACCTGCACGTATTTACCGCTTAACAGACGGCACAAACCAACCAGAAAGACAACTGGTGATCAACGCCATTTACCGTCAGGTATTGGATGTATTTAGCGGTCAAGTGCCTGAGTACTATCGTCGGACTGAACTAGACAGCAAACTCCGGAACGGAGAAATTTCTGTTCGTGAGTTTGTACGTGAACTGGCCAGTTCGGAAATCTATCGCAAACGCTTCTATACGCCTTATCCCAACACCAAGGTGATTGAGTACCTGTTCCGTCACCTATTGGGACGCGCACCTGCAACTCAGGGCGAAATCCGCCAATACAATAAGCTGCTAGCCGATAAGGGTTTGCGAGCTGCTGTAGAGGCAATTGTCGATAGCGCAGAGTATGCCCGCTACTTTGGTGAAGATGTAGTGCCCTACCCACGCTTCCCATCCCTGCCCGCAGGTAACTACCTCGGCAGTGTAGAGGCGGCAGCTGACTTGGTGAAACAATCCTGGTCTAGTTTGTCTCCGTCTATACTAACGGGACGTCCTAGCGCTCGCTAAATAGTTAATTAATCAACAGTCAAGGGAAGCCAGCGCCGGAGGCTGGTTTCCTGACTTGAGGCGACTGGCGTTCAAGAATCAAAAACCTTGGACTCTTGACTGTTTGTTGTGGACTTTTAACTCAGTGACGCAACTTTTCGTAATATTGCTTTCAGATTGTAGAAATTGACGTAAATCTGAAAAGGAATGTTACAAACTATTAAGAGCAGTCATAAATGCTCAACATAATGCCGGAGAATATTTTGCGGAAGGTAGCTGAGTTTTAGTGCTTGTGTAACCGTAATCGCTCAAGCAATTCGTAATGCACTAGCTATAGCAGTTTGTCAACTGTTATTTCTCAGTAAAAGCGAAAAAACATAGCTACTCTCAACCAAAGTTAAAGTCGCACCAGTTTCATCAAATACTGGTTTCATTCTTAGTTGGAGGAATCCATTAATGAGTATCGTCACGAAGTCCATCGTGAATGCTGATGCAGAAGCCCGCTATCTCAGCCCTGGTGAGCTAGATCGGATCAAGAGCTTTGTTAGCAGTGGTGAGCGCCGTCTGCGGATTGCTCAAGTTTTAACCGACAACCGCGAGCGTCTGGTTAAGCAAGCTGGCGAACAACTGTTCCAAAAGCGTCCTGATGTTGTATCTCCTGGTGGCAATGCTTACGGTCAAGAATTGACTGCTACCTGTCTGCGCGACTTGGATTACTACTTGCGCCTAGTTACCTACGGAATCGTTGCAGGCGACGTTACCCCCATCGAAGAAATCGGTGTTGTAGGTGTTCGTGAAATGTACAAGTCCTTGGGCACTCCTATCGAAGGCGTTGCTGAAGGTGTGCGTGGTCTGAAGAGTGTTGCTGCTTCCTTGCTGTCTTCTGAAGACGCTGCTGAAGCTGGCTCTTACTTCGACTATGTAGTCGGTGCCTTATCGTAAGTTGAAGCTGTTTCTCTGCTGAAACCGAAGTATTGCAATACGGTTGGAAATAAGGAATTAACAATATGGCTCAAGACGCAATTACCGCTGTAATTAACTCTGCGGACGTTCAAGGTAAGTATCTAGATACCGCTGCTCTAGAGAAGTTAAAAGGTTACTTCTCCACTGGCGACCTGCGGGTACGTGCTGCTAGCACCATCAGCGCCAATGCTGCTGCGATCGTTAAAGAAGCTGTAGCAAAGTCTTTGCTGTACTCTGACATCACCCGTCCCGGTGGTAACATGTACACCACCCGTCGCTATGCTGCTTGCATCCGCGATTTAGACTACTACCTCCGCTATGCTACCTATGCTATGTTGGCAGGCGATCCTTCCATTCTGGATGAGCGTGTGCTGAATGGCTTGAAAGAAACCTACAACTCCTTGGGTGTACCCATTGGTGCTACCGTGCAAGCTATCCAATCCATCAAGGAAGTAACCGCCAGTTTGGTAGGTTCTGATGCCGGTAAAGAAATGGGTGTTTACCTAGACTATATCTCCTCTGGCTTGAGCTAAGAGCTAGTTTGCACTTAAGAATTTAGGTGCGGCTTTATTAAGGACTGGAAATCAATCGTGAGTGCTAGAGCGTTCTATCGCTTACCTTGTTGAAACAATCAATAATGATGAGTGTTAGCGGTCTAGTATTGATGCTTGATTTCCAGCCTTGGAGCTATTAATTTTTAAAGATTCGCACTCAAGATTTTTCAAATAAAAAAGTTTTCACAATTACACAGGAGATTACAAAGCATGGCCCGGTTGTTTAAAGTTACTGCTTGTGTACCCAGCCAAACCCGAATCCGTACCCAACGCGAATTGCAAAATACCTATTTCACCAAGTTAGTTCCCTATGAGAACTGGTTCCGCGAACAGCAACGGATTCAAAAAGCTGGCGGCAAAATTGTTAAAGTGGAACTGGCAACTGGTAAGCAAGGTACTAATACTGGTTTGCAGTAATTTTTATAGACAGAAGATTATTATTAGGGAGTTATGAAGAGGCTTATATAAGCCTCTTTTTTGTTACTTATATTTTTCTTTGAATAAGCCAAGAGTCATTAGTTATTTTTGCTTTGCCCCCAATCCTCAGTTCCCTTTTATGACACGTCTTCTTTTAATTACGGAAAGATTTGCACCAGATTTGGGAGGTTTGGCTAGGAGTGCAACACGGCTGGTGGCGACACTCTCGCAACTAGGTATAAAAATTGATGTTGTTACTTGGAGTCGTTTCCTACAACCAGGTGAAGTCTTCCCACCTGAAATTGGAGAAGCAAATACTCGTGTCTATCGAATAGGGCTATACCGCCACTGGGACATGACGATGCCCCATACCTTGAATGTTTTGGACTGGTTACACTCCTCTCATGCTTATGATGCTGTATGGGGTCATTATTTGTTTCCGAGTGGTTTTTTAGCTACCTGGTTTGCGGCGCTTAAGGGATTGGCAAGCACAGTTAGCGCCCGTGGTAATGATATTGACCGCGAAATGTTTCCACCAGGAGATTTTGCCCGTTTGCAATGGACATTGCAACACGCTAAGGCGGTAACAGCGGTAAGTGCTGATATGTCCCGTAAAATTCAGCTACTGAGTGGGCGGGATGACGTATTGCTACTAAAAAATGTGGTTGATACAGAAATATTTTCTCCGCAAGCAAGGAGGGGAGAAATTAATAAAGAAACTTTAGGAATTGCTTCAGATGAAGTGGTATTGGGTTTTTGTGGAGAATTGCGAGAAAAAAAAGGGCAACAATTTCTGTTGAATGCTTTAACAACAGTTCGTCAAGTACGTCCTGCTTGCTTGTTAATCATTGGTGAGGTACGGACATCTCAGGAATCTGTACTGCAATTATACAAAACTCATCAGCCAGAAAATGCCCAGAGGATAATTATTACAAGGCATCTATCTAACCATGAAGCTGTAGCTGAATACCTGCGGCTGTGTGATGTTTATCTCCAACCTTCACTCTGGGAAGGTATGCCGAATGCGTTATTAGAAGCGATGGCTTGTGGTTGTTGCTGTATCGCCAGCGATGCAGGTGGCATTCCGGAGGTAATTATACATGGTAAAAATGGCTTTCTGCTGCCGCGTTCTCATCTGCATAAGCTGGGTGAGGCGGTTTTGGAATGTTTGACAATGACAACAGAAGAAAAAAATCAAATTGTCCAAGCTGCACGCGATCGCATTTTAACTGAATATTCCCTAACTCAGGAAAAACTGCAACTTCAAACTTTAATTGACCGTTTGATTCCCAATTCTGTATAAACATTAGTCAAAGCTTCGCCTGCACGTTGCCAAGTATAATACTCCTCAATCCGCTGACGGGCATTTACCGCCAGTTGCATTGCTAATTCTGAATCATTTTGCAAATGTAACACAGCATCTTTAACAGACTTCGCTGAACCTGGCTTGACTAATAAAAAATGTACTCCGTCTTCTCCTAATTCCCTAACTACTGGCAAATCACTAGCAATTACAGGTATTCCTGTTGCCATCCCTTCTAAAATTTTCAAGGGACAACAACCTTGAACTAAGTTGCGATCGTTGGGCGTTAGCGGTGCCAAAATCAAATCACAGGCGTGGATATGTTCAACCAATTGTGTTTGTGACATTGCTGATAGAAGATTGAGCTTATCTGCTACTCCTAGCTTGAGGGCTAGCTGCTTGATTGCTTTAATTTGATAGTCTCTAGCCTGCCCAATTATCGTTAGACAAGCAGGCAATTCTCGGTTGATCAGTGCCAACGCCTCAACCGCCAGATTGACACCTTGCCAAGGTGAAAGCGTACCAAAATATATTATCTGTAATATCTTTTGTGGGTTAAGCGAATTCCCAACTACAAAAGGATGAGTTTGGTAATCTTTAATCTCTAAATAAGAGGTAAATATATTTAAATCCACTCCATTATGAATTACGCGAATTTTATTTGCAGGTATACCTCTACTTTGTAAGTATTCGCCTGTGATACTGCTGGGTGTGACAATTAAATCGGCTACTTCTAGACAAATTTGTTCTTGGGAATGTAATTTATGCAGTAGTTCCCGATCGTCCGCAACAGCAGGATAGCGATATTTTAACTCTATTGAAGGTAAACCGTTCACTTCAAAAATTAGGCGATCGCAGTATTTTTGTTTATTGAGGGCGATTGGAAAGCCTTCGTAAATCGAACGAATCTGTATTACCTCAAATCGCCGTCCTTGCAACCATGCTATGAGTAATCGGCGAAAATATAAAACTCTTTGAATTAAAGTATCACCTATGGCTGGTAATTCGGTCTGTCTAACTTGTGGATAAATTTTATCGAAATCTATCCTTGTTGCTATTGGAGAAACTGTTACTAACTGGATATTATCAAACGCTGCTGCTAAAGCAATAGAAAAAGCTGTTATATGAATTGCTGCACCTTTCGGCGCAGGAACAGTATCAAAGGCAATATAAGCGATTCTTGATTGGTTCATTAATGTATATAAATTTCGTTGACACGTAATTTTGTGTTTGGTATACTGACAGCCAAATTGTATATATTGCTAATACATAGTAATTATATTGAGTTGTGAAAAATACGTTAGAGTAACGAATTACAAAGGGCACATACTGCGAAGCAAAACCCAAAGGTAAAAAGAGATAAGAATAGTTTTACGATTGAATTCAAATTGATATATATTTTATCAACAAAATTAATAAAAATTGATATAAAGATTTCTTAGATTGCATTTATGGAGTTTTAATAAAATGCCGATTAATTTTCTCCAATTCAGAAAAAATCTAACTTATACGGCAAAAGCAAATGTGAGTACTATCATCGCTGATTTGCAGGAATTAGCAGGAATAGATCAATTGGCAGAGTTACAGCAAAGTAAATATGCTAAACGAGCGCTACATTATTTTTATGGAGTCATTGGCTGCTTTGTATTAGGTTTTATGTTGTTGTTTTTAATGGAGAAGTTTCCCGCCGTCTCTTTATTAATATTGGCGCTGTTTTTAGGGATTATCATCTTGTTATTTGCGATAATTTATGAATTATTTAAGAAATTCAAACTTCGGAAATTAAATATTATTAATTATCGCTATAAAGTAACTCAGCAGATTGTGGAAATGCTAGCGCGAGATATGGATGCAGCTAGCGAACTTGAAATCCAACTATCTTTTAAGCCTACAAAAATTAAGGAGAATATAGCAGAAACTATCCCTCATCCAACTAAGCGCGACTGGAAGATAGACCAGTATCAAAATGAATGGTTGAGATTAAAAGGACAGTTGTTAGATAAAACTCGCTTTTTATTAACTGCTACTGACGTTTCTAAAACTCAATATGGTTGGAAACGTAGTAGTGGTAAAAGTAAGTATAAAACGAAAACCAATGATATGGGGTTGGATGTAATTTTAAGTTTAAATTATCCACAACGCCGTTATGGAGCAATTAAGATTTTGCAAAATGAAATCAGCAGTGCGATAAATCTGCCTTACCTATGTTCTATGAGAAATGTAAAGCTGACAGAAAAAGCTTTACATCTAAGCGTGAGGATGGCTCCACAGGTAGCAGATAATGGCAAACACATATATGAAACAATTATGATGATGTTTCTCAGCCTTTATCAAGTATTAAATTTAGCAAAAGTGCTTTCTAAATAATTGAAATTATGAAAATAGTAATTTTTAGAAGTTTGCTGGCATTATTTTTAATTACTACTATTGTTAGCTGTGGTAGTAGTAAATCTGGGAGAGATGGAGCTAATAACAGTAGTCCTCAAACGAAACCTGTGGCTACTAATGTAGCTGCTAATCAGAATAAAATTCAATTTAAAACAGAGGGTGGCGCGGAATTATTTGCGATGAAGATGGAAGCTGATGGAGCTAAATTAGTTGATGGCAATAATCAGGAATTAGCCAGGATTAAAGCAGATAAATCGGGAAAAATTAAAATTAAGAATGCAGCAGAAAAAGTATTAGGTTATATAGTGAGCGAAAAAGGAGGATGGAAACTAAAAGATGCTAATCAAAGCCAAGATTTATATATCCTTAGAAGACAGAATGATAGAGAGTATAAGTTAGAAGATGCGGCTAAGAAAGATATTTATCGTATTCAAGCAAGCAATGACGGTTTTGATATACAAACACCAGAAAAAAATTTAGTTTACCAAGTAAAAGTTAAAAATGGGAAAACTTTTTTAAGAAAAGCATCAGCAAAAACAATTTTCTCGACTAAATCTCAGTTATCGCCTATTGCATTTACCTGCTTTGGATTTGATGTTCTCACACGCGAACAGCAAGCAGGTCTAGCTTATGCTGTCAATTTAACAGGAGGAAAGTAAACTTTGCAGATTCAGCTAAGTTGGATAGATCCAAATACCGAAGAGAGGCGAGAACCATTATTAGAAACTCCAGTGGCGATTGGACGAGTATTTCAGGAAATGCCACAACAAATTAATGAACAAAGAGTTTCTAGAATAGCGATCGCGGATGACTTAATTGCAGATTACCATGCTTTAATAGACTGGCAAAACCAAGAGTTAATTATTACAGACCAGACTAGTAGCAGTGGCATCAAAATTAACGATGTACAGGTAACTGGTGGTATCCTCCAAAATGGCGATCGCATCGAAATTGGTGCTTGTGAAATTGTGGTAAACTTTACAGCTACCACATGGGAGTGTGATCGCCAAGTAGGTTTCCTGTTTAAACGTCGCTGTGGACGTACCGATAGAACAGGCTGTCCATATTGCGAGCAAACTTACGAAGATGACTATGCCTTTTACTCCGACTATGGTCATTATCGCTCTGGATGGGGCAGCGATTATTATGATGACCGCGATCGTTACTCCTACGATCCGGAGACTGGAAATGTAGACTTTACAGATGCTGATTCTGTGAGTTTAGAGAATGAAAGAGATGTTGATTTTGAACGTAATATGGGCGCAAGCTGAAATAATTCAAAATTAAGAATCTAGTTTTTTAATATTTAATTGGAGAGAAATAACCGAATCTTGACTAAGACTTGGTTAATTTATGCCTTGGGTGGAGGTTGGGGACATCTGACTCGCGCTTTATCTTTGGGAAGAATAGCCGCCACTCAAAGAAAAGTGAAAATTATTACCAATAGTCCCTATGCACAACAAATAGATAATGAAGGGTGTTTTATCTATCTAATTCCTGGGAATGCAGGAGTTTCCGAAACTTGTTTACAAGTCAGGGAAATATTGTATAACACTTCCTATGATCGCTTAATTATCGATACCTTCCCTAGAGGTTTGGGGGGTGAATTAGCAGATATCTTACCCAAGTTAGATCACATCCCACAAATTTTGATTCATCGGGATATTAACCCACGCTATGTAGCAGCCAAAAAATTACGATCTTTTATCATCGAAAACTTTGATAAAGTGATTGTTCCTGGTGAAGGTGAAGATTTACCATTTTGTGATTTATCTATGGTGCACCATACAGCACCCTGGTTAATTCGCAACTCTTGGGAGTTACCAGATAGAGTAACCACGCGATCGCGTATCCTGAAAGTTGATCAATCTGTAAAAACTATTCTGGTTTGTGCTGCGGGGAAAACATCCGAATTGCCTTTGTTTGGTGAATTAGCGCTATGGCTACAGGAAAATTTTCCTAATTGTGCAGTCAGAATTTTAGCTCCTACTTGTCCGAGCGAATTTCCACAGGCTTTGTGGGTGTCTCACCATCCAGGAATTGAATGTCTAGCAGCAGCAGATATTGTAGTGGGAGGGGCTGGTTACAACACAGTTTACGAGTGTGCCGCTGTAGGTGTACCTTTAGTAGCATTGCCGTTAGAGCGACTATACGATCGTCAAGAAAGAAGAGCTGACAAAAGTAATTGGGTGCAAAATATTGAGAATGCCCTATTTGAAGAGCAGCTAGTACACATCTACACGACTGTTAGTCTACTTTTAGACCAAGTAGAAATAGGAAAAAATTCATCTGTACCATTTTATATCAACGGTGCTGTGCAAGCAGTGGAGCAAATTGAGCAAACTTGATAACTAATAGCTGGTGCGTAATGCCAACAGTTTTTCAATCACCGCGCTCACAAAAAGAAGAGTTGGCGATTTTGAGTAGCAGCGACAATTTCTTTTAAGTAACAAGGATGAGGATCAAAATCAGCAAAAAAATGCTAAATTAGTTAAAATATGTAAATAACTGTCGCTTAATTACGTTTAAACTATCTTTTACAACAAGTGGTATCACTAGTTGCAGTGCAATTACAAAATATTTGAAAAACTACTTATAAAATTTAAGTACAACTAATGACAGTAGATTTACTAGTATTTTAGATAAGCCGAATCCAAACTTTAGGAACTCTTCAAAGCTTTTCCAGCAAAAATTACCTGGCACAAGTTGATTTCAGATCACAATAATGAGGTAAGTAGTGTAATGCTACCCATCATTATTCGTGCAGCGAGTTGACAGTGCATGAGCTACTGCTTAAATCCTACCTGTCCCCATCCAGAAAATTTGGCACATAGCCAAAGGTGCCAGTCTTGCGGCTCGCAACTCCTTTTGAGCGATCGCTATCAAGTACTCAAACCATTAGGCCAAGGTGGCTTCGGTGCAACCTTTTTAGCCCACGATCTAGGCTTACCTGGAGAGCCAAGTTGCGTGATCAAGCAGTTGCGTCCCTCAGTAACCGCACCACACGTTTTGCAGATGGCGCGAGAACTATTTGAGCGAGAAGCCAAAACTCTCGGTAAGATTGGCAATCATCCGCAATTGCCAAGACTGCTGGATTACTTTGAAGACCAACAGCAATTCTACTTAGTTCAAGAATATATTAGCGGTGCTACCCTGCAACAGGAAATTCAACGTAACGGCAACTTTACGGAAGCTGGAGTCAAACAGTTCTTAAGCGAAATCTTGCCATTGCTGCAATATATCCACGAGCAAAAGGTGATTCATCGTGATATCAAGCCAGCTAACTTAATTCGCCGCACTCAAGATGCCAGAATGGTGCTGATCGACTTTGGTGCAGTCAAAAATCAAGTCGCCCAAGCTATACCTGGACAATCTGAGCAAACAGCATTAACTGCATATGCGATTGGGACTCCGGGTTTTGCACCTCCAGAGCAAATGGCAATGCGTCCAGTCTATTCCAGTGATATCTACGCACTAGGGGTAACATGTATTTATCTATTGACTGGTAAGACTCCTAAAGATTTAGACTACAATCCTTCAACGGGTGAAATGATCTGGGAGCCGCTTGTACAAGTGAGTGAACACTTAACGAGTGTGCTGCGGAAAATGTTAGAGGTATCAGTACGCAACCGTTACAAGTCATCCCAAGAAGTACTTAGAGGGTTAGAAATGGAACCCTATCTAGATAGTTTGGCTAAGGGGCTACTTGTAAAAGCCGATGTAGGTGTTATAGAACAAACAAACAACCAGATAGCAAATTCTGCTGTTTTGTGCGATGGTTCCCCTGCTAATTCTACTAGTGCAGGAGTAGCACAAGTTGCAGCAGCAATTCGAGCCAGACGAGCTAAGGCATCTGAAAGCGTTGGATTACCTCCAGGAGGAATGCGCCCAGGGGTTTTGATGGCAAAACCAACCACTTTGGAGAGCAACAACAGTAATGGTTCACAAAATCAGAATTCTAAAGTTGTACGCAAATTAAATACCCAAGGTTTACTAACTGCCTATCTTAAGGGAAGACGAGATTTTGCCCTACACAATTTGAGTATGTTAAACCTGCAAGGTGCTGATTTATCAGGGACAAATTTCCATTCTGCTCAATTGCAGAAAACTAACCTTCAGGGAGCTAATCTCCACGAAAGTGACTTTGGCAGAGCTAGCTTGACTGAGGCTAATCTTAGGGATGCTAACCTGAGCAAGGCTTACTTCAGTAATGCTGATTTAGAAGGAGCGGATCTACGAGGTGCTGACCTTAGCCATGCTTATCTTAGCAATGCTAATCTTAGAGGAGCTAATCTTTGTGGAGCTATTCTCACTGGTGCCAAAATTACCGATGAGCAGTTGTTACTAGCAAAGACGAATTGGATGACAGTGCGCCCTAATGGTAAAAGAGGCTTGTTGTAATTTACCAGTTGCAATTTGGAATTTTTCGATTTAGATAAATTGAAAATTTGCCATTCAAGATCAAAGATTATTTTAGCGATCGCAGCGCTCTCTAAACTGTTGAAGATGGGTATGTTTAATACTTGCAGCTAAAACCGCTGTGATCAAACTATAGGGCTGATGGTGTGGCAGTTATCTTTGCAAGAAGCAGAATTGCCCCATTTTAAATTTTGCAGCAACGATATGGCACTGCCATACCGTTATTTTGTCCATTTTAATAATTCTATAAAAAATTCTTAATATTCTTTATCTGTTACAAATTAACAATCATACTTTACAATAAAAAATAAACCGTCACAATAATTTTTTATAAAAACTTTTGATGACATTTATGGTTGCTAATACTTAACAAGTTTTACCTAAAATGTAAATAGCTTCATCCTTTTAAGCTGCTTGTTTATTAAGTATTAGCGGAAAGTAAATTATTCCTGATAGTAGGCTGAGACGAGATATTAATGACCGAAATCAGCAAATCACATTTTTTGCCAGTAAAAGGCTCATCTATGATAGCTGAGTTGCAAGGGAAGGAACTACAACGGCGATTAAGTTTATTTCAAGTATTCCTCAAGTTATATGAGCAACATAGCAGCCTTCTAGATGACATCCTCCAGATAGAGAACCTAGCTCAGGCATCATTTATGGGAGTAAATTCGAGTTATGTACAGGGTGTAATAGATGATTCTACTGTTTATGTGATTACTAATCTGTACGATAACAAAACCCAAAGCCTACAACAGCCACAGCAAATCTGGACTATAGGGCGGGATGACAGCAATGGCATCCATATTGCTGACAAATATCTATCCGATCGCCACGCTGCTATTCAGTATATTGACCAAAAAGGTTTCTATTTAATTGACTTTAAAAGTACTAATGGTTCTTTTATCAATGGTGAACCAGTCTACCAGCCAACTAAACTTAATGATGGCGATCGCATCCGGCTCGGTATGATAACTTTTGATTTTTTTGTAAATCATACCTGCCGCACTTTGCCAACTGTAGCTATAGAGTTACTGATGCAGCTTGTGCCTGGAAGGGATGATCGTTCAATAGATAAATTTAATTCAATCAGCGCTCAACACAAATATCGAACTGAGAACCTAAATGATACTTTAGGTATTATTACAGACTCAGATTTAATTGATAATTCCAAATACCGACACAGTAACTTTAGTGCAGAAGAAAAGTCAGAAATTTTAGATCGGTTTTTTAGGAGACACCAGCCTGATCATCTGTAAATTAAATGAAAAATTAGTTCGGATTCAAGACTTCAGTCGTGGTTTTTTAAGCACTTTATTGCTCATCATATCTTGCGGGAACGCTGCGCGAACGGGAGACGCTCATTCCTTACTGCCACTATGCTAACGTTAACCTTAATCGCTCATGGGGGACTCGTGTCCCCCACGAACTAGGTCTTGGGGGTTCTCTCCCAAAACCCTTACGGGTTCAGCAGTTGCTTTACTTGGGGAGACCTAAGACGTACTGCCTCACCGCCCTAACTCACTACGAACTCATAATCCAAGTAAGCATGGGGTATACAGCAAATTTTGCTATATATCCCATTTTTTCTACCTTTATTCCTCTTCTTCTAAATCCACTTCTTCGTCGTCTTCTTCGCTGACCTTCGTTACAGAGTTAGCAGAAACAACAGCTCCTTTATCTAGCTTTTCACGTACCAACTGCTTAATTTGTGCAGCAAATTCTGGTTTTTCTTCTAAGTATTTGATGGCGTTGTCTCTACCTTGGGAAATATTTTCGCCATTGTAGCTATACCAGGCTCCTTTGCGAAGCAAGATGCCTGTTTCCTCAGCTAGGTCAACAAGACAGCCTAAAGTAGAAACTCCTTTGCCAAAAATAATGTCAAATTCTGCAATTCTAAAGGGAGGTGCTACTTTATTTTTTGCCACCTTTACCTTAACGCGGTTACCAAACTCATCTGTACCTTTTTTCAAAGTTTGAATTCGGCGAATATCTAAGCGCACTGAAGCGTAAAATTTTAAGGCATTACCGCCAGTTGTGGTTTCTGGACTGCCATAGGTAACACCAATTTTTTGCCGCAATTGGTTAATAAAAATTACTGTGCAGCCAGATTTACCAATATTACCAGTAATCTTACGCAGGGCTTGGCTCATTAACCGGGCTTGGAGACCAACGTGGGCATCACCCATATCACCTTCAATTTCCGCTCGAGGAACCAATGCTGCCACCGAGTCAATGACTACAATGTCAACAGCAGCAGAGCGAACCAGCTGATCGACAATTTCTAAAGCGGATTCCCCTGTGTCTGGTTGAGAAACTAGCAGATTTTCAATATCTACACCTAATGCCCCAGCATAAGTGGGGTCAAGGGCGTGTTCAGCATCCACAAAGGCCGCAATACCACCTTCTCTTTGCACTTCAGCGATCGCGTGTAGTGCTACTGTTGTTTTACCGGAACTTTCCGGTCCATAAATCTCAATCACCCGCCCTTTGGGTAAACCACCACCCAACGCTAAATCCAAGGTGAGCGCTCCGGTAGAAATTGTCTCTACCCGCATCCGAGTAGCATCGCCCAGACGCATGATTGCTCCCTTACCAAAACTGCGCTCAATCTGGTTGAGTACAATGTTCAGCGCTTTTTGCTTGCCAGAAGTATCGGTATTGATAGCCATTCCTGCCTCTAAATATATGGATTTAAGGATTGTTTGGGTTTGGAGTCTGAGTAGAACAGATATACTATTTTAGTCAGAAAATTCTGGAATATGACTTGTCAAACAAAGAAGTGTGACAAGATCGTAACTCGATCTCTACCTGATTTGGGTAGCCCTCTCTAAGTAAATTTGAGATTTTTTGTTAGTTACAAAGAGAACCAGTAATGCTAGAACTTAGATATAGAAAGGTTCGTAGAACTGTTCGCCACTCAACTTTAGTCGTCTACCTCTTCGTATCAGACTAGCAGAAAAATTACCAAACCCTCCACAGTGCAATCCAATATTGGCCTTTACACTTTAATTGTGACTTTTAGAAGCAAAGTTTGCGGAACTGATATCGTTCAGTCTCATATCGCTACAAATTAAGTAGTTAGGCAAAATAAAAGTTACAGGAGAAGGCAAGGGAACAGGTGAAGAGTGACTGGTAGGAAGCAAGCTACGCGTAGCGTCTCCCCTTGGGAGAATAAAAGGCTTTACACTACTGCTGTGCGCTAAGAGCGCCCCGCTCGCTAACGCCAGGCTGTTCCCTGTGTGAAGCAACTGCCGTCGCCTCTGTTGACTTGTAGACACTCGTAGACGCGTTTACAAAGCGTTGTTGTAGGCTAGCAAGTGTTGTTGGAAACCCTCTCCGAAGTTGCCACAACGCGGGGAACCCGCGCAAGGCACTTCTCTTCGCAGTGTTGGACTCAACTGTTACCTTTTAGACAATAAATTTGTATTTAACCGCAGTTAAATCACTCACTTTATTACTGCATAAGTACACAGAGCAATTATAACAGCCCTTCTGCTTCAAGAATGCTTAAAAGTCAACCCTCTGTACACCCTTCCTAGAAATGGCTGAAGCAGAAGCAATAATTTGAATTTCCTTGTTTCTTGTTCATGCATCTTGGTGTAAGCAGCTGATAATAACTACTTATTTGCATGAAGATTTAGCTGTTAGTTTAGAGAACTTTTTGCGATAAATTAGGTACGTTCCTGCTAGAAGTGAAGCAGCAATAGTTGATGCTTCGGGAACATCCTCTTTAGGTGGAATGTTGTCAACGCCATTAGGCTTAATAAACCTGGCATAAATGGCAGCATCCTGAAATTCTCCTTCATTAGCACTAATATTTTTCACAGGAGAAGATAATGATGGGCTAAATCCAGCTATCTGCAATTGATATAAATCTTGATTCAATTTAAAACTGGTTCTAGCTGATGCTGTATTGATGTAAACACTGTCTACGTTTCGTTGGATCTTTAATATTGTCTTTTATTTGGTTCGTTGTATTTTCTAAGTAAAAAGATATTGGTAATACTTTCCTAACTTGATTGTTATCACCAAAAAACCAATCGAGATTTAAAGTTACATACTGTATGTTTGTATCGTCGTAGATTATGCCGTTAAAGTAATTTAAACTGCCTAACTTAAACCACGAGCCAACATCTGCTAAGAAGGAATTGCCAATAAATGTAAGTTGATTAGGTTGATTGGGAGGCGTGTTCTTCGCAGGCTCGCCCCAGCTAAATGAATTGGTTCCTACACCTTGAACAAATTGGCAATCGGTATTGCTATTTGAGCAAAATTTATTTTTGCTGTCTGGAATCGCTTTGACCCATACACCATCTGCTCTACCCGAAATGGTGGCAGCTTGGGCTTGATCAGAAAACCCAAATGCTGTTAAGGCAATCATCGAACAACTAGATAGAGCAGTGGCAAAAACCAAACTGAGTTTCATAGTTAGGTTTCAACTCCTCTCTGATATCTTTAACTAGGGAACCTGTTTACCTTAGTAAATATACGGACATAAGCCAAGAAGTTATCCTTCTCTTCATAAAGTCTTTACATAAGGTTTTTATTTTTTAGGTAAAAAGTTAGATACACGTAGAAAAAAATACAATTTTTTTACAATCTTTCTACGTAAAAAATTATTTATAGGGGAACAATATTTATAAAAAGCCAATTTTGCTCTCTAAATTCCAATTTAAAAAAATATAAAGTCTTTTAAATTACAGATAAAGTTGAAATATTACAGAGAAGCAGAGGGGCAAATAAATTCAAAATTCCAAGTTACATCTTGAAAATGTGAATTTTCTACTCCCCAACTCCTCTGCTGTGATTCAAGGGTGCGTAGACGCAAAGCGGTGAGGGGGTCGCAGTCTTGGCGGTTCCCGTCGATTGCGAACCCCCGAACCCGGAGGGCTTGTCGCTAGACATCGCCAAAAGCTTTTAAGGAGCTAAGGCGTTACCACGAATCAGGCTACCAAGGGTCTTGGCAGTAATTTTCAGTTGAGTAATGGGGTTGGCGGGGACAACTGTCTTATACAGATAACTATCGAATGTGAGCTTTTGGACATCCATATCAGCACACATCTCTACGAATGCCTCACGGGTAGCATCGGAACGATAAAATACAGTTTGCAGAATGTCCAATACCTTGTAGGTAAGTCCGTATTTTCTATCCCAGCGCTTCAAATAAACCTTGAGGTCGCCTTCTGTGGGGATTGATTTGCCACTGTTGGATAGTTCCACAATTGTTTCGGCACACATGCGCCCAGATTTAGCTGCAAAGTAAATGCCTTCACCAGAGGACTTGGTAACGTAACCGGCCGCATCTCCCACCAAAGCGACTCTACCGACAACGCGGCGGGGACGGGGATGTTCGGGGATGGGGTGTGCTTCTACTTTGATGATTTGTCCGCCTGCTAACTTCTTGCTTGCACGAGCGCGAATCCCAGCTTGTAACTGCTTAATGCTGGCTTTATTGACCTGCATTGTGCCAGTACCCACAGCTACGTGGTCATATTTAGGGAACACCCAAGCATAGAAGTCGGTAGAAACGTCATTGCCGACGTACATTTCGGCAAGATCGTTGTAATAAGCCATTTTGTCTTGGGGTAGACGAATTCGCTCTTGGAAAGCGATCGCATAATTGTAATCCCCAGCATCAATTTCTTTAGCAATCCGGGAATTAGCCCCATCTGCCCCAATTACTAAATCCACTTTCAAGGTTTTGGCAATACCCTGTGCGCCCCCTTCTGTATGGTCTACATAATGGATGGTATAGGGGTCAGTATTGTTGGTGGGTATATCAAGTTTATGAACGGTAGCATTAATTAAAGTTGCGCCTAGTTTTGCCGCCCGATCCCGGAGGAAACCATCCAAGACTTCACGGCGGCACATTCCTATATATTCTTCTTCATTTATCAGATTGATATCAACTTCCCGATTAGAGGGTGATATCATTTTCATCTTTCGCACCCGGCGATCGATAATTTCTGGTGGTAGGTCAAACTCACTCACCATACACAGGGGAATTGCACCCCCGCAGGGCTTGGCATTATCCAGCTTCCGCTCAATTAGGTAGGTTTCAATCCCAGCCTTTGCCAGTGTTTCAGCGGCAGATGAACCAGCTGGGCCCGAACCAACAACAGCAACCCGTAGTGTCAAAGGTTTTCTCCCAATCTTGACATTTACCGAAAGCATCGTACCACGGACTTTTGGCTCATTTCTCGCTCTTGCTTCGGGTTTTGACTGAAATGCAATATACCTTAATATTTCGATACGAATAATATATTTTCTATTTGTTTTTGCTACTGCTGACTGAGCAATAAATAAAATTAAGCAAAATCCCTCAGACTTCAGTCAGGGGATGAGTTAAATTTGACTAGCCATAATGCCGTGAGAGTTTCAAAGTTGGTACTCAAGAATAGATTTCTGGGCATACTCAGGCAAGGTAAGTAGAACTCCTATCCCAGATTAATAAGTATCAATGAAATGGAAATTTCACTATTAAATTCAATTGGCAGAAAAGCCAGTATTGTTGCGATTACGGGATATCAAAAACACATCTCTCCACATAAAGGCTTTGTTTGCGCTCACCGAGTCTTATATGGCGGTGAATCTTGCTCTCAATACATTAAGCGGATAATAGCTGAAGATGGATTTAAAGGATTACTTAGCAAGTCCCGCAGGCGATTTCAAGCTTGCAAGCAAGCCAACCGGATTTTAAGGTCACAAGCCGATAACTCAGGGCCAACAGAGGATGAGGAACCAAATCTGCATTCATCTAAAAAAGGACTAGGTAACACTGCCCAAAATTCTTCATCTAGCGGTGGTGACAGTACCGACTGCATTAACTGTGCTGATGTCAGCTGCAATTGTGCTGAACTTGTCAGCATGACTCCTGATTGTAGCGTCCTCGATTTTAGTGCTGTAGATTGTAGTTCTCTTGATTGTAGTGGTGCTGATTGTAGCTTTCTTGACTGTGGTAGCTGTGGGTAACGAAATCTTTTTAATTTAACTAATCCAAAAGCAATAGTCTTATGGTATATATGAAATACGGTAATCCTAGCAATTATTCGTAGATTCTTGGCAGGGGAAAACAACAGTGGGCATATTAGTTGAGAATGTATCCAAACAATTTGGTAGTTTCAAAGCTGTTGATCGGGTAAGTTTGGAGATTAAGAGTGGTTCTCTTGTTGCCTTGCTGGGACCATCAGGATCTGGGAAATCTACACTGCTACGGTTAATTTCTGGTTTAGAGTTACCAGATAGTGGCAAAATCTTTTTGACTGGGAAAGATGCCACCTATCAAAGCGTGCAGGAGCGGAACATTGGGTTTGTGTTTCAGCACTATGCACTATTTAAGCATAGGACTGTGCGCCAGAATATTGCCTTTGGTTTAGAAATTCGCAAAGCCCCAGTAAAGAGAATTCAGGCACGGGTAGAACAATTGTTAGAACTAGTGCAATTAAATGGACTAGGCGATCGCTATCCATCACAACTGTCTGGTGGACAAAGACAACGGGTAGCTTTAGCTAGAGCGCTAGCAGTCGAACCAGAGGTATTGTTGCTGGATGAACCCTTTGGTGCACTTGACGCAAAAGTTCGCAAAGATTTACGGGCATGGTTACGCCGCCTCCATGATGAAGTTCATGTTACCACTGTTTTCGTCACCCATGACCAAGAAGAGGCAATGGAAGTCTCTGACGAAATAGTTGTAATGAATAAAGGGTGTGTAGAACAAGTAGGAACTCCAGAACAAATTTATGACCATCCCGCCAGTTCCTTTGTCATGAGTTTTATTGGCCCAGTCAACGTCCTGCCGAGTTCTTCAAGGATTTTCAAAAGCAGCGGGTTTGATGTCCCACATCCAGAAGTCTTTTTACGCCCACAAGATGTAATTGTAGAGGTATCTGCTAACGGCGCTACTACACCTGCGACAGTGAGCCGAGTCATACATTTGGGTTGGGAAATTCAAGTTGAATTAAATTTAGATGAAGGGCAAGTGGTGATGGCACATTTAACACGCGATCGCTACAAAGAATTGCAGTTAGAACCGGAACAACGGGTATATGTGAAGCCGAAAGATGCAAAGTCTTTCCCCTTGTCTTATTCGATTTAGTTGGCATTGTGGAAATATTTATACTGGTTGCTTTAACTCAAGCAAGATGCACAAGTATATACGCGTGCACCAGGGCAATATCATGCTGAGGCTGGTGCGTTTAACTAAATTTAAGGACAAGCTTTTAATTGCTTGAAAATGATTAATTAACTTTTTTATGTCCATTCAAGTTTATGGAATTCCAAACTGTGGAACCTGTAAGAAAGCTTTTAAATGGCTGCAAGACAACAACATTAATTACGAGTTCATCAATACAAAAGAAACTCCCCCAACTCGTGAGATGATTCAAAACTGGGTCAAGTCTTTGGGTTTTGCTTCTATGCGAAATACCTCTGGTCAATCCTACCGGGCTTTGAGCGATCAAAAGAAGACTTGGACTGATGATCAGTGGATTGACGCATTCGCTAACGACGCAATGCTTCTGAAACGTCCCCTTTTTGTTAAGGATGCAAAGGCAGTGTTAGTAGGCTTTAAAGACAAAGAAGAATTAATTCGAGAAAAATTAGAGCTTTAATAAGCTAATGTACATTTAACTTGCATATTGTTGATTTTAGAGAAAAAGCGTCAATCCTTATTCTCTGCACCTTTAACCAGCCTCAACAGTTCAGTTTTCTGAACTGAACAGTATTGTGTGATTGTGTTTTCCTGTGTCTTCATCAAGGCTACTTTTAGTCCGGAAACCTCTTACTAACAGCCGTAGAAAGAGTTGTTTGTAGCACGAAATACAAAGCATTCCTATTCCCAGCCCTAAGATTTATGGAACCTAGATCGTGAATCTAGGATTTTTAATGACTGGAAGGGGTTGAACCACTTTCCGGAAAATTCGCGAAAGTACTGGGTTAGGAGCAATCAAACTCTACTTGCAGTGGCAACAATATAAAGTGAGATGGTGAAAAACTGGGCGTTAGTTATCGGTATTAATCATTACGACCTCTTGCAACCGCTCAAGTATGCGAAGCGGGATGCAGAGTTGATGCAGAATTTGCTTCACAATGAAGCAGGTTTCGAGCGAGTTTTCTTCTTCTCGGATGACTCACCCAGTATTGGTGGTGAACTGACTCGTCCTTACCGCGCTAATTTATTACGATTTTTACAGCAGTTATTTGATCGTCCTTTCTTAAAGCCAGAAGATAACTTCTGGTTTTTCTTTAGTGGTCATGGGATGATGCATGTTCATCAAGATTACCTCATGCCTGCTGATGGTAATCCAGATGACATCGAAAACACAGGAATTTCCCTGCAATATCTGACTGAATGCCTTCGCGGTTGTGGCTCTAATAATATTGTGATGATGTTAGATGCTTGCCGTCATCAGCACAAACCAAGTAGCGAAGGAATTGGACAACAAACACAAGATTTGGTGAGCCAAACCGGAATCATCAGTATTTTGTCTTGTAGTCCCCATGAATTTTCCTCTGAAATCGATGCGCTGCAACAAGGTGTCTTTACCCATGCAATCCTGGAAGGTTTAGGTATTCAAGGACAATGCGCCACGGTGAAACGGTTGCACCAATATCTCAGTTTCCGCGTACCAGAACTTTTGGCACACTACAAGTATCCTCTGCAAACCCCTTATATAAGTGCAGAGCCAGTTGGTAAGTCGCACCGAGTTATTATACAGAAGTACGCCAATTTACATGAGATTGCCAATCACCACATAAATTCCTTACCAGCAGAAGTTAATCATAGTAAAGAATTGGCAGAATTAGAGCAGCTATGGATACGTACAATTACGGCAGATTCTAGTTCAGATACGAATGTAGCCAACGACATCCACAGAATTGCTCAATATGTGGGAGGGGGTGAAAATTTTGTTTCAAAACCTGCTGTTTATGTTTCTCCTATAAATGCGATTGCACAACCTCAACATAAATCAACAGCAAAAATCCCAGAACCAGCGCTTGATTACCTGAGTTCGGAACGGGGAGTAGACTATCAGCGATTATCCGAATTACTAGCAGCTGGTGATTGGAAAGCCGCAGATCGGGAAACTGTCACCCTCATGCTGAAGATAGCGAGGCGAGAAAAAGTAGGCTGGCTGAATATTGAAGCAATTAACAACTTTCCCTGTAGCGACCTTTGCACGATTGACCAACTTTGGGTCAAATATAGCAAAGGTCGTTTTGGTTTTAGCGTACAAAAGCGCATTTGGGAAAGCGTTGGTGGTCAACCTGATGCTGATTATGAGACTTGGGGCAAATTTTGCGATCGCATCGGCTGGCGCATGAATAATAATTGGCTATTCTACTCTGACCTGAATTTTACAGACAATGCACCTGTTGGTCATTTTCCGGCGGCAGCATCAGTCGATCTCCTAAGCGTTCACCAAGGTTGGGTAGTGGGTTTATTTGGTTGTCTTGTGGGATTCTCGGCTCTCACTTCGCGATTGTCCGTAGGTAATCAATGAAGCTGCTTTAAAATCTTTGATTACCTCAACCAATATTTAATGCTTACCCCAAATGTAACTCTTGTTTCTTAGTACCTAGCCAAAGACGAACTGGTTCAGAAAATTTCGACCATTGCGGCGATAGAGCAAAAACTCGAATAATGCGATTTAGTCCTATTTCTTTGGAACAACCTAATTGTTCAATAAGAAGATTAACTAAATTATGCTGGTCCCCAGCATTAATAATATCAGACGCAATTTTCCTAATTTCTTCATTTTCTGAATCAGTTTGTTCTGGTAGGTTATGAATAGATTTGAAGATGAATTGTTCAGGATGCATACCTTGGGTTAGCTCGAACTGTGCCAAATTATTTAGCACTTGTTTTCTTAATGTATCTATCTCTGAACCATGTCCAGTCACAACTCGTTGAATTTGGATTTTTTTATCTTCTTCAGTAATATATTCATCTCCATCCAAAACGAATAAAGCATTGCTGAGCAATTGGCCAGAAAGCCCAAGCCCTCCAGAAACGGTAAATGCATTTATGACTGCACCATATTTATGAATCACTATGTCTTTGTAAATTCCAAGTGAGCTAGCAATATGGCTTACGATTGCTTGTGCAAGATCATCTTCAACATAGACTTCAAGTGATTTCACCTGTTTTCCAGTCATACGACGAGTAATATCTGGAGTTGTATTTGGAATGCAAACTGTATTTATTCCACTTTGATGAATATGCCTTAACTCAACCTTATATTTTAATTCAAAAAGCTCGGTATTATGAGATGTAAATATTATTTGATGATGCTTTTCATTAGCCCGTTCATAGATAACCTCAATTAACCTTTTAAGAGCCTGAGGGTGCATTAATAAATCTATCTCATCTATTAAAATTAAGCTATAGTTCTTGGTTGTTCTAAAAACTGTATCGAGTATGGTAAATACTCTTTGTTCTCCTGCGCCCATTGTCAATGCTGAGTATTGAGTGACTCCAGATTTGACACCAAGAATAGTTTTATTTCCGTACTCATGTACATGAAGACTATCATAATTCTTATTTAGAATATAACCAGCTTTCTGTCTAATTAATTCGTCTAGTGCAGTTGCTTGCGTTTTTGTTGTGTACTGAATTTTTTGACCTTTATTTTCAGACTCAATAACTGGAACACAGGTTTTTATTTCAATAAATTTAACACATCTTTCGGGTCTTCTTTCATAAATAACCCATCTATCATTTTTTTGATATTTCTTTTCCTGATGGGAGTAACTATTACTGCCATCACCATAGCTGTAAGTTATTGATAGGTCTGAACCTACCCAACTGAAGTGATTGTGTGGCGGGAAAAACCTAGAAAATTTATAATTTTCATCTGTTGTATTTATCGGTTTGTATACACAAGCTAAAGCATATAATATAGTTGATTTGCCGCAACCGTTGACTCCCATTAAAGATATTAATGGTGAACCTTCAAGGTTAATAACCCAAGTTGCCAGTTACAAAATCAGACTGGTGAACTGGTGTCAAAAAGGCAAT
>NZ_MTAV01000079.1 GCF_002154695.1 Nostoc sp. T09
CACCCAACAAATTTGGGCTTTATCTTCTTAAGTTGACACCAATGAGCATTGCTAAACCCTTACCCGGGTATTTGTATCATTATTAAGGTGAAATGGTATCAGCTATTGGTACAAAGCTTGCTTTAATAGGCTTTGTACCAATAGCTCAAGGCTTGTAGCTATGGCTTAGAGAAAAAAGTGCGAATTAGGTGTGTAACAGCTTATCCTATGACAGAGGTTGATTTTCATCACAGCGACGTGAATATTGAAATTCCAACTGGTTTTGCCGTTCTCTTCCTGAATAAGCAATTGGGCAAAACTTTGTATTAGCACTCATACAATCCATATGTGGCGTTTTGGCACATACTATCAGTAGCCCACCTAGAATAAACAATAAGCCACAAATTGCTGCTGTTTGAAGTGAAGAAATTTCTAATGCACCGTGAACAACTACTTCTCTCAACACAGATACAATTGTGACTTCGACTGCTACCCCAACAGAAATACTATGTTCTTGCAAGTAAACCATCAGCAGTCGAAATAATTCAACCAAAATCAAGACAAATAGTATTTTTGCTGTTACTACTTTGTAGTCTAAGGGCTGTGTCAGAGCAATAACTATGCCCCATAATTGGAGCAACATGACAGCGAATAAACCTAAACACAAGACAATTACAATTAAGTCTTGGAATGCCTCCATGTTGCGAACGATCGCATGACGATCAAACCAGCGATCGCAAAATAAAAATCGACTTTTAACGCGCTTTTGCATGTACCTTACCATTACGATCGGGATAGGTTTCGACCACACCAGCTAGTCCACCCAATAACCCTATTGTTGCGCACTGTTAAGGATTCGCGCCTCAGCGAGGTTGGTAATTTAAATTTTGTGCTTGTTGCAACAATTGCTCGGCATTCCTACCCCATTGGGGATTACCCTGAGCCTTATATAAATCTCTGGCATATTGAAATACTTGTGCCGCCTCTGGATACTTTTTTAATTGCATAAAAACTAACCCTGCGCCGTAATAAGCGTTGGCATAATTAGAGTTAGATGCGGCTGATTTTCTAAAGGATTCTAAGGCTTCTGTTAATTTACCTTGTTGAAACCAAATTGAACCAAGGTTGTAGTGAGCTTCTGGATATTTGGGATTAATTTGCAGCGCTTTGCGAAAGGCATCTTTTGCTTGATCGATTTTACCTTGTTGCAGATAAGATATACCTAAATGGTAAGCAGGCTCTGGTGCATTTTGGCTATACTGCATTGCTTTTTTAAAGGATGCGATCGCTCTATCCCAATCTCGTTGCTGTTCTCTGAGCAATCCCAAGTTATAGTGAGCAAAACCCAGTTTAGAATCTAGTTCTATTGCCCGTTGTAAGTAATCATTTGCTAACTGTAAATTATTCCCTTCTAATAACGAGCCGCCTAAATTTGCGAAAGCGGGAGCAAACTTAGGATCGGCTTGCGTTGCTTGATAAAATGCATCTGCCGCAGGTTGTAATTGTCCAGCTTGCCGTAACGCTAACCCCAAATTATAGTGGGCTGGTGCCAATCTCGGATCTAGCTGAGTTGCTTTTCTAAATAAAGCGATCGCATCTTGAACTCTACCGACTTGAATTGCCTGTAAGCCTTGATTTAGTACGTCTATAGCAGGTTGAGCACCAGTTTGTGCCAGCAAATCTGGTGGAGAGACAGAAAGACTGGGAGATGAATAGATTAAGCTTTCACCAAGCAGAATCAAACTTATCAGTACAGCATAGCGGAAATAATTATTAAGGTGCAAAATCTTCTGAATCAAGCTGAATTTCCTTCTGCCTCCTGCCTTCTGCCTTCTGCCTTCTTGTACCTTCCTAGCTATATGATATTGATTAAATAATCCCATTACTTTTTTTGAGTAGCAACGCTTTCAGTTCATTTTTCTTCACAAACTGTTTTGGGAAATAGACGCTTTTAACAAAAATTCAAAATTCTGTATTAAAGTTTGAGTTTATTAACTTTTCTTTAGCTAAATCTTACAACAAACTACGATTTTTAATTGCACTGATTAAAGGGAGGATAATAACAGGTTAAAGAGGAGATGATTCTCCTTCAGAGAACCATTTTCTATCCTTGCATACACAGGATAATGCGGTTAGTGGTGTCTTACCGCAAGGGAGGTTTTATGAACGAAAAAGTAAAATCGGGTTCGCGGAATGT
The DNA here is from genome assembly GCF_002154695.1 of Nostoc sp. T09. Lineage (GTDB taxonomy): Bacteria > Cyanobacteriota > Cyanobacteriia > Cyanobacteriales > Nostocaceae > Aulosira. The sequence continues at coordinate 2,177 of NZ_MTAV01000079.1, forward strand.
TGCAATTGTCGGTCCTTATTTGAGTGGAAAAACGACTTTACTAGAAAGTCTGTTATCTGTCACAGGGGCGATTTCCCGGAAAGGCAGTGTCAAGGAAGGTAACACAGTAGGAGATAGTGCGAATGAATCGCGCGATCGCCACATGAGTGTAGAAGTAAGCGCGGCTAGCGCTGAGTATAACGACCTGTGCTTTAACTTTATTGACTGTCCCGGCAGTGTAGAATTTGTCCAAGAAACCTATAACGCCCTCATGGGAGTCGATGCGGCAATTGTAGTTTGCGAACCCATCCGCGATCGCGTCCTCACCCTAGCACCTCTGTTTAAATTCCTGGACGATTGGGAAATTCCCCACATCGTCTTTGTTAATAAAATGGATCGGGCAAATATTCATGTTCTCGAAACATTGCACGCCCTGAAAGCCGTTTCCAGCCGTCCCCTAGTAGCCCATCAATATCCCATCATGCAGGGGGAACAGCTAACAGGCTTTATTGATATGGTGAGTGAACAGGCATATCAATATCATGCAGGCGCACCAGCTGACCTGATTCCCTTCCCCGAAAATTTAAAAGAAGAAGAACATACAGCACGGGCAGAAATGCTCGAAGCTTTAGCAAATTTTGATGACCACTTATTGGAAGAACTTTTAGAAGATATCGAACCACCCCAAGAAGAAATCCTCAAAGATTTAAAAATGGAATTAGGGGCAGATTTGGTAGTGCCCGTATTCTTTGGTGTGGCTGAACAAGATTATGGTGTAAGACCTTTATTAGAAGCCTTGGTACGGGAAGCACCTGAACCTGAAACTACAGCAGCACGTCGTTTAACTAAAGCAGGCAATACTGCGATCGCCCAGGTATTAAAGACTTACTATACTCCCCAAGGTGGCAAACTCTCCTTAGTGCGGGTTTGGCAAGGCAAATTAACCGATGGTATTGTCCTCAACGGTATTCGTGCAGGTGGTATTTATCGCCTCATGGGACAACAACAGCAGTCAGTTAATGAAGTTTTAGCTGGTGAAATTGTCGCTATCAGCCGTTTAGAAGGTGTGAAAACCGGAGATATCCTCTCCACAGATCCCCAATTAAAAGTGGAATTACCCAAAGCCGAACACTTAGAACCTGTTTACGCCCTCGCCATCACACCCGAAAAGCGCAATGATGAAGTGAAACTCAGCAGTGCGATCGCCAAACTATTGGAAGAAGATCCTTCTCTGGCTTGGGAACAACATGGCGACACCCACGAAGTTATTCTTTGGGGACAAGGTGAAATTCATCTGCAAGTCGCCTTAGATAGACTGCGACGAAAATATAATCTGCCCATGACAACCCACATGCCACAAGTGCCTTACAAAGAAACCATCCGTAAGCCTGTAGCAGCAGTTCATGGACGCTATAAGCACCAAAGCGGTGGACACGGGCAATTTGGCGATGTTTTCCTCGATATTCAGCCCTTACCACGTGGCGAAGGCTTTAACTTCCGGGAAACCATTGTTGGTGGCGTAGTTCCCAGACAGTATATTCCTGGCGTAGAAATGGGCGTGCGGGAATTTTTGGCACACGGGCCTTTGGGCTTCCCAATTGTGGATGTGTCTGTAACCCTAACAAACGGTTCTTACCACACCGTTGATAGTTCCGAACAAGCTTTTAAACAAGCTGCTAGATTGGCAATGCAAACGGGGATACCCCAAGCCCAACCCACCCTCCTAGAACCGATTTTGAAAGTGCAAGTAACCACACCTAGCGAATTTACCTCGAAAGCGCTGCAACTTCTCAGTGGTAGACGGGGGCAAATTTTGGGCTATGAAGGCAGAAATGATTGGCAAGGTTGGGATAATATCTCAGCTTACTTGCCTCAAGCCGAGATGCAAGACTTTATTGTAGAGCTGCGATCGCTCACTCTCGGCGTTGGTTCTTTCCACTGGGAATATGACCATCTGCAAGAAGTACCAGAAAAACTCGCTGAACGTGTGCTTGCTGGTAATGGCAATGGCCATAGTAACGGTAACGGCAAGTAATCTTGTTGGGATTTGCAATTAATCTAAAATTAACGCCCTGCGCTTAAAGGTGCAGGGCGATTTGTTTAATAGATTATGTTAATTCAATTTAATTGTAGGGTGGGCAATGCCCACCATATGCAGGTTTTGTAATTCAACTATTAGGACGTACAACGCGAATCAACTTACCTGTCAATGATTCTTCTTGATTAATTGCTTCATTAATTCGAGTTGCCATTCGATACCTATCAGTATCATTTGTACAAACAATAATACCTAAATGTTCGGGTGAGCTTCTATGCAGTTTGATAAAATCTTGACGATTTAGTGTTATGACAGTTCGATTATCGCTGATTGCAAAGGCTCACACTTCGTCATCCGGAATACCTAAATTTGCATTACCAGCTTCCTGTACTGTTAAAACATCATGTCCCATTGTTCGTAACAATTCGCTTACTTGCTGGGGGAACATTTCATCAGCGTATAAACGCGCCATGATTTAAGCAACCTCATTAGCACTGATAGCAGCTTCAATTTCTTGAGGATAAGCATCTGCATATATCCAAGCATTAACTAAATCTGCTGCACTAATATGAGGATAATCTTGCAAAAGTTGGACTTCAGTAATTCCCAAACGGCGTGCTTCAACTAATAGCCAAACTGCAATACGAGTTCCAGCAATACAAGCTTCTCCACCACAAACACCTGGTATTTTAGTGATACCTTTTGCTCCAATGTTGATGCTTTGAGTTAGGCTTTGGATAATTGCTGCTTTTTCTTTTGGAAGTAGTGCGAGGATTTGATTTTCTAGTTCTTGGAGAGTCATAGATTAACTAGTACACTTTGTATTGTATTTATTTATATTGTAGCGGTGGTGTTTTATCGCTTCTGTGTCAGATGCGGGGATGGGGAAAGAGCGATCGCTTTGAATTTGAGTTTTTGCTAAAGTACTGGTGTGATGTCGTAGTTATCTTACTTCTGTGAGAAAAATACTGCGTGTTATAAACTGTTCAGTTGTTAAAGAGCAAATCATGAAAACTTTTACAGCTTATATTGAGTGGGATGCAGAAACAAAGTTATATGTGGGTATTGTACCCGGTATTCCTGGCGCTCATACTCAGGGAGCTACTTTAGATGAACTCCAAGTAAATCTTAAAGAAGTTTTAGAGTTGTGTTTAGAAGAGTATAAAGATTCAATAGAAGATTTACCTCAGTTCGTAGGATTGCAGCAGATTGAGGTAGCAGTATGAGTCGGCTTCCCATTGTCAACTTTAAAACGATGGAGAAAGTACTTCTCAGCCTTGGCTTTGAGGCTGTTCGACAAAAAGGAAGTCATGTATTTTATAGACATACGGATGGTAGAACAACAACAGTACCTAACCATCCAGGTAGAGATATTGCCCGTCCGCTAATTAGAGAAATTCTCAGAGAAATTGAGCTAACACCGGAGCAGTTTCAAGCAGTGTTGGAAAATTTATAAAACTAATTTATGGCGAGCGCTTTTATTTTGAGTTTTTGTTTTCACAAGCATAATCAACAAAGAGAATTAAATCTTGCTTATCTCCCAGTCTTCACCGTCTAAAACCGAAAACTCTGTTAATTCAGGGTCAGTTAAAAAATCTTCAGATGTAGCGGCAATAAAAGGTTCTAGGATTTTGTGGCGTTCTGCTAGTGGTAGCCTAGCAATTTCTTGGAGAGATAACCGTTGTTGAGGTTGGGATATAGTTTCATTAGCTAACTGGTTTTGATTTCCAGTTTTTTGAACAAGAAACTCAACAAAATTCAGCACTTCTTGTTGCTTATCATGGGAGAGACTGCGGAGTTTTTCTAATATAGCTTGTTCAATATTGATGAGGTGTGACATATATTTTAATTACTCATTAGCTATCCTTGAATCAATTCTTGAAAGCGCTCATCATCACGAATGCTATCAAAATCAGAGTCAGTTTTTACCATTTCTCGATATTTGTCAGGATTTAGATTAATTGCTTGTTGCAGATTTTCTAAAGCCTGCTCAATGTTACCTTGAAGACTATAAGAACAAGCTTTATTATACCAAGCTTGGTGGAAATCAGATTTCATTTCCAATACTTTATTGTAGGCGTTAATTGCTTCTTCATAGTGCCCTAAATGAAATAATGCATCCCCCTTATTGTTCCAAGCTTGATGGTTATCAGCTTGAATATCCAATACCTTCGTGTATGAGGTGATTGCTTCTTTATAGTTTCCTAAACTCTTTAGTGCATTTCCTCTGTTCTTCCAAGTATAGTAGAGACTAGGATGAATTTTCAGCGCTTTGTCGTAGGAGCGAATCGCTTCCTCATAGCGTCCTAAATGCAATAATGCATCCCCCTTATTGTTCCATACTACATAGTCATTAGGGCTAATCTCTATTGCTTTTTCATAACATATTAGACCTTCTTCTGTGTACCCTAACCCAGTAAGTACCCAACCCTTATTTGTCCAGGCTCTCGGATTATCAGATTGAATCTCTATTGCGCGGATATGGCATTTGAGTGATTCTTCATGATGTCCTAATAAATACAGTGCAACGCCTTTGCTACTCCAACTACGGCTCAATAAAGGTTGAATTTCTAATGCTTGATTAAAACATTTTAGTGCTTCCTCAATTTGCCCTAACTCCATGAGTACACTACCTTTTTCAGTTAAATTTTTTGGATTATTTGGTTCAATCTCAACTGTTTTTTCAAAAGAATACAGAGCATTATATAAATCTTTAGCATAATATTGACAATCACCTTTATTAAACCAAGCATCATTGTAATCAGGTTTAATTTGAATAGCTTTTTCGTAAGAAGCAATTGCTTCTTCATAACGTCCTAATCTTCTGAGTGCATACCCTCGGTTGTTCCAAGATCGAGGATCATCAGGTTTAATTTCTAATGCTTTGTCAAAAGAATTAAGCGCTTCTTCATAACGTTCTAATCTTCTGAGTGCAATTCCTCGATGCTTCCAAGCTTCATGGTAATCAGGTTTTATTGATAGTGCTTTGTCGTAGGAAGTGATCGCTTCTTCATTGCGTTCTAAATTCCGTAGCGTATTCCCCCGGAAGAACCAAGCTTCCTGTGAATCAGGTTTAATTTCTAGTGCTTTGTCATAGGATGCGATCACTTCTTTATAATGCTGTCCAGCAGAATGTAATTTCCCCAATTTAATTAATAAGTCATATTGACGGTCATGTGTTTGATGGTCTTCTGCTATTAATTCTTGAATTGCTATTATTTGTTGAGTTCTTTCTTCTGGCGTTAGGGTGAGATATTTTTCATCATCTCCATCCTGCATCATACGCGATGACTCTTGTTCTAAAGTTTCTGAATCTATAGGAAATTCAAACAAACCAGAACGCCAGTCAAAAAAATCAGGCGCACGTTGAATAAAATATTTAATTGCAAATATCGGTAGCAAGAACACAAAACAGATATTAAAGTTCTCTTTAAACCGTTCTCGCTGTTGATTGAGGTTAATTAAAACAGGCGGTACGCCTTTCCAACTATATGAATAAATATCTCTACTATTCCAACCCGTTAAGTTTTTGCATTCTTCATATTTATAAAATGAATGCTCTAATCCTGTAATAAACAAAATATTTGTCTTTTCTTTATTATCTAAATTATCAATAATTTCATATAAATTAGTGACAGCTTGCTCAACCCGTAGAACTTCGATATTCTTATTGGGAATATCTTCTTTTACTTTGGTAATTAACTGCTCACCCTCAGCCGGAGAACAACGGACAAATAATAAGCCAAACCCTTCTGTAAAATTAAGAGTGCGGACTAAGGCTTGATATTCTTCATCTCCTTGTGATGGTAAATCCTGATCCCAATCCGTCAGTTCTAGGGTCATAATCTTAGCTTTGTAATGCCTTATAGGGTTACGAGGGGTCAGATACCCGACTTCTTCAAGAAGTCGGGTATCTTGCAGCGAGTACTAGGTTTTTGCATTTTGGTGAAAGTATTGTTAATACCATTTTTGTTTATTTTTATGCCGGATACAGTCGATTAAAGGTATCTTGGAATTCTTTAATTCCCTTAATGAGAGGATGAATATCATACCAAACTTGACTTTCTCCATCTCCATTTAAATAACGATATTCTAAAATACAGCGATTAAATAATAAGCCTCGATACAGTGCATCATTTTCTATTTCTTTAGAATGATACACAGTTGCCAGTGCTTCCCATTCATTAGCAAAAACAGTATTTCGATAAGTATTTCGCAACTCGCTCATTGAACGTTGTAAGGCTCTGGTAGGTATGGGTAGACTGTTAGTGTATTTAATTGCCTCCTTCATTAATAATAATAAATTTCGCACATGACCTCCACTCATAAGGCATAGTCTTTCTAAAGCTTCTCGCTGCTCAAACATATCTACCACAGATAAACTAGGGTCTATCAAACTCAGACGTTTTTGCAGTATTTCTATAACTTTATTAATACCCCGTTGGTATGGTTGATTATCAGGCGTTTGCACCATAATCATGGGCAATACCTGAGTATTACCATAAATATTGGCTAGGTCTGCGGCGCGATTAGAATAAAGCAAAGAAATGGGTATTGTGTACAGCAAATGACAGTCTAGAGCTTGGAGTTGTTCGCTACGGTCGAGAAAAATTTGGTCGTGATTGCTGCGTCCATCTTCTTGAGGTATGGGTACAATCCGGTCGAGGTTATCAGCAATTAATACAAGTTGAGAATATCCTGAAGGTAAATTCTTTTTGGCATCTTTAATAAACTCATTTAAAGCTGCAATCAAAGTAATTGTATGCGGATTGACTCGCTCACGTATTTTTTGCCGTTGCGTGGGTTCTGTGCGCAGATTTGCTGTTAATTTGGCGAATTGGGCAATTTGCCCTTCTATACTTAAGCTTTGTAAGGAGACTTCTGTTAATGCTAAATCTTTTAAATCTTGCCAACGTTCGTTTAACCAGTTCAACAAACTAGCTGGAGAAGTGCTATCTTTTAATGCTTCTAGTAAGTGGCGGGTACAAGCTAAAAGAATATCAGTATATTGGGCATCTTCTGGATCGATATCTTGTTCATCGGCGGGAAAATAAACTACAAAGCAACCTTGCTCATCTAAATATTGCTGAAGCCGCAGTAGTTCTGTTGACTTTCCAGCACCGCGATGACCTGCATACAATTGAGAGGTCATTCTGTCTGAATATAAAATCTCTCTACCTACTTCTACTAATATGTCCCCATCTCCCCGCACTTCTGTACAATCAACATAAGCGGGATCTCCTGCGGGTAAGGGGCGAAATGGGTCAAAAGCATTGTATATCCGCTTTAAAAAGGCAAAATCCTGGGTCATAAATCTAAATTTCTCAGGTTAGCGCCATATTATCTCAAACTTACCGAGAGATGTAGAGAATTAAATTGTCGGGTGTGTTATTGCTCAGAGTTAGGCACCATTGATAATTTACGGTGCGTTAGCCTGCGGCATAACACACCCTACTTAAAGAATGAAGCTCAAAGCCTCATTCACGAAGAAAATATCCTCATTAATGAAGCACAAAGACCCCAGAGTATACAAAACTGAAAATCACTGTAAAGTCTTTCGCGATCGCGTCACCGCCTCTTGCAAATCGCCAGACAGCCAATCATCAAACTGCGGATAAACAGGTAAACGCGGCACTAATTCCCACCCCGCAGGCTGTAAAATTTCTCTTAATTCCTGCTCTTGAACATGGGGATAATCAGGATTCACTTCGTCTTTTGGCCCAATTCCGCCTAAATCTCTCGCACCAGCCTCTATACAAGCGAGTAACCATTGCTCATCTTTTACCAAATTCGGCGGAATTTGAATTGTAATATCTGTGGGTAAAATTTGGCGTGCTTTGGCAATTACTTTCGGTAGTTGATGGGGGTCAAAAGGAGGTGCATCAAAGCTTTGCTGATTTCCTGGGCTATGGGGTTGTAAGATAACTTCTTGAATGTGATGATAACGCTGATGTATTTGAGATATGGCTGTTAAAGTTTCCCAGCAATCATCAAATGTTTCTCCAATTCCTAATAGTATCCCTGTGGTAAAGGGAATCTGTAATTCTCCTGCCCATTCTAATTGTTGCAACCGCAATTCTGGTAATTTACTCGGCGCGTATCGATGGACTGTATTTAATAATTTTGGGGTGATTTGCTCTAACATTAACCCCATTGAGACATTAACATTCTTTAGCTTTTGCATTTCTGCAAAGCTGAGTGGCCCGGCGTTGGTGTGGGGGAGAAATCCCATTGTCAATGCTAATTCGCACAAGTCATATATGCGTTGAAACCACTCATCGCGTTTTGGTGAATTAGGATGTACTTCTCCACTGAGAATGAGAATTTCACAAATATTTTCGCTTTGAAGTTGCTTTAAAATACTTTCTGCTGCTGATAGAGTTAGCCAGGGACTTTTACCTGGGTCGGTGCGAAAGTTACAGTAAGTACAGCGATTAAAGCATTCATAAGTAGGGACGATTGTATAAGCTGGGCTATAAGTAACAATCCGAGAATTATCAGTTGGCATAGAGTCAGGAAATATCAAAAATTAAATTCTCCAATTTTCCTAGGTGCGTTAATGAAGTGTAACGCAATATATTTATCAAAAAAAAGCGGTGCGTTAGCCTACGGCATAACACACCCTACTTTCTTAAGCTACTTTCTTAAGCTGGGTTTAGATTCCCGACTTCTTTAAGAAGTCGGGAATCTGGGCAGATGCTTTTGCACTTTTTATCTAGGCAATTTTATATTCATTCATATTGTTTTTTTCCTGCTGTTTAGCATGAATATTTTTTAGGTGTTTTTTAACTGTGTTAATAGTAATGTAAAGGTGATTGGCAATTTCTCTATAAGTAAGATTAGCGCGCCGTAACTGCCAAACTTCTATTTCGCGGTCTGTTAAATTGTATTTTTTAGCATCTGCGATCGCAATACTTTTGCTATACAGATTGCAATCTTCTACAGTCACTAATAAAAAATTATGTTTACTGGCGCATAGTTCTAACCATCTAGCTCTTAGCCGTAATTTAACTGTAGGTTTTGGTGCAATTTCAAATTCGATAATTATTTTCTCGTCTGGAAATAACTCACGACTTTCAATTAAGGATTGGCAAACACGCCAGATTTCTTCTGGTACTGTATTACTGGCAGCTTCTTTTGGCATTAACTCACGAGAAATAGAACGAGCGAACTCATTTGTATAAATTAACTTGCCTTCAGTTGTTACTATAAATATGCCGTCTACAAAGCTTTCAATAATAGCTTGGAGTAAATCGATTTTTGGTACAGGCTGCAAGCCATCGTCTTTGGCAGTTTTTGCGGTAGCTGCATCTAAATTTTTTTCGTCATCTGGAAATAACATTGTCACTTTCCTCCAAAACTCAGCGTTAAAATCAAACAGGGATACCTGTGATATCAATCAGGTGTATAGCTGAATTTTGATCTTCGAGATTCTGTCTATGCAATGAGTAAGCTGTAAGTACAGTAATGCTGTTGAGATAAAATCTTGTGAGTTGAAGTTTGCGGAATTTACCTGAAGCAGGGTGAAGTTTTTCTCAAGTTAATGGGTGCAGTAAGTAACAGCACAATATTTGGTTCAAACGGCTGATGCTGCACAAGCTGGGAATAGTCAGGAGTCTTGCTATATGATAAATCCGCAGAGTATTAACCAATGGTTTTCTGTTGAGCAACAGCGTAAATATGTTTCTCAATTGCAAGGCCGAGTTGGGATAACACGCCGTCGGGCAGAATATTTTGTCAAGCTGTGGGCTTATTTACTACTCAAACAACGGCAAGAATTAGGTCAGCATTTAAAGCAACCTTTAAGAGAATTAGAGTTACCCAGTGGGTTTGTTCCTTGTACCCATCGAGAAGCGCAAGAAGTTTTTTATGGTGACGACGACCGGGGGAGCGATCGCTCGGCGGGTATGATGATTGATAAGCTCGTGGCGTTAGGGCTAATTGAAAAAGACTTTGATGGCAATACAACTTGTATTCGCATTCGGTCATTATTATCCAATCCGCAAGACTCTACCCCAGCTAAAGCCGCGATCGAGTTTTTCCCAGACGACTTCAATCCCCGAACTGACGCTATCCCCGTTGCTAGTTTTTTAGCCCGCAACTACAACTGGATGAACAAAAAAGCTACTGCTTTACCTCACAGAATTGTCAGAATCCTACGTGGTTGGGCAGAACAATATCCCACTGGAATGCGGGTTTTGCGTCGCAGCGATACCCAAGATGCTGTGGGTTTTTATATTCTGTATCCAGTAGCGAGAGAATGTGAAGCGAATTTCTTTCTCCCGCCGCGCAATAGCCTACACTTGAGTGCAACTTGGGACGATGACCCATTTCAAATTGCTTTAAAAGGCGATCGCAATTGTACTTCGATTTTTGTCCGCAGTTGGCAAATCGATTTACCTTACAAGCAGTTAATTAACGTCTGTGAATTCTTAAAGGATGTGCAAAAGACATTAGTTAACATCCAAGCTGATTTTCCTAACCTTTGCGATATCTATACCTTAGTCATTCATCCAACTGATGAACAACTAGTATCAGCATTAGGTTTTCAAAAGACTAACCAAGATCCACAACTATCTCTCAATTGGATGTATCTGCCACTAGATAAATATTTAAGCTTGGATATTGAGCAAGCCGTGTCAGGATTGCAATTTGATTAAACCAGAACTCAGAATTCAGAATTTAGAATTCAGAATGCAATAAGTGGGGCATTTAAACCCGCCACTGATTGAAGACCACCAAATCATAGATTTGGTGGGGGACTTAAACCCATTCATTCGCCAGTCGCACAGAATACAAGCAAGAGAATTCTGACTCCTGACGGATGTATTCTTTATTGTTAAAAATATTCAGGACAATTTAATTATGTCCCAACCCAGTATCGAGGGTTTTATTCAACTAATAACCCTCTACCGCCCCAACTTTCCTGGCGAAATTCAAGGGGCTTCTTCAGCACAGGTCGATGCTTTTGCTGAACTTGTATATCAAGTTTCAGCGCTGACTTTGCCATCAGACTACCGTGATTTTCTATTGAAAATGGGTATAGCTGCACCTGGGTTCGTTGCGGACACTTCTCAACCGGGTTGGGGTGAGCGTGTACCTTGGTCTGCTTTTGTCAAGGATGCTTCACCCAATCTGGAGAGTTTGCACGAGTACTATAGTTATTTGTTGGAAGATGGAGAAAGCCCGCCGCCTCAATGTTTAGTTGTGGGGGTTTTTGGGGTGCATTGCGAAGAGGTTTTCTTAGAATGTCAACAAGGAATAGCTGGTCGAGTGTTCAGCGAAAAGTCTAACTCTAGAGCGATCTGGGCGGACAGTTGGATTGGACATCTCTACAAGCAAGGATTCCGTTACATCATCAGCAAGCATATGGAGATCAAAGCCCAGAATGCTATCACTCAGGAAGCAGCATCGCAACTAGCTAATTTAGCGATCGCCTATGGCTTAGAAGTTCTCTGGTTTAGCGATGCATTCGACTTTTGCGCTGCCAGTTCCGACTGGGAGGTATTATTATACATTTCGGATTATACAATCTCCCCTTTCTTTTATTTAGTAGGGAAAAAACAATCTTGGTCGTGGATTTCAGGCGATCGCACTAATTCCAAGGCTGCTGATTTTTTACAGTTCCTAAAGCGTTCATCCATGAATTAGATAAATCCAGGTGTAAGCGTCACCGAAATATTGACGCTTACACCCAGCAAATCTACTTATCTGTCTACAGAACCCATAATCACGTCAATGCTGCCGAGAATTACCACAATATCTGCCACCTTCATCCCCCGGAGTAAGTGAGGGAGAATTTGCAGGTTGTTGAAATCGGCTGGGCGAATCTTCCACCGTGCGGGGAAGACATTATCATCACCAACTAGATAAATGCCCAGTTCACCTTTACCGCTTTCTACACGGGCGTAAATCTCTCCTTTGGGAATCTTAAAGGAGGGAGAAACTTTTTTGCCGATGTACTGGTAATCAAAAGCATCCCATTCTGATTTTTTCCCAGCAGCTAAACGCTTGGCTTCGAGGTTTTCGTAAGGGCCACCGGGAAGTCCTTTAATTGCTTGGCGAATAATCTTCACAGATTCGCGCATTTCCCGCATCCGCACCACGTAACGGGCAAAACAATCGCCAGCAGTTTCCCACTGCACATCCCAATCGAAGTCGTCGTAGCATTCGTAGTGGTCAACTTTCCGTAAGTCCCACTTGACGCCAGACGCGCGTAACATGGGACCAGAAAGGCCCCAGTTGATTGCTTCTTCGCGGCTGATTGTGCCAATCCCCTCAATCCGACGGCGGAAGATAGGGTTATTAGTAACCAATTTTTCGTACTCGTCAACTTTGGGTATGAAGTAGTCGCAGAATTCTAAGCACTTATCTACCCAACCGTAAGGCAAATCAACTGCCACGCCACCAACGCGGAAGTAATTGTTATTTACCATGCGATAACCAGTAGCAGCTTCCCACAAATCGTAAATCATCTCCCGTTCGCGGAACTGGTAGAAGAAGGGAGTTTGAGCGCCCACGTCAGCCAGAAATGGACCAAACCACAGCAGGTGGTTAGCGATGCGGTTCAATTCCAGCATAATGACGCGGATGTAGCTGGCGCGTTTGGGTACAGCGACACCTGCCAGTTTTTCTGGGGCGTTGACAGTGACGGCTTCGTTGAACATCCCTGCTGCATAGTCCCACCGACTCACATAGGGGACGTACATGATCGTGGTGCGGTTTTCCGCAATTTTTTCCATTCCCCGGTGCAGGTAGCCAATTACTGGTTCACAATCAATGACATCCTCGCCATCCAGGGTAACAATTAGCCGCAGAACCCCGTGCATTGAGGGATGGTGCGGTCCCATATTGAGCACCATAGGTTCAGTGCGGGTTTCTATTCTTGCCATAGATTACAGTGTTCTCCCGTTCATGAAAATTTAGAATTGGACCGCGTAGATGCCAACCAGACCCAATTTATCGTTTCTGCCACAATTAAGACTCTTCACGGCAATGGGTGAGGTTGGAGAGAAGATGGCAGCCGAGGGATTTTGGTTGATGTTTCATTTTGTTGCACTTCTTCAATTATTATATGGAAGCTCGATATACAAAGAATTGAAGTGCAAGAATTTTTTCATCTGCCAATGTAGAGCTAGGGGATAATTCAGCAATTTCCCCTTAGTTAAAAATTTTACTACCACCCAGAGAGCCAATTTCCTAAGGCTACATTAGAGATGGCAGAAGTAAGATAATTTTATACACAAGCCAAAAGTCAGCAATTAGGCGATCGCGGATTAATAAGTTAAATTTATCTTGCAACTAATTTAATTATATTCAGACCAGGCTAAAAAATAGGCGATCGCAGCATCAGTTGATGGTCTAAAAAATTAAACCACAGATAAACGCAGATAATATCTGCTTGGGATCGGGCAATAGCGTTATCTGTGATTTTTCATTTAATATTTTTCCGCGTCCTCAAGTCTTATTGTCTTCCTCATCTCCCTTCTCCGACCCAATCCCCAATTACTGCGGAAGTTTAACGCAAGGTGTGGCACTCTGAGAGGGAGTATCGGGGAAAACTGCTAAAGTATGATATTCCGGATTCCCATTTCCATATAAGATCCGAAAAGTATACAACTTAGATTTTTCTTGACCTTCGGTAATTACTGTTAAAAGTGTATTTTTAGTATCGGGGACGCCAGGAATTGCCAGTTTTTTAATTCGTCTAAGTTGAATTACGTTTGCTGAAGAGTTTTGGCAATCTCCTGTACTATTTCCTCCTTGACCAAACTGCATACACATCGGCCCGTCAAAATCTATAGTTACCTGCGACGGGTCATTTAACCAAACTTTTTTGATTTTTTCTCCAGATGGAATAAAGCTTAAGTTTGTACCTTGTTGATACCAAATTTTTATGGTTGGTACTACTCCGCTTAAACCTTGAGCTTGGCAAGAAAAAATCGAGCGCAGAACGGCGTTCTCAGCTACAGCACGTCCAGCCACTAAGACTACAGCTACAAAACTTAGAGAAACCAGAGGCAGGAAATAAGAATTATTTGAGATATTTTTGGTAAAAAGGATATTTTTTTTCATGGCTGCAACATAGGAAGAAATATAGCTAGTACTGCTACCTTAAAAGTAAAAAGTGAGCCAGTGCGGTAAATTCAGCACTGCAAGAAAGTTTTTCGCCTTTAGCCTATAAGCCTGCCTGTGCAGGCTTTGTTCTTGTAGCAACACCCTTATAGGGTGTTCACTACTTCATTGCTCAATCACCAATGCTTAAAACTCCATTGCTTGATTGGCATAGATTTCCACTTCTGTACCGGCTGGTAAAAACCATACGTTAGTTCGCTGCATCATGTCGGAAATTGCCTGTTGATTGCGTTGTGCAATTTGGGGAACTACGGTGTTCATACCACCTTCCAACACTCCCGCCAAGAGGTTGCGTTGAGCGTTATTACTGCTAACGATAGTACCGCCTGCATTGGTAGTCACAACTTGAGATTCACTACGATTCAACAACTCGGCGGCTTTACCCAGACCACCCAAGACAAAGACTCCCATATCCATGCTGGCAATAGACGATCCTCGATTAGGATATTGTTTTGCTACCAATGGTTTACCTTGGGAACCGCGAATAACCAGTGCGTTTGGGGGTAAGCTATTCTCAGTAATTCCGCTTTGATCTTTTGCGATCGCTTTCACTACATTTAACTGTAGTAAACCTTGTTCAGAAAGAGAACGAATTTCTGTCAATAATTCAGTACCCGCAGGTATGGCGACGTTTCCATCTACACCTTTCAAAGGTTCTTGTAACCTGACTACAAATGTATTGTTTTGACCGTCGTTGCCATTGTTAGAGGAATTAGCAGTTTCTCCAAATACAGCTGTTGCCAACACAGCTTTAACACTAGTTCCTACTGCGATGGATTTTGAACTCTGCTTTGCTTCTTTATTGGCCATCAGAGTTGGCTTGTCTATTTTGCTGGCAGTCAGAGTTTCTGGTGTTGGCGTTTCTGGTGTAGGTGTTTCTGCTGTGCCTGTTGTTGGGTTAGGCTGAGGGTTAGCCGCCTGTTGCTCTACATTGGGATTACTTGCGTTGGGATTATTAGGATTGCTGGCCGTTTCAGAAGAATTGATATTCCCTGGAGGTTGGTCGTTAACATTTACCTGACCGTAACTGCCTAACTTGGCTAAATTTGACCACATCTGATATGGGTCTAGTTTAGGTGGCGGAGTGACATTGACCGGTGGTGATGGAATGTCCGGCTTGACAGCTACCATCTGAGGTGGTGGTAAAGGCTGAGAGTAGGCAGTTGTTTGTGGAGGACGCGGTACGTCAACGATACGCTCAACTGTAACTATCCTGGGTACGTTGCTTTTTGGAGTAGGTTTTGAGGCTATTGAAACTTGTTTAATCTGTGTATTTCTTAGCTGTTGTTGTGCTAGTTTCACAGCCTCTGCTTGTTCAGTAAGAGCTAATTTTGTTTTGAGAGTTTCTATTTCTAGCTCTTGCGGTAGAGATGCATCTACTACTGGTGATTTAATTTCGGGGGAAATATTCTTCTTTTTTGGCTTTTGATTACTGCCACTCATAATCTGGGTCAAAAACCCACCAGCAAACAAAACTACTGCCAAACTTGCAGTACCAACTAAACCTAACTTAGCAAAGGGATTAGATGAAAGAGATTGCTCAGTTTTAACTTCTGGTGGTTGAGAAAGCGACGGTTCTAAAGCCGCTGTTTCTTCTATTTCTTCGGCACTTCCAGAAGATAAGTCTTCACTTTCTAAACCAACTAATTTGGCCATTCGTAATTCCCAATCTAGAGCATCTAATTCTAGTTGGTAATTATCATTTACAGTACTTCTTGCTGAACTTGAATAGGGAGTCATATTACATCTTAGAGTGAACTTTCAGAACAACTTTTATCCTTTATGTCACAGATTCGATAAATTTGCAGTCGAGCTTCAGAAATCCGGAAAGCAGCCAATTGTAGTGGAACTGGAGCATTAGGTAAAGCAGCGACGATTTCATCCGTGGCTTGGACAAAAATGTGTTTATTAACAGGAATCGACTCACCAAGTCTATCGGAGCCATGAAAAATTAATTGATTAGCCACCATCTGCAAGCGCCATTTCCCCGGTGCCACTTGTGTGGGTTGAGAAATTCTCTGGATAACTAATATCTGCTCAGTTGATTTATTAAAATTCTCTAATTGTTTGCCTGGAATTAAATTAGTAATTTCTGCTGCTAATTTTGGTTGAAAATCTTCAGTTACTAGTTGAGAACTAATCTCCCAAACAGTTTTTGGCGGCTGTTGCTGTGACCAAGTTAGCATCAAAGTCATAGTTTCACCAACAAAGCGCCGAATCGCCTCTGGATAGCGCTCTAAATTCTCCTGCGGGTCGACTGTAATCGCACGACCATCAATAAGTTGTACCAAACTTTGCAATGTAGTTTGCCGATTTAACCGCTGCAAAATCGTCCAATGAAACATCAATACTAGCAAAGTCAACACATGTAAACCTAATGTGCCGACTGCAAACATTGGTAAAATACTAGTCTTCTTATTTTCTGATTTAAGTAGTTGCATTATTTATCTACTAAAGTTACCAGATTGTGGTTCACTCAGACATTGATTAGATTTCGCTCCATTCGAGTTATCATAAGCATCCAATAAACATAAATTTCGCATTTCATAAATTTCTAATTTGTCAGCCCGCACAGTATAAATTGCTTTTTGTAAAACAGTTGCTTTGTCTGCTTGCGGATAATCAAAATAATCTACCGCACGCACTAATAAATCTTTATTAAAAGGTACAATCAGTCTTTTGCCATCAGCTTGTTTCTTTTGAATCAAGTCAGCGACCATCCCCACCTCCCACTTTCCAGGCGCAATTTGTTTCGGAGGATAAACTCGTTTAATAATTAATTGTCCAGAGATAATTTGTTGGGGATTATTCGAGAAAACTTCTGGTGGTGTCATCTGGGCAATTTGGCTAATAAAACCCTTACGAAAATCTTCAGCAAAGGCAAAACTAGCTACCCAACTACTAGTAGTAACTTTTTCACTCCCACCTGCTGGTGTTTTTATCAGTATTCCCAAGTCTGGTTGCGGTCTACCCACCTCTTCAATAGTTTGTGGTGGTAGTGTTCCCGACCAATTAAATATCGATGACATCGTTTTACTAACAAATTGGCGAATCACCTCCGGTTCTCGCGCTAAATCATCAGTAGAACTGACAGCTTTCCCATCAACCATCTGCACAAAATTTGGCTGTTTTCGTACACTAAGCTGGCGAATATTCAAACCTTGAAATATTAAAAACAGCAACAATAATAGCTGCAATCCAAAAGTAGCAATTGCAAATGTTGTTAAAATACTAACCGTAGGTTTTTTCTTCTCTAGTAACCGTACCATTTACACTCTCTCTTTCACCCAAGAAGCTGTATTCCCAATCGCATTAAAAACTGCAAATCCCCCAGCCGCCGCCACCAATAAAGATAAAATTGGTGCCAAAATTCCTAAAAATATCATGAACCACATTAAATCAGGATCGGCATTCGCATCCTGTGCTGGACCATTAACAATGACTGCGGCTGTTAAAACAGCAATAATATTGAATGAAATCTTGGCAATTCCTACAGATATAAACCCAGTCAGCCAGGCAAAAATTGGTTTACCCGCTACAGGTAGTAAAGACCCACCTACCGCTAGCGGTCCTAAAGCTGCTATCAGTAACATCGTCGCCTCCATGAGATTTTGGAAAGCATATTGTAATGAAACTAAAAAGTTTTTGATACTAGTTTGGACTGTTGAACCTAACAAAGCATTAAATGAACTTTCGGAAATGTTTCCTGTACCATAGCTAATCTGATTCACCTTAGTTTCTAGCCGTTCAATCCAGGTTTTATTCCCATATAAATTTTTGTATTCTTGCCAGAGATTGTTAATTTTTGCCGTAGCTTTAGCAAAGCATTGAGATTGTTGTTCACCATTCAATGATTGACAAGGACGCAGTAAAGAACCCGCCACCTCTTCTGCAACACTCATATTCAGCGCTTGCTGATAAACGGAATTAGCATCTGCTGTGGTAACTACTTGTTGATTTACAGAATTGATAAAGTTGCGTACTCCTAAAGTCAAGCTAGAAAGAATACTGCCATCCCCAGAATTATTTAACAGAATCACCACTAAAAATGGCCAAATCATTGATGATATAGGGCGAGAATATTCACTTTCTAAAACATCTTTTAACCATTGGAGCAGGAAAAATAATAAAGTTCCGACTGCAAAAAATATGCCTAAATTTGTTAAGGCACCATAGATATTTTCACTGGGATTTTTCTGTAATAAATCTAGCCATTGATTCTCCCAGCTTTCGGCAATACTTTTGGCAGTTGTCGCGCCATTACCGAGAATATCGTTAATGCCTGTATCCGCAGGA
>NZ_MTAV01000080.1 GCF_002154695.1 Nostoc sp. T09
TAGATTTAGTGAGTGAGGGGTGGGGCAGGGAGAGAGATGGGGGGGAGGGGGGAGATGAGGAGATGGAGAAGAAAACTCCCGATACTACCTCAATCTCCGTAATTCTTCTAGCTGCCAGAGGCTAATTTAAAACCCTCTGCTATGGGCCCTAAAGCCAAAACAGGGAAAAAAGTCAGCACGCCTAAAATTAGAGTTACCCCAGCTGTGACACAAGTAAATAGTAGAGAATCAGTTCTCAGAGTACCGGGGGTTTCGGGCACTATTTGTTTACGAGACATACTATCAGCTAGTAGCAGGATGGCAATAATCGGAATGTAGCGTCCTGCTAACAGGGGAAATAGGCAACTCAAATTCCACCATAAGGCTGTAGGCGCTGGTTGGGTATTGGCTAACCCTGCTAACCCGGAACCGTTGTTAGCAGCGGCTGAGGCATATTCATAAACCACCTGGGAAATGCCGTGAAAACCAGGGTTGGTAATTCCAGATAAGGAAATTGGGTAGGCTAAGGCGATCGCACTGGGAATTAATATAGCTATTGGATGTACCAGTAATACTATACTGGCGAGAATAATTTCCCGTTTTTCAATTTTTCGTCCTAAAAATTCTGGGGTGCGCCCTACCATTAACCCAGTCAAAAACACAGTGAGAATTACATAAATCAATAGGTAAGCTATTCCAGTCCCCTGACCTCCCCAGATGATTTGAACAAACAAATTGAATAAAGTCGAAAATAATCCTTGCGGCATTAAGGAATCGTGCATTCCGTTGACAGCACCAGACATGGTAGCGGTAGTCATGACTGCCCACAGTGCTGTTTGTGCCCAGCCAAATCGAACTTCTTTACCTTCTAAATTTGGATATTCTATTCCTAAGGTGGCATTAATGAGGGGATTACCTTGTAATTCAGCGGTTGCTGTCACTCCAACCAAGACAACAAAAATTACAAACACCATCCAAAACAGCAGCCAAGCTTGTTTGATGTTATTAGCAAATACACCATAGGTGTAAATTAAGGCTGCGGGAATAGAAATCATGGCTATGATCTCTATTAAATTAGAAGCACCATTGGGATTTTCAAAGGGGTGAGCGGAGTTAACGCCAAAAAACCCGCCGCCATTCTCGCCCAACATTTTGATCATCTCAAAAGATGCTACTGGACCTCTAGCTATATACTGCGTTCCTCCTTCTAAATTTTTCACTACTAGGGTTTGGGCTAATGTTTGCGGTACGCCTAATATCAGTAAAGCGATCGCCCCAATCACCGATATGGGTAATAATACTCGCGTAATGGCACGAGTGAGATCGACATAAAAGTTCCCCAACTTCTTGCCTGTCAATCCGCGAATGAAGGCAATTCCTACCGCCAAACCAGTGGCAGCTGAAGTGAACATCACAAAACCTAAAGCCGCTACCTGACTAAAATAGCTTAATGTAGTCTCGCCAGAGTAGTGTTGTTGGTCAGTATTGGTCACAAATGAAATGGTGGTGTGCAGTAACGTATCCCAAGTGGGCGCACCGAAGCCATTGGGATTCCACGGTAACAACCTCTGAAAAAATATCAACAAATACACTACAATGCCCATGACGAGGTTGCTGTACAGTAGCGCCCTGGCATACTGCCAACCGGTCATGTTATCGTTCCGCCTGACACCCGCTAGTGCGTAGATGCCTCGTTCTATAGGATTCATTAAGGAGTCAAGTACTGTCCTTTCTCCTTGAAAGACACGTGCTATGTATCTTCCAAACACAGATGTAATTGCTATGACAATACATAGCGTTAACCCAATTTGTAAAAAGCCTTGTCCCATGTATTTCCTACTCAATTAAATTTAAGTTCTAGATAGCTAATTATGACAATTAATACATCAACTACCTAACAATGTCTCATATAAACTCAATTTATTAATCTAGATTTAGTAGCTTTTTCTTTTACTATTTCCAGATAGTTTTTGAAGTTTTTATCAAGAATATTTAAATTTTACTTTTTATCATTTATTGCTCTCTAGACTACTATTTGTTTATACAATACATTTTCTGATGTTGCTACTTGTATATATTCATCTATACAGTGGCTCATGATATTTTTATTACATCAGTCTCAGCTTGTAAAGTATAAGCTGACACAGTATTGGATACCTGGCTGTCAGCAGAAACTGAAGTTAGCAAAAAATTATATTGCATATTTAAAATTTTTGGCGAAAATAGTTACTGCTATTTCTCCCAGCTATCAAATCTCAGATCATAAACGCAATTAATCCTACCTATAAAAGAGTGATTATTGCGGATTTTGGCTGCATAAACATTAAATTAATTTTCATACTACTTATTAGTCAATCAATTTTTGATTTTGTGCAAAGTTGCATGATGAGCAGCATAGTCTTGGAGAACCGTTCAGTTACGGGGGTTTTCCTCGTTGTAGGAAATGGTGTGGTTTCCCTTATCAGCAACTTGCCAAAAGTTTTCCCTCACTTGAGCAAACTTTTCAAGACAGATTTTAGATTTTAACTGAAACAATTGTCCAATTCAGAATCCCAAATTGAAAATCTAAAATTGAAGTAGATAGTTGGCTGATTCTGCCCTAATAAATTGATTGTTTACAACCTAAGTATTCCTGTTAAATAGGATATTCAGCCGACGCAACTACCAAAATTACGCAGTTATCAATCGCTGGTAAGCAAGCACAGCTATAAGCCTAATAACAACTAAGCTGTTACGGATTGAAGTTGTATATTTCTCGTGTTCGTACAGCGTCTCCTACAGGAGAGGGTTGTCATTAGTCATTTGTATTTCAAAGGACAGATAACCAAGTAACAAGGACAGTCTTAACGCAAAAATGTACAATCTAGACGCATATTAGCTTATCTTACACAAGTTAGAGGTAGGCGATGCCTACGGCAACATCAAGGACTAACGCACTCAAGCCAAAATTTTAACGATTCCAAAAGCATTAGTAGCAGCAGAACTATTGATGTATTAGCGCAAAAATTGAGATTTTAATATTTTCTCTTAAAAATTTAAAAGTTTTCACTCTGATTTTGTAAAGATTATGAATTTATTGGAAATTTACCACTCAGCAACTTTATTCCCAACATCTTCCTTGTAACTGCAATTAGCAGCCAAGCTGAGTTCTGTAATTTGTTGCTCAATCTCACGCTCAAGTACATTCGACTCTGTACCGTAAAAACACAGTAGTTTTTGTAATATTTATTTCATAAAATTATCTAATAAAAAGCTTAATTTTTCTAAAAATGGTATTCCATCTGGAGTGTACTGAGTTAGATTTGCATTCATAGCGATAAAGCAAAGTTTTAGTTACCAATTTCAGTTGGGGATGCAAGCGTATGGCGGGCCATACGCTTCCTATTTGCTGCTGTTTATGTTCTCACGAGCAATTTAACTATCTAGAGTCAGCGACTACTGTAGTCAGAGTTTTATTTACCGAGTGTAATCATCATGAAACTAGTAGAAAAGAGAAATTCTCAAACCCATACTTATTTTGCTAATGTACTACAACTTCAAATTAAAGATATTGTCTTTATAGACACATCTGTTATTTATTATCAAAGCCTGATTGCTGAGATAAAACCAGGCTATCAAGTAATGATTCTTGACTCTACAAAAGATGGTGTCGCACAAATCACTGAGTCACTGGCAACAGGTAAATTTAAATCAGTTCACATTGTCTCCCACGGCAGTGAAGCCAGCTTATATCTGGGGGCAACTCAACTAAATGCTGATAATTTAAACTTTTATGGGGATCAGTTGCAGCAGTGGGCAAATGCTTTAACCGATGATGCTGATATCTTGCTTTACGGCTGTGATGTGGCAAGCAAAGAAGGTACAAAATTTGTACAGCAGATTAGCCTACTGACTGGGGCAAATATTGCTGCTTCCACTGACAAAATCGGAAGTGCAGCTTTAGGCGGTAATTGGGATTTAGACTTTAGCACTGGGGAAATAAAAGCTCCTCTTGCATTTCAACCGGAGGTAATGCAGGCTTACAATTCTGTTTTAGCCAATGCTGGTGACGTAATTATCAATGAATTTTCCCAAGGTAGCAGTGGTGGGAAAGAATGGGTTGAAATTCTAGTTGTTACCGATAATCTCAACCTGCAAGGTCACAAATTGGTTGATGGCAATGGCACGCTAGACATAACTTTGTCTGGCTCTGGCTTTAGTTCATTGAAAGCTGGCACTTTAATTGTGCTGTATAACGGCGCTGATGTTGATGCCACTATTACTCCGGACTTAACTTATAATCCCACAACTGGGGATTATGTACTACAAATATCATCACTGAATAATACTGGACTGTTTGCAGTTACTCGTAATACAGGCTGGAATAGCGCAACGGGTGCGTTTGATAAAAGTAGTACTACAGATACGCCTCGGCTAATCAACAATAGCAGTACTGAAATATATAAATTTCCCCGAACTACTCCTGCGGAGCCTTTATTCCCGCCAGTGGGACAAGCTAGTGCTTACCTAAGTAATACGGCCTCAGGTGCTACTGTTGCTAACAACTGGTCAATTGATTTTGTTTCTGCGGGTGCTAATCCCGGTTTAGCCAATGGTGGAGTTAACACTACTTGGATCAATAGCTTGCGTGTTAACAGCGCTCCTGTGCTGGATATAGCGGGTAATCCGAGTTTACCTACCATTTATCAAAATATTCCCAAGGAAAGTAACAGTGGAATTTTGGTTGCCGACCTGATTAAAAATCGCATATCGGATATCAATAACAATACTCAAGGTATTGCTGTAACTGAACTGACTGGCAACGGTACATGGCAATACTCCATTGATGGCGGTACTGGTTGGACTGACTTCGGTTTTGTCTCGAATACTTCAGCTACGCTCCTGACAGGTTTAGTACCTTTATACAATAGCTCCTTAGCTAGCACACCCAACACCCAAGGCTGGCTCCAGTTTGGAGCTTCACCCGCACTCGGAAGTAGCGTGCCTGTTGGTGGGACTCAAAGCATTGTTCAGACTACAACTGGTTATGAAACTAAACTAGTTAGTACCCAGTCTGGGGGGGCTGGTTACAGCAACTACAATGCTGGTCTCCCAATTCAGCTGAACCCTGCATTGCCCGTTCTTGATGCTAATAAAGGCTTTACAGTGAGTTTCGATCTCAAAATCAACAGCGAAAGCCATAACAAAGATGATAACGGTGATGGAATTCAAGACCGGGCAGGTTTCAGCGTCACTGTTGTGACTAGTGATAATACCAAAGCAATTGAACTTGGCTTTTGGGGAAATCAAATTTGGGCACAAAATGATGGGCCGAATGCGCCTTCGGGTCCGACTAAAACACTGTTTACTCACAGTGCTACAGAGAGTGTCTCATACAACACCATGAGTACACTCACTCACTACGATTTAACAATTAAAGGTAACACGTATTATCTATTTGCTGCGGGTGGAACAGCACCAATTCTCACAGGTTCTCTACGTAACTACACAGCATTTGACCACACATCTGCTGGTCCGTTAGGAACATCCCTACCCTATGACCCCTACGAAAGAACTAACTTCATCTTCTTAGGTGATAATACTACCTCTGCACAAGCAGATGTTAATCTGAAAAATATAGCACTTCAGACAAATAGCAGAGTCCGCTTTGTCCCCGCTACTAACTCCAACGGTACAGCTGAGATCAAGTTTCGTGGATGGGATGGAACAGATGGTTTAGCTAGCGGCGCTACTGGTGTCAATACTGCTGCTGGTGGTGGTACAACACCATTCAGTACGGATATCGAGACTGCTGGCATTACCATTAACCCAGTGAATATCTTTATTGGTACAAGCGCCAACGAGGCATTTGTAGCTACAACCAAAACAGATATTTTTGATGGCAAAGATGGCTTAGATAGGGTGAGTGCTAATATTACAAATCTCCAACAAAATGACACCATTAATGGTGGGACTGGAATAGATACCTTCATTCTCAGTGGTGGTAGTAGCGCCAACATAGTTACTATTGATTTAAGTAATCCCAGCAATCAATTCCAAGGCATTCCTGGGGTAGTGGTTTCAAACTTTGAGAACTTCGATTTTAGAAGTTTTGCAGGCACAATTAACTCAATAGGCGGCACTGGTAATGACTCTATTCTAGGTGGAGTAGGTGCAGACAAACTCAACGGTGGCGAGGGTAATGATAACTTCAAAGGTGGGGATGGCAACGACACTCTCACTGGTGGCGCAGGGAACGATGTTCTCGATGGTGGTACAGGTAATGATAGCTTGGTGGGCGGTGATGGCGATGACATCTACTACGTTGATAATGTCAATGATGCGATTAAGGAAAATATTAATGGTGGTATTGATACAGTATATGCATCATCCAGCTACACCTTAAGTACTGATGTAGAAAATCTCATTTTCACAGGTGATGTTGCAATTAACGCTGTCGGCAACGCTCTCAACAATATTATCAGAGGAAATAATGCCAACAACTTGCT
Organism: Nostoc sp. T09; assembly: GCF_002154695.1. Lineage (GTDB taxonomy): Bacteria > Cyanobacteriota > Cyanobacteriia > Cyanobacteriales > Nostocaceae > Aulosira. The sequence goes on from NZ_MTAV01000080.1 coordinate 6,468, forward strand.
GTTGGGTGGGGAAGGCGATAATTTCCTCTATGGCTTTGGCGGCAATGACAGCCTTGAAAGTGGTACAGGCAAGGATCGTCTGTATGGTGGCGACGGGAATGACACTCTCATCAGTGGTGCAGGCAACGATATTCTTGATGGTGGTACAGGCAATGATAGCTTAGTGGGCGGTGATGGCGATGACATCTACTATGTTGA
>NZ_MTAV01000081.1 GCF_002154695.1 Nostoc sp. T09
TGACTTCCCTAAACTTCATGAATATGGTGTTTTCTCATAAACCATTTAGGATTGCTATATATTTAAGAACCCTTGAAACCAAAGCTTTTTCGGAAAAATGCCAAACTTTTGATTACTAGTCTAATTAAGAAGATTTTAGAGAATTTTTCAAATTTATAGTTGAAGAGCAGATCCATTATTTCATGAATATTCAAATATTTAAGATAAGTTATAGAGCGATCTACTATATTGTCACTATCAAGCAAATATTTCTTTAGTCCAAGTTTCTCAGAAATTATCCATTTTTTATAAAATATTTTGTACATCTCCTTTTGATATTTTTTAAAATCTGAAGCTTCACCATTTAAATATTTTTCAATATATTTAACAGCTACTTCAGCGCTACACATACCATGTCTAATGCCTTCACCTCCTAAAAAGTTAACAGTAGAGACGGCATCTCCTATAGCTATAATGTTTTTTCTATAATACTTATCCTGCAATCCCTGGCTATACTTTAATGTTGCTCCATGAATATCCAAAATTTTGTAGTTTTTGGGTTTAATATAGTCTTTAATTATGAGTTCAATATAATATTTTATCGGTTCAGGTTTTTTAATTAATTCATGCTGTGAATTTAATAATCCTGCACCAACTTTTAGCTTGGGTTTCTCCATAGGAAATATCCAAGAATACCCTTTTGGCATCCACTTATGACCCAGGAAAAAAGTTAAGCGATCGCAGTGTTTTTCATAATCTTCTGGTGTTACTTCTAAGAGATATTCAATTCCTGTGCCACTGTGGAATAATGGTTGAGCCTCTCCTTTGTTATATATGACTGCTCTAGATGGGCCAGTTGCATCGACTATGACTTTTGCTGCAACTTGGATTTCCCCTTCCTTTTTCGATTTAAAAAATAGAATAGTTTGCTCTGCTTCCTCTTCTTTTCTCAGGTAAAAGTACCCTAGCCAAACCTCTCCACCATTGGCTTTAACTTCATGAGCTAAGAATTCCCTTAATTTAGTAAAATCTAAAACCACACCCAGAGGTTTTGGTGAATCCCAACTTTCATTAAGATTGGTGGTAACAATTTTAATTCCTTGCCAATAACTACCTATAACTTCATTAGGTAATTCAAACTTAGCCAAGGTTTCTATAGGAGTTCCGGCGCTAGAAAAGCTGTTTACAGAAAAGTTTTCGTATCGCTCTACTAACAAAACCTTTCGGCCAGCTTTCGCTAACAATCTCGCACAGTGTCCCCCAGCTGGACCTGCACCTACAACTACCACATCAAAGCTCTTCATTATAGTTTTTACAAGAAATATGGCGAATTGAGGATGAATATGAAAACGCAGAGGAAGCAGAGTTAGTTTCCGTCAATTCGCTATTAACATTTGGTTACCTTAAAATCCCAACTCTTCAAAAAATCAATTTCAACAACAGAGAATAGGAAATTCTGTTCCCTGTTCCCTGTTCCCTTCTTGAATATTAAAGAACTTTATGGGTGTGGGAGTGCTGTTTAACGTTATCTTCTTTGGTAACCACCCTGGCAGCATTTAGTACACGCTTGCGCTCAGTGGAGTAATTGAACTCTGTGTAGGCTGTACCCAAGGGAATGAGAGATTTTGTAATTTCACGACGCTTATAAGTACGAGCTGCTGCAAATAGCCGTGGTACAAACTCATCCGCAAACTGAGCAGACTCTGGGAAGCTAGTAGGGGCTGAGAGTGTATCACCGTCCAGGACAGAGCCTAAATTTGTTGCCCAAGCAAACTTATATGAAGTGGGAATACCTTTCATCACTGCTTCCAAAGCCGCAGAGGGAATCGGTTCAATAACTTCAACTTGATGAACTTCTCCATCTTCCTTGACAAAGCATGTTGCCAAGCCGATCACAATGTAATCATCAGCAGTTAAATCGGGGGCATTAGGATAAGAAATTGCAATTGTCATAAGAAAATTTTCTCAAAACTTAAAAGTCAGATTAAGGAACTAGAAGCCGGAACCGTTAGATGCGAATCTAGAAAGAGACAAGGCAACGAGAAAAAATCCCGTAACTCAAGCCAGGGGATTTGAGCAAGGATTGTTTTTCTTGACGACTTAAGTCGGCTTGAGAACACTTACTCCTACAGGAAAACACAGGTGAGTTTCTGCTTCTGCTGTGGTTAAGAGTTTTATTTTGCATTCTGAGCATTGCTAAATTCCTGTGTGCTCTGCGTCATCTCTCATGAACGGCTTGTTGGCATTCTACCAATTTGTCGCTCTCACTACTTGACTAGTCTTTGAGATTGATATTTGCTCTTTCTGGAATTTAACCTGGGGATGAGGTATCTATGATGAGATTGAATCATCAATTATTTATATGAGATAAAGTTTTTCAATGGCTGTGGTTTAAATGGTTGAGTAATTATAGACACCCTAAGAACTGACATATCAGACAAGCTACTAGCAGCATAATAACTATATTTTGATTTCAAAAAACAACTATATACGGCAGGATTATATGAGTAATAACTCCTATTTATCTTTTGGAGACAAGCAAAATAACTTAGATAAATTAGTATCAAATAAAACAATAAAATTAAGTGGAGATTTAGACTTAGAGGACAGTCATGTACGCTCTTGTGCCTTGAGGTTAGCTCAAAGAGGCGATTACATAAAAGCGATCGCCCTGTTAAGCCAGCTTATCCGCCGACATCCTCAAAATGCTGTTGATTACAACAATCGCGGGCTGATTTATTTTCAAAGCGGCGAAACACAAAAAGCGTTTTGTGACTATAACACAGCACTGCAAATTAATCCTAGCTTGGCTAGTGCTTATAATAACCGAGCAAATTACTATGCTGGTTGTGGAAAATTAGCTGCGGCGATCGCCGACTACGATCGGGCAATTGATTTAAATCCTAGCCATGTGCGGGCACGCATTAACCGAGGCATCACCTGGCGCGAATTGGGGCAATACGAAGAGGCAATTGAGAATTTTGATGTCGCACTGCTTTTCGGGCAATTAGAGGGTCACATCTGGGCTGAGAGAGGCAGGACTTATCATCTTTGGGGAGACTGGAATTGTGCGATCGCTGATTATCGTCGTGCCTTGACTCAACTACCCGAAAGAAAAGATGTTCCTGGTTGGCGCTTACGTATACAACTTGAAAATTGGTTAACTGAACTGCTATCTCCTGAACATCCTGATTTGTAGATTAATCCTCTGAGGGGCTGCAAAATCCAAATTTTGAGTAGAGTATAGCGACCCTGTATTACTAATGGCTAATAAATTTTAATGAGTGCGGTGTAGCGCAAATAATCATCCAGTTGCAACAAATAACATCTTTTCTGCTTTCTTGCACTAGGCACTGATTCAACAATTAGCTAATTTATTTACAAAAGTTGTTGATCCACAGCCACAACATAAAAAACTTCAATAATTCTGGGTTTAAGGTGATGACTCTGATTGGCTGGCTGCTTCAGTTGCATCCGGATTTGTCAGCACGATCTGACGCTGGTTAGGGTCAAATCGGTAACTTTGTTGTTGCATAATACTTTTGGCTTGAGAGGGATCGAAGTTTCGGCTAAATTCTGCTTGCAGAATATTCACACGTCCTTCCATCTGCTTCACTTCAGTACGCATTTCCCGCAATTTCTCTTGCTGTAACCAGTGATAGGGCAAAAGTTGCATAAGCGCGGAAACTGCGGCTGCTGAAATTGCCAGATTAACGGCTATCTTGGCTGTTGCTTCCACAGCCATTACTTGATGCGATCGTTGACGCAGATGCCGCTTTGGTCGAGGCGCAACCCGGCGTTTTTGTATCGGTTGTAGCGGCGGCAGACTAGACGGTTGAATAGCGTTCATGATGGTAAAAAAGACCTCGTAAATTCAAGCAGAACAGCGTAAAAAGCCTACTTTTAATGATTACTGAAGAAAGGCAGAGGAGGCAGTGCGGTCTTGGGGTCTCCCCAAGTAGAGCAACTGCCGTGGCAGAGAGTAGCAGAAATATCGTAATTTTTTATACAAAATAAATTTTTCTGTACTCTGCTATATGGTAATCGCGCCCCTGGCTTTAAGTAGGTAGGAAAATAATAGAGTGCGAACTTTATCAAATACAAGCGCATTTATGAGTAAAGATGCCCTCAGCCTTCTGTCTACGTACTTCTGCCTTCTTCAGGCTTGATTTAGCTGCCATATTACTTCATTTTTCGGAAATTGCTACACGTGTATCCAAAACTAAAAAATAAACCTGGCATACGTAAGTAGCCTTAGCCAAACACTTAATTGCCTAAAGCTACAAGTGTCGATCAAGGTCACCCACTAATGCCAGGCTTCTTAGCCCAACAAATCTGTCACATTGTGGCTTATTTGTAAAGTTCTGTAGCTAACCGCCAAGCCAGAACACCTGGAATCAGCGCCACAACCAAAGCGATGTACACTTGAGTATCTGAGATAGACGTTACAGCGAACAAGAGACTGTGTGATATGGGCATGGTTGGAAACCTCCTAAACGCAATGCATTTTGAATAGTTCGTTTACTACTTTTCCCTGTTTTGCGAGGATTGGGGAATATCTTGTTACAAGATGCAACAAAAGCAGCGATCGCTCAGTAGTCATTCGTTATTCTTTTTAAAGAAAATATATATTAATCTATGGATTTGTTTCTAGGGATCGACTTTGGTACATCTGGTGCAAGGGCTACGGTGATTAACGATGAAGCTTGCATCCAGTCCCAGATGAAGTATCCTTGGGAAATTTCGGCTGGGTGGGTAGATATTTGGCAGACGACTTTATTTACTCTTCTGGCATCGATTCCTGAACAACTGCGGCGAAAAATTAAGGCGATCGCTATTAATGGGACTTCTTCCACTGTCTTGCTAGTAGACGCGGCAGGTAAGCCGATAGATGCACCTTTACTTTATAACGATCCCCGGGGATCGGTGATGCTAGAACAGTTGAAAAGTATCGCACCAGAGAATCATACGGTAGTAAGCGCTACTTCTAGCCTTGCTAAACTTCTATGGATGTCGCAGTTACCATCATTTAGCAAAGCACGATATTTCCTGCATCAAGCAGACTGGTTAGCATTTCTGCTGCATGGGCACTTAGGTATTAGCGATTACCACAACGCCTTAAAGCTGGGTTATGACGTTGAAAATTTGAAATACCCACAATGGCTAGAAAATTTACAAATACCAATTCAGCTACCTGAAGTATTGCCTCCTGGTAAACCTATTGGCGAATTACGCCCAGAAATTGCAGCTAACTTTGGTTTCTCTGATGATTGTTTAGTATGCGCCGGCACTACAGATAGTATTGCGGCATTTCTTGCCAGTGGTGCAAAATCGCCTGGAGAAGCGGTGACTTCCTTGGGTTCGACACTGGTATTAAAACTATTGAGCCGCACACGGATTGAGGATACGCGATATGGAATTTACAGCCATCGCCTCGGTGATTTGTGGCTGACTGGGGGTGCTTCTAATACTGGCGGTGCAGTGCTGCGACAATATTTTACTGATCCTGAGTTAGAAAGCCTGAGTGGTGAGATTGATGCTACCACAGCCAGCCCATTGGATTATTATCCTTTATTAAAAGCAGGCGATCGCTTTCCGATTAACGATCCCAATCTACCCCCACGCTTAGAACCACGCCCAGATAATTCTGTGGAATTTCTACATGGCTTGTTAGAAAGTATTGCCCGTATAGAAGCGCGGGGGTATGAATTATTACAGCAAATGGGAGCAGACCAGTTAAAGCGCGTTTACACTGCTGGTGGTGGCGCAGCAAATAATACTTGGACTACGATTCGCGGAAGATATTTAAAAGTGCCGGTAGTTTCGTCAGTGAATACGGAAGCAGCCTATGGGACAGCGCTTTTAGCGATGCGGGGAGTGAGTGAATAACACGGGGACGCGGTGATGGGGATAAACAGAGACAAAATTTTTCAACCTATGATGTCATTGCGAGGAGGAACGAAGCAATCTCAGCGCTGACGATTGCTTCGTTCCTCGTAATGACATGCGTCACCGCATCTAAATTACTCACCTTGATGAATTTGTTGATAAACCAACTCTCGCAGAATATTGGCTTTTTGATTAGTAATAGACGCATAAAGACTGCTGAGAGTCATCCGCACCAGCAGGTTTTTCTGGTGGGGTTGGATACCCAGACGTTGAATCGCTGTTTCTGGAAGTTGGAAGTAAGGAGTTTCACTTAATATTTCCACCGACTCTAACAGTTCAGCATCCTGATCTAAAACTTGTAATACCTGTTCACAAATATCTTCTAAATCAGTATCTATCCCAATGACAACAGACATATCTCGGCTGATACTTGGTTTATTAGATACCTGATTATAGGTTTCCAGGTTCGTCATCTGGGCAGCTATTTGGGGATGGGTGCTTCGCAACAAGCGAATATCATCTATCCCTTTTACTAACATCACCAGACGATCTAACCCCCAACCCGATGCTAATCCTGTATAACCAGGTTTAAGTAATCCAGGATGAATTTCTCCACATTCTCCTACCTCAATCCAGTTACCATCAACTAACACTTCAATTTCTAAACCGTTACAAGTGTATGGGTGTGAGGTTTCATTTAGACGATAGGAAATACCTGGAAGAACTGCGTTGAGAATAACAGCAATTAATTTAACTAAAGCTTCTCTACCCAATTGCTGATGTTGGCTAATTAACCACACATCCATTTGATGCGGTTCCCCGACATGACGCTTATCCACTACATCCCGACGGTAACAAATACCGGGGTGGAGAATGAGTTGTTCCCCATGTAAGTGGGAAAGTAACTCTGGCATGATGACAGTGGTATGAGTTCTTAGTAGCCTACCGTCTCTGAGGTAACGGGTGTATTTGGCGGAACGCGATAAACTTTCTCTAGGGATATAAAGCTTATCGTAGTTGTTGGCGATCGTGGTGATGGGAGAAGAACGCCAAATTGTTGGTTCAGGATAACCGGATGCTTGCAGAACTTCGGCTATTTTGTAGACGATAAGATTGATGGCATGAATACCATTTGCCGGGTTCGTCAAGTCCGGCTTAAGAAGTCCAGGTGGTTCATTTTTTGCCTCTCTTGAGATGTTTTGTAATATGAATGTAATATAGCACGGCGGATGACCGCATCACTCAACTGGGTGAATGTTAACCTAGCATTTAGCAGAACTTCAAAGAGAATTCTTAAAAATCCATTTGTGCAATCCTTGGGAATCAGGTGAATAAACTAGCTTCGTAGTAATTGGAACGGATTGTTCAGTGTCAACAGGTGGTAAATTAGCAATAATTTGTAAACTATTATTTGCAAAATTTTCTGGTATTTCTAGCAGATTTGCTGATGCATAAAGAATTAGCTTTCCAGGTCCATCAATGATTACTTCACTCCTCGTTGCTGTGATCGCCCAAGATAAAGAAGTTGCTGTCTCTAAAGACATACCATACTCTGGTCTCAGAATTACCTTGTCTAAACTGATTCGAGAATTGCAGCCTAAAATTTCCAACCAAGCTTTGCATTGATGAAAAGGGATAACTACCTGAGATTGATTTTTGGGTACTACATAAATTTCTAGTACAAGCTTCCAGTGCCATAGCTCATTATAGAAATAACCGTTAATTACCTCAAAAGATGGCAGTTTCTGTAGGGGGGAAAGTAACTTGAGCAAGTCTGAACGAGTTGCAGATCTAGTTGATGTATCCTCTCTCCAAGGAACTTCGAGTGATACTGAACCACCGCCTGATAATCCAAATACAGGATTCTTCACAATAAAAGGAGCGCACTCAGTCTCAAACAGAAGAGCAACGATAGTTTTATCTTTGACTGGCACATTTATATCAATTAATTTTGGTGCTAAACCGTCAAACTGGGACTTTACCTTGGTATACCAGTCTGCCAATTCCATGTGTTCAGCACCTTTGACTCCAATTTTTTCATCTACTCCTATCAGCCAGAGGATGGGTTCACCTCGTGCGGCATTAGCGTGTCCTGCTATCAAACGAGCAGCTTTTGTTGGATCTATCCATTGAGATTTCAGTTCAACCCGGAAATCCTCATTTGGTTGATTAGATTCAACTTGCTCAATTAATTTTAATGCCCAAGATTCAATCTGGTGTGATTTCATATCTTAATTTCTCTACCGACCTCATCACATTTCAGCAAAACAGTTAGGACTGAATAGTTAGCAATGACTACTAATGTACTAGTAAAATAGTACGAAAATAAATTTCATGCAATAGATCTCTTGTATGAGTTAGATTATGCCTACTAAACACCTAATTTCTTGTATCTATTTGCAAATTTGTGTAAGGTTAAAATTCTTGTCCTTAAATATTTGTGCAATCAGTCTAATGCTATAAGTATCTGGTGGCTTCGTACCAAAGTTCTAGACACAGATGTTTAGGAGATGGATCGCACTCTTCACTCCTCTCTGTGTTCTCTGCGCCTCTGCGGTTAGTGAAAATTATTTACCTGTTAACTTCTGCAACGCCAATAAACCAGCGCCATAAGCAGGTTCATGCTTGGGAAACATCACTTTAACCTCAGGAAACTTCTTCACCAGAGATGCTGTAAACCTATCATGCATCTTGGATTTACCTTGCCACACACTTCCTGTAGTGACTACTTCTAAAACTGGGCGATCGCTAAAAATTTGCTCAATCACTGTGGAGGTAGCTGTAACCAAATATTGTACGGCATCCTCAATAATTTTACTCGCTACTTCATCACCTAAAGCTGCTGCTAAATCAACAATTTCTGCTAAAGCAGCTATTTCTTTAACTCCCCAATCTCGTTGATATATTAATTCAACTAAACTTTCTATACTTGGTAGTTCAAGATAAACTTTGAAAATCTCTACCAAACTCGTTGGCATTCCACTGCTATCATAAGCTTTTAATGCTGCTTGTATACCAGCAAGAGCAATTTTATAGGCGCTACCTTCATCTCCTAAAATATGTCCCCAACCACCTACGCGCTTAGTAATTCCCTGATGATTTCGCCCAAAAACTATCGAACCTGTGCCTGCTGCTGCTACAATTCCTACATCATGACCAATACCGCCTACTAAAGCAATTAAAGCATCATGACAAATTACAATATTAGATGCTGTTAATTCCCAATGTATCGGCAGTACTTCACTATTTTGTAATTCTTCGACTAAACCTTTTACTACTTCAATATCTTCTGCACGACCTACACCTGCTAACCCTAAACAAATTGCGGCAATTTTGATTGGTTTTGTGATATTTAGTGATTGATCTACCGCAGCCATAATTGCAGCTTGAATTGATTGTTGCGCTGCTGTAATACCTATACTCTGATAGTTGGATGCGCCTGCTTCACCACGACTAATAACTTGGCGTGTTTCATCCATCAAAACACAAACAGTCTTGCTACCGCCGCCATCAATTCCTAAAACATAATTCATGGACAAACTCAAAACTTTCTATTTGATTTACTGTTAACTAGTGGGTCTTTTTGCTTCTTCTCTTAATGGAATGAAGAATATAGTAATCATCCCCGGAATAGTCAGCAAACAGACCAAAACAAAAAATAATGGGTATCCCACTGCTTGTTGAATTGTACCGCTAATTGCTCCTGGCAACATCAGACCTAAAGCCATCAGTCCAGTCGATATGGCATAATGAGAAGTTTTGTATTCACCTTGGCAAATATACATTAAATAAACGCTAAAGGCTGTAAAGCCAAGTCCATAGCCAAATTGCTCTAAGGAAACTAAGGGATAAACTAATGTCAGTGAGGGTTTAGCATAGGCAAGATAAACATAAAATAAGTCAGGTAAGTTCAACGCTAAAGCCATTGGTAAAAGACATTTTTTCAAACCATATCGAGAGATTAATACTCCTCCTAAAATTCCACCAATAATTAGCGAAAGTACGCCAAAGGTTCCATAAATCAAGCCAAATTGTTCTGTTGAGATAGCTAAACCGCCTTTTTCTAGTTTGTCTAAGAGAAATAGCGAGGCTATCTTTAAGAGCATTGCTTCACCTAATCTGTAAAGTAAAATAAACGCTAAAATTGCAACTATTTTTTCTTGTCGGAAATAGCTTTGAATAATATCTACAAAAGGAATCTTTTCGGTTTGGGCTTGTGTCTGCCGAGGAGTATCTGAGTCTGGTAAAGGTAAAATCAAGCGATGAAAAATAAAAAGTATGGCAAAGATGACAGCAGAAAATCCTATCGATATAGTCCAACTTAAAGGAATATTATTGAGTGTGGTTTCTAATCTGCCAGCTAAAACTACTAACAATCCGCTACCAAATAATACGGCGATGCGATAAAAAAGCGAACGGATACCAACAAAAAAAGCTTGTTGTTCGGGATTTAATGCCAACATATAATAGCCATCGGTGGCAATATCATAGGTGGCGGAAATAAATGCTCCAACTGTTAAGGCTGCTAAGGAGATGAAAAAGAAATTTGGGAGTTGTAAGGATAAAGCTACTAAACTTAAGCAACAAAACATGGCAAATTGGGTAACAAGTATCCATGTTCTTTTTGTGGCGTAAATATCTACAAGTGGTCCCCAAAACATTTTGATCACCCAAGGAAGGTAGAGAAAACTTGTCCAAGCGGTGATTTGATCGTTGTCGATTCCGAGTTTTTTGTAGAAGATGACGGAAACGCTGCTAATGATGACGTTGGGGACACCTTCAGCGAAGTAAAGGGTGGGGATGTATGTCCAAGGGGAGGGGGTTTGAGATTTCATATCGAACCGCAGAGACGCAGAGGGCACAGAGAGAAGATTAAGAAGATAGAATAATACGTTTGATGCCGTCTTTGAGGAGAGGGACGTTAAAGTTTATGAGGAGAGCAAGGGGACAGTTGGTAATTTTAAGGTATGAGAGTACTTGTGCTTCATGGATTGGGGCTAAATTCTGGACAGCCTTTAATTCCAAAATTAGACAGTCCGCAATCAAAAAATCTAATCTACCTTTACCTACTTCATGTTCTTTGTAAGTGATTTTTACCCACTTCTCACACTCATGGGGTATCCCGCGCATAAGAAGTTCCACAATCAACGCTTCTTTATACACCTCCTCTAAAAACCCTGGCCCCAATATCCGATGTACCTCAATCGCTGCCCCAATTACCTCACCAGTTAACTTATTCATAGCCTTTCCTAACTCTCTTCCCTCTGCGTTCTCTGCGCCTCTGCGGTTCGTTTCCATAACTCCCTCTCCAACCCTGTGGCAAAATTTATTAGAGTCCTTCCAAACTTAGTTTTCCCAGCATGACCGCAACTACACTTAATCTCCCTAGTCTCTACGATCCCTTCTCCACAGAAGCCAAGTGGCAAAAATTCTGGGAAGAAAACCAAGTTTACAAAGCCGACCCCAATAAAGGCGGCGAACCTTACTGTGTTGTCATCCCGCCGCCGAATGTCACCGGTAGTTTGCACATGGGTCACGCTTTTGAAAGTGCGTTGATTGATGTCTTGGTGCGCTACCACCGGATGCAGGGGCGTAATACTTTGTGGCTACCCGGAACTGACCACGCTAGCATCGCTGTTCACGCCATGCTGGAAAAGCAACTCAAGAGTGAGGGTAAAACTCGCTATGAGCTGGGGCGTGAACAATTCCTAGAACGCGCTAAACAGTGGAAGGCGGAATCTGGCGGTTTTATTGTGAATCAGCTACGACGCTTGGGTGTTTCGGTAGATTGGTCGCGGGAGAGATTTACCCTGGATGAGGGTTTATCTAAGGCTGTGGTGGAAGCATTTACTCGCCTGTATGAGGAAGGCTTAATTTATCGCGGTGAGTATTTAGTTAACTGGTGTCCCGCTTCCCAGTCGGCGGTGTCTGATGTGGAGGTGGAAAATCAAGAGGTAAATGGCAATCTTTGGCACTTTCGCTATCCCCTTACGGATGGTTCTGGTGATGTGGAGGTGGCGACAACTCGCCCAGAAACTATGCTGGGTGATACAGGAGTGGCAGTTAATCCCAATGATGAGAGATACAAGCACTTAATTGGTAAAACCGTAACTCTACCAATTACGCAACGGCAAATTCCGATTATTGGCGATGAATTTGTTGACCCCGCTTTTGGTACTGGTTGCGTGAAGGTGACTCCAGCCCATGACCCCAATGATTTTGAGATGGGTAAGCGTCACAATCTACCGTTTATTAACATCCTCAATAAAGATGGTACTCTCAACGCTAATGCCGGGGAGTTTCAAGGACAAGACCGCTTTGTAGCCAGAAAAAATGTGATTGCACGCCTTGAGGCAGATGGCTTTTTGGTCAAAGTTGAAGATTATAAGCATACCGTTCCTTATAGCGATCGCGGTAAAGTCCCGATTGAACCTCTGCTGTCTACTCAGTGGTTTGTGAAAATTCGCCCATTAGCTGACAAGTCCTTAGAATTCCTCGACCAGAAAAATTCTCCAGAGTTTGTCCCCCAGCGTTGGACTAAGGTTTATCGTGATTGGTTAGTCAAACTCAAAGATTGGTGCATCTCCCGTCAATTGTGGTGGGGTCATCAAATCCCTGCATGGTACGCTGTCAGTGAAACGGGCGGGCAAATCACAGATACTACCCCGTTTGTGGTCGCCAAATCAGCAGATGAAGCTTGGGAAAAAGCTAAATCACAATTTGGCGAAAATGTCCAGCTAGAACAAGACCCAGATGTATTAGATACCTGGTTTTCTTCGGGACTTTGGCCGTTTTCCACTTTGGGCTGGCCGCAACAAACTCAGGATTTAGCAACTTACTACCCAACTTCTACCTTAGTAACTGGCTTTGACATTATCTTTTTCTGGGTTGCCAGAATGACGATGATGGCGGGTCATTTTACCGGACAAATGCCATTTCAGGACGTTTACATCCACGGGTTAGTGCTGGATGAAAAAGGTCAGAAGATGTCGAAGACTAAAGGTAATGGCATTGACCCGCTATTATTAATTGACAAATATGGCACTGATGCCCTGCGTTATACCCTAGTTAAGGAAGTGGTAGGCGCAGGTCAAGATATCCGGTTGGAGTACGATCGCAAAAAAGATGAGTCGCCATCGGTAGAAGCTTCCCGTAATTTTGCCAATAAATTGTGGAATGCCGCCCGGTTTGTAATGATGAATCTGGATGGACAAACGCCGCAACAATTAGGTCAACCACTCGCCACAGAATTAAGCGATCGCTGGATTCTTTCTCGCTATCATCAAGTTGTCAAACAGACAAGCAATAACATCGATAATTATGGATTAGGTGAAGCTGCTAAAGGATTGTATGAATTTATTTGGGGGGACTTCTGTGACTGGTATATTGAACTGGTGAAGTCTCGCCTCCAAAAAGATGCTGACCCGGCATCGCGGCGAGTAGCACAACAAACCCTAGCTCATATCCTGGAAGGAATTTTAAAACTTCTGCATCCGTTTATGCCCCATATTACTGAGGAGATTTGGCAAACTCTTACCCAACAACCAGCAGATTCCCAGCAAACTTTATCCTTACAATCTTATCCGCAAGTGGATAGTAAACTGATAAATCCAGAAATTGAGTCCCAGTTTGAACTACTGATTGACGCTATCCGCACTATTCGCAATTTACGCGCTGAAGCGGAGATTAAGCCAGGGGCGAAAGTGACGGTCAATTTGCAAAGTGAAAACCCAAAGGAACGGCAAATCCTTACGGCTGGACAAGTTTATATTAAAGATTTGGCTAAGGTGGAGACTTTAACCATTGCTGATAAGTCTAATCAAACAACCGTTACACCAAAAAAACCTCTCAGGGGTTTAAAAACTCTAGGCTTAATTATTGTGGCAATTGTCTTTACTAAGTTGGCTTACGCTGTTGGGAATGCAATTGATGACGTTCCTCTATTTGGAACTTTCTTTGAAATAGTAGGTCTTGGCTACTCAACTTGGTTTACTAGCCGCTATTTACTGTCGGCGCAAGCTAGACAACAGTTGTGGGCAAAGTTGTTCCAACCCACCACAGACAAGCATCTACAACAGACACAATCACAGCCTGAGTCAGCAGAAAACGCTATTGCTGGTGTTGTCAGTACAGTACAAGTGGTAATTCCCCTCAAGGGTGTGGTGGATATTGAAGCCGTACGTGCCAAGCTAGAGAAAAGCCTTAGCAAAGCCGAAGCAGAAGCCCAATCTCTGAGTGCAAGATTAAGCAACGCTAACTTTGTAGATAAAGCTCCCAAAGATGTGGTACAAAGTGCGCGAGATGCTTTAGCGGAGGCTGAGAAACAAGCGGAAATTTTACGGGATCGCCTGCGTGGTTTAGTATAGCTGCAATGGGTAATGGGTAATTATTATTAACTTACCCATTACTAAATAAAACCCCGAAACATCAAAACTCAAAAATTAAAAATCAATTTTGAGTTTTGAATTAGAGCGTTCTGCAAAGCAGTTCTCGAAGAGTAGCGACAGTCATGCAATATTTAGCCCAGGTACACAAAAACGAATTTTTAGAACAGTATCAGTTGCGCCTGCTGGCGCGACAGGAAGCCGATGATCTTTGGGCTATTATTCCAGAAGAGGCGGTAATTCTTTTAGGTAAAGGAAACACCATGAGCGAAAAATTGCTGGTGTTAGTGGAACTTTCACCGACAGGGGACATAGAAAGATTAGAAGATGCCACCAATTGGGTACTACATTTAATCCAAGCCTACCTCTCTACTGGTATTAGCCCAGACTTTTTACAACAGGAAGCCGAACGAGCCGAACATTGGCGACAAGCCTTGACATTGCAAAATCAAGACCTAGCACGTCGATCTCTAGAATTGGAAGCTCGACGAGAACAAATTCAAGCTCTAGAAGAAAGTATTAAAAAGGACAAGACTGGTAATTATAAAGATGATCCGGGTGGCTCTTAGGTAATTAAACAGTACGAGGATATTTCTGGTGCGATCGCCTTTATATTATGGTTTATGTGATGTCTAGTGGCTCAGCACTACAGATTTACCCATCCCTCAGCCAAAGACAAAACACTTTAAAAAAGTCCAATATAATAAACTTAGATAGAGAATTTATTTCCAATATTTACTGTTTACCAGCAATAGAGATAATCTAAATTTTTATCATCAATTTATTAGGAAAAGTCAGATTTTGAATAATTATAATATTATTTAGAATTCTCTTCAAAGTCTGTTAATGCGCAAGCAAACTCCCTAAAGGATATTTTAATTAAGACTTCTTTCATGCCCCTGTCTAAAGAAGAATCACGGATCAGGTCTGATAATTCTATGAATAATAGAGAAATCATAAATCTATCTTGGCGGTCAATCTGTTTTAGGCAAGATTGGATAAACTCATAAAGCTCTGTTTTTCTAGGTTTGGTTTGTTCATCCCATAGTTGAAACGCTAACCGGAAGGTTTTCAAACGTATCTCGTTAGTGTTGTAAGACGCGTCTTTGTAGCGAATTGATACGCGTTGGGGCATTTCCATAAGTTTTAACAGAGAGACTTACTATAAAGGTTTATTCAGTTTTATAGTGGCTTATCCGGAGAAATAATTTTGTCAGAACGATTTAACGCTTAACCTCAAAAGTATAGGTTTTCCAGATAAGGGTAAATTAGGACTCTGTTTTGAATGCACCAATAATCTTTTGCTTCCTTGCTTATCTTGTTCCCTTTTCAGCGTTGTTGTAAAAAACCTACACTTGTGTTTATTGGAGATAATAATTCTTAGTGATTTTTATACAATAGTCTTTGTTAACTCTAACTCCCGCCGCCTCGGTACATCATAAACCATGAAATCATGAGCCATATCCGTATGGGGGAAAATTGCTCTGGCTTCCTGTAGTAAATCCTTCAACTCTAAAATATTTCCCGGAGCATAGCGGGGACTGAAATGAGTCATGATCAGGCGATGTGCACCAGCAGCTAAAGCGGTTTGTGCTGCCATTGTGCTGGTTGAATGTAGCCGCTGAAAAGCCATATCTGCATCTTGATGGGCAAAAGTCGCCTCGTGAATTAACACATCTGCATCTTGTGCTAACTCCACTGCACCTTCACAAAAAACTGTGTCTGTACAGTAAGCAATCTTGCGTCCAATTTCTGTGGGGCCGCACAAATCGTTGCCATTAATCACTCGCCCATCCTTAAGAGTCACCGTTTCACCACGCTTGAGTTGACCGTAAACTCGACCTGGCGGAATTTCCAACGCTTTGGCTTTTTCCACATCAAAGCGTCCTGCTCGGTCTTTTTCGGCAACGCGGTAGCCAAAAGCTGTAATGCGGTGATGTAAAGGTCCACAGCTGACAGTGAACTCATCATCTTCATAAATTATTCCTGGACGGATGGCATGAACTTTTACAGGATAGGAAAAGTGCGTATGAGAGTAACGTAAGGCAGCTTGGATATATTCATTTAATCCTGGTGGACCATAGATATCAACTCGTTCCACATTGCCAGCCAAGCCGCAACTGGCAAGCAATCCCATCAAGCCAAAGATGTGGTCGCCGTGCATGTGGGTAATAAAAATTCGGGATAGTTGGCTGGTTTTCAGGTCACTCCGCAAAAGCTGATGCTGAGTACCTTCGCCACAATCGAATAACCACAATTCTGCCCGTTGGGGTAATCTCAGGGCAACGCTAGAAACATTGCGTGCTCTTGTGGGTACACCGGAACTTGTCCCTAAGAATGTTATCTGCACAGCGTTTTTTAGCCTTCCTCTTGCTCAATTTGACGCTCTATTCTCTATAGTGGCATGGTTGTTGAGTTTTCATACTTTTGGTAGGCAATAAGTCATACCAAGAGGTGCAAAAGCTGCGTAGAAGCTCTGCTTCTTGTCGCCAGACATCGCTCTTTAAGTATAAAAGCAACACGAATATCTGAAATCCTTAGGAGGAAAGGATTTCAGAATAAATAGCATTTGGGTGATATTGACAATTACGACGCTAACACTTTCACTTCTGGCTGTACCTTAGCTTCCGCCTCCAGAAACTCAGCTACTTGCGCCTCAATTTCATCCCTAACAATTTGGCGATACTCCAAGAAATGCTCGATTTGCGCACAAACTGATAAATAGCTACTCACTCCACCCGGATTATGTTGATACATATTCCACAGGTTGCGCCAGAATTGCCAGCGTGTTTGACGCCGCACACCTTGTCGCCAGCAGATGATTAGCAACGCCCGGAGAGACTTCCAGTTCAATGGCTTCTTGGCACCTTTACCTTTTTTGGGGTAGGTTGCTTCACCCAAAATCAGGTAGTGACGGTAGGCGCGATCCAAAAACCGCGATGGCTCATACAGTTCCCAAAACGCCTCTACATATTCGCGGGCGATATCTGCTAAAGGTCGAGTTGGCACAAAGTTCATCAATGTGGTTTGGTTGATGTTGGCAGATTTGCTGCGGAGTCGTCCTTCTTTTTCTAATCGATGCCAAAGTGCTGTATCGGGAAGCGCTTGCAGCATACTAAATAAGGCAGTGGGAATAGCAGTTTGCTCTACAAACTTCACGATGCGTGCGCCTGCTCCTGGCTTTTCGCCATCAAACCCAATAATAAAGCCTGCCATAACTCGCAGCCCTGAGCGCGTAATTGTATGTACCGCTTCACTTAGCGAGTCTCGGGTGTTTTGGAATTTCTGAGTAAAGGTGAGACTTTCTTCGTCGGGGGTTTCAATTCCGAGAAACACAGCGCCAAAATTACACGCCACCATCAAGTCCATCAGTTCTTGATCTTGAGCTAAATCAACTGAAGCTTCTGTGGCAAAGGAGAAGGGATAGTTATGCGCCACCATCCAAGGCTGAAGTTCCTTCAAAAATAATTTGACGTTGCGTTTATTACCGATGAAGTTATCATCCACCATGAAAATGCTCCGCCGCCAACCTAGTTCGTAGAGGTAATCAAGTTCTGCTAACAGTTGTGCGGGGTTTTTGGTACGGGGTTTGCGACCATAGAGAACAATAATATCGCAGAACTCGCACTGGAAGGGACATCCACGGGAAAATTGTACCGACATCTCCGCATAGGCATCAAACTCTAAAAGGTCAAAGCGCGGAATCGGAGTGTGGGTGACATCTGGTTTTTCACCACCAGCGCGAAATACACCTGTACGATCGCCCCGTGCGATCGCCTCTACAAATAATGGCAGCGTAATTTCCCCTTCATCCAAGATTAAGTAGTCTGTTCCCGGGGCGCTGACTTCATGCGGTAGCGCTGTAGCATAAGGGCCACCCACAGCCACACGCTTACCTCGGTATTTGGCCTCCCGAATCTGCTCTAGCAAATCTTCTTTTTGCACAATCATCGCAGATAAGATAACCAAATCTGCCCAAGCCCATTCTGCTTCTGTGATTTGACGCACATTGCGATCTACTAGCTTGAATTTCCATTCTTGAGGCAAAATCGCGGCTACAGTCACCAAACCCAGAGGCGGTAGCATTGCCTTACGGTCTAATAAAGCCAGTGTTTTTTCAAAAGACCAAAAACTTTTGGGAAAGCGAGGATATACAAGTAAAACATTCATTAAGGTGATTAAAGCCTAAATTTTTGTTGCTGGTTTAGTTAATACAAACACTGAAATTGTGCTATTTTATTTGCACTTATACTTAATGTAGCAAAAGCGCTAACATTGTTCCCGAAACTATAAAGTAATTGCTAAACCAATTCAGCACTTAGTAAGCTTTAGGCGATTTCAATATTCATGGTAAATTGATTAAAGCAGTATTATAATTTACGCCGTAAAACAGATCAATACAGAATTATCAAGTGTAAAAGTACTAATCGCTGATGTCAATTTGAGCGCTGAAAAGTAGCAATTTCCAGAGGATTTTTTTCCCAAAGTTCCGAGGCGATTGCAAATAGGAACTTGGGATGAAATGAACAATCATATAAAAAATTACAAATGGGTAATATAACTAATTAATTACCCATTATCTATTTAGGTGTGGAAGATCACAGTGATTAAGGGCAGAAATGCCAACAAAAACCCATTCCAGGAATGCAATTGAGCCGCTGGGATTGGCTCTGGAGGTGCTAAGAGAGCTTCTATTCTTTGTTCTAAGCGATCTGCGCTTGGTGAACCTAAAGCAGCACAACAAATTTCCGATAATACAGGAGTGCTACTAACTACCAACAGCAGTGATTCTGCTAGCAGCAAGGGGTCTACCTGCGATGCAGCATAACCATCAGCCCGTAGTTCGCGCAAAACTAACAGTTCTTCCCACAGAGAGTCTGTGTTAGGTAACCATGCAGTACAAGAACGTACCCAACCCAGCCAGAAGAACCAAAATGTGTCTCGGTAATGGTAATGGCCTTGCTCGTGTGCCAAGACACTTTCTAAATGTTCTGCTGAGAGAGTTTGGAGTAATCCTTGGCTGACTACGAGTTCGGGGTGCCAAAAACCGATTTGACCAGCGAAGAGTGCGCCTGTGTTGAGTAGCCGGATTTGTCTTTGTCCAAAATTTACCAGGGGACAGTTACGAGCAGATTCTACAGACCGCCAGCCGAGGATGGCATGTTTAATGCATAAAATGCTAAAAAATCCTAGATATATCAGCGCTAGAAGATAGCTACCCCAGCCTGTATACATTCCTCCCATTTTGCCTTGGGGACCCATGCAAAGTACAGCGATCGCAGTCATGAAAAGTAGCAAGGGGGGAAAGAGAAATAAAAACAGCGATCGCCGCCACCTAAGATTCCAATTTTCTTCAGGGCCAATCCAAGTGGATCTTAACCACCAAGCAACTGCTAAAGCAGTCAAAATCATCATTAAATGCATTATTTCCCCTCCCTGGCTTGACGTGCGGCTTGAATGCGTTTGGCGATCGCTTCGATTTGTTCGCTAGCTGTTTCATCCAGACTATCAGCGAAGGCTGCAACAACATCCGGATTACCCACTGCCAAAAATCGCTGCAATTGCTCGTGGGCTTTAATTACCTCTGCTTGCTGCTTCGTCAGCAGTGGACGCCAATAAAATGCCTTTCCTTTCTTATCACAGACTAGCCAACCTTTATCAGTAAGGCGGCGCAAAACGGTAGTTACAGAGGTATAAGCTAACTCTCGGTTCGGGTCAGACAGAATGCGATCGTGTACATCCTTAACTGTAGCTGAACCCAGTTCCCAGATGATCTGCAAAATTTCTGCTTCTAGGGGACCTACAGACAGTTGTTTAGGGCGGTAGTCGGGTAAAGGAGCCATATCGATTTTGGATTTGAGATTGTGGATGAGTGGATTGAACGCGAAAATTCTCCTCTTGATTTCCTAGGCTTCGTCTGAGTGCGCGTAGTCGTAAACGCGAAAGAACTATTCTTTTTTCAGATTACCGTTGATTGAAACTGCTGTTCGGCAAACAGGCCTGATTTTGGCAAAATTTCCTCAGCCTCAGGTTGCTGTAAGTCAACACAGAGCAGAGGAAACAAAAAAGAATAATCAATGATGACTCTTGACTCTCCAGTCAACTAGAGAGTTTAGAATAAGTGTAGGCAGCAAGAGTAGGTCAGTATGTTAGCCCAAGAAGCACCAAAACAAATTGGTTTAGTTGCCAAAGAAAGCGGTGTACCAATTAAAACAATTCGCTACTATGAGGAGTTGGGACTACTGCAAGCATCAGGTAGAACCGAGGGCGGATTTAGATTGTTTAACTCTGATGTTTTGGCTCGCCTGAACTTTATCAAGCGCACCCAAAATTTGGGGATGACTTTAGCAGAAATCAAGGAATTTTTGCATGTTCATGATGGGGGTGAATTACCCTGCGAACATATCAAAACCAAGCTAGAAGATAAGCTAACGGATATCGATGAACAAATTCAGCAGCTACTTACCCTCAGGCAAGATTTAGCAGCCTTAACTTCTAATTGGGAAAAAACCACTGAGAATTCTGAACAAGCAATCTGCCCGATTATTGAAAATGCGTAAACTTCCCGACGCTTCCCGCTAGGAGTTAAACAAAGCTTATTTTCTCTTGGGTGCGTGCTTGCGTCCAGTTTTAATAGCACCCATACCTAGGTGAAACAAAGCATGAAAATCGCTCTCTATTTCTTCCAGGAATAGAATAGCCTGGTAAGTAGTTGGACAAAATTAAATTCATTCGTGAAGCCAGGGAACAGGGAACAGGGAACAAGAAGAAAATCTGTGTAATTAATTTTGTTTAATTACTTATGACTAGTCACTTGCGATTATCTGCAATAACTTGTGACTATCGAGAAAAATTATTATTTGGATAGAAGATAGCAATATCTATACTAGGGAGCATCCTCAGCCGTTAGCTAGTTGTTAACCTTTATTTAACTAGTGGTCATCAGGATAAAATTTTTAGTAAAATTTATAAAGATTGTCAAATACTTGTATTTCTTATTGACTTCAGTTAGAGTCAAGGCAGGTATCCAAAAAAAAGCCTGATGACGTTTTCAGGAGAATAAGTCAATAAAAGAGTAGATACCAGAACTAAAAACTGAGTATAGCTAGGAAAATTGCAGTATTTTTTGAAAAATACTTTCTTAGTTCTCAAATTTAAATAGTTATTAGATAACAGTTACTGGTACTTTTTATTGCTTTACTTCCACGCAGTAAAGGAGATAAGAAAAACTACCTAATTTTTTCCAAGCTAATTGATAATAATTTGCAATATGTTTTTAGAGAATATATGTAGTGATGAAAAATACTTAAAATCCAATTGCCTAATTAAAGTAGTCTCAATATCTATTACAAGGCAACATCAAGTAATAGAATTAACTTGCTTGCTTAAGCAGCTAAGTTACTCTGCAAAATGGCATAAGGATAAAAGTCTGCCCGCAGATGTAGAGACAGGGGCTGTAAATAGCTATATAGATTATTTAATAAAAAATTTAAATCAGTACCGTAATTTTAGCCAAATTTTTAAGTGTGATTTCAGCTACTTCAATGGCTTAAGTAAGCTGAAGTTATCATACTTAGACTGTGGCTCTTTAAGCAAGAGTACACAAGACTGTCTTCAACAATTGACAGTTAATAAACTGTCGAACGATAAGAGATACAAAATTCACTTTGGTGGTACGGAAGCAGTTTTACAACATTTTCCTACCGATATTGTGGAGAATTTATTAACCGGAAATAGGTTTAATAAAAATGAATGTTATAAAGTGGCTACCTAGTTGGGTACAAGAAATGCTGATTGTTTCTTGTTGTTGTGTTTTTTAGAAGCTATTGTAGCCAGCATCACAATTTTACTTTGTCATAAACTTAATGAATGAGAACAGCTAAATGAATACCTTTTTTTGTTCAGATTACGCAAAGCAAACGGGAGAAGATGTTGTTGGTAGCGCCACCAATTACGAAACTTATATTTTAGTTGAGTGTCCTCCACCTTGGACAACAGAAGCCTTTAATTCTAAATGGGTGCCAAATAATTTAAAGATGTTGGTAGAGGAGGTAAAGCGCGCTAAACTACCGATAAGATTCTTGTTAATTGCTAACGATCAATCGCACAAAGTAGCAAAAACAACTCTTTTGATTTATCAAAAATCAAAGGGATTAATTCAGGGATATCGTAAGCATGAATTTAAGCTGGCAAATATTGAAAATGTAGCTGCGGTTATCCAAAAATTCTTATGGGGTACTATTCCTGAGCATGAAAAAGAAACAACTATTACTAGAGATATTTTAGTATGTACCCACGGCAGCCATGATAAATGCTGTGCTAGATATGGCAATCCTTTCTATTTTCATGCTGAAAATACAATTTCCCATTTAGGCTTGGAAGATGTTCGGATTTGGAAATCAAGTCATTTTGGTGGACATCGATTTGCACCAACAATCATAGACTTACCAGAGGGGAGGTATTACGGCCTTGTCGAGCAAGATTCATTCAAATCGATTTTGACTCATACTGGAGATATTCAATACTTAAATAAAGTCTATCGAGGCTGGGGTATTTTGCCAGTTCCACTTCAGATTTTAGAAAAGGAATTAATCCTCCACTACGGATGGGATTGGTTTAATTACAAAGTAGCAGGTAAAATTTTAGAACAAAGCTTAGACAATAATACAGTGCTAGCTGAGCTAACTTTTGAAAATACCAGAGGTTCGCTATATACTTGCCAAGCAAAATTAGTCAAAGATGAGACTAAAACAATAGAAATCAAGAGTTCTTGTAATGCTAAGCAAGCTTCAGTAGTTACTAAATATAGCGTAGCTAGTCTCTGGCTTGAATCTAAGAAGGTTGTTTCTTTGAGCGCTTAACTAAATACTATGCCGGGTTGATTATTTATTAATAAAACTAAAACAATCGACTACGAAAATATGATGGTGCGTTACGCATAAATAACGCACCCTACTTGCGTAACCAACTTTTTAGATTACCTTGTGCTTTAAATTTAGCCAGCATTTTTAAAACTAATAAACTGCTGGCAAGATTCTAAAAAAAACCGTGTATGCAAAATTTATCCTAAATTGTCAT
Source organism: Nostoc sp. T09 (assembly GCF_002154695.1). GTDB lineage: Bacteria > Cyanobacteriota > Cyanobacteriia > Cyanobacteriales > Nostocaceae > Aulosira. The sequence continues at coordinate 23,331 of NZ_MTAV01000081.1, forward strand.
CCTAAACTTGAACCGATAATTGCTTAACTTCCTAACATTTGTAAGTTATGCAACGTCGCATACATTCCTCCCTGTTGGAGTAATTCTTCATGGCTTCCTTGTTCGATAAGTTCCCCTCGCTTTAAGACAAAAATTCGATTGACATTGCGAATTGTAGATAAACGGTGAGCAATAATAATTGCGGTACGTTCTACCAAAAGCTGGTTTAATGCTTGCTGAATTAAAGCTTCTGTTCCTACATCTAGACTAGCTGTTGCTTCATCTAATACCAAAATTTGCGGATTGCGGATGGCAGCACGAGCGAAGGCTAGAAGCTGCTTTTGTCCGCTAGAAAGATTTGTACCTCTTTCTCGCAATTGAGTATCATAGCTTTGGGGTAATAGTTCAATAAATTGATCGATATTAGTCTGTTGTGCTGCTTGTTGGATTGCTTCAAAGGTATAGTTGTCTCCTAAGGTGATGTTGCTTTTGACATCACCAGCAAATAAAAAGCCCTCTTGTAAAATTACTGCTAAATAACGCCGTAATTCTGCCTGTGGTAAGTCGCGAATATCTATCCCATCTAAGAGAATGCGTCCTTGGGTGGGTTCGTAGAGGCGGCACAAAAGACGAATGATCGAACTTTTACCTGCACCGGTGGGGCCAACTAATGCTACTTTTTCACCAGGATGAATGGTGAAATCTAAGTCTTTGATTACATAATCATCATCTCTATAGGCAAACCAGACGTGTTCAAAACGAATTTCTCCTAATTCTGGTAGGGGATGAGATTCTGAAGATTCTAGATTGGCAACTACCTCATCTATGTAACCAAATTTAGCATCATAAATGGAGATGCGAGAATTATAGCGATCGCGGATTTCTATTGGTTCATCTAAAATGTTGGTGACTCGTTCTATAGCCGTAAAACCCGCTTGAATGACAGTGAATTTTTCTGCAAAATTGCGCAACGGGTCGAATAATTGCTGAGCATATAAAATAAATGCCGATAAAATCCCAAAAGTAATACTTTTGCCAAGCAACAACCAACCACCTATGACTAGCACACCTGCGATCGCTACTAGACTAATCCACTCTAAAATGGCTGACACTGCTGAATCATAAAAGATGGTTTTATCTACTTGCTGCTTGTAACGTTGGTTGGTTGTACGAAATAACTCGGCATTAAATTTCTCTCGCCGGAACAACTGTACTACGTTAATACCAACGATATTCTCTTGTAGCTGGGAGTTCAAAATAGAAAGTTCTTCCCGTGCTTTGTAATTCGCTTGGCGATACTGTTGCTGAAAGTAAACAATTACCAAGCTGATGGGTAAGAGGATCACTAGTAGTAAAGATGCAAGTTCCCACTGGAGAGAAAACATCAAACCGATAATCACCAGCATGGAAAATAAATCCGATATAATGCCAACTGCCCCGGTAGAGAAAACATCTCCCAAGGCTTCTACATCGCTGGTGAGTCTGGTAATTAATTTACCTACAGGCGTTCGGTCAAAAAAACGCACAGATAAAGATGTTACATGATGAAATAAATCCTCACGAATCACCGCTGTGATTTGTTGCCCTAGCTTTTGTACGAGATAACCTTGAAAACCTGTAAATATCAATCTGATAGTAATAGCAATCAGTAACAATCCTTCGATGATATTTAGCCCTTGCAGCAAAGGACGATTCCGCAGAAACTCGTATACGCTGGGTTCTTTACGAATGAGCGATATAGCCTGCCCAATTAATAGTGGTTGTACAGCATTAGCTAAAGCTATCGGTACGAGTAGAAACATTGACAGCAATAGCAGTTTTCCACTACGACGGGCGTAAGGTACTAAGCGCAAAAATAACCGCCAGTCATTTTCACGCCGACGGTATTGTGTGTAAGATTTTTTGACGGATTGGTAGGTGCTCATAGTAAGAGCATTATAATGAACTACCTACGCAGTTCGCTACACCATTTGGAGGGTTTCTAACGTTGTATTTGTGGTTGCGGATTTAGCGATCGCAGTAATTTGCGATCTCACTTTGATTAACACCTATTGATGATGATTTTCTCCCATTCTCAGAAATATTGCAGAGAATGTATATGCTTTGGTTAATTATACTCAGTCTCAAAACTGTACCTTGTATAAATTAAATAATTCCCCTGATTGCCGCGCCACAACTTTAGCACCAGCAGCTTTAATTATTTTTTCCCACTCAGCCACAGACTCTAGAAACACCTCAGCACCTAAATAAGTTTCCAGAACTGCCCAATCCTCTGCTAAAGGCTGTTCGGGATTGAGGATGTCAAATACAAACTGTCCGCCTGGCTTTAACACCCGTTTAACCTCTAGCAACACAGCACTCCAATATTCCAGGGGAAAATAGCAGCTAAATCCGGTGGCGATCGCTAAATCAAACTGATCTGCGGCATAGTTTAAGTGATGAGCCGGGCCTAACTCTACACCTTTGAACAGCTTGGAATTCAACTGCGAGCCACGAGAATTAAGCGTCTCCTGTGCTACAATACTGACTTCTTGACCGTAAAAAAATGCTTGCCAATCACGCCAAGGATAAATTAAAAAGCTGACACCGCAGCCAATGTCTAAACATTGCTGATTCTTTTGAGGTTTAGCAATTTCCCAGAAGCAAGAAGCAATTCTTCCTGGTAACGTGCCAGTAATCCAATCCCGAAATATTGGCATTGCCTGTACTTCTGTTGGTAAGTCAAAGGGTTGATTTTGATACTGTTGGTTAAAGCGATATGCAACTTGCGCTACCCTCTGTTGCCATTTGTCTGAGTGATGCCTAGGCGTGGTGTAAGGGGTTTGAGACGGCTTTTTAGACATTAGATGCTGTACTATTTTTTCAGAACTTAGTCAAGTTATAGTGTAGACAAAGTTTCAGAAGTAGTTTTAACGCACTAAAATTAACCCAAATAAAATTGATGGTGATGATTCAATACACTTCAGTTGGAGAATGCTAAGGGCAAAAAAACTGTCAATTATTTTCATACCAACGACATTGTGTGTAATATTTTTGAAGGGATTAGGAAGTGCTCATTGCTAGAGCATCATATTCATCTTTGCCGTTAACACCATGCCTGAGATAGAAACTTTGCGACTGCGACTAAGGCACTTTACCCTAGATGATTTCGATAACCTGTTTCACCTGTACGCTGATGCAGAAGTCATGAGGTATCTATCACCCAGAACGTCAGAACAGACTAAGAACAGCTTATGCAACCATATTCAACAATGGCAAGAACACAACTTAGGTATGTGGGCAGTAGTACACAAGGAAACTGGCAAGATGATTGGCCGTTGTGGACTCGGTTTTTTGGCAGATACCCCAGATGTTGAACTGGGTTACGTGTTCGACAAGTCTTTTTGGAATATGGGGCTGGCCACCGAAGCGGCTCAAGCAACGTTAAAATATGGATTCTGGGAAGTAAAACTAGATCAGATAGTAGCGATCGCTGATCCAGAAAACATTGCCTCAGTGCGTGTAATTCAGAAAGTGGGCATGAAATATCAAAAGCATACCCGCTATTACAGCCATGATGTAGTTTATTACACCCTCCTCCGCGCAGAATGGCAACCGGATGATTCTCTATACATTCTGCGTTGAAAAAGGGAAATGGGCATTTGTCATTTGTCATTGGGCAAGAAGGCAATAGTCATTAATTATTTCTCCTCTGCACCCTGTTCCCTGCTTCCTTATCTCCCTTCCTGATCTGCGGTATAGCCTAAAACTTTCCTACGAAGCCAAATCGAAAATTTGCTGTGCAGTCAAGTTAAATTGGGGGAAGGTTGGGGAAACAATGGTCGTGTTGCCTGTAAAGGTCGTCATCTGATATTCTCCATCAACCAAATTACAAACAAAAATTGTAGGTTGCTTGGGGTTGCCGATGAACTTTCTTGCCCCCAGTGCTGCATAATCGAGAATCCAATATTCCTCGATGCCCATTTCCTCATAATCTCGAAGTTTATCGTAGTAATCGTCACGCCAATTAGTTGAAACAACCTCGACGATTAGTTTAACCGAATCCGGATTTTGGATAATCGATTCGCTTTCCCACCGAGGTTCCGCCCCCAGAGCTTCTTTGTTTAAAACGATGATGTCTGGCTCGTAACCTGATTTTTCCCGTTTGGGTTTGACGATAGATTCTCTAGGAATAGTCCAGATGCCGCCAGAGCCACTCTGCCTGATAATTATCAATAGTTGCTCGATAAGGGAACCTGTTAGATTTGAATGTTTTCCCTTTGGCTTGGGCATTTCGATAATAACTCCATCGTGCAGTTCGTACCGGACTGCCGAATTTTCGGGATACCAGCTGATAAATTCATCGAAGCTGTATAGTTTGGGTTCGACTTTGGCTTGAGTCATGGCAAGAAATTAAGACATTACCTTCTGTAAAGTGAGCAATAAATCATTGATAGTGTAGGGTTTGGGCAAAAATGTTGTCACACCAGTACTAGCTAAAGCTTCCAGCTTATTGCTAGAAATCAAGCCGCTGGTGGCAATAATTTTGACTTTTGGATTGATTTTTTTTAAGGTACGAATCGCAGTTACACCATCCAGGGAAGGAAGCATCAAATCCATCAGTACAACGCTGACTTGATCCATGTGTTTGGCATAAACTGCGATCGCCTCAATTCCATCACCTGCAACAATGGTTTTGTAGTTATGAGTTTCTAGGGATGTTTTAGTAATCTCTTGAATAGCAGATTCATCGTCTACAATCAAAATCATTTCCCCGTGTGCACTCAGAACTTTTGATTCATCTATACTGTGTGTTTCTAACCCATCTACGGCTGGCAAATATACTTGAAAGCGAGTGCCAACATTTATATCGCTATACACGTTCACAAAACCACCGTGGCTTTTAATAATACCAATGACAGTAGAAAGTCCTAGCCCTGTACCTTGTCCCACCTCTTTTGTAGTGAAGAATGGCTCGAAAATCCGATCTAAGTTTTCTTGAAGAATTCCCACTCCAGTATCGCTAACAGTAATCACTACGTATGGCCCAACTTTGGCTTCCAGATTCATGCGGGCATAGTTCTCATCAATAAATAGATTTTTTGCAGAGATAGATAAACTACCGCCATTTGGCATAGCATCACGAGCATTAACGCAGAGATTCATTAACACCTGATGGATTTGGGTACTATCTCCAGAAACTATCCACAAGTCTTGTGGAATATCAGTAGAGACTTGAATTGATTTGGGCAATGTTTCCTTGAGAACCTTAGAAACTTCCACAATCAGATGTCTGATTTGCAGATTAATGCGTTTACCTTCCACACCGCGTGCAAATGACAGCACTTGCTTAACTAAATCAGCACCGCGTTTGGCGTTGATTTCCAAAATTTCTAGCAAATGTTGAGTTCGCTCATCCGCATCGGGAAATTTCAGCGGTAGTAGTTGCGCTCCTGCTAAAATCGGCGTCAGAATATTGTTCAGGTCATGCGCAATACCGCTAGCTAAGGTGCCAATACTTTCCAAGCGTTGGGCACGAAACAATTGTGCTTCTAGGCGTTTTTTCTCGGTAATATCTGTGTCAACTGTGAGAATTGATTTGGGTTTACCCTGTTCATCACACACCAAACTCCAACGGCTAGAAACTAAAATTTCTTTACCAGTTTTAGTGACTTTAGTAAACTCACCTTCCCACTTACCTTTACCGATCACCGTTAAAAGAGCTGCTGCGACTTCTGGTGGCGGTTCATCATCATACAACAACTCGCTGGCATTTTTACCCTTAGCCTCTGCTACTGTCCAGCCATAAAGGTTTTCTGCACCTTTGTTCCAGAAGAGAATTTTGTTTTCTAAATCTCGCACAAGAATAGCATCAGTAGCAATGTCTAGTAATGCCGCTTGTTCCCGAATTGTTTCATCAGCTAACTTGCGTTGTTGGAGGGCGGCTTGCCGTTCGCTAATATCGATGCAAGCACAAGTGATGCCTATAACTTGTTGTGACTCATTGCGCAATGGTTCTACAGTTAAGTCGTAATATCGAGTTCCTTGTGCGGTAGTAATAGATACTTCATCTCTAGTACCAACTCCGGTCACAAGCACGCCAAGTTTAAGCGCAGTCAGATGGTGAGCGCTTTCCAAGGGAATTAATTCTGAGTCGCGTTTACCCAACATTTCTTCAGCTTTAAACCCAAATGCGGCGTTATAAACCCAGGTATAGCGTAATTCCTGATCTTGGTTGAAGACAAAAATGGGTGAATTTTTTAAGGCAACTCGAAACCGTTCTTCACTTTGCCGCAGTGCATCTTCTATCCGTTGGCGCTCAATCGCATAACGCATAGAGCGTACTAGCAAGTCGCCTGTTACTTGCCCCTTGACTAAATAATCCTGCGCTCCTTCTTGCATCGCCTTGAGCGCTAAGGTTTCATCGTTAATCCCAGTGAGCACAATGATTGGAGTTGATTTAGCTTGATTGTGAGCTTTAATAAAGGTTTCCAATCCCTGACTATCTGGCAGGGAGAGATCTAAAAGCATGACATCAAAGCTTTCGTGAGTGAGATAGCTGAGGGCCTCATCAAGCTGCTCAACAGGTATCAACTCAACCACAGCTGCGGTGACATCCTTTAAAAACTCCTGTAACAACAGGACATCACCGGGGTTATCTTCAACTAACAAGACTTTAATAATTTCACCTGCCATGTCCATTACTCCGGTGGCAGTTTGACGATCGCAAACCAAAAGTTTTCTATAGATCGAATAATTTTAACGAATTGATCGAAGTCAACTGGCTTAGTTATGTAACAGTTGGCAGCCAAATTATAGGCTTTAAGAATATCTTCTTCGGCTTGGGAAGTTGTTAGAACAACTACAGGAATTCTTTTAAGATGTTCATCACCTTTGATTTCTGCTAGTACCTCCCGACCATCTTTTTTCGGTAGGTTTAAATCAAGTAGCACAATATCAGGATGTGGTACTTTAGCATATTTATCTTGTTTTCGTAAGAACGCCATTGCCTCCACCCCGTCTTCAACGACATTCAGATGAACCGAGATTTTGCTATCTTCCAAAGCGATGCGCGTAAGTAAGGCATCGCCAGGATTGTCTTCTACTAACAAAACCTCGATAGGCATAACCGCTGATAGATTGTTCACGATTGCTTACCTGTTTTATCTGGAATCGTAAAGTAGAAAATCGAGCCTTGACCCGGTTTCGAGTCCATCCAGATTCTACCGCCGTGGCGTTCTATAATCTTCTTACAAATTGCCAAACCAATACCAGTACCTTGATACTTACTTCGGCTATGCAACCGCTGAAAAATTACAAAAATGCGTTCAGCATACTGGGATTCTAAACCAATTCCATTATCACGTACTGAGAACAACCATTCGTTTTCTAATGGGGTGAGATGGGAATTTTCTATGTCTAGTGATTCTGTACTGTTCCTTATGGCTGTGATGTGAATTTGGGGTGGCTCCTCTCTGCGGAATTTAATCGCGTTACCAATGAGGTTTTGGAAGACTTGTGCCAGTTGAGTAGTATCGGCTATTACTTCGGGGAGAGGATCGGCGGTAATCACTGCACGACTTTCTGTGATCGCTATTTGCAGATTGGCGATCGCTCTTTCTAAAACCGTATTACAATTTACTGGCATAAAGGGCTGTCCCCGAGTACTGACACGGGAATAGTTCAGTAAATCGTTGATTAAGGTTTGCATCCGCTGTGCGCCATCGACAGCGTAGCCTATGAACTCATCTGCACGGTTATCTAGCTGATTTTTGTATCTCCGCTCCAGTAACTGTAAATAACTAGTCACCATCCGCAATGGCTCTTGCAAGTCATGGGAAGCAATATAAGCAAACTGTTCTAATTCGGCATTGGAACGCGTAAGTTCCTGACTTTGGTGGGTTGCTTGTTCCAATAGTTGTGCTTGAGATAGGGCGATCCCAATTTGGTTCGCTAGCTGCTGCAATAAATCTAGTTCAAAACTGTTCCATTCACGGGGACTCTGGCATTGATGGGCAATCAATAAACCCCAAATCCCGTCCCTGATCAGAATCGGCACTACGAGGTTAGCTTTGATATTATATTGCTGAAGAAATTGACGATGACATTCTTGAATGTTTGCTTTGGCAACGTCTGTGATTGCACTTACTCTTCCGTGGCGATATCTTTCTAGATACTCTTGCTGAAAGCAGCGATCAAGAATATTTTGTCCAAGCAATACAGGCCAACCAGGTAACACTGCCTCTTGTACCACTGTTCCTGAGCCATCGGGCCAAAGTCGAAAAATCAAAACTCGGTCGGCATGGAGAACTTTTTGAATCTCAGTTACTGTAGTTTGGAGAATATCATCTAATTGTAAGGATTCACGAATTTTCAGGGTGATTTCCGAAAACAGTTGTGATCGCAGATTTTGCCGTTTTAATTCCTCTTCTATCTGCTTGCGATCGTTGATGTCGGTATGAGAACCAACCATCCGCACGACATTACCTGTGCTATCCCAAAGCGCCTGCCCTCGATCTAAAATCCATTTATAACTGCCATCTTTGCACTGGAGTCGATGCTCAGTTACGTAATAGGGCGTTTTTTTGTCAAAGTGATCTTGAACGGCTTGCAATACCCAATCCAAATCTTCAGGATGGACTAGTTTTGACCATACATCTATATTATTGACAATTTCGTGGTCTTCATAACCCAGCATTTCTTTCCAACGGCTGGAAAAGAAGACTTCGCCTGTCTTCAGGTTCCAATCCCAGATGCCATCATTATTACCTTGTAAGGCTAACTGCCAACGTTGTTCACTTTCCTGCAAAGCTTGCTCTGCTTGCTTGCGCGCAGTGAGATCGAGTGTCACACCAATCATCCGCTTGGGATGACCATCAGCATCATAAATCCCCACACCGCGTGCTAGTATCCAGTGAATGCTGCCATCTGGCCAAATATTGCGATACTCTGCCTCATAATCGCTGTGGTTTGCTAGAGCTTGTTGTACAGACTCTTGCATGTAGGCACGATCGTCAGGATGGATGCATTCGAGTAACTGATCATAGGTAAACTCAGCGTCTTCAGGCAGACCAAAGTTGGCTTTGCACTGCTTAGATGCAGACAACTCTGCTGTTGCTAAGTTAAACTCCCAAGACCCAAGTTTAGCAGCCTCTAATGCTACCTTCAGTCGGCGATCGCTTTCCCTCAAGGCGGCTTCTACTTTTTTGCGCTCAGTAATATCTCGCGTAAAACACCGCGTATGGATAAACTTACCGTCTTCCCAAAACACATTCGACTGAATCAAAACATGGCGAATCGATCCATCCTTGCAACGTAACCTTGCCTCATAATTGTCTAAAGTTTCATTTCTGGTCAACCTTTGCAGAATGTCCTCGATGACATCTTGGTCAACATGAAACTCAGTAATAGAGTGTCCGATATACTCAGAGCGCGTATAGCCCAAAAGGTCTAGTTCTGCCTGATTTGCCCAAGCAATTATGCCATCTGCCTGTACCCAATGCATCCCTACAGTAGCATTCTCGACAAAGTCTGTAAGCTCTTGCTGACTGCGCCGCAGTGTTGCTTCTACTCGCTTTTGCTCTTCAGCAATACGGGATACCTCAGCTAAATTACGCCTTAGCTCTAGTTGATTGATCGCCTGACGACCGAGTGCTTGAAGTGCTTCTAGTTGTTTATCGCTCAGTTGTCGTGGCACATTATCAATTACGCAGAGAGTACCAACCATATCCCCCTTGGGAGTAATCAAGGGGACACCTGCATAAAACCGCACAAAGGGATAAGAAGTCACTACTGGATTTGTTGCCAACTGTTCGTCAGCTAATGCATCCGGCACTACTACAACCTCTTGCCTGTCTTGGCAAAGGTAAGATAAACCAATATTCCGGGGCATTTCCGGTACATCCAAACCCAATCTCGCCTTAAACCACTGACGGTTTTCATCAATGAAATTGACCAATACTATCGGAGTGCCACAAATAAATGCAGCTAACTGGGCAATATCATCGTAAGCTTTTTCCGGTTCAGTATCGAGAATTTGATACTGGCGGAGGGCTTCCAGTCTTGCTACTTCGCTATTAGAAAGCACAGGCTTTATAAATGTTTATTAAAATATATAAATTATACAATTTTTGGTTTGTGCAGGGTGTGGAACCTCCGTGTAGAGGTTCCTCTGGCTTGAAAGAGTGCTGAGTGCTGAGTTAAGAGTAATTAATTATCCCCCAAGTTCTCCTTGTCTCCCTTGTTCCTTTTTCATACATGGCGATGAAAAAATTTCATCGAGACTGGCTTGGAAATTCGGCTTTGAGTTACAAGGTAATTAAACTGTAGACAAGATATGCGATCGCACATCTTCTACCCACTGATGTAAATTACCTGTATTGAGGCGATAACTTAGCGGATGGGCAATCAATCTCGCTGTACTTTCATACAATGTTGTAATTTCAATCAAACCGTTTTCTCGCAAAGTTCTCCCTGTAGAAACCAAATCTACAATCGCTTCTGACATTCCGGTAATCGGCCCTAGTTCCACTGAACCATACAACGGCACGATTTCTACTGGTAAATCCAAATTTTGGAAATATTCACGAGCACAATTGACATATTTGGAAGCAACTCGACCATGAGCTGGTAAATCTAAAGGTGATTTATAAGCACTTGATGCTTTGACGGCTACAGACATCCGACATTGCCCAAAATGCAAATCTACCAAATGTGCAACTTGGGGCTGTTTTTCGCGCAGCACATCGTAACCAATAATACCCAGTTGTGCCTGACCATATTCCACATAAACAGGCACATCCTGTCCCCGCACTAACAGTCCTTTCGCTTGTCCGCTAGCGTCAAGAATCTGAAGTTGGCGGTTCCCTGCATCTAAAAAAGCGCTAAAATCCAATCCTACAGATTGCAGTAGGCGGATACTATTTTTCAGTAGTTCCCCTTTCGGCAAAGCAACAGTCAACATTATCGTCCTTGGTATCCTTGGCATATCGGCGGTTCATTAATATTGAGAATATCTCGATATGCTGACCAGAAGTAAACTGATAGCGCAAAGCCATCCTGAATCGCTTGCCTGTTCAGCTTTTTGGAAGTCATGAAAAATAATTTTGAGTAGCATTTGAGTAGCTAAAAATCTGGGCATTCAGCATTCACTATCTCTGGGTGACAGTAGTGCTTCAACACTGTCTGTGTGGTGTCGCCTACCCAAAGAGCAACCTTGTCAGGACTGATGCCGCTGCTAATGGCCCAGGTTATAAACGTATGTCTACAGCTGTAAGGTGGCAGATATGGGACTATCCCATTGACTGCAAGCTCTTTTACTACCCCAGGACGCTTATATACTCTTCCTTTTTCTAGAAATCTTTCTTCGCGCCAGAAGTCCAGCATGAGACTGGAGTTGATTCTCTTCCCGGTTTTGGAGCGAAATACTAAATCATTAGGGTTGAAATGTCCTGGTCTGATAGACAGCAGCAACATTTGCAACCTTGAACCAACTTCACAAGGGAATATTCGTTTCTTCCCGTTTTTGGTTCCCTTGAGAATTCCAGCTATGTTTCTACTCTTGTTTATCAATATTCGTCGGCAATCATCATTGATATCTCCCCAGGTCAGCGCAAAAGCTTCTCCTGGTCGGCAACCAGTAAAGAATAGGAATTTAACTAGCGGAGCATAATAACTATGTCTTCGGTGGACTTCAAAGGCTTTAACGATCGCGTCTCTCTGCTCTAGGGTAAAAGCTCGAAAGCTTTCATCTTGGCTAGATTTTTTAGGTTGTTGAATTTTTAGAGCAGAGAACGGATTGTTCTTAATTAGCCCTGAATCTACAGCCCAGTTACAACAACGGCTGAAGTAGTTCAATAAAACCCATGTCATGTAATGAGTGTAGTTTGACAGCATCCAATTACGGATTGATGCAGCTGACTCTAAATCTTTGGTGGGAAGCTTCAGGATGTAGCTGGCTATCACTTTGTACTTGCCGCGAATAGTAGTTTTTTCAAGTTGAGTAGATTGAAAGTCGGTAAATTTTTGCCATAATACTTCCAAGTCATACCTGGATTGATTTTCAGGCTTTTGATGTACGAGCGCTGCGGGTGCGATCGCACTAGCCCTAAACTGGTAACTTTCCAGCGATGGATCAAACCGACCCAGTGTAATGTCGTTGAGAATAGCGTCACGCTTCAGTCGTACAGCTTCGCGGTTCCGTTTCGTGTCTTGCAGCCCACTGGCAACGTAAAACTGTTTCTCAAAACCTTTTACCCGAAATCTAATTGCCAGGTTCCCTGACCGTTTATCAACGCTGATCCATTTATCGTCCTGTGCTAACATTGCCTAAAACTGTTAGAGGTTTGCCGCTTGCGGTAAGTTCCCAAGAATTTTGCACCCTTTTTACACTCATTGGAATAAAGCGATCGCTCGTTCAAATTGCGATCACTTTCTGTTAGTCAAAATTCAATCTCAGTCATTGTTCTAAATCTTATCTCCAAACGGATTCGTGTATGGATTCTTTCTTGTGTAACCATAAGGGAATTTACGGTACAAAGAATTGCCCCATCTCCACCTGAAACACCTTAAAAAAACAGATTTACCTTTACCTGATGGTCTTAAAACAGCGTGAAAAGTTTCATTTTTATTAAACTCTGGGTATTGCGGACAATCGTATTTAAATATTGTGATCATTCACGCTAAGACCTTATACAACACTCTATCCTCATCGAACTCTGCTATCAATTCGTTGATAGCTTTCAATCGCTCATTACTCGTTTTCAAGCACTCTTCACACTCGCATCTATTAAAATCACCAATCAATAAATCAAAATAGTTGTAGTAGCCATGCAAACTATCGATTTTGATTAACATCATTTCAGGCGAGAATAAGAGGGCTTTATTTAAATATTGAATACGTGGATCTTTAAAATTCCAGATGATTTTTCTGGGTGGGCTGTATTCAGCTTGTATGCCAAAAGTAAGTTCAAGAAATTCACTCATAAGTAACATGACGTTCATAGTTTTTATTTTTGAGATCGCCCACAATAGAGCGATCGGTCTTTGTTATTCTTCGGCATCTACAACTTCAAGTTCTCCATCGGGGTATCGCTCGATGTAGACCCAAATATCATGCTCTGTTGCTTCCAATTCGTCGTCGTCCTCTTCCTCGTCGTCATCGGCTGAACCGGAAGCGACAATCATTGAAGCAGTCACCAAAACGGTGTATTCCCCTTTGTCGTCGTTGCGCTCCTCCAATTCGCTGGAGATAATTTTCAGTTCTGTTACCTCGCTCCAGGAGTAATCATCACAATCACCTGGCGGCGCTTCACCTGATACAGCGTGTGCAGTTGTATCATCAAGCTCATCTGTCCATTTTTCCCAGACGTAGGCACGATTACCCACGGGTGCGTATTGCTCTTTGATGTATTCCTCTGCTAACTGACAAAGTTTTTGGGCTGACTCTTGCATAATCTTGTGGTTGGTCTAAAATATCGCTCGTAAAACTTTCACGACTCGATCGCACTTGGGCGAGTCAAGTCCGTAGGCGCAGCCCGCAGCCGCCTTGTCTAGAATTGTCTAAACCCAGTCTGGGAGCCAATTTTACCCGTCTAGAGCCGTTTTGGCGGCGAATTTTGCGTACTGGGTTTGTTGTGTCGTTGTAATGGCATGATAGTTACATTTACTTCCATCAATTACTTATGTAATGAAGTCCAGTAAACACCCGTGTTTGTAGTCCATCGGGTGTTTTTTATCTTGTCTAGAGCTTGTCTAGGTGTGAGGAGTCTATTCGCCAGCGCAAGCGATCGCCTTCGCCTTCAACTTCACCAATGCCCCTAGAGGCTAGTCCTTGAAACATCAGCCGAATATCTTCTAAGTTGATGTTTCTGAGCGAGCGATTTAGGTTATGGCATTTCCAGGCAGCTACCCAATCACCAGACTGCTTTAGTCCAATTTCCACAATGTCATGCTCTGGGTATTCCAGGGTTTTGAGCAGTTCATCGGCTGTAACTCTTGGCTTGACCTCCGCGGAGACGGGGGAGACAGGAGCGATCGCACTAGTTCCCCAAGTGCTTAGATCTAGTTCACAAGGTAGATCATCGACCATAAACCGTTTTTTGCCTCCAGCCTTTAACCACTGCTCAATCTGGGGATTTTTCAGGGTTGACCTGGCATAGTCTTGAGCTTTCTTGCCTAATCGAATGCGGACAAAGCAGGTGTCTAGGATATCAGCGTCACCCTCTAGGGCGAAATTAGTAGCAGTGTCGTTTTGGGCCAGTACCATAATGAACTGTTTACGCTTACGCCCAACCTTGGCGTGTTGCTTAATCCAGTCTGGTGCGTTGTCGCAGTCTGCCAGCACGGGGAACTCTTCACCAATGTAGAACCGGGCGAACTCTTGGGGAACATCCTTAGATACTTCCTTGCGATAAACCCGCATCTTCTCCAGATGATCAAGCGCTTCTTTCATGGCGGCGTTGACTTCTGGTAGCCCACCGTCGCCTATTAGGTTGCCTGGTTCCACCCATGACCAATCATCTTTGGCTGAGTCGATATCGTAGACGATGACCTGACCGCCGATGCGGGTTGAGAAGTATTGAGCCAGGGTTGATTTACCGTCGCCCGTGCCACCGACTAAAGCAACGTGTTTTTGTACTCGGTTGACGTAATCAACTGGATCGGTGATGAGGTTGTCTGGTTGCCAGCTTCCATTGAGGGAAGGAATACTTACAGCTAGTTGTGCAGTCGGTTGGGTCTGCTGCTTCATCCATGAGAGAAAGTTAAGCTGTGAAACCTGGTCAACGTCTCCCAGTGTTTGTTTCAATTGCTTGGCTGTTTGTCTCTGGTTCTTGCCTACAATCAGTACAGCCGTGCTGCTACCGAGTATCCAAGGCTTGAGATGCTTGGGTTTAATATCGGCAGATGCAAAAAAAATCAGCATCGAGGAGGCGAGACATCCCCAGTAAGTCCACTTTGTCCGGGTGTACATCTGCAAATAATTATGCAGTTGTGAGGGGTGTAAATCAGTCATCGTCATCCCCTGCAAGATATTCCTTAGCCTGTTTAACTGTGTTGACTTCCTGTTCAGATGCCCCAATAAGCGCAGTGTCTGGGTAATGCCGACTCAGAATGTCATCTGCTGACTTCGCTAATTTCTCCGGACACCAGTTATCGGTTAACTCGTTCTGAATGATTTGCTTACGATCTTCTCTATTCATAGTCCTAGTACTACTCCCACTGTTATTAGTGCAAGTCGGAAGGCTAGGATGCTCTGTACCTCTGGAATTGCTAGCATTTGCCAAAGTAGTAGCACCATAACCACCGCAAGAATTGCACCGCCTAGCCTCATAAAAGTTGGTAGTGGAAGTGTTACCCAGCAACTAGTCACCAGCGCGGGAATTGTAATTGAGGCAGTGATGTCAAATAGCAAGTCAGTGAAGTTGTCAGGAAGGGCGATCGCGTTTACCCACCCACGCCGAAACTGCTCTAATTTGTTCGGCTGTTGAGTAATCGGGACTGGGGAATAGTGAGTGCGATCGCTGGGAATTTCAACTACGATTTTTTGCTCATCTGCCATACTGCACCTCAATCTTGAGGTAAAACGGGCGGTCTGGTTGCTGTTTGCAGAGTGCGATTAGCGAGAATAGCAGCGATAACAGCGTTATCAGCAGAATTATCACTTGGTTCATTCATCCCCCCAATCGCTATGCTGACCATAGCCGCTGGTTTGGGTCAGTCTGTCGCTAACTCGGTTGATTGCCTCGTTGTCACTTGTGGGCAACGGTTTACCCAGGTTGTAAGCAGCAGAGATTTCAGCGCATTCATCAGCGCTGGCACCGTTGCCGAGTAGCTGACCTTCTGGGAAGCCAACAGAATTAATGTCATTTTTTGGGTAGTTTGAGTCAGTTGCCATCTGCTAAAATCCTTCAGTATCTGGTGTTGAACTAGACAGGCGATCGCGTTCCTGCCTTGGAATTCGCCTAAAAATCGGCTTTACTTGCAGTTGTGGAATTGAAGCTTGTAACCACCCACACCTGCATAGTGAGCCGACGATTTGGACTAATGTCGATCGATTGCCGACTATCTAGACAAATCGCTCTGCCGTCGTTAATTTTTACGAACAAATTTTTCCCCGACTCAGAACGTGAGAGTAGTTGTCCTGGTTCTAAGGTTGACCAGCTAACAGGTGTTTTACCGACGACATACTCAGCTTGAAGACTAAGAAAACCTTTCTCTAGTGGGTCAGTAGGAAGGTCTCTCCACTGCTTTTTACGTCCCTTTAGTCGGTTATTGGTCGATGATCGACCGTTAGTAGTTGCTCGATCGGTCGTGTCTTGGTCGGTCATAGTCGTTCAATAGTTGGGTTATAACTGGGTTTTGGAATCATAATTTGCCATAGAGTTAATCGCTGGAGTCTTGCCGTGGAGGGACTTCAGCGATTTTTGTTGATTGTGCTGCGCCTGGCGTGGCGTGGTGGATGGTCAGGACTGAACCACGCAAGCAACGCCAAAATGACTCGGCTGCTTCTCCCCTTAAGATCGATGGTGTTGGATCTCCGATAAAGAAGATAGCTACCTTGCCTTGGGTCATTTCGGCGGTGGTAATAGCGTCCAGGTTTATGCACACTTCTTTGTCTTCTTCTATTTGAAGTCGCACGAGTTTACTGGGCATTGTGGTTATGCTCCTTCAAGTCATCGGTGTCTGTGTCACCCAGTTCGGAAGCAATCATGGCTACTAGTGCCATCTGCTCGTGGTCGCCCAAGCCATCAGCTAGGCTCACTATTTCTCTACTGACATCATCAAAATTCCATTCATCTCGCTGGTGTTCAATGGTGGTGTTTTCTCTCTTTGCTAGGCAGACAAGAGCTAAAAATCCTAGTTGCTGCGTTTTTGACAGTGGTTCTATCAACCTCAGAATTTCCGCCATTCTTAATAACTCCTGAAATTCATGAATCTGTTTGATGTGGATTGATGACAACGGAAGTAATCACTGGGTCGCCCTTGCATTTTTTGATTGCTGGCGCAAGCATTTCAGGCATGAGTTGTCCGCGACGGGCTTTTAGTCCACGTTTTTTACGGCGTCTGTTTTGTTGTGCAAGGTTCTGTTTTCTGGACACAGATGTTTTTACCTCTATCTAAATAGTTCATGGATGCGGTTGTCGGGCGTTCCCCTAGCAGGTCTTTGGCGTTTGGCTCGATGCTGGCAGGCTGCTATCTCTGCCTGGTTTGGGTTTTAGGTATATCTACTACTCAGCACTGGCAGATCTTTCTTTGTCTCAATGACGGTAGGCTGCCATCTCTACTTATTAGGTTGAGCATTGCTTACATTTGAACAATGTACAGCTATAATATCACATATGTGAAAATGAAATAATAAAGCTCATTTGTATATATGTGATAATTGAAAGGCTTACTATGAAAAGAGAAAAAGCAAATGGTAGGAAGACCAAAGTCAGACAGAAATGCAAAAACGGTGAGCTTAACAGTATCACCAGAGGCGTGGGAACTCTTTCGCCGAAGAGCGCAAAAACTAGGAATGACTCGCTCGGAGTTAGTAGAATTGATAGCAACGAATCAGATCCCATTACTATCGGCACTGGAGAGGGAATTGATGGGGGAATCGCACGCCAGCTGATCGAAGAGACTCGAAAGCAGTTGGCATATCACAAAACACAAGTAGCTGAACTAGAGGTCAGGCTACATGAGCTAGAACAATTAACCGAAGATTTAGCTGAGGATAAAAAAAACTCAACAACACCATAAAGCCGTCCTACCTATTGCAGGCAGGACGGCTTTATTTATGAGTTATTAGACTAGTTTATTCCGGGTGATCGGGAATAAATTCTACCCGAAACAGAACTATCCCTTTCTGCCAACCACCACCTTCTTGTCGAAGTATCTCGCATTCAGCGCCGCCGTCCTTGTTAAACCATATGCACCTACCAGCCGCAAAAAAGCCATCTTCTGTTGTTTCCCGAAAGAAAGCTTGAATTTGCAACTTCAGTTCGCTGATTTTAAAAGTGTTTCCTAGTCCAAAGTCAGGCTCAGTTAACGACACAACATCTTCATCATCCAAGTAAATTTTGTCACTCATTTTATTTCTCTGTTAGTTACACAACATGGCAGGTCAAGCGCCAACTTCACCTGCCTTTCCTAAGCTTTCCCCAGAGAAACAGACAAGCGATCGCGCTACTCGGCTATCGGTTTTTACACAAGTTAACAATTGCGATTCGCAGTGAGAGCGATCGCCCAACCCAACACCCAATAACCAATGACCAACAAAAAACGAAACACTCAACCAGACCCAGAACTCTCGAGAGCCTCACAACTTGCGGGACAAAGGCTATCGCAATTCATAGCTCAACTACAGCAAGTCATCCCCGAATTGACCCAAACCGAAGCCACTTCCTTGGCATCAGCAGTATTACGTTTTCTCCCAGAAGTCTTGCTGAACAACCCCATATTCCTTGCTCAACTCAGACAGCAAGCACAACAGATAATCTCACAGCGGAAATAGCGATCGCCCAATAACCAATAACTAATAACCAATGACTAGAGAGCAAGAAATTAAAGCAGCAATAGTAGTTACCCCAGATGCGATTTCCTTTGCATCCCCAGAGATGAATCAAGCTAGCGAAAAAGCAGCAGAACAATTAGGACAATTCGTTGACTGGATTCAATCGAAATTTCCCTTTCTCGTACGGCATGAAGCGGTATTCTTCGCAGCAGCAGTCATTGAATCCATGCCAGCACTGTTAGAAGACAATCCCGAAGCTATGCACGGTCTTCAGTACGAAGCCTTGATGATGGCGTCTAGAAGACGAAACATCTCCCTATAACCAAAAAAAAATCCCCGGCTAAGGAACCAGAGAAAACCAATAATAGAAGATTAAAAATGAATCTAAAACTTTTCCAAGGGACAACCGAAAAATCCCTTGATTGCAATTATTGTAGCACATTTAAAGCAGTAGAATTCATCTTCCTTGGGGGTGAATCATGACACAAGCCATTGATAAATTCACCCAAGAAAACACTAATTCTGATGTAAACTCTATTGCTCCTTCTCACTGGCAAGAATGGCAAAAGAGCGCTGTTTTAGACTACATAATTAAACGCAATGTACGCACGATTTACGATGCTAGAGAGTTAGATAAGATACTCAATAAAAACAATAGAAAGCGCTGGAAACATTCAGATTCTCTAATACCTGCTTGGTGCGTATCTGGTGTTGACCCTTTGACTGGAGAGGCGACACTGCAAGGTGTTCAGGTAAAACCAGACAATCCAAGAATCTCAGAAGAAGGAAAACCACTTAAATATGAAGGGGCACAAGGTTACAATGCAGCACCTTTATTTTTAGACCCAGGTATAGAGAACTACTGGAATAACATCTATCAAGATATCCTCCAACCAATCATCATTACTGAAGGTGCTAAAAAAGCAGGTTCAGGATTATCTATTGGTCTAGCAACAATCAGCTTACCTGGTGTCAGCACTTGCAGGAAGAAAGGGCGGTTACATCAGAACTTAGAATTATTCGCCAAACTGGGCAGAACTTTCTACATCTGCTTTGATAATGATATTTTGCATAAGCAAATGGTTCAAAATGCCTTGCTAGGTCTAAGCAGAGAACTAGCAGCCAAAGGCAGCAAGATAATGGTAATTGTGCTTCCTGATGGCGATGCCAAAGGCATGGATGATTACATTGCCTTGCATGGAGGCGATGCTTTTAAGGAATTGGTAAACAATGCTTTAACCTTTGAAGAATGGAAGGAAGAAGCATCAAAAAAACTCGAAGATGAAGAACTTTCTTTTCAGTCGAGAATGGCTAGTAGATTTCACCTGGTAAATAAAATCTGGGGGCAACACTTGCGCTACAACACCTTAAAAAAGGATATTGAGCTATACGGTACAGCGCTCGATATGAACCATATCAAGCTGATTCTTGCCCTAGAATTTGATATCGATGTTTCCAAAGACGATGCTTTTACCATCATTGAACGCATCGCCAAAGCCCACAGTTACTCACCCGTCGTTGAATATTTGGATGAAGTTGAAGCCAAGTTTCCCGATGTCTCGGGCGATTATTTAGATGACTTGGCTTACCAGTTCTTTGGCACTACCGACCCGCTACACACTACTTACTTTAAAAATTTCTTAGTCGCTTCCGTCGCCCGTGCCCGTCATCCAGGTTGCTGGATGGACTGTGCATTAATTCTCTACGGGGAACAGGGAATCCGTAAATCAACATTTTGGCGAACGCTGTTCGGGGGTGACTGGTTCTCTGATGACTTGGGTAACGACAATGACAAAGACGAAAAAATGAAGATGCACCGCTTTTGGTGCTTGGAATGGGGAGAGTTTGAGACGGTCTACAAGCGCAAAGACGTTGAGGAACTCAAGCGATTCCTGGCCAAGAAAGAGGAAACTTTCCGCACACCCTACGACCGAGTGCCAGTTGATTACAAGCGTGGCTTTGTCTTTGTCGGCACTACCAATCAAACCGAAATCCTCAACGACCCCAGCGGCGATAGAAGATTCTGGATTATCCCCGTATCAAAAGCCAAAATCCCGGTCGAGGCTGTGCTGTTTTGTAGAGATAAAATCTGGGCTGCTGCGAATGCACTCTACAAAGCCGGCTACCCCTACATGCTCACAGACGAGCAGGAAGCCCAGCGAGCCGATCGCAACCGCGACTACCAGGTAATCGATCCGTGGATGGAAATCGTTGAGGAATACGTCAGGGTCAAGGATTTTGTGACTACTCAAAGCATTTACAGGTTGCTGGGCATTGACCCAGCCCACCAAGATGTCGCCAGTGATAAACGCATCTCTGGGGTCATGCGCCGACTTGGTTGGGAGCGTGGCCGCGAAGATGGCTTGAGAGGTAGTCGAGGTTGGAAACGTAAAAATGAAAATAATAATTCCGAGAAAAATCAAGAAACGGTGGATCACGGTGGATCTGGTGGATCAGAGATAACTGAAACCTATACACAGCAATACGATCCACCAGATCCACCCAGAAATAAAAATATTGATCCGCCTAGTTTATTTGATTATCGAGGCGGATCAAATGGGGTGGATCAAGGAAAACCCTTTAATAATCAGACTTCTAACGTTTTTGATCCACCTGATCCACCAAAAAACGAAAATTCTGTAGAGAATGCAAATAGCGATCGCACAAGTGAGATGGTTGTTAATAACACTCCGATTGAGCAACTAGATTTACCACCGACCTTCAACCGCGAAGTAAACAAAAAGCTTGTAACGTTTCTGCCACTAAGAAAGCAAAGGGATAATAAAACACGCTGGCGGATTCTAGTAGAGGGACAATCTACAGAAGTGGCAATCATGGGTAGAGGTAAAGACGATACTATTGCCCAGCTTGAAAACTGCGCGGCTGAATTTATCCAAAAGTGCGATCGCCCGTGGCGTCCAGAGTTAAATCACCCAGCGACCTATGGTGGTGAAGTAGTGACCGTTGTCGGCTTTCAA
The DNA here is from genome assembly GCF_002154695.1 of Nostoc sp. T09. Classification (GTDB taxonomy): domain Bacteria; phylum Cyanobacteriota; class Cyanobacteriia; order Cyanobacteriales; family Nostocaceae; genus Aulosira. The sequence goes on from NZ_MTAV01000081.1 coordinate 44,766, forward strand.
TCAAACCCCAGGCGATATCAAATAGAGTTTCAGTCTGGTCGTAAGGAATATGTCAAAGTCAGCACCCTCAGCAAGCCTTAGCAAATACCAGCCGGAATATTGCACCTACTGTAAAGCCAGTACTATTTACCGCAATGGGCATAACAAGCGAAAAAGCGGTGAGAAGGTTCAGCGCTGGTACTGTAATGAGTGCGATCGCACTTTTCAACTGAGGGATTGCGATCGCTAGCTAACTACTGACGCCATGACTTTAATATTTCACCCAGAATTTCACTGAAACGACATTCAAGTAAAATCTGGATGCCGTTTTTTATATTCAAAAAAATATCCCCCACTCGCCGGGGGATATCAACCTCTATCAACAGCTACTAAAAAATGAAATTTACTGGATAGTAAACGCGATCGCAATCCCATGCAGCGATCGCGGTTTACACCAGGGTGCATCTACCGACCACAGCATATAACCCATGATTCTCAAGCGTCAATCCGTAATGATGGCGCTATACTCTCCGCGGCCACGTCATAGGCAACCCCCAGAATCCTTTGCAGTTCAACCTTGATTTGCTCTAAATCGCGAATTCTCCCATTGAGTACGTTGGGAGCAAAGGTAATAACTTCAGATGCAAGTCTCTCTGCATTTACACTCATAACGTAGCAATTGCTCCTTTAATCCGGTCGGTATCATCTTCCAAATATCGCTCAATCGCTCTTTGGTCTTGATATCCAGTTATTCTCTGGATGATCTCAATATCCGTACCATTTCGATAAAGTTTTGTGATAAAAGTTATTCTCGTACTATGAGTACTAATACCCCTGCTTTCCAGTCCTGCCTTGGCTACTGCCTGCCTTAAAAGCAGATCTGCAAATTTTAAGGTGATATGGTTTTCTGGGTGATCTCGACTGGGAAATAGCCAGATCGAGCTACTCGGTTTGTAATGCCGCAAGGATTCTTGAATATTGTCGTGCAATGGAATTTGTCTTATTTCATTGTCGGTTTGGTTGCGATCGCCAAAGATAACAAATTCACTAGGGCTTCCGTCTGCCTGGTAGACATCATCAACCTTCAGTCTAATCAGCGACCCCCATTTTTCGCCCGTGTAGCGAGCCAAATCTAAAAGTATCTTGTATTTCTGGCTCCTAATCTGGCGACGGATTTTAGAATAGTCCAACTCATGCAGCAAAGCTGCTTGTCCTTGTCTATCTTTTTTCATAAGTCCTCTTTCTAACTTCCTGATTAACCTTTGCACCAGGTAAAACAGGAAGTTATTTGGTTTTTAGGGTTATTAAATAATGGCTCAATCGTAGTCGCAGCAGTACTTACACGCCATCGGCGTATATACCACTTCTACATAAAAGTGGAATATTTACTTAATTTTGAATGCCGCATAAAACGGATTTATTCACTTCAATTAAAAATCCGGTTTTATGGCGGAACCAACTTTAGAACAAATCTTTGGTACGGGTACAACCAGGCTAGCTAGTGGTGCGACTACTCCTAGTGCAGGTTTATTTATTCCTGATTCAGCGCTGACATCAGCCGGGTTAGCTACACCAACGACAGCGACACCTGAAGGGCATTTTGTAGCTATAGCCAAAAATGCTCAAACAAATCTTACTCAAACAAATTTTGATTCTAATACCGACCAATCTGTTTACATTTCCAGTGGCTTTTCTTCATTTGTTACTCGCGGTACTAACAATGACCCTTACCGAGTAGACCAAGTAACAGTAAACCTCGCTAAAGCAGATACATCAGCCACCATTGACCCAGACGACTATTAATTATGACCGTCTATTGCGAAGGTCAATATGGAGCAACACTAAATTATTCGTTTAATGGTGTTGCTCAAGCCCCAGTAGATTTTAATCAACCAATTGATGTTGAAACATATCCCTGGCGTGTAGATGAAAACAGCAATGGTTACTGTTTGAGTGGTTATTTCTCTCGTATTGCACCATTTCCAACAGTTACAACACTTACAGTCAAAGCGCACGGGAATTTAATAGTTCCACCATTTGATAACCCATCAATTGAGGTAACTTACTGTGATGGGACTGTTATTAGAGAACGCTTAGTTGGACCGCTAAATGCAACCGAATATGTACATCAGTCAACTGGTTGTAACTGTCCAGAAACAAAGAATTCTATCAAGGTTTTTTCGCTTACTGGCGAATTGCTATTTCAAGCAGAAGGAAATCCATCTGTCTCTTACTCTGTTACTTGTATTCCATGCGCACCAGGACAATTAAATTGTGGTGATTGCTGTCTGTCATGTGCTGACATATTCAATGAAATCGAAGCTACTAGAAAGCTGGTGAGGGCATTAAAATGACAACTTGTAGTGAGATTTCTAATGCTATATCAGCGCTTTCTGGTGATGTATCAGCATTGAGTGGAAAATTTGTTCTAAAGAGCGATTATTTAAATGAAGTTGGCAAGTTAGAGCAGCAACTCAAGGAACTAAAAGCCAAGGTAGACGCAATCAAACCAACTGATGAAAACAGTATTATTCAAAAAGTTAAGGAGATTCTTCTCCCCATCATTGGTTCTACCATCTTTAACCAAATTAATCCACTTAATCAAAAAATTAGCGGTGTAGATAATAGGATAAGTGGATTAGAACCTAAGATTACTGATGCTGTTCTAGGTGGTCAGGCTGGCAGAGAAGCCAGAGCCAAGGTAGAAAATTTAGATAAGTACGTCACATCTGTAAGTAACACTGCAAATAGAGCTAAAACACTTGCTGAAAATGCTGATACTGCGGTGAATGGATTTAGGGGGGTAGTAAAAGGAATCGGGGATAAAGTTGATAAATTTGGAAGCCTGATCAGTAAAGTAGAAAAACAGGTTGGGGAAGCAATTTTTAAAGCTGCTGAAGCTATTGGCATTAGTCGCCAAGCATTGTCTGCTACAGCAAGATTAGGCTTAAGAGTATTAGAAATATTCAACGCAATTGCAACTATATTTACCCTAATTGAACAGTTAGGAACGCTTAACACCTTAGGGGGAAGAATTGATGCTGTAGAGGCAGGTCTAGTAAGCCTAGGTAATGATGTATCGGGTATCCTAGGACGACTATTAGGACTAAAGAACCGCATAGAAGCAGTAGCTGGTACAGTTCCACCAGTTAAAGACTTAGCAGATAGGGCACTAACTGAAGCACTCAACGCATCACATCAAATACCAGCTATCAGGGAAACCGCAAATAGTGCATTAAGCATCAGCACGAACGCATTTCAGAAAGTAGAGATAGCAAACAATACCGCTACTACTGCCGCGACCGTCGCCAAAAATGCCAGTGCTGAAGCCAAATCCGCACAGGCAGAGGCATTGAGAGCCTCAGCAAAAGCTGACGTGGCAAACAGTACAGCTAATTATGCTAAAGGTTTAGCCGGACAAGCAGCGAATAAAGCAGGTGAAGCACTCGGTAAAGCCGGTATAGCACTGACCACAGCATTAACAGCATTAGTTTTGTACCAAACGCTAAAAGGATTACGCGGACTACCAGGACCCAGAGGGCTGCAAGGTATCCCTGGCTTAAAAGGCGATCGCGGTCCTCAAGGCATTCCCGGCAAGGATGGAGTGACAACGGTTGTGGAAGTACGTCTGCCAGGCATCCCAGGACCGCAAGGAAAAACTGGATCAAGGGGACCGATTGGTTTACCTGGCAGAAATGGTAGGGACGGTATTAACGGATTAAACGGCAGGGACGGTGTAGATGTGAATCCAGCAGACGTGGCTTCTTTGAGAGCGCTAATAATTTCCCAACACGCAGCGACACGCGCAAACATCAACTCAACATCGCAGGGTTTAGTAGCTGGTGTTAAAGGATTTTTTACTACACAACTAGCAGGAATAACAGCCTTAATTACAGCAATTGCTACTAATACCTATGTAGAAAAAGCTTTGTCTGTACTCACCTTCGCCGCTACAGTTCACAATGCTTTGATGTTAAGTAATAACTTAGGTCAGACTTTTATTAGTATTGTTGACCAAATAACTGGATTTATATTACCGAAGGGTATTGATGGTACTCCAATTAGTTTTGGTAGCGTCTTAGGTAAAGCAGTCCATGAAGTCATTGCCGATACGATTGGAGAAGCAAACTACAACCAATTAAGTGAAGATTGGCAAAAAGCAAATCGCATATACCAAGCTGCAAGTAATGTATTTAATCAGATTACTAATCTCGGCGGAATAATGACGGCGGGCATGGAAGTAATCGGCGGTAATGTTGGCAAGATTGGTAACGCCTTAAGAAAAGGTGGCGTACTTTTAGAGAATGCTTACGCCTGGATGAATCCCCAACCCAATCTTAAAGGTAAATTTTTCCCATTGATTGATAAATCAAATGAAAAATTAGCAGCAATTGCCGCAGTGGTAGCAGTACCTATTGCTGTAAAAGAAGTTATGAGTGGCATCAATAGTAGCGTTGCTGATATGAAACGTGAGATTTCACAAACAGATCCAAAGGATGAAAATGGTAATCCCATTAAAGATTCTGAAGGCAACATTATTCATTACAAGCCAGGATTAGAAGTTCCCACACCGATTGTTGTTGATGCCACGGAATCACAATCAAAAGCCGATTCAGGAAATTTTGTAGCTTTAGTACTTGAAGATATTTTTGATGGAGGTGATTAATGCCAGGAACAACACCAAATCCACCACCAGAAGATGCTCTTCCAGATAATTTTGACCCATTCGAGCATTTACAAAAAATCTATATTCCCCAGCACAATGCTTTAGTAAAACGCTACTTTAGCGATTTAGCGGATGACTGGAAACCAAATATAGCGAGCGCTCGCAGCAGTCTCAGAGTGGCTTGCACCATGCTCGATAATGACAATCAGTTAATGATGAATTTGCGTCATCATTTGTTGTTTGATTTATTAGGATATAGCAGGAAAAATTTAACTGTTTTTTACGGTAGTAGTTTTGATACTAATCTACCCGTTTCAGGACATCCACAATTGTTTTTGTATTTCTCACAAGATGCCCAAGCAGTGCCAGTAAATGGCAAGCGCTTGGACCATGAAAAATCATGCAGACTAACGCGTTATGCTTCTAAATCTGGTCAAACATTGCCAGCAATTACCAAAGCCAATTTATTAGAAATTGCCACAGAGATAAAGCAGCAGTTTGTATCCGGTGGAAAAGGAATTGTTTACACCACAGGTAAAATTGCTGTCAGCTACACAGATCCAGCTAACGGTTTTCCTCGCGGTAGTCGTTGGTTAGTAAATTCAAAATCTGAGGCAATCACTCTTTATGAGAAATTATGCAATGTGATTGACCGACCGTTTGATATTAATAAAATCAACGTTGTCACGCCTGAAAAGGACAGCACAACTCAAGTGATCACTGCAACGGATACGGTATTGGGTAGACAGTACAAGGAGTCTGCATACCGTCCAGTGGCTAATTTAAGGTTTAGGTATGCCTATGTATCGTTCGGCAGCAATATCTCACCAATTTTTCTGATAGATACTACTTACAGAAATACAGCGCTGATTGCGTAAACTGCCACAATTATGAAAATCACTCCAGAACAGAGAGAAATGTATAACATTTCCAAGTCCCGGAACGTGCTGAAAGCCGTGTTATCTCTGGATAAATCACATTTATCCGAATAACCAAGAATCACTTATGGCCACAAGAGTATCGGGAGTTGAGAATGTCCCTCACGTGGTTGGCTCAGGAGATAACCGAGTTTTACTAGTATTGCCAGATATTTATTCATCGTTTGGCGCTGCTATTGGAGTAGTAAAGCTAGTGGGCGATCCTCCAGCAGGCGTTCCTTCTACAACGGTTGGTAGAGCAATTGCAGAAGGATTAATCCGCAAAATTAAAGTTTCTTACATTGGTGCTAACTCTAAGCGAAAAGTAGCAACCTTAGTAGTTGCAGGAGATAAGGCAGCACAAGCCAGAGCAACTTTAATCGGCAATACCTACAACAGCTACAAAATCAAAACAGCTTACTACCCGACTTCTATTCAACTTGGGTAATTTATGCCCAA